>NZ_CP114786.1:6079982-6694563 GCF_027359675.1 Roseibium sp. Sym1
ACGAGCCCGAGAGACCGCCGCCATTCTGCAATATGACGCGGTGGTCGAGAGCCCCTCCGCGGCCGATGACGCCCGGCTGTCCGGCGCCGCCCGGATCGACAACGACAGCGGCGGCGGCGATGCCGCATGGCGCAAGGCACAGGTCAGCAACGCGAAAGCCCCTTTGAAGACAGGCACCTGGCCGGTTTCCTTCATCTTCTTCGTTCCCGACCTGGCAGCACAACGGTCGCTTGAGCTGACGCTGGACTACGCGGTCAACGAACTTGAATTCGGCATCGAACCGATTGCCGAGGGCTATGACGCTTCTCAGTGGCTGAGTTTTGTGCATCCGCTCGACCAGCCGGCACCGGCGGGCGTTTCAACTGCCCTGGGCAGCCCGTCCGTCCCCATTCCACTGCGCAGTTACCCGGGATATGCCGCCCTCATCGAGCAGCATGCGAAGCTGGCGGAAGATCCTCAGTCCTATGAGGCCGCGCTGCATTGGTCCTATGTCTTCACCTATTCCCATGACAGCGCCGCGCAGGACCAGATCCGCTTCGAGGTCGCCTTCAACCTCCTGCCTGGCGCCAATGCCAAGCAGGACGAGGGCGAGGACATTTTTCCGCCACTGGCCCAATACGCGGCCATTGCCGATCAGATCTGGCCCGAGATTGCCACCCTGACGGATCTGCCGCCGGCCACGGGAACCGTGCTGCAGAACACGCTTACCACCTTCTCGGGCCTTGCCGGTTCCATCGCTTCGGCCTGGGCCGCCCATTGGGGGGACGACGGCGACACGCCGCCGCCGGACAGCGAAAGAAGCGCCCTGGGCGGGCCGGTGCCGGAGAGCTACGAGTTCTCCGCCTCCCTGAGCAGCGCGGTGGTTGACGGGCACGCGGTCTACACGACCCTCACCTTGCAGCGACTTAAGGCCGAAGGCGATGTCGGCTGGCCCGAGATCGAAGTGGTGCGCCCCGATGGCAAGCATGTCACGCTGACCCGGCAGGACCCTGACGGGCAAACCTGTACCTACCAGTTCCCCGGCGACACGGCCGATCTGGTTCCTGCGTTCGTCCAGCTGGCCTTTCAGCTGTCCTTCGGCGGGCTGCATATCGCCAACTACCAAAGCGCAACCGCCAGTGTCTGGGTCGTGCGCAACCAGGACCTACTCGGCTCCGGCGGTCCGAGCACGCGGGACGCGTTCGTCTATCGAACGCCCGCCCTTTCCTTCCCGGAACCCCTGGTTCCAAACCTGATCAGCTCCGCGCCGCTGGATATCGGAGACTGGACAAGCGATCCGGCCACCAACCCGCTCAACGCCATCTTCGAGGCGATCTTCGACGGCAACGCCCAGGCACGCGACATCTCCATCGCGGCGCGCTATGGCTATACGCTCACGGGTGGAGACAACCCGATCCGGACCTTCCTGCCGGCGACCCTGCATCCGCGCTACAGCTATTCGGGTGTGGCCCCCATCGTCACGGCCGTCGAAACCTGGCAGAGTGCCAACAACCCGGCCACCACAGGTGCGCTGTGGGGGTTTTCGATCTCGCTCTATTCCGCGCTCGACGAAGCCCTGAACCGGCCGATCCTGCAATTGACCGCGCTCTATTCCAATATTCCGGAAACCTGACAGGGGTGATTTCCTCCAGCCAGCGATACGTCAGGCCATGGCCCGGAGCATCCCAATTCCGGTCGGGTGCCCGAAAGGTGAACGCGGCTCCGGTCAGGTATGGTGCTGATCGTCCTGCGGGTCCGGTGGCGGCGCCGTGTCGGGCACATCAGCTTCCGGGGCCGGTGCTGGGGTGTTGCCGTTGTCTTGACTGTCCTGATCGGCGGCACCCAGGAGACTGCCGTCGGCGGTCAGTGTCGGATCCGGGAGCCCGGCGTGCATGTCCGGCGGCGGCATGGGTGCCGACTGCGGATCGACGCCCGCGCTTTGCAGGTAGCTCGCCACTTGCGCTTCGTGCTGTGGTGCAGCGCCGCTTTCAGCAGTGTCTCCGACTGCCGCAAGATAATGATCGACCGGGGTGGCCTGGCTCCCCCCCTCTGCGGTCACCGGTGTTCCTGACAACGGTGAGAGTTCCTGTTCTGGCGATGGAACCGGGTCCTGCGCCTCCGTGGAATAGGACGGCTGCTCGTCTCCCTGCGCGGCAACATCCCTGTCAATTGCTCCGAGATAGTGGTCCACCGGACCGTCTCCACTTCCCTGGCCGGCGTGCGGCGCCATTTCGGCCAGTTGCTCGCTTTCTGCCGGAAGCCCTGCCCCGATATCAGCAAGCTGGTCATCTGCCTGAATATGGACGGAAACCTCTTCGACGGCCTCATCACCTGGCGCGTCATGCTGCACCGGCGCAATCGGGACAAGGGTGATCCCCTGAAGCTGGGTGTGATCGATGTGGTGCCCGCTCTGGCCGTGAACGCTCTGGACGTCAATTTTCACTTCTACTTCCGCGTCCGCCACTGTCCCGCCGTGCTGCATGATCTTGAACGTGTCGATGTGGATCCCCGGCGCCGCACCGGTGCCGCCATGCTTGATGACCGCGGAATCCGGAGTGTAGTGGTAATCGAAATGACCCGTCTGCGGATCGATCGTCAACGTGCCGTATTGCCCCTGTAGCGACAAGACGCCTGCACCTGTCGCAGTCGCAATCGCCCATCCTCCCGGAGCTCCGGCGATCGTACCAGAGAGATGCTGCGTGCCGACACCCTGAACCTGCGCAGCCACCGGTGCCGGCGTGATGTCGAGATCCGCCTGCGCTGCCCGGGTCGCCCCGGCGCTGTCACGGACCACAATGCTGACTGGTATGTCGTCATGCGCGACACCGGCGGCGGGCCGGAATTCCCAGTCTCCTCCGGCAGATCGGGCGAAAGACCCGTATTTCGGGTCCACCGAAACAGAATCGATGGTGAGCGTATCTCCCCTGTCGATATCCGTGGCATGCACACGTTGAAGCAGTTCACTCTCTGTGAAGGTTCGGGACTGATCCTGCTGCGTTGCTCCCAGATCGCCCGGCTGAACCTGGGGGCCGTCATTCGTGCCTTCTATGGCAACGGTGATGTCGTGTGTGGTTCCGTCGATGCTCGAGACCGTCAGCGTGTCGGTCAGCGGCGTGCCGCCGGCCTGAAGCGCCTGCACCGCCGGCTGTGCATTGTCGAGCTGATAGCTCCAGGTTCCGTCCGCCTGAACCGTGAACGTGCCATGCGTACCGGCAACACCGGTTTGCGGCACCAGGGCGGCCTGCCCCTGATCCGGGTCGGCAACATCCAGCTTGCCACCGGTGACAAGTGTGCTGTCCTCCGTCACCGAACCGGTGTCGCCTCCCGTGATCACCGCCGCATCCGGCGTCGCGCCCAGGCTCAGGGAGGCCGTCTGGGGCACACTGCCGCCATGACCGTCGGTGACCTGGTAGCTCAGGTCCACCGGACCGTTGTAGTTCGGATCAGGCGTGAAGGTGAAACCGTGGGCCGCGTCGCCGGAAATCGTGCCGTGGCTGGCAGTCAGACCCGTCACGGACAGGTGGTCGCCCGTGTCGATGTCGGTGGCATGGGCCAGAAGCTGCGCCGCCGTGATCGAAACTGCCTGGTCTTCCTTGCCGCCGGGCAGGCTCACCGGGCCGCTGACCACCGGCGCATCATTCGTCCCGGTCACCGTGATGACGAGGTTTTCCGTGTCCGTCGCCCCGGCGCTGTCGGTGACCGTCACCGGGATGGTCACGGGCATGGTCTGTCCCGCAGCCAGATGCTGATAGGCGGCATGGGACGGATCGAAGCTCCACGAACCGTCCGCCTGCAGGGTGAAGCCATCGACCGGCTGGCCGATCGAGAAGGCCTTGCTGTCACCCGTATCCACGTCCGTTGCCGACATCTGGCCGGTGACCGCACTGCCGTCTTCCGTCGCCGAGGCGGTTGCCACGCTCAGCACCGGCGCGTCGTTGGTGCCGTGGATCGTGATCTGGATCCGGTGGGCCGTGCCATCGGCCGAGTGCACCTCGTAGATCGCATGGCCTTCCTCGCCCGCAGCGAGAGCCTGGACGGCGTGATGGGTGTTGTCGACCTCGTAATCCCAGTTCCCGGCGCGGTCGATGTGCAGACTTCCGCCGAAAGGATCCGAGATCGCATGTTCGCCAAAGCGGCTGTACTGGAAGAACTCCTGAGACGGGCCGTCCGGATCCTGAACGGACAAGCTCCCGCTGACCGCGAGCGGATGCGCCGATGACGGCCCGACATTCCGGTCCTCCGTCATCGAACCGGTATCGCCTCCCGTGATCACCGCCGCATCCGGCGTCGCGCCCAGGGTCAGCGAGGCGGTCTGGGCAACACTGCCGCCATGGCCGTCTGTCACCTGGTAGCTCAGGTCCACCGGGCCGTTGTAGTTCGGATCCGGCGTGAAGGTGAAGCCGTGGGCCGCGTCGCCGCTGATCGTGCCGTGGCTGGCGGTCAGACCCGTCACGGACAGGTGGTCGCCCGTATCGATGTCGGTGGCATGGGCCAGAAGCTGCGCCGCCGTGATCGGGACGGCCTTGTCTTCAGTGCCGCTGCCAAGATCCACCGGGCCGCTCACGACAGGGGCATCATTGGTGCCCGTCACCGTGATGACCAGGTTCTCCGTGTCCGTTGCCCCGGCGCTGTCGGTCACCGTCACCGGGATGGTCACGGGCATGGTCTGTCCCGCAGCCAGATGCTGATAGGCGGCATGGGACGGATCAAAACTCCACGAGCCATCGCCATGCATGGTGAAGCCGTCGACCGGCTGGGCAATCGCGAAGGCTTTCGTGTCACCCGTATCCACGTCCGTTGCCGACATCTGGCCGGTGACCGCGCTGCCGTCTTCCGTCGCCGAGGCGGTTGCCACGCTCAGCACCGGCGCGTCGTTGGTGCCGTGGATCGTGATCTGGATCCGGTGGGCCGTGCCATCGGCCGAGTGCACCTCGTAGATCGCATGGCCTTCCTCGCCCGCAGCGAGAGCCTGGACGGCGTGATGGGTGTTGTCGACCTCGTAATCCCAGTTCCCGGCGCGGTCGATGTGCAGACTTCCGCCGAAAGGATCCGAGATCGCATGTTCGCCAAAGCGGCTGTACTGGAAGAACTCCTGAGACGGGCCGTCCGGATCCTGAACGGACAAGCTCCCGCTGACCGCGAGCGGATGCGCCGATGACGGCCCGACATTCCGGTCCTCCGTCATCGAACCGGTATCGCCTCCCGTGATCACCGCCGCATCCGGCGTCGCGCCCAGGGTCAGCGAGGCGGTCTGGGCAACACTGCCGCCATGGCCGTCTGTCACCTGGTAGCTCAGGTCCACCGGGCCGTTGTAGTTCGGATCCGGCGTGAAGGTGAAGCCGTGGGCCGCGTCGCCGCTGATCGTGCCGTGGCTGGCGGTCAGACCCGTCACGGACAGGTGGTCGCCCGTATCGATGTCGGTGGCATGGGCCAGAAGCTGCGCCGCCGTGATCGGGACGGCCTTGTCTTCAGTGCCGCTGCCAAGATCCACCGGGCCGCTCACGACAGGGGCATCATTGGTGCCCGTCACCGTGATGACCAGGTTCTCCGTGTCCGTTGCCCCGGCGCTGTCGGTCACCGTCACCGGGATGGTCACGGGCATGGTCTGTCCCGCAGCCAGATGCTGATAGGCGGCATGGGACGGATCAAAACTCCACGAACCGTCCGCCTGCAGGGTGAAGCCATCGACCGGCTGGCCGATCGAGAAGGCCTTGGTATCGCCGCTGTCAACGTCCGTCGCCGACATCCGGCCCGTGACCGCACTGCCATCCTCCGTGGCTGAAGCCGTCGCGGCGCTCAGCACCGGCGCGTCATTGGTGCCGTGGATGGTGACAATGATGTCATGCTTGGTGCCGTCGACACTCGTGACGGTCAGGGTGTCGGTTAGCGGCACTGCACCGGCCTGCAGCGCCTGCACGGCCAGCTGTGCGTTGTCCGCGGTGTAGGTCCAGTTTCCCTGCGTGTCCAGCGTGAAGGTGCCATAGGCACCGATACCTGCCGTAACCGGCGCAAAGGCCGCTTCACCGGCATCGGGATCGGCAATCGTGAGATGTCCATCCGCCGTCAGGTTACCTAAGGTCACGTCCCGGTCTTCCGTCATAGTGCCGGTGTCGGTGCCCGAGATCTGTGCGACATGCGGCACAATATCGGGCGTCTGGTCATTGCCGAGTGTCGGCGGCACCTTCGGCGGAACGTTGTAGCCAGGCACGGTCTGTGGCGTCGGCCCGAGCGTCGGCACCTGGTCACCATGCGGCTCAGGCGGTTTCGGCGGCACGTTGTAGCCAGGCACGTTCTGCGGCGTCGGGCCCAGCGTCGGCACCTGGTCGCCATGCGGCTCCGGCGGTTTCGGCGGCACGTTGTAGCCAGGCACGTTCTGTGGCGTCGGGCCGAGCGTCGGCACCTGGTCGCCATGCGGCTCAGGCGGTTTCGGCGGCACGTTGTAGCCAGGCACGGCCTGCGGCGTCGGGCCCAGCGTCGGCACCTGGTCGCCATGCGGCTCAGGCGGTTTCGGCGGCACGTTGTAGCCCGGTACGTTCTGTGGCGTCGGGCCCAGCGTCGGCACCTGGTCGCCATGCGGCTCAGGCGGTTTCGGCGGCACGTTGTAGCCAGGCACGTTCTGCGGCGTCGGGCCAAGCGTCGGCACCTGGTCGCCATGCGGCTCAGGCGGTTTCGGCGGCACGTTGTAGCCAGGCACGGTCTGCGGCGTCGGCCCGAGCGTCGGCACCTGGTCGCCATGCGGCTCAGGCGGTTTCGGCGGCACGTTGTAGCCAGGCACGTTCTGCGGCGTCGGGCCCAGCGTCGGCACCTGGTCGCCATGCGGCTCAGGCGGTTTCGGCGGCACGTTGTAGCCCGGCACGTTCTGCGGCGTCGGGCCCAGCGTCGGCACCTGGTCGCCATGCGGCTCCGGCGGTTTCGGCGGCACGTTGTAGCCCGGCACGTTCTGCGGCGTCGGGCCCAGCGTCGGCACCTGGTCGCCATGCGGCTCCGGCGGTTTCGGCGGCACGTTGTAGCCCGGCACGTTCTGCGGCGTCGGGCCCAGCGTCGGCACCTGGTCGCCATGCGGCTCAGGCGGTTTCGGCGGCACGGCCGGACCGGGAATCTGGTCCGGTGTCGGGTCCGGTATCGGGATCGCCCCGGCACTTCCCGCCGGTGGTTTCGGCTGAATGTCCGGTCCCGGACCATGCTCAGGAATGGTATCGGGTATCGCTTCCGGGTCCCCATGCCCGGCCGCAGGATGCGGCCCTGCGGCAGGTCCCGGGCTATGTGCGGGCGTCAGGTTCGGCGCGGCTCCCAAGCCGGCCAAGATCCCCGGGTGCCCCGAGCCACTCGAAACGGCTGGTCCCGCCAACGGATGCGACGAGCCTTCGGCCTGTCCCGCTTCGGGAGTTGGATGCCCCGGCGCTCCGGCTCGTAACCCCGTGCCTTGGTTCTCTCCGGCCGCCGTTCCCTGTCGCGTCGCTTCCCGAGACGCGCTGCCGCCGCCCTCTGCGGCCAATTGCCGAGATGTTTCGGCGCCGCCCGGTGCCAGGGTGCCCTGCCGGTCTCCCGTACCGAGGGCCGGGCCGGGTCGAGACTGATGGTCAGGGTCCAGATCATCAACAACCCAGCCGAACCCCTCCTCCGAGTGCACCTGGCGGGGATCTTTCGTCTCGTCCGGCACGCGGTGGCCGCCAAGTCCCAGCAGGCGCCGCCACCAGGAACCGCGTGCGTTTCCGCCACCGCCGTCTGCGGAAGGATCGTTGGGCATCGTCGCCTCCTATCGCTCGCTCAGCGCCAGGTCGAGATTGGTGAAAACCGGCTTCCAGACATATTCGAAGACGGTTTTGCGCCCTGTCAGGATGTCGGCTTCCCCCGTCATGCCCGGCAGCAGGGCAAATCGCTCGGGATCGCCGCGATAAAACGGTTCGGGAATCTCCACCAGGACCTCGTAATAGGCGGTCCCCCGCTCATCCACGATCGTGGTCGGGGAAACCTCCACCACCTGCCCGGCCAGGGCACCGTAGCGGCTGAAGTCGAAGGCATCGATCTTCAGGTTCACCGATTGTCCCGGGGACACGAACCCGACGTCGCGGGGGGCAAGCTGGGCGGAAAACCGCAAATCGACGCCGCGTGGGACGATCTCGGCCACGAGACCTCCCGGCTCGACCACGCGGCCAACCACCGTTTCCGGGATCGTCTGAACGAATCCGGACACAGGAGCAATGACCTGTGCCGCGGCCACCTGACGGCGCAGACGGACCAGCTGTTCGGCGATATCCAGCTCTTCTTCACTGATCTCCGCTATGCGTTCACGCGCACTGGCCGCGTGATCCAGGTCGATCTTTTCACGCCGTTCACCAAGCTCGTCCAGCTCCGCTTCCAGGACCGCCCGTTGCCCCTGAAGGGTTGCGATCTGGTACTCGAAATCGGCTTCTGCCTCGACCGCGGCGATGATGCGTGGTTTCGGGGCGAGCCCCTTGTCGAGCAGCTCGCGCAGCGACGCCAATTCGTCCCTTTCGGCCGCGAGCTGACGATCGACCGCTGGCACCTCGGCATCGACCGCCGCGATGTCCGCCTTCTTTCCGGCGACCTGGCGGTCAATCACCTGGTGTTCGTTTTCAAGAAAGGCGCGGCGGCTTTCAAAGGCGGCGATTTCACGTTTGACAGCCAGGTCGACGAACTCCGAGATCTCGGAATTGTGCTCACCGATGACACCCTGGAAATCCGCCTTGACATGCTTGATGCCGACCTCGATCGAACGACGGCGTATTGCGTCGAAATCGGGCTCACGGCCCTCGACCAGCGCCAGGAGGCGTTCACGCTCCAGTTCGAGCGAAAAACCCTTGGCGAGTGCGGCACGCAGCTCGGAGGAGATTTCGGCCTTGTCGAACACCGCGATCACGTCTCCGGCCTCGACCAGATCTCCTCGCCGCACGCGCACCTCGGTGAGCGACCCGCCGAATTCGCTCTGGAGACGCTGCATCTGGCTCTCCGGCTGGACCGCGCCATGGGCCTTGGCGACCTCGTCGACGCTCGTGAGCACCATCCAGGCGACAATCAGGCCGAAACAGACGAGGACGGTCAGGGACCCCAGATGGGCAAGGCGCACGACCGGCCCGTCACTGAGTTCAAATCGCTTTTCAACGGAGCGGTTGCCGGAATGCCTGCGCATTGTCACACCTTTCCAAGTTGCAGTGCCGGAGTATCTTCACGCGCGACCGGACCAAAATAGACAACCGCGCCATGGTCGAGCACCAGGGCATTGTCGGCCAGGGGAACCAGGGACGTGTCATGGGTGGTGAAGACCAGCGTCGACCGGCCACGGGCACGCGTGACGAAGGCCTCGAAACCGGTCCGTTCTTCCGGGTCGGCAGCCGCAAGCGGATCGTCGAGCAGGATCAGCGGAGCCGGCCCTTCCGCGGGATCATTCGTTCCGGCCCGGCCGTCGTCTCCGCGCTCATCGTCCCCCAGGATCCCGGCAATCCGCTTGTCCAGGATGCTGCGGGGGTTCCAGTGCCTCGATCCGCCTTCGTCGAAGGCTCCTTCGGTTCCCGCGGGCAGAATGAGCGACGCCAGAGCGACCTCGTCCGGATCGTAGCGGCGCAGGTTCAGACCGTTCAGCAGCACATTGCCGGCCTGGGGTATCAGCGCGCCGGACAACAGGCGCAGCAATGTGGTCTTGCCCGCGCCGTTCGGTCCCATCACCACCGTGACGGTTCCCGGCTCCATACGGAAATTCACGCCGGACAGGGCCGCTTCGTTTCCTGTGTCGTATCGGAACCAGGCCCCTGCACATTCAAGCGAGGGGGCATCGGCGGGCATCCGCTCCAGCGCGACCGCGCAGGTGGCAAGTGTGGGTGTGGCGATGATGCGCTCCAGTCCCTCGGCCGCGGCGCGCGCCGCCTGAAGGCGCGGCAGCCCCAGGAAGAAGCCTTGCGCGGGTCCCGTGATCCTCCAGGTCAGCATCATCGCGCCGACCAGCGCCCCCGGCGTGATCGACCCGGCAATGGCGAGGTCCACCCCAACAGCCAGAGTTGCCAGTGCCGCGCCCGTGCCCAGGATCGCTCCCAGTGCCTGAACGGCACCCCTGCGTGTGGCGGCCGCGTGCTCCGCGCGCGCGGCAAGCTTCGCTGTGTCCGCAAATCTCTTGAGCCAGGCCTGCCCCACGCCGCTCTCGCGCAGGGCGGTCGGTACCGCGCCCAGTTCGTGCAACATCGCGGTCCGGCGTCTCCCCGCCTCTGCCAGTTCCGGATCTGTCTCGCGTGCACGGCGGTGCACAAGCAGCGCAACGCCGACAAAAAGAAGCAGGTAGACGGCGGGAACAATGACCAGCAAGCCACCTATGAAGGCGATCAGGACCAACGAGATCAGGATGAACGGCGCGTCGAACACGGCCGGCGTATTGGCCGAGGCAAACAGGTCGGCAAAGCGCCGCGCCGCCGCGATGCGCGCATCCAGCCGCGCCACAGACTGTCTGTGCAAGGCGTCCAGCGGTGCCCTGAGAAGCCGCAGTTCAGCGGCGAGACCGGCGAGCGAGGACAGCCGCGCACGCTCCCCCGCAAGGTACCGCGCCCGCGAGCGGCGCAGCAACCAGACACAAAACACCACGACCGCGCCTCCCGCGATCAGGGGCCACAGGGACTGCGGTGCGCGCGCACCGATCACCCGGTCGAACACCTCCATGGAAAACAGCGGCACAAGGGCCGCCAGGGCATTGATAAACAGCGACAGGAACAGCCCGTGCCGGATCCCGCGCCGAAGCCGCCGCATCAGCGACCGGTGCGCGAGGGCCGCCATGCGTTCGCCATCGGCCATCCGCACATGCAACACACGGTTTGCCGCGGCAACGATATCGACAGCAGCCTGATCTCGTCCCGGCGCGCTGGAATGCAGGGTTTCGATACCGTTCACCCGAACGATCGCGTAGGCTTCGCCACCAGAGAGAGCCACCACCGCGCCATCCAGCCCATCCGACCAGGCTTGCGGCAAACCGCGCTCCACGGATGCCGCGAAATCCAGCAATTCCAGCAGAACCGCGGCTTCCTCCACATGCTCCAGCCCCGCGTTCCCAGGCAGCGCACTTGAAAACACAGCTTCCGAGCGCCGCCATCCCATCGTGCCCAAGACCTTGGGAAGGACCTCTTCGAGAGGCGTTGACGCCTCCCTTTCCGCCAATGCCGGCTGTTCGCTCCTGAGACCGTGCGCCTGTTGCCGGGTGGGCCTGGCGACCCGGGATGTCTCGCGCCGGTTCATGCCGCGATCCTCCCGGAGGACGCTGTGCCGGGGGCAAGCCTGACGGCACCGGGCAAGCCGTCGAGCGTGCCTGCACGTGCGAGAATTACCACAGTGGTTTGCGCCCCGAGACCCGGCAGGAAGGCGGCAAGCCGGTCCACCCCGTCCTTGTCCAGCGCATAAGTTGGGTTTTCGAGAACGATCAATCCGGGCATGCCGTTCAGTGCCCGGATCAGCCCGATCCGCTTGATCGCCCCGGCAGACAGGGGAGCTCCAAACTCTGCTCCGACCGGCGTCTGGTAGCCGCCCGAAAGCCGCGCCAGCAGCTGATCGAGCCCAAGCGCGTTCGTGATCGAGATCGCCCTGTCGATGTTTTCAGGTGTGAACCCGGAAAGATTGTCGAGGATCGTGCCCTGGAAAAGGGGAGGCATCGTTTCGACCAGTGTCGCGCCCGCCCGCACCCGTGAGCCGTCGGCGGCTGTCAAAACCGGACCGTCACCTGTGGCAAAACCGTCGGAGAGCGCGCGGAAACAAGCCTTCACGGCGGCGGCATCTTGAAATTCCACGATGGCAAGTGCCCCTGGCTCCACGGAGAACTGCGTGTCAGCGTCCTTGAAATCGAGTCCCAGCGGAACACCTGTCGCCGATAGCCCCTCTGGCGCGTCCTGTGTTCCCAGGACTGCGCGCAAACGCCGTTCCGCGGCGGCGGCCGTGCGCCGGCGGGCAAGGCCCGACACGATGCCGATCAGGCCCGCGACAGCCCGCTGCCCCAGGATCAGGCAGGCAGCGACTCCGCCCGACGTCATATCACCCGCGAGTACTGCCAGTGCCCCCATCGCCAGGATCGCGACGGAGGCCGCGATACTGCCAACCTGTGGAAGATCCATCAGATGACCGGTTTGCGTCTCGGTGCGCTCCGTCGCCTCCGCCACCGCCAGCTCAGTCCCGTGAAGCCGGGCCATCAACGCTCCGGCAAGCCCGCCGGTTCGAAAGACCTCCGCGTTTCGCGCTCCGGCCACCAGTAGCGTCTTGTGCTCGGCCCGCGCGTGAAACAGGTCGGTATCGGCCCTGCGATGCACGATTGCGGCCGAGAATGCGAGAAGCCCGACAACGGCGACCACCGCCAGCGGCGCCAGAACCACAGCCCCTCCCAGGAACCAGACCAGAGCCAGGAACGCGACTGCGAAAGGGGCGTCGAACATTGCCAGCAGCGACTGGCCCACGAGCACGTCCCGGGACCGTGAAATCGAGGCGAACAGTTCTTCCACGTGCCCTGCGCCAAAGCGGGAAAGTTCCTCTCGCCGCATGCCCAGCACACGGCGCGCGACATTCAATGAGAGACGGAATTCCTCCTCGCTGCCAAGCCGGCTGAACAGGGCGGAGCGCGCGAACCGCACCATTCCGTCGAGCAGAATGGCGATCAGGACCGCCGAGAAGAGAACGAGGGCCGTACCGATGGCCTGATTTGCGATGATCCGGTCGTAAACCTGGATCAGGGCCAGCGGCAGTGCGAGCCCGAGCGCGTTCGACAAGAGGGAAAGCACCACGATCCAGACACGCGAACGCACGAAATACTCCCTGAAACACCCGGCAAACAAACAGAGGAACAAGTTGTTTTACGCAAGGGGACCACACTCATACCGATAATAGAAGGGAAATCTGGCCACAAAGTTACCGCAGCGTTAGATTACGCGCGACACAGGTTAAAGCCGTGGTTCCCGGCAGGTTTTCTGCTGCGTCCTGCCGACCGAAGTCGCAGCCAAATCAATGGCAAGCGCGCGGCTGGAAAGGTCTGAGCGCAATGCTGTTCGCTTGACGGTCGTACCGATAACTGCCTGTCTTCAGTCCGCCAATTCCGTCAAACGTTCCAGAGAGGCTGAAAACCCGTTGAGCGGGAGCACGAAGGCAAGTGGCTGATTGTCCGCATTTGCGACGGCCTTGATGTTGAGCTTGCTTCCGGCCTTGAGCGCGGACAGCAAGGCAGGATCCGCCGACAAGGGGACAACACAGCCGGCCGGCAGGCAGGTGGAATAGGCAAACGGCATTCCGGTTTGCTGGTTGTCGACCCTGAGCTCCACCCCCGGTTTGAGCGCAAGGCCGAAGGGCATGAGCAAGACCCCCGTGGCGTTTCCGCCCTCTTTCAACTGCAATTCCATTGTCAGAACCCGTTTGCGGGTCTTGGGGTCGGCTTGCATCTGGCTCATCGCGCAACGGGTGGCGGCCTTTTGCCTGACACAGGAAACGGTCCACTCGCCATGGGTTTCGCGCAGGGAATTGGCCCCGCCCGGCAGGGCCAGCGCGGATGTTGTCGCGCTCGAAACAGCTGCGGTGATCGCGACGGCGCCAAGCACCGCCATCGCAACCGGGGGTCTGGACGGACAGGTCATGATCAGAACGACACCGCCAGCCTGGCCTTCAGGCCGTGCTCACCGAACCCGTCGCCGATCTGGCCCGAATAAGCCAGCCCGGCGCTGGCCGAAGGCGTGAGCAGGACGTCGGCATCGAGATCCAACAGCACGGAATCACGGCCAACCGGCACGCCGGTAATGGCGAAAGGGGTTCCACCTGAAAAGGCCATCTGCGTGGACGATGCCAGATCGCCGAAGGCATGATACCAGGTAAGTCCCCCGCCCAGACGCGCCGTTATTGAAGGACCGAAGGTCACATCGGTCTCGCCGCGCAACCCGAGAGTCGTGAAAGCGGTGCCGGTCGTGCTGCCGGAAACGCTGAGCGCCGCTGATCCGCCGGTTTCGGTGAAACCATCGGTTTGCAGGTGCACATAGGCCAGCCCCGCATAGGGCTCCAGCCGCGCCCTGCCCAGATCAATGTCATATCCCGCCTCGGCGAATGCCTGGAAGGTCTGGGCATCATAGGTGGCGCCCAGTGTCTCATTGAACCCGGTGAAGGCAACCGTGCGGTCGGTGTCGAGCCTGTTCCAGGTGTAGACGCTTCCGCCGCGCAGGCCGATGGCGCCCAGCCGGGTGCCGCCGTAAACACCGAGATGATACCCGTCGACCGATCCCGATGAGTTGCGCGCATCCACGTCGAGGTTGGCGCGGCTGTACCCGGCCAGCAAACCGACCCTGACGGCATCGCCGATTTCATGATCCGCGCCGAACAGGATCCCGCCGACCGTGCGATCCAGGGCAGCCGCGTTGCCGTCACCATCCTGCGTGCCGACCGCTCCATAGGCATGGCCCCAAAGCGCGTAGCGTCCGCCCCCTGATCCTGTATCCGGAGTGTTGCCGCCCGAGTGGGTGGCTATGCCCGCAGGCACCAGATTGTCGAAGGCCCTGCGCACCCGGGCGTTGACCGTTTCGCGGATCTGGCGGCTGTCCTCGATAAGCGCCGTGCGCGCGGACGGGTGGAGTTCGCCGGACAGTGCGTCGAAGGCGGCGCGGGCCGCGCTGTCGTCGCCGACAAGCCCCGTAAGGGCGTCATAGACCGTCGTGCCGCTGCCAAGCGCTTCTTGCGCCGCGGCGACCGCCGTCTGGTTGGCGGTCTCGGTAATATCGGTGAAGAAAACCACTTTTTCCGAGTTCAGGTAGACGTTGTTGCTGTCGTAGCCCAAGGCGAAATCAAGGAAAACAAAGCTTTCGCTGACACTGTCAAAGGTGCCGCTCAAACCGCCCGCGGCCGTGATGATGGTATAGGTGCCCTCTTCATAGGTGGAGCCGGTGTCGGTACCGTTTTCAGGAAGGACATTGACCGTGCCACCGGCGATGACGACCGCTCCGCTGGCATTGACAAGGTCGTTGTTGGTACCGGCGACAAAGCCGCCGTCATTCAGTTCCACGTCATAAGACGCACCGGAGCCGAACATCATGCCGGCCACGTTCAGGGTCCCGACCGAATTGCCCGGAGCCAGCGAGCTGCCGGACTGCACCGCGACGTTGCCCACCGTTCCGGAGCCGCCCAGCGCACCGCCCAGAAGTGTCACCGTTCCGGTGATGCTGCCGTTGACCGTCAGCAGTCCGTCATGGACACCGGTCGCGCCGGTATAGGTGTTGTCGGCGGTCAGGACCGTTTCGCCGCCATAGACCATGACGTTTCCGGGACCGGAAATCTCCGCATCGAATTGGTAGTCCGTG
This sequence comes from Roseibium sp. Sym1, assembly GCF_027359675.1. Classification (NCBI taxonomy): domain Bacteria; kingdom Pseudomonadati; phylum Pseudomonadota; class Alphaproteobacteria; order Hyphomicrobiales; family Stappiaceae; genus Roseibium; species Roseibium sp. Sym1. The sequence goes on from NZ_CP114786.1 coordinate 6,095,264, forward strand.
TCCGTGTGATTGAAGACAATCAGGCCGGTGCCGGCTCCAAACTCGACCATGGCGGCATCGAGCGTGCCGGCCCCGACGGCCGGATCGCCGGACGCCGCACCGATATTCAGCGTGCCGGTGCTCCCGGCAAGGTTGCCCAGGACGAGTGTGCCCGGGCCGCCGACCGAGACGTCGCCGCCATTTGATATCGTCAGCGTCCCGCTGCCGTTCTCGCCGACATAGACGTTGGATCCGTTCATCCAGCTCGAGCCGCTGCCGTCGACAGCGACCGTGCCAACAGCACTGCTGTCATACCCGATATAGGCCACGGCGTTGCTGACCGAGGCACCGTTCGAAACGGTCAGGTCGCCCGTGCCCTGGTGTCCGACATAGAGATCATATGTGTTGGTCCACGACGATCCGGTGCCGTCCACGGTCGCACTCGCCGACGAGCCTGCAATCCAGCCCATGTAGGCAGTGTCGACGGACAGCTGCGCACCGCTTTTTATCGAAAGCGTACCTGTGCTGGTGGCCGCGTATCCGATGTAAAGCTCGCCATCGCCGGAAAACTGTGCGCCGTCTGACAGCGCAAGACTGCCCTCGCCGTCGTCGCCAACGATGGTATCGGCCGTATTGGTGATTTGGCTGCCGGCACCGTCGACCGTCATGCTGCCCACGCCCGTCGTCCCGGTGCCGAGACGAATCCAGTCGGACAGGTTTATGCCGCCGCCATCTGTCACGTTGAGCGTGCCGGTGCCGTCCAGACCCACGTTCAGCTCGACCGACAGGTTCAGATTGCTGCCGGTTTCCGTGACAGTCATGGTGCCGTTCGAAGCCGCGGCGTTGCCGATGACCACATCTTCCGCATTGACGGTGCCGCCGCCGGAAATGGTCATCGTGCCGGTCCCTTCATTGCCGACAAGAATGTTGCCGGCGTCCAGCTGGGCGTTGTCGACCGTGACGGTACCGTCGCCGCTCGTCCCGTCTCCAATGAGAAGTTCGTCGGCCAGGGTGGCAGTGGCACCGTCGGAGAGGGTGAGTGTTCCAGTGCCATCATCGCCCACATATGTGTAACCGGTGACGCTGAGGTCGCCGCCGTTCCGGATCGTAACCGACCCGGTACCCGCATCTCCTATGGTGAATGTGGACCCGACGATGAGAGAACCATTGTCATTGATGACCGTGCCCATGCTGCCGGCCTGGACGCCGACGGTCATGATCACTTCGGCCTCGGCACTCGCGCCACCGGAAATATCGACCACGCCGGTGCCTGCATCGCCCACGTAAAACCGGCGGGTTTCGAATTGGCCACTCCCGCCGCTGACGTTGAGTGTGCCGTTCGATCCGCTCAAATCACCAAGCGTGGTCAAGTCTCCGACATCGACGGTTCCGTCGTCGATGTTCAGCGTCCCCTCGCTGCCGGCCTGATATCCGATGGTGAGATCAGTGCCTGTCGAGGCCAGGTTGACACTGCCGCCCGTGTCAACATTGACGGTTCCGACGGCCGTGCCGTAGTAGCCGATATATCCGCCATCGGCTTCCACGTTCGCCATGTCCTGGATGTTCAGCACGCCGGTTCCGGAGTAACCGGCAAACAGCGTGCCGTTGGTGGCGGCCTCAAGGCTCGATCCGGAGCCGGTCACCGTGGCCTCGCCGTAGGACCCCGCGTCATTGGCGATACGGATCTGTGCACCCGTGTTCGTCACGCTGACGGTGCCGCCTGCCGAGACCGTCAGGTAACCGGTTCCCCCTTCGGAGACATAAAGGGCGCCGACCGTATTCAAGGTCCCCGAATTCGTCACCGTCAGGGTGCCCGTGGAATCCGTGCCAAAGGCAATGGTGGAAGCCGATGTCGAGGACACCGTCCCGCTGGCGGATATGGTCATCGCCCCGGTGCCTTCGTACCCGACAAAGAGCTGACCGCTGAGAGACCAGTCTGTCCCGGCACCGTCAACCGAGACCGTCCCGTCGCCGGTCGACGCGTTGCCCAGCCGTCCCTCTCCACTTGTCACAACGCCGCCATTGGACACTTCAAGGGCACCGGTCCCCGTGTCCCCGACCGTCAGGGCATCACCCACGTTCCAGGGGCTCGCCTGTGTTCCGCCACCGCCGCCATCAACCGTTTCGGTGCTGCCGTCGATCACGACCTGTGCCTGAGCAAAATGCGGCACCATCATTGTCAGCGCCGTCGTTGCCAGCAGGTGCTTCAGGCCATGCTGAAAAGAGCGGCCGGTGGTGACATCGCGGTAATAAGTGTTTTTCAAATATGCCGGAACCATTGCATTCCTCGTAGACAGGCTTTCGGATCCGCTCCCGATTCGATAACGAACGATCCACAACGCGAATTTCTAGAATGGGGGTGGCGGTTCGGCGTGCGACGTCCGTGTGATGTCGCGCGGAATGAAAGAGCCGCCACAACAATTGGTTAGCGACCGAACACCCGGACGGTCGCCCGTCTCAGCTTGAGGCTCGTTTCCTCATAGATGAATTTGATGAAGGCGATGTCGCGCCTTGGTCCCTTGAGATCGATCGCACGGGAACAGCGCCCGGCGTTGATCCGCCTGGCGAGCTTGATGTCCTGGTGCCCGCCATTGGCGAACCGCACATCGACGTCGTATATACGCACCGGATTGCGATAGACGCAGATTCTGATTTGCTTGAAACGGCCAGGTCCGGGCATCTGGATCACGTCCCGATCAACACGGTCGGTCACCACTTTGCTGCCGATTAAATCCCAGGCAAATGCCGGACCGGCGTCAGCAACCGTTGAAAGCATGGCCAAAGCCAGTGCAATGGAACAAGTTCGCATTCCAGGTCATCCTTGTCTCGCGCCCCCGTTTCCAGTGTTAGGAGATCGCGAATGTCCTGGCGTGAGACGTTCGTGTGATGGAACCGGGGTCCTGTCTGTCGAGACCGGTATGAGGTGAAACGGGCCTTCCGGAGCAGCTCAGGCACCGGCAGTTGCCTCGCCCCTGCCGCCCTTCAGCCAACGCAACAGGAACAAGGCGGCAACCGCCGACGGGATCAATGCAAGCAGAGCGATGATTGCGATTATGAGCGGCGCGGCCCAAAGCGTCTCGAAATTGTCGAGTTTCACATCGCCTTTTCTTGCCGGAAAGAACAGGATCTCGTGCGTCGAACCGACCGGAAAATTCCAGTTCGGAGAAGAAAGCCCGGTACTTGCCTCGGTCATGGACCCATCGGAGAACTGATACCGGAACACGGGGCTGTAGGTCATCGTGTCTCCGTCCCACGGCGTCCAGTCCTGCCGTTCGTAGATCCGCACCACTTCACCGGTGGTCCGGGTGGCCGCGGCGTCCAGATAAAGGCTCTGGAACACCAGATACCCGGTGGCGCACAGAAAGCCTGCTGGCAGCAGGAAGATGAGAAGCCACATGCGCCATGAGGCCTCCCGCTTGCCGTTGCGCGTACGCAGCAGCCAGTTCCCACTCGTCGGCAGATAGACAAACATTCCGCGTTCTCCTCCTCAGGTCAGCCCGGACCGCGTCCGCTCGGCGGCGGCGAGCAGCAAAAGCGCGGCAACATTTCCCGCCACTGCCATTGCAAGGAAACTCAGCCAAAAACCGCGCCTCGAAATTCGTCCGTCAAAACGCGTAAAGAGTGTCACTTTTTCGATCTCTGAAAACAGCGTTGTTTCATCCAGGCCGGTTCGCGGAACACGCGACCCGGCGAACGATAAGTGAGCCGAAACCGCCGCACATCACACGAACGTCGCATGCGCGGCTGTTTCCCTGACCCTAGTTTTTGCCCGGGCAGTACGGAAAGGACGGTTCAAATGCCGATGTTCGATTGGAAGGTCCTCGGCGATGGCAACCGCCTGAATGTCTACAAGTGACCGCGCAGCTTGCCGGAGAGTTCTTCCATGGCCGGCCTTTTCAGGCAAACGACCTCCACGTCCTGGTCCGGACGCATCGTCCTTGCATTAGGCGGGATCGCGGCAGGCTTCCTCCTGGTGGCTGTGGCGAGTGTGGCGCTCGTCCGGAACGAAGGGTGGGCGGTGCGGCTCGAGTGGACCCTCAACGAAGGCGCGGACGCCGTCATCTCGGTCGATCCGCCGCAAGTTGATCCCGCTCTGGACGGGCGGCTGGTTCACATCAGCGGTCCGGTGAAAGTCCTGTCCCCTCCCGTTGACCCGCTTTTCGGCAAACTGGAACTTCCGGTCAACACGATCGGTATCCTGCGCCAGGTCGAGATGTACCAGTGGAAGGAAGAAAGCAGGCGCGAAACGAGGAACAAGATCGGCGGCGACACGCGAAAGGTGACCGTCTACAGCTATACGAGGGAATGGTCTTCCGACCCGATCGACAGCAAGACCTTCAGAAAGCCCGACGGACATGAGAACCCGGATTTTTCCATCACCCGGAAGGTGTCGTTTTCCGAAAGCGCAGCCATTGGCGGTTTCCGCTTCAAGGGATACACGCTGGCCGGATTGGGAACAGCACAAAAGCTGCTGCCGGACAGTGTCGCTGCAGCCAGGGTGAAACAATTCCTTGGTGACAACGATCGTGTCCTGAATTCGGCAGGAACCCTATATGTCGGCAACAATCCTGCCACGCCTGCCATCGGCGACCTGAAGATCACCCTGGTCGCCTCTGTCGCCGGTGACGCCAGCGTTGTCGGACTGCAGAACGACGGAAGCTTGCGCGTCTACAAGACCGCCGGCGGCAACGAGATTTTTCTGACTGCCGCCGGTCGGCAGACAGCCGCCGAAATGTTCGAGAACGTCAAGAGTGCCAATACCGCGAAGACCTGGATGATACGCGGGTGCGGCACATTGGCCATCTTCGCAGGCTTCACGCTGATGTTCTCGATCCTGGGTGCCATCGGCAAAATCCTTCCGGTTCTTGGCGATGTTTTCCGTTTCGCCATCGGGCTTGCATCCCTGGCACTCACCTGTGTGCTTGCTCCGGCCGTCATCGGAATTTCGTGGATTGTCTACCGGCCGGTTCTGGGCGCAATCATCCTGATCGCCGGCCTGGCGTTTGCCGCGGTGTTGATGTTTGCCGGCAAGACCCGGGCGTCAGCGGCCAGAAGATCCGACGATGCTAAGCCGCCCGACCAAGCCGTCCCGACCCCACACCATCATGCGCGCCCGTCTCCAAACATTGAGCGGCATCGTTCATGACACGGTGGAGGCCGATGGCACCACGCCCCTGTCAGCCGGCATGGAAAATCACACCAAATACCGGGTGGGGCGCGAGAGCGGTTTCCTCTCACAAACGATCTACGGGATCAAAAGCAACAGCCTTGAGGGCACGACGACGCAGCTCATTGAAGCTGCACCCCGCTTGACGATGCCCACACCCAAATGGGGCGCGGGCCTTCTCCCGGGGCCTATCGACTTGGGGGGCGACCGCCCGATGACCGCCCCGGAACCAGACGGAACCGGCTCCTTGGCCGAAGCAATGCCCTGAACGTCACCAATGCTCAGGCCAGTGCAACCCTGGCGTGGCTTCTGCGCGCACAAGCTTTGTGCGATAGTCATTTCATTACCATGAACGGGATTTCAGGCACATGTTCGAGGCTGGATATCGCGGGCGACCATGTAGACGATGCCTTTGCAACAGGCGGGGGAGTGCTTTTCTTGCAAATTGAAAAGAAGCAACAGATTGTCAGCCTCGCCTGCGAAACCATTTCCGACCCGGCCAAAATCGAACATTTCATCAATGAACTCTCGGCCATCTATGACAAGTCACTAGCCCCCCGGCCGCACGCGCGCGGCGCCGCCGGCGGTAAGGACCAGGTGCTCGATCTCGTCGATGCCGAGCAGCATTTCGAACAGGCCGCCAATGCCTTCATGCGCCTTTGGCGGCAAGATGATTTCAAGGCGCAAGGCACGGGTGGAAGCAGCGATTTTGTCCTGCTGGACCGGGCGGGAACAATCCTGTCCATCCAGGTCAAGAATGAACCGGATTGGCCGTTTGCGCCCGGCCGGAGCGTTTTCTCGGTGCCGACAGATGCGGATGCCGAACTCGCTCTCAAGGAAAGCCTGAAACAGATAGCCACGGTCCATCTGGAAGGCGTGTCCTGCATTGTCCCCTTCTACCAGGCGGACAACCAACGGACCCTCTGGGCGCTGTCCGCAGTCGGGACGGGTGAAAGCGGCGCGATCGCACGGCTCAGCCGGCTTGAGTTCGACTGGTCCGAAGCCGCGGGCGCCGCGATCGCGGAGGCGTTCGGGCTGTCCAACACGGAACAGGACATTCTCAAGACACTCGTCAAGGGGCAAAGCCTGGCCGATCTGGCGCAAAGACGCCAGCGCTCCATCGAAACCGTGCGCACACAGGCGAAATCCCTGCTGTCGAAGACAGGTGTCAGCTCGCAACTCGATCTCGTTCGTCTGTTCGCGGCCATTGCGCTGGTCACACCCGAACTCGCCATTCCCGTTCTGGGCCGGCCGGACGATCCTGCCCCCATGGGAAGTCTGACCCTCACTCTTCCCCAAAAGCGACAAATGCAGGTGGACATCCACGGTCCGCCGACGGGGCGTCCGGTGGTGTTTCTGCACAACATGTTTTCTGGAACGAGCATGCCCGCACCCGTTCTGGACGCCCTGGACCGGCATGGGATCAAGCTGATCTGTCCACTGCGAGCCGGTTTCGCCGGTTCCACCATATATGCGGAACAGACCGAAACGCCGGAACAGGCCTTTGCGGCCGATCTGACCTTTCTCCTCGACACGCTCGGCATCGAGAAAACGGTTACGATCGGGCACATGTCTGCCGCCGTTTATGCCGCAGCAAGCGCGGCCCTGCTGCCGGGCCGGATCAAAGATGCCATGGCCATTGCCGGGTTTCCGCCGTTTCTCAAACGCAAGCACATCGATCATCTGCCCGCATGGCCCCGGCTGTTCGCTTACACCGCACGCTATTTCCCCAAGGCCCTTTCACTGCTCGTCAGGGGGACGTTCGGCCTTCTCGTTGAAAACCGGATCGAGGTCCTTTTCGACAATCTCTACGCGGGTGCCGACTTTGACCGGGACGTGGTTTCCGCTCCCGACAACAGGGAAATCTTCCTGAACGACTTTCGCCGGGTCTTTCAACAGGGAACCGGCGCCTATGAAATCGACGCCGCCCTGGCGGCGTCCGACTGGTCCCACTGGCTGGAACAGCGCGCACCGCGCACCATGCTGTTCGTTCACGGTGTCCAGGATCCGGTAACGCCGCTTGACTTGCTGACCGAAATCGCCGGTGAACGTGCGGAAATCAGCCTGCGTCCGATCGAGGATGCCGGACAGTTCGTCCTCTACCAGGCCCCGGACCGGGTCATCGGCGCTGTTGCCGATATCGTCGGCTAGGTCCCCCTTTCAGCCCAGATTACCCCACGTGGGGTAAGCGCCGTGCACCGTTATTTCCTATCACGAAGCAGGAATGCCAAGTGCAGCGGAACCGGTTGAGCAATGAAACACTATTCCGCCCTGGAGATAGTCGGCGAGATCTATGAAGCGACCCTGATCCCCGATCAGTGGAACGAACTTCTGTCGAGAATTGCCAGTTTTTGCGGTGGTGCGAATGCTGCGCTCGTTACCATCGATCCCGATATCAACTATTCGTCGGTGATCACGCCTGGTGCCAATCCGGAGTCCCTGGCCGCCTACAAAAAGCACTGGTGGCGTTTCGATCCCATTTCGGCGCTGGCTGCCAAGGCTCCGCCGGGCAGGTTCGTCTCCGTCGCCGACACCGACCGAAACGCGTATTTTGCCAGCGCATTCTACAATGAATTCCGGCGGTTCACGGGTTACGGCAACCAAGGGGTGACCACGACCCTGTTTCGAGACCGGAACGCGCTCAGCACATTCGTCCTGCAGACATCGCCCCAAAAGGACGAAATCGACGCACAGACCCTATTCAGGAGCCGGACAGTGGTGCCTCATCTGCAACGGGCCGTGTCGATTGCGCGCAAGCTGCACCAGCTGGAATTCGAACAGTTCCTGAACGGGAACAGTCTCAGGCCCGATCATGCGGGATTGATTTTGGTCGATGCCAAGAGACGGTGTCTGTATGCGGATGACGCGGCCGAGCGGCTGCTGGCCACGCAGTCCGAGATGGAAACCAGGAACGGTGTCCTTCATGTGAGGGACGCCAAGGCCGACAACCAGCTTAAATCCGCGATACTGTCCTGCGCCGGCCCCGGGCCGGAAAGGCCATGCGGCGACCCCATACAAGTCAAGCGCGGCCACGGTCAGCCGGCCCTCACGATCGAAGTCTTGCCGTATCAGGCACTCACCGGAAATCCGTACGGTGTGCGGGCGGCAGCCATGCTTCTGCTTCGCGATCCCTGTCACGGCAAGGTCGATGAAGTGGACGACTTGAAAAACCGTTTCGACCTCACGCCGGCCGAAGCGAGGCTTGCGATCGAAATGCTCAAGGGCGACGGCCGCGAAGCGGCGGCCGGCCGCTGCGGGATTTCGATCAACACGGCCAGAACCCATCTGATGCGCATCTTTGAAAAGACCGGCGTCAAACGTCAGGCCGAACTGATACGGGTTTTGCTGGAGAGCTGAAACCTGAGACACGCGGGACCGAAACACCTGCATTTTGCAGTGCTGCCACAGACCCTCGCGCCAACGGCTGTAGCGTGAGACGCCCTGCGTGGCGTCAGGGTAACGAACCGGAGCCCGTCAACTTGTTGATCCCGCAGTGAACTTTGAGCCGGACCTCCGGTCAAAAACTCAAAAATTCCACCAAAGACATGGTAAGGGAGGTCCAGACGCTGGACCTGGATGGATTTTTGGGCCTGTATCACTTTGTCAAAGCCGATTGGGGAAAACAGATGCCCCGCAAGTATTTATAGTTTGGCCAAAGCCAACCGGAGCATCCTGTTTGCGCGCTTTCACATTCTTGAGCAGCACTTTTATAAAGGGAGCTGGAATTTCAACCCTGGCGAATGGCGCGGCGTCAGGCCTCGACTTGCTGTCGTTTCTGCTCGTTGCCCGCATCCTGAACACCGAGGAGATGGGCGTCTTTCTCATCTCGCTCATGATCGGCGCGGGGCTGGTCCGGATCGGGACCTATAACCTGTCGAATGTTGCCATGCGCTCAGCCACCCGGGCGCTAGACCAAGGCAAACCCAAGGATCTGAGGTTCATCCTCGATTTGGGAGTGGCGTGCGACGGCTTGTTGCTGGCGTTCGCTCTTGCAGCCGGAGCCGCTGCTGCGCATTTCCTTGTTTCCGGCGATAATCCCGTCATGTTCGTCCTGGTCATGATGACCGTGCTTGTAAACCCCATCAAGCCGCAGGTTCTCGCAGTCGCCTTGCCGCGGGCATTCGGTCATCACGTGGCGCTGTACCTCTTGGTCTTTCTGGGGGCCGCCCTGAAGACCGCCTTGCTCTACGCCACATGGTCGCTCGGCGGTGGTTACCCAGGTGTTCTTGGCTCGTTTTTCGTTTGGCAGCTTGTTCCCGTTGCCGGGGGGCTCGTGCTGCTGGGCCGCGCCAGCAAAACACATGGCGCGCTCGCTCACAGCCGATCCACGCGCAAGGACTTCGCCGAAGATCATCCGGAGTTTCTCCCGCTCCTGCGCGCCGGGGCCCTCACCGGCCTGCCACAATTGGCATTCGATTTCGCAACGCCGATCGTCGGTGTTTTCGGAAGCGTCGCCATGGCCGGCCTGTTTGGCCTTGCAGTCAAGATCAGCCAGGCGGTCCGGATCTACGCCGACCCTCTCGCCTTCACCCTTTACGCAGAGCAGTGCCGCGCCGTCGAGCATGGTCACTTGAGAAGCCTGGGCAGGCAGACAACATTCTGGGCGGCGGGAATGGGCGGTTTGACGACCTTGGCCGCGCTGGTGTTCGCGTGCATCGACAAGTCATTTGTCGGCTTCGTGTTCGGCTTGGACTACATCGCCGCGATCCCGGCGATCCAATGGTGCATCATCGCGGCCATTCCCACGACGATGGCACTGCCTTTCCAGTTCGGTCTCTTCGCGCTTGGACGCGCAAACCGGGTTTTTCATGCCGAAACGACCGGTGCGCTTACATTCCTGGTCCTTTTGGCGGCCATGGCTGGACAGGCCGAAATGGCTGCGATCGCGTTGGCCGCAAGCCGGCTCGTCACATCAATCGCAAGCTGGCTGTTTTTCCGTCACTACTCAAACTCTGCAAGCGAGGCTCGCAGCTGAACCGCTAAATCTCGTATCAATTCTCCCAGACAACAGGACAGATCGGAACTTTGCTTAAGAATTGGCAATCTCAGAGACAATTGGAATTGATTGTTTTTACCGGCCTCGGACTTCTTCACCTGGGCTACGTATTCTTTGTATCAACCCCATTGATCCACGCAGATGAGGCAGGACACCTCCTGAATGCGGCAGCCCTGGCCGGGTATAGCACGCACGGCCCGACCCGCTACGGGATAGGTTTTCCCGTTCTTTTTTCTCCGCTTTTCCTGCTGTTTGATCAGCCGGAAACGATCTACCGACTTGTGCTCGTCATGAATGCGACACTGGCAACCTTGACCGCATGGCTGGTCTACCGGTTTCTGACCGCCTGGAAGCAGGCGGACCATCACTGGCAGGCTGCGCTGCTGGTCTCCGTCGTTGTCTCCTTCTATCCCGCAAGCTTCATCTATACGACGTCCGCCCAGGCGGAAGTGCTCTTTTCCTCGGCAATGGCGGGCCTTCTCCTGGCAAACTTTCGGCTTGCAACAGCAAACGGCCAGGGCTGGGGACCGCTCGTTGTATCGGCAGCCTTGAGCGGTGCCCTGGCGTTCATGCATTTGCGGGGTGCGCCAACGGCCATTCTTTCAGCCCTCTTTGCGACATACCTGCTCTATCGTGTCCGGCGGCCGGGCGCCCTGGGCGTCTGGCTTGCCGTTTCCTCGGGCGTGCTGGGCATTGGCTGGTGGTTGACGCAGCTGATCCAGACCCGCCTCACGCTCGAGTCGTATTCGGACATCTCCAGATACAGCGAGCGCAGCTACAAACTCTCGTCGAAGTTCCAGGTGTTCTCGAGCCCCGAAGAGTTTCTGGCGGCCTTCGGCCGGCTTTTTTTGACCGGGACCGGCCAACTGAGCTACCTGGTTGCCGCGACGTTTGGCCTGGCGGTCGTCGGGGTACTGGTCATGGCGAGACGAGCGTGGTCCGGCTCGCGTGGACCGACACAGGCATTCTGCATCTTCGCACTGGTCGTTCTGGCGGCCAATATCGGCATGTCCGCGGTGTCTCTCTACCAGGGCACACGGATCGACCATGTCATTTACGGCCGCTACAGCGAGGCTGTCATCCCGGTGTTTCTGGCCATCGGCCTTCTGGAATTCAATCGCTCCGGCGCCCGCATTGCCCTCACGGCATTTGCCGTTTCATTGGGCAGCCTGGTCCTGATCCTGACATGGCTGCCCGAGTGGTCCTTCGCGCCGGCCAACCTGCACAACGTCATGTCCCTCTACTGGTGGATGGAGCCATTTACCGGCGGTTATGACCATGTCCTGTTGTTGAAGGCGGGCTTTGTTGCAGCGGTCATTTTCCTGCTCGCCTACCGTCGAACATGGGGCCTCCTGCTGGTTGCGGCGCTGTTCGCACTGCAGTCGCTCTACGTTGCGGCCTATTTCCTGATGCCGTCGTCAGATGGCCGGGACTCCCAACGCAGGATAGCCGAATACATCCAGGCCAATCTCGAGCCGGGCACGTGCGTCACACAACACCTGACGCCCGAGACGTCCATCTGGGCTCACTGGAACACCAAGTTCTTCCTGTTCAACTATCAGATGAGGGATGAGGCGGAGATTCAGCCGGAGCGCATGTGCAGCGAGTGGGTCATCAGCGCGGATCCCGGCTTCGGCACCACATATCCAGACGCGGTCCTGCTGCTCCACGAGCAAAGCCACTCGCAACAACTATGGTACATGGGACAGGACACCGCGTCCCTCCGGTTTCCCAACGAATTGTCGACCGGCACCCATATTGATTTCGCCGGCAACGCCAAGGGAGCGGACCTGCTCGGGCCCGGTTGGGGAGCGATTGAAACATGGGGTGTCTGGATGATCGGCCCGCGCAGCTCGATCGATCTCAGGATCCCGAGAAATTCGCAAGGAGAGTGCCGTTTTCGGCTTCGCGGCGAGTGGTTCCTGAATGAACAGCATGCACAGGCTCGTGTTTCGGTTAAGTTGGGGCCCGGTCCGGTTCAGTCGTTTGAGGGGAAACTTCCGAACAATCGTTTCGAATGGCTATTGAGCATTCGCTCGGACGAGGTGGAAGACCGTCGCGTTGTCATCGACATCAATGCTGAAAATCCTCAATCCATGCAGGAACTGGGTCTCAGCAGCGACACGCGCCGTTTGAGCATCGGATTGACGGATCTCTCTTTCGAGGGCTGCGGGAGCTGACTTTCGATGGCGGCCCCGGCAGGCGGGCAACAGGTAATATTTGAAGCGGATGCGAATACGGGTGCTTTATGAGCAAATTGGTAATCCAGATCCCATGCTACAACGAAGAAGAAGAACTCAAGGCAACGCTGGACGAAATCCCGAAAACCCTTGAGGGGTTTGATGAAGTCGAAATCATGATTGTTGACGATGGTTCGACGGATGCCACCGTAGAAATTGCCCGGGAATATGGCGGCATTCATGTCGTATCGCTCCCCTATCACATGGGCCTCGCCAAAGCCTTCACGGTGGGTATTGAAACGGCGCTGAGACGGGGGGCGGATGTCATTCTCAACACGGACGCCGACAACCAGTATTGTGCCGGTTCGATACCGGATCTGGTTCAGCCGATCCTTGACGGCAAGGCCCAGATGGTCATCGGGGCACGCCCGGTCAGAACCGACAGGAACATGTCGCTCGTCAAGCGCGCGTTGCAGGTGATCGGCAGCTGGGTGGTGCGCCAGGCCAGCGGCACGGACATTGCCGACGCGCCGAGCGGTTTCAGGGCAATCCACCGCGATGCCGCGCTTCGGCTTTTTGTCTACTCGAACTACACCTATACGCTGGAGACGATTATCCAGGCCGGCCGCAAGAACATTCCGGTGGTCTCCGTTCCCGTCAACGTCAATCCGCCTACGCGCCCCTCCAGACTGGTGCGCAGCAATTTGAGCTACGTCTGGCGTTCGCTGACCACGATCCTGCGCATATTGCTCTTGTACAAGCCACTGAGGTCGTTCCTGGCGCTGGCCGTGGTACTCGGGCTGTTCGCCGGCGTCATCGGGCTGCGGTTCCTGTATTTCTATTTCATGGGGGACGGAAGCGGCCATGTGCAGTCGCTGCTGGCGGGCGTCGCCCTCGCGGTGATCGCCGCCCTCTCGCTCACGGTCGGCATCGTCTGCGATATCATCGCCGCAAATCGCCTGTTGCTCGAGGACATTCGATACCGTTTGCTCAAACAGGAACTTGAGAACACCGACCGCAAGGAGTAACCGGCTGCCCGGCCGGATCATCTGCAGAGCGGTTTCCGGTCACAGGCCTGCCCCGGTAAAGCGGGATCATTCCGGTGTTGATGAAGTTGTGACAGACTTGCCAATCGGCCGGATTCCGAAATGCCGGAATCCGATCTCCCCACCCCGAACGTCCGAGTCCGTGACCGTCACGACCAACGCGTCTTCCAGCCAATCAAGCTGACTATGGTCCCGTTGCGTGCCCTCGATCAGGGACGGTGACAGTCCGAACCTGCCTGCCGGAAGGTACGGAAACTGAAAACTCAGTTTCGCCACGACCTTTTGGCCCGACCTCAAACTGACCGGCCTGCTCCTGTACGCCTGGAAGGTGTTATCGCCAAACAGATTTTGGCCACGTTCATTGCGAAAAATAAACCCGAAGATAGGTTGCGCGACGTCACGCTCCGCTTGCGCTTCTATGTGCAATGTGACGTGTTGCCCTCCGTGCAGTTCCCGCACCGGTGAAGAGCCGTCAGCTGTGAAGTAGCAGTCGGTGATCACACAGCCGCCATGACCGTGCCGCAACGCATTTGGATTGTAGGCGCCAACCTCAATCTGGTTGTTCGTGCCCCAGAAGGGATCCAATCGGGGCCTCGGCAAGGCCTCGCATGTGTCCTCGCCTCGCGGCCCAAGCGACTTCTCGGCTTCATTCGAAGGCGCCGCGCCTGAGGACCTGGTGAACAAGTCCAGGATTGTATCCACCGGACCTTCGGCGATCTTCCGTCCCGTCTCGAGCAAGACCGCCCGTTCGCAAACCGAGCTGACGAGCTTGGTATCGTGAGAGACAAAAAGAACCGTCCCGGTTTTCTTGAAATTGTCGAGGTATCGCCGGCATTTGTTTTGAAAAAGTGCGTCCCCGACGCTGAGGACCTCGTCGACCAGCATGATGTCCGCATCAACGTTGGCGCAAACCGCAAAGGCCAACCGGACGTACATCCCGCTGGAATACTCCCTGACAGGCCGGTCGAAATAGTCTCCGATATCCGCAAAGGCTTCGATCTGTTGCATGCGCGCCTGAACCACCGCCCCCTTGAGGCCGTAGGCAATCCCGCTCAGCAACGCATTCTCCCGGCCTGTAAAATCCGGATTGAAACCCGCGCCAAGTTCGAGCATGGCGACTATCCGCCCGTTCACCGACAGGGAACCGGCGGTCGGTTGGGTCGTCCCGCAGATCAACTGCAAAAGCGTGGACTTTCCCGATCCGTTGAGACCGACAATGCCGATGGATTCTCCCCGCGTGACCGTCAGGTCAATGTCACGCAAGGCCCAGAGTTCACCAGCCTGGCTTCCGCCGCGGACGACCGTGTTCCACAGTCTCTTCGCAGGTCCCGAACGGGTATCGTAGGCCTTGCCAAGTCCGGAAATCTCAATGGCAGCATCCCGATGCATCTAAGATCCGTCCACTGGAGAAATGGTCACGTCGTCCATGGCGATATTGGCGAGCCCGTCCGAAACATGCCTGGACAGGACCGAGAACTCGACCGCAGCCTCGCTGTACCCAATCCAGTTGCCCGAATTGTCTTCCCGGCCAATGGCGACGTCGAAGGCGTAGTCGCCGGAGGGCAGAAACGGCAACGGAAAATCAAACTCGGCTCCGAAGACGCGCGCCCCCTCCCCGTCGGGATTTTGCCTGGTGAAATCCAGGGTGTCGCGTGCGCAGACCGTTTGCCCGATGGCGTTCTTCAGCAATATCGCGATAAATAACTCGCGCAGATCGATTTCCCTCGTGTGAACCTCCAGCAGCAGGTGTTCGCCCCCTTCGAACACGAGCGTATCGGCATGCCGCGGTGCCTTGAGATCCACCGAGGCGATCAGCCCCCGTTCATCACCTTGGACCGGAGCCGCCCGATCGTAAAAACCATGCCCGGACAATGCCGCGGTCTGTTTGTTGCCAGCGAATGAAAACGCGTCGTTGCCCGGGCTGCCCTCACCTATCGTAACGTCGCCACTCTCACGGAAGGTTTCGCCTTCGGCGCCGAGTCTCGAGATCAGCCGTTGATACGCGCGGTATACCGATTTCGTCGAACCGTCCCGAACCTTCCTGCCATCCTCGATGAAAACGGCCCGGTTGCACAAGGAGAGCACTGTTGCCTCGTTGTGCGACACAAAGAAAACGATGCCGTCTTTTGAAAACTCCAGAAGTCGTCGGGTCGCCCTCTGCCGAAACCGAAAATCACCGACACCGAAAAGTTCGTCGACGATCACGATGTCAGCATCGACGTGCAGGCACACCGAGAATGCCAATTTGGCCAGCATGCCGCTTGAATATTCACGAGTGGGCCGGTCCATGAACCCGTTCAGCCCCGCAAATTCGGTGATGGCGTCGATCCGCTGAGTGATCTGGCCGGAACTCAATCCATAAAGCGCGGCGCTCAACTCCACGTTTTCCCGCCCGGTGAAGTCCGGATTGAAGCCTGCTCCGAGTTCCAGAAGTGCCGTGACACGGCCCTTGATTTCCAAGGTGCCCGCATCCGGTGTCAAAATGCCCGCGATGATCTGCAGCAGGGTCGATTTTCCGGCTCCGTTGCGACCCACGATTCCGATGAAGTCACCGGCCTTGGCATCAAGGTCAAAATCCCTGAGGGCCCAGTGGTGTTTGCGGGCATCCCGTCCGGCCACCAGACCGGCCAGTGCGCCGAGATCCGTATCAAAGAGATTGTATCGCTTTTCCAGCCCCCGCGCCTTGACCGATACTTCACAGGACATCGGCAAACCCCCGCCGCGCCTTGCCAAAGAACCAGTATCCGAAGAAGAACACGATCAGTGCGGCGCACCAGTAGCCTGCGTATGCCGAGAGCGTCAGGCCTTGTTCAAAGAACAGGATTCCGCGCGTGGTTTCGATCACGAAGGTCAAGGGATTGAGGCCGTAGGCCCAGCGCACGCCCTGCGGCACCTGCTCGACCGAATAGAAAATGGGGCTTACGAACATCAATGCGGGCGCAAAAGCGATCAAGGCATGGCCGATATCTCTCACGAACGTTCCCAGGGCGGAGATGAACCAGGCCAGCCCCGTTGAAAAGATGACGAATGGCAGGACAACAAGAGGCAGCTGCAGCGCGGCCAAAGGAACCCGTCCCGTCACGAGAGTGGCAAAGACGACGATCAACAGGTAACCGACCAGAAGCTTGGCCGCGGCGGCCCCGACCAGCACCCAGTCCAACAACTCGATCGGGAAGACGATTTTTGTCACATAGGTTTTGTGTACGCGGATGTAATCAGGCGCACGCAGCAAAATCTCCATGAAAAAGCCGAAGACAATCAACCCTGTAAGGTAGATCAGCGGCACTTCAAGCGGGCTGGGGTTTCCGATCGTCCATGCCGAATCCAGTATGGTTCCGAAGACGAAGGTGTAAATGGCAACCATGGCCAGCGGACTGATAACGATCCAGGCCAGTCCCAGCATGCTTCCGCGTACCGTTGCTTGAAGATCTCGCACGAGCAGACGGGAGAAAAGGTCCCAGTTGAAGAAAATCGTCGCAATCGGATGGAGAATTCGTTTGATCAAGAGCGGGGTTCTTCTGTTTGCGGCACCATTCGCGTCTGGCACATTCTGCACTCGTGACGTCATGGTTCAACTGATGTCATGCAGCCGTAGCCGCGCCAAGCTCCCACCCGGCGCTCACCTCCCGGCACGTCACAGCAAACCGAGTTCGTTCAGGCGAACACAGTACCGGTCGCCGGCGGCCTTGGCGCTGTGATGCGTCTGGATCTGTTCGCGAGCGGCGCGTCCCAGTTGCTCCGCAAACTCCCGGTCCCCGGCCAGTTTCCGCATGTGTTCGGCGGCGTGGTCGACATGCGGATCGGCCCATTGCAGTCCTTCACCGAAATGGTATTCGTGCGGCAAGACGTCGATCAGCTTGTAATCGACCAGACAGGAATTGTCGGGTTTCGTGAAATCAAGATTGCCGGAAAACCCGGTCACAATCGTCGGCTTGCCGAGCAGCATCGCCTCGGCGGGACCGCGGCCGAACCCTTCGGCACGATGGAGCGAAACATACGCATCACAGCTGGAAACCAGGCCCATGAGGGTCGGTCGCGCAAGTGTCCCGGTGATGAAATGAATCCGGTCATCGCCGCTGGTGGCCTCGTTGAGCCGGTGCCAGTTGGGCACCAGCGGATCGAGGTTCATCACCTTCACGACAAGCCCGACCGGCTCATCTCCCCTGGGGAAGGCACGCTTGAAGGCCTCGATGGTCGCGAAGGGGTTTTTCCGGTGGACCGAGGAGGTCACGTCAAAGGAAAAGAAGAAGAGAAAGGCGTCGTCCGGCAGACCGAAGTCACTGCGTTTGACGGGCGCGACCTCGTCAATCGTCACGGCGAGTGGCATGAGGCAGACCGGCTTGTCCGTGAACGGGCGCAAGGCGTTATAGGTGAAGGTGGTCGAAACCCAGAACTCGTCGAGCAGGTCCAGGTAATTCATCCATGCCTTTGGCCATTTCGGCAATTCCCACGGCGCATAGCCAATATTGTAGCGCCGGTTGTAATTCGCCATACCGATGTTGAGGATGGCGCTGTGCGCCTCGTTCACAGCCATGGGGAACAGGTTTGTCCGGTACCTGCACTCGTTCGTGATCCACTGCTTGGCGGACTTGTCCTGCTGCCGGGTGAACAGGCCGCGGTCGAAATTCACCACTCCCACGGGGACATCATGGAGCGCCAGGGCGCGTGCCGCGGTACGGGTGTCCTCGCCAAGTCCCAGTTCGCCGTAGGCATATCCGATGATGTTTACGCCCTTCTCCCGCAATCCAGGATCCGCAGCGCGGATTTCGGACACGTCCAGCCCCTCGACCACAGAAAAATTCAGCAGAGGGTGAATGCGGCCCGGGCCCGCGGCAGGCGCCGGAATGAGTTCTTCCGTGCGCAGCAATTGCGCGACATTCGGGAGACGTTTTGCACCCGCGACCAGAAAATCGCGGAAATGCAGTCCGATCGTCAGGCCGAGTTTTTCCGTGCGCCGGACGATTGGGCCGTTCCATCTCCACAAGGTCATCACCATCTTGAGAAACAGCAGCGGCTGGAAATGGACGATCAGGTTTCTGGCCAGTTCACCGTAGCTGCGCGGATGCTCCCTTGGTGCGCCGGCGCAATCGGCCAGCCAATGCACCAGGTCAAGTTCGATGGCCCCGTGCGTGGCATACCAGGCACGAAGCTTTCGCCGCCCCTTTTTCGTATTCAGGTCATATTGTTTCCTGAGATCGGGCCGCTGCATCCACATGAGATACATCATCTGTGTGACCGGCGGTTCGCCAGGTTCCAGAACTATCTTTGAAATCGGTCTGTGAAGAGAGCACAGGTCTTTGATGACCGCCTGTTCCAGTTTTACGCTTGCGTCCATTATTAATCTTGACTGTAGGCGCAAAGGTTATGGGCGCGCAGGAATGACAGGGACAAGGGGCGTTCCATTTCGATGAGTTCGGTCTTCAAGGATCACTCGGCTTGCATGGGTCACTTCGGCGGGAGCTGCTTTCACGTCCAGAATATTCCTGTCGAGGCAGGCAGATTTGGTGCAAGCCCTTGCGGAACCATCCCGGAATTTCTTTCAAAGCATCAGCACGCCGACGGAGACAATACAGAGCGCGCATGGTGTTGCAATGCCCCAATGTCGCAAATGGCATACAATAATGCGCGCGGCCTCTTCAACAGGAATTCGGAATCGCGCCGCAGCAGACGGTCGTGGCGTTGAAAGCGCCCGAGGCGTCTGGCTCAGGCCCTGAATGCAGCCGGGTGTCGGCGGTCGGGACGCGGCCGTTGCGACACCCGTTCCATCCAGCGACTGTGAGTGCCCGTGGTAAGGGGTGAGCCCTTCCCACGGGCCAAGGCGGCCCACCTTTTCTCTACCAAACCTTCCAGAAGTGGCGTGCGACGACGTCGTTGTTGTGGTTGCTGCGATTGACGCTGTTGCTCAAGGTTTCGGACCGATAGTTCGGTTTGACACAGTTCTTGAGCCATTTCGCGAGAAAGCCGACGACCGTCATCGCGCTTTCCAGGGTAAACGTCTTGAAGGAACCGCATACGATCCGTGGAACGTTCCGCTCCGCCAGACGGGCAGATATAACCATGTCATCGACGAACACCGCTTCGTCCGGAAGCTCCGCATAGTCTGCAAGCTTTTCGATCTCGAAAAAGCGTGGCCGCACGCCGTATCCCTGATAGCCGGTGACCAGGTCCACGCGTTGAACATCATCTGCATGCCGGATGTCCTGCCGATGCTCGCTCAACACACGCAGTATGGTCTTGTGCCCCGTGACAAAGTTGGTCAAGGACAACTTGACCTGCGGTGTGCCTTTGCCTTTCAGCACCATTCCGTGGCCGCAGACGGCGCAGTCGGGATGGGCGTCCATGCTTGCATTGGCGGCGCCGACCAGACCGGCCGGCATGATCATGTCATCGTCAACAACAAGGATCTTCTGGTCCGCATTCTTGTCGGCATACCTTTGCAGAGTGCTCACGTATTTGGTCGCCGGGCCCAGGTCTTCACAACGGTGGATGTCGACCGGGCTGTCGATGAGCCATTGCGGCAGCGTGTATTGTGTGCCGAGGCGTTTCATCTCGTAAGGAATGTTAATTTCCACCGCCTGGGGCGCAGGGTCCTGCGCCAGAACCGAAGCCAGCACGTTTCTGATGGTCTTGCCCTGCAAGCGGTTGGGCATGGTTGTCAACGAAACGACCACAGGCACATGCTCGCTGGCGGCATACCGGGTCACGGCCGTGTCCCACGGTGGTACCGGATTACGGCTCAGCGCGTGAACCACGGAGCCGAACAACAGGGCGGCGGCAACAGCAGCGACAACGACAATCGCGATCAGAACAACCGCCACGGTCAGGTATTCACTTCCCATGCTTTTCCTCAGTCCGTGCCGGGGTCGGCCAGATGATCCCTGGCCGGACCAGGCAATTTTTCGTTCTTGTTTGAAAACAGGGTCCCGGCGTCCATCGACAGAAGGCTCTGCTTTTTCACACGCAATTCATCACCAAGGTTGTCACATTCCAGCGGAGGCGAAATTTTCGCTTCGCCGCACTCAACCGCCGCTCCGGACCGTGCTCGTTTGATCACACATCAATTACTGCTATGTACACGTCGTTGAAACCCGCGCCAACCGGCGTCGCAACGGGATTGAAATCGTGTCGCTAGACTTCAGCTACGATCATGAACAGAATGTCCACATAAAGCGCGCGCGAGAAATCAAGGCCAAATATCCGGAAGTCCGGTCGCTGATGGGCACCAACCCCTATACGGTGTTCTGGTCCGCAGGCCTGGTCCTGTTGCAGTTGAGCATCGGCTATGTGCTCACGAACCTGTCCTGGGTCTGGGTTTTCGTGGCCGCCTATCTGATTGGTGCATTCATCAACCACGCGCTTTACGTGATCATGCATGAATGTACCCACAATCTGGTCTTTCGAAATCCCGCCTATAACAAAGTCCTGGGAATATTCGGCGACTTTGCCTTGTTGGTTCCCAGCGCAATGGCGTTCCGGAAGTACCACTTGCTGCATCACCAGTATCTCGGCCAGTACGACATGGATCCGGATGTCGTTAGCCGCACCGAAGGGCGTCTGGTGGGCAATTCAGCGGTACGGAAAATCGTCTGGGTCTTCCTTTTGGGCGTGTCGCAGGCGCTGAGGCCTCTCAAGATCAAAGAAGTGCGGAGGGTCGACCGTTGGCTCGTTGCGAATATTCTGATCGTGCTGGCTGTCGATATCCTGATCTTTGCCGTCATGGGCCCGAAAGTTCTGGCGTATCTTGGGCTGTCGACGCTTATTGCACTTGGCCTTCATCCCGTTGGAGGACGCTGGATCCAGGAGCATTACACCGACGGCGACGGGCAAGAAACGCATTCCTATTACGGGCCGCTCAACAAGCTCTGCTTCAACGTGGGTTACCACACCGAACACCATGATTTTGCAAGCGTCCCGTGGAACAATTTGCCAAAGCTCAAGAGGCTCGCGCCGGATTACTATGACAACCTGAAGTCCTACAGCTCCTGGACAGCCGTCTTGTTCCGGTTCATTTTCGACAGGTCCATGTCAACCTTCAGCCGGATCGTTCACGAGCCTCGGCTTCGTGCTGCTCCCGGTCAGGGCGCTTCGTGCTCTTCGCCCGTTTCGAAGCGAAACCAAAATCTTGAGTAATCCGACGAAAGAGCATTCCAGGCGCACCGGAAACATTCTCCCAAGTCCGGGGAGACTATGGAAACCAGTTCTTGCCGCACTGGTTCGCTTGGAGACCCGTTTCGTCACGGCCCTGTATCTTCAGCGCGGGATCATTCTGGCCGTAGTGACGATATCCATCGTTGTTGCGCTGGATATCTCGGCAAACATTGACCAGGTCATAAACGCCAACCCCGCGTCCTCCGGGTCCGGAAACTTTCTTCACATCCTCTACTACTCACTCCTGCGCGTGAGCTTTGTCAGCCCGTCCGTTCTGCTGTTCGCCGGTGTCTGGGGGATCGTGTGGGCAGAGTATTCCCTCGCGACCTCGCATGAGCGCATCATGCTGTTCAACTGCGGAAAGTCCTATATCCCCTCGCTGGTTCCGGCCCTTCTGGTGGGAGGTCTCGTCGGTCTTCTGCAGTTTTCGATTGCGGGATTTGTAAAGCCGGCAACCATCGAACTGGAATCAGCTTCCACGCATCGTTCGTACGGACTGAAATTCGACCGGCCGGCTCAAAGCAAGGCTGAATGGATTTCAGTCAGAAATCACATCATCAGGGCGCGTGTCGAAATCGCGGAAGACGTCCGCCTGAACGAGGTTTCCGTCTTCACCTTCGGGCAAAACCACAAGCTTCAGCGCATTGTCCGGGCAGACCATGCGCTGGCGACGCCGCAGCCCGATCTCTGGCAGTTTCTGGATGGCGCCGTGACGGAATTCCCGGCTGTTGCAGCAGAGGACCGCCGAAAACCCAAAATGGATGAAACCCGGTTTGAAGTGCTCGAAATCGAGCTGCCGCTCAGCCCTCTCTGGCTCGAGAATTTCGGTGTCCTGCCCATCCTTCTGCCGCAGCCCCTGCTCCATGCTCTCATCCGGCAGGGAGATCATGTACCCAAGGCGTACAAGTATGAGATGGCTGCCTTCGAGCGTTACTCCAGCATCCTGTACTGCGTGGCCATGGCGCTTTTGACCGCCCATCTGGCGATGACCCGCTTCAAGTCCGGCATGATGCCCTACCGGGCCCTGTCGGTGGCTGCAGTGGGGTTCGCGGCGTATTTCTTCCTGAGCATCACCCTGATGCTCGGCCATCACGGCTATATCCCGGTGTTGATCGCGGCCTGGAGCATTCCCTTGATTGCAACCGTCGTCGGCATAGGCGCTGTCTACGCTCACGTGCGCAAGCCGGGTCCCATCGCCTGATTGGGGTACACCCGGCAGGCAATTGTTTCACCAAACGCACTGATATAGAACTCTGGTTCGGGCAGCCCCGGGTCCCGTCAATGCGATTGCACGCCCCGCCCGTTTCTTTCCTTCCGTCTGGGAAACGCCGAATGCTGAGTGACAAGGCCTGGTCCAAAAAATACCGTGAACGTCATATCAGGACGAGGTGGGCCCTGGCTGCGGCGATAGTCGATCACTATGCCGTCAAAATGTACCTGGCAATCAGTGGCGTCAGCCTCCTGGCGTTCGCGGCAATCGGCGGAAACGTGTTCGCCCTGCCGGTCGCAATTCTCTTGACCCTGTCCTTCTACCCTCTGGTCGAATATGTCCTCCACCGCTTCGTTCTTCACTCGAAGCTGCTTTACAAGAACGCCATAACCGCTCCCATCTGGCGCCGGCTCCATTACGATCACCACATGGACCCGAACAACCTGACCGTCCTGTTCGCCTCCCCCCTGACCTCGGTGCCGCTGCTCGTTGTCCTGGCTGCGGTGCCCGGTTCGGTTTTGAACCTTGAAGGGTTGTTCCCGGCAATGCTGGCGACCAATTTCCTGATGTTCACCTATTATGAGTTCATGCATGCCAGCGCGCATCTGAAACTCGGTTTTCAAAGCAACTGGATTGCCAGCCACAAACAGAGCCACCTGCGTCATCATTTTGTCTGTGAATCGCAAAATTACGGAATTGGAACGCATGTGATGGACAGGATTGCCGGCACCGCCGACACATCGACCCACCACTCTTCCACCGTCCGAAATCTTGGTTACGACGACGACGTTGCCGAGGTCTATCCCTGGGTCCGCGACGGCTACGCGCGCGATCACGGCTCCGCCCAAGGCGGCTCGGGCCATCGATAGGCGTTGTCAGACGGCAAAGCGCCGGCACGTATAGGAACGCGCTCACGGCAGACGGAACCGTCCTTGAAACCATGAAGACCCCGCGTCCCCGGGCGAGCTGGTTATCAATGTGCCGGTCGCACTACTGATTGCCGGACCATCCCTTCTTCGTCACCGACTGCATCAACAGGTCGGAAAGGCCAACGGGCAACAGTTTCTCCAGACCGATCAGGTATCTCAGCTGCCACGGAAAGACCGAGTGTGCCTTCCCCTTTTCGACGTCGCGCGCGATCCGCTGGGCGGCCTTGTCGGGCGGCCAGCACCACGGCCTGGGAAGGTCGAGGGACCGGCTCATCGGCGTATCGATAAAGCCGGGCAAGACGCAGGTCACGCCGACGCCATGCGGCCTGAGCAATCGCCGGATCGCGTCGGCATAAACACTCAGGGCTGCTTTCGAGGCGCAATAGACCGGTGACTGTGGCAATCCGATCGCCGCTGATATGGAACTGATGATGACAATCCGACCGCGTTTGCGTTTCGTCATCGCCGGGATCAGGGGAATAACCGTGTTCATGGTCCCGGTGGTATTGATCTCGACAATGCGCCGCGCCAGTTCCGCGCTTTCCCCATGCTCCGGGACAACGACATCAGCGCCGCCAATGCCTGCATTTGCAATGAGGAGATCGACCGGATGCTGCGCGTCTGCCTGTGTGAGCCAGGCATCCATCGCCCGCGCATCCGTGACATCGACCTTCCTGGCTGAGACTGCGGCCCCCAGGCCCCTGCAAATGTCCGAAATCTCGTCGAGGCGCACTTCGTCGCGGCCGGACAAGGAGAGGGAACAACCGTTTTTGGCGTAGTGCCTTGCAATTTCCCACCCCAATCCACCCGTGGCGCCAGTGATCGCAACATGCATTTAAAGCGTTCCTCATTCTGCATCTTTCGGGCCGCAGACTGCGTCTGACCAGGACGGTTTCGCCGCCCTGCCCCCGCCCCCGGAGTGGTCAAGGCACGGATACTAACGAAAACGGCCGAAGAAGACATATCAGGTCCAGGCCCTTCCGAAGGCAGTCCCCTTTCCAAAGCAGGGACTTGCCTGGAAGACAAATTCAAATACAACGGCACGTCGACGGTCGTAGCGGGACCGAACCTGGTGCCGGAATGCTTCGGCATCATGTTGAATTTCATCACAAAGTGTCATTGCGAAATCAGCCCGGAGATCGTCATCTTCGGTTTTTGACGCCCCAACCGAAACAGGTCGTGCAGCTCAATGGTCATTGAAGTTTCCAAGGTTAGCTCGAGATCCGAGTTGAAAACATTCATGTCCCTGCCTGCTTCCCTGTATCGTCAGTTCGACAGTTATTTCCCCCCGCTCGCGCTGGAAATGAGCAAAATTCTCGATCCGCGCAAGGCTCCGTTTTTCAAACATGGAGAAGCGCAGTACTGGCTGGCACACAAGGATGGAAAACCGGTTGGCCGGATATCGGCACAAATAGATTCGGTACAGCCGCAGGCCGCCTATGGAAATGCCGGATTGTTCGGTTGCCTTGATGTGGTGGACGACCTCGAGGTGACGAAGGCCCTTCTTCAGGCGGCCGAGGGATGGCTGTTGGAAAAGGGCGTCGAGCGGGCAGTCGGCCCGATTACGTTGAACCTCAACGAAATGGCGGGCCTTCTGGTTGAGGGGCATGATCTGGCCCCCCTGATCATGGTTCCATGGCACCCACCTTACTTGGCCTCCCACTTCGACCGGTTGCCTTACCAGCAATGCAGAGACCTGCATTACTGGCGTTTGGACTGGTCACCGGAAAAAGAAGCTGACTACGCGAAACGGCCGAAACTTCCGCGACTGCCGAAAGACGTCCGGGCCAGGAAACTGGATTTCAAGAACTTCGATCGAGACCTGGAAATCGTCCGCACCCTTTACAATTCCGCCTGGAAGGAAAACTGGGGTTTCGTTCCCTTGCAGCCGGAAGACGTGGAAGGCCTCGGCACGGATTTGAAGCCGTTTCTAAGGGAAGAGATGGGCGTCATCGTCGAAAAGGGGGACAAGCCGGTCGCCGTTGCGATCGTTATCCCGAACCTGGCGGAGATTACAGCCGATATCGGACCGAACCCGTCGATAATCGGCTGGCTCAAACTGGTCTACCGGACCTACACCCACAAGTTCCAGTCGGGCAGGATCATTCTGTTTGGAGTGAGCCCCGAAATGCGTCATTCCGTGGGGGGAGCCATCGTGGCCATGTCAATGGTTGAAGAAATCGTCGAGCGCCTCCTGGGGTTCAATCGTCAGAGCGGAGCGATCGAGGCCGGATGGGTCCTGGACAACAACGAACCACTACGAAACATCTTGAAACAGAAGGGTTTTCAAATAAGCAGAACACTGCGATTGTACGACCGCTCTTTGGCGCTTTCAGACCAGACGTGAATTTAGGACACCCGTAAATGAGTGAAGAAGCCGAACAACCGGTGACCGCAACGTGGCCGGTGTTGGAGACACCCGATCGCCTTGAACGTATTATTGACATTATCGCCGAAGACGGTGCCATCGATCGTGCGCTGATCACCCCGGAAGCGACCCTGGAAACCCTGGGGCTGGCGTCCATGGACGTGGTCATGATCCTCATGGGTGTCGAAGAGAAGTTGAACATCTATCTTCCGGTGGACAACGATCTCGCCTCGGCGCGAAACATGTCGGAGTTCGTTGCGGCAATTGATCGGGCGCTGGAAGCCGGAGAGCCGGGCGAATTTGATCAAGATGCAAAATAGGGTCGCAATAACCGGCTTCGGCGCCGTCAGCGCCGCCGGTCTGGGTGTGGACACTCTCTGGAATGCGGTCAAAAACGGTGTTTCGCAGATCGGCCCCCTGGATTTTCCGAAGGAAAGCCAGGTGCGCGTCAGGATTGGAGCGACGCTCAAGGGGTTTGCACCGGAAGACCATCTGTCGAAAGAAGAGCTGCAGCGGACAGACCGGTTTACCCACTTCGCACATGTTGCCGCTGCCGAAGCAATCCGGCAATCCGGCATTCAATCGCAGGAACTGGCCAGCCCGAGATGCGCGGTGGTCATCGGGACCGGTATCGGCGGCCTCACCTCTCTGGATGAATCCTACGTAAAATTCTTCGCCGGAGAGCGACGGCTGAACCCTTTGACGATACCAAAGGTCATGCCCAGTGCCGCCGCCTCGCATCTCAGTATCGTGAACAGCATCACCGGCCCCTGCTTTGCAGTCTCGAGCGCCTGCTCGTCCGGCAGTCAGGCGATCGGGGTGGGCATGCAGATGGTTCGCCACGGCTTGGTCGACCGGGCCCTGGTCGGAGGCAGCGAAGCCCCGATCACCGAGGCATCCATGAAGTCCTGGGAACTGATGCGGGTGCTCAGTCCCAACAAGTGCCGGCCGTTTTCAAAGGATCGAAACGGCCTGGTTCTCGGTGAAGGAGCGGGCGTGTTCCTGATCGAGTCGGAAGCGGCCATGAACGCCCGCGGGGCAACGCCGTTGGCCTGGCTGTCCGGATACGGCACCAGCAGCGACGCGAAGGACATCATCCAGCCCGATGTTGATGGTGCGGCGAGTGCCATGCAGCTGGCCCTGGAAGATGCCCGGATGGAGCCGGGCGACGTCGGATACATCAATGCGCACGGTACCGGGACGATCCTCAACGACATCAACGAAACATCCGCAATAAGAAAGGTGTTCGGTGACCGGACCGCGACGGTTCCGGTTTCGTCCACCAAGCAGGTCATCGGCCACACGCTCGGCGCCTCGGGCGCCCTCGAGTTCGTCGTCACGGTAAAAGCGCTTCTTGAAAACCTGTGCCCCCCCCACATCAACCTGACCGAAGCCGATCCCAGGTGCGAATTGTACCTGCCCGAGGAATGCATTGACTTGCCGGCTTCGAAGGCTGCCATGTGCAACTCGTTTGCATTCGGGGGCGTAAATTCGACCCTGATTGCAACAGGTGCCAATTAGTCCTGCCATGTCGTCAGAACGTGACAATCCGGACATGGGTGATGGCGCACACCGGTTCCGGGTGACCGTAGAACGACAGAAGCTCGAAGAATTCAACCGTGCCATTTCCAGGACGGCCGACAGCGAAACGAACGCCGCCCTGCGCGTTCCGCTGACGTTTCCTGCCGTCTGGTACGGCATGAAAGACGTGCAGGACTGCATCCTGGAAACGGTGGGCCGAGCTGACGATTTGGCACAGTCGGCCCTGCTTCATCTGGAACAAACGATCGACAAGCCGGGCCGGTTGGAGGTTGGCGAGACCTACAACCTCGACATTCGAATGGACAGGCCGGGCGGCGACAACAAATTGAAAGTGTTTGCTCGGGTCTCGAATTTGCGGGAGGAGCCCCTGGTGATCATGACCAGCCTGTTTGCTGTGGTCCATGCCCAAGGGCACAAGCAATGAGCGGTGACCAGATTGAACGTGGCGCGGTTCTTGGAGAAACGACCATACCCGGTTTGTCCGCCGCAGAAATCGCAGACTACTCCTCAGTGTCGGGGGACGACAACCCCGTCCACACAGACCGGCAGCTTGCCAACGATTTGGGCCTGGAGGACGTTCCCGTTCAGGGGATGTTGCTGATGGCTCTGGCGAACAGCTACATCGAAAACTGGCAATATTGCGAAACGCTGCGCAAACTGAGCATGCGCTTCGTGCATCCTGCGCTGGCCAACAGAAGCTTGAGGATTGCAGGAAAGGTCATGGTCTCGAACCGTGAGGAACAAACGGCAATCGTGAGGGTAATGCTTTTTCAGGAAGACAAGCTGGTGGCCATGGGCGATGCGAACATAACCCTCGCCAGCGCCTGAAAGCCCGTCACACCGAGATGCCGATCGAGCCGATGAACCTGCCGTTCAGTTTCCACACCAGGACAATCAGGACCGCTGCCATCGCGATTGCCCCGCCAAGGAGAATCGCCACCGCCCCCCCCAGCCCGTATTGACTGATCACGCCAACGTTGTTGGAAGCAAAGAAGCTCAGGAACAAGACGCCGGCCGACGCAGCCGGCAGTGCGAAAAGCAATGTTGCCTTGGTCGTCACCGCAACCGCCACCAATGCCAGAAGCGGCGTCAACAGACACAGGACCGAACGCAACAGGCGTTCTCCGAAGACTTCGACATGCCTTGCATCCCACTCGGCAACCGAAAACAGGTCAATGAAATTGGTTTCTCTCGGGTGGCGCCAATTGCGCGTCACCTCGGCGCTCACCTTGGGCAAATCCATGTAAAATTTGTCGACATACATGTATTTCAAAGGCGGCAGAATGTCCTTTTGATCGCAGTCGACGCAGCCGGGTTCCCGTTTCTGCGCGGTCTTCGCCTTCCGCTCGCCCGCCCGATCTGAAAACTCGTAGACATTCACATCATTCAAGAGCAGACCGAATTGGTTCTGTTCCCCGATCTTTGGGTTGAACAGCCGGCTGGCGACGATCACCCTTCCAAGATCGTCAGACCGTTTCTGATGCATGAACACATCGCCCGCAACTGTCTTCAGGTGTCCAGACGCGGCAAAAATCGTTGTGTCACCAACCTGGTAGAACCGTCCGGATGCCAGGTCTCCATCCCGGATCGCCTGATGGGCAACCCCTTCCAGGGTCGTGACCAGGAGGTAGCGGGACACAGGTTCGACGAACCCGGAAAGCGCAAGGGACAGGGCCGCACCCGTGAGGCCTACCGTCACGGCGGTCAGGCTCAGTGTCCGGGGGCCATAGCCAAAACCAGCGAATATCTTGAATTCCTGGTTTTCACGACGCCGCAATACAACAATATAGACCCCGACAAGGAGCGCCGTCGGCAGCGCGATGAACAGGCCGTTGGGAACGGAAAAAAGCACGATTAACGCGATGCTGCCGATCCCTGCCCCCAGGGACAGCAATTCCGGCAGGACACGGCTGACAATGACATCCGAAAGAAACAGCGCTTCAATCGTTACCAGGACGATGAGCGTGATCTTGAATATGTCAGCGGACAAACTTGCCAGATACCCGAGCGAAACGGGTCGCCGGACACCAAACGACGCAGGTATCATGTCTGCCAGCCGCAATGGTCTGCCCCGGATTGGTTGGAACCGCAGTTCACCGGTTGCCTGCCGGTGGCGGTGAAACAAGTTCTTGTGCCGTGGCACGGCAACTCGGCAGGCCTATTGTCATTGGCTGCCGCTGATCTCGTTCGAAATGACTTCGACAGCGCTTCGGATGTCATCATCGGTATGGCTGCAGCTGATGAAAAACCTGATCCGGGACTTGCTCTTGGACACCGCGGGATACCCGATCGGCAACGCAAGTATGCCCTTGTCCATCAAGGTTCTCGACAACGCGATCGTGACATCGGATTGGCCGATGATGACGGGCAGCACCGCGGAGGCCTCATTGGCCTCGCCAATATTTATCCCCGCCTCGCGCGCCAGCGTGTGAAACAACAAGACCCGTGAGTGAAGCTGGCTGACGCGCTGCGGCTCCTCTTGCGTCAATTGAAGAGCCTTCAGTGCGGCGGCCGCCATCGGAGGAGCAAGTCCCACGCTGTAGACAAAGCCGGGCGCCGTATACCGCAGATATTCTATGAGTTCTGCGTTGCCGGCAATGTAGCCGCCACAGCTGGCAAAGGATTTGCTCAGGGTGCCCATCCAGATATCAACCTCATCCGGATCGATATCGAAATGCTCGGCCAAGCCGCGGCCGGTTTTTCCCAGCACGCCGATTGAATGGGCTTCATCGACCATCAACAGGGTCTGATAGCGCCGTTTGAGCTCGATCAGCTTCGGCAGGTCTGGAATGTCGCCGTCCATGCTGTAGACACCTTCGACGACGACAAGAGCGTTTTTGCCCTGCTCGCGATGCGTTTGCAGAGACTTTTCCAATGCATCCAGATCATTATGCGGAAAGGACACGGCCTTTGCTCCGGACATGGCTGCCCCGAGCTGTGCGCTCTTGTGGATGTACTCGTCATGAAAGATGACGTCGCCTTCGCCCATGAGATGGGCGATCGTGTCCTCGTTGGTGGAGAAGCCCCCGACAAAAACGATTGCCGCTTCGGTTCCGACAAAATCGGCAATCGCCGCTTCCAGTTCCAGGTGGATGGGACGCTCACCGCTCACTATTCTCGATGCCGAGACGGAGGTGCCGTACTTTTCGATCGCTGCCTGGGCCGCGGTCGCAACCCGCGGATCACCACACAAATCAAGATAGTTGTAGCTGCAGAAGTTGATGAATTCCCGACCGTTCAGCCTCGCCAGCCTGTTGTTGAGCCCTTCGAAATTCTGATAGAACAGATCGCCGGCCCCGAGAGAACCGGTCCCGCCGATATTGTGTTTCAGTATTTGATAATACCGGGGGATCCGAAACCCTGTGGGCGCGGTCTTTCTGGCTTGCGGTCGACCTTCCGACTGGGGTTCTTGAGAAGGGTTTTCGTCGCCGTAAGATGTATTTCCTGGCGATACCGCCGCAGGTAAATCGGACAAATTCCTGAACCCCGAGTTTTGATAATCGTCTATGGCCGATAATACTCGATTACATGGCCAATTCCATCGGGATCGAAATGCTTTCCAAGGCCTTGTTCCAAGGCTTCATCACCACTTCCGACGCTCCCGCGTGGCGACGAACTTAATGCCGCGACCGGTTAAGTCAATTTGGATATTGGCAGTGTCAGGCCCCTGATGGTCAGCCGGCTCCCTGGAAAACTTCAACGCTGCGCACACAGGAAAACCGTGGGTTGCAAGGCGCCGCGGAACGTGTTTGCTGCCCGGTTTCCGGGACTTGACTTGATCTGCCGATGTGCGAGATGACAGTGGACCGGACTTCGTCATCGATGCATCTGTCTTGTGGGAGTGTCGCCCACGGGCAAAGACCTGTGTCAGGCCGCGCTGCTGTTGAAGTGACTGGTGTGCAAATGCGGCAGTTTCGCCCGCCTATGAAGTGGCTCAACAGATTTGCTGAATACCGTGGATCATAAGACCAGATGCTTGACGGCGGACAAGCTTGAAAAGTCGTTTGGTGATTTCAAGATAATCGACGGTGTCAGCATCCGCATCGGTCGTGGCGAAGTGATCGGGATCCTCGGCCCCAACGGTGCCGGCAAGACGACATTGATGAGCATGATAACCGGCATTGTTCAACCCGATGCAGGTCTGGTTGAGATAGACGGTGTCGACGTGACGCGGCTTCCAATGTTTGCGCGCGCAAAACTCGGCCTGAGCTATCTCCCTCAGGAGTCGTCTGTCTTCAGAGGCCTGTCGGTCGAAAACAACATCATGATGGGCCTGGAGAGTTCCTATCCGAACAAAGCCTCCCGGCAAGAGATCCTGCGTCTGATCCTCGATGCATTCGGGTTGACCTCTGTTCGGGCCCGCAACGCGGCCAAACTTTCCGGCGGCATGCGGCGTCGATGCGAAGTTGCCCGGGCAATCGCCTCGAATCCCAAGTACTTGATGCTCGACGAGCCGTTTGCCGGTGTTGACCCGATTGCAATCTCCGACCTGCAGCGCATGATAACGAAGATCCGCGAGTTTGGACTGGGGCTCCTGATCAGCGACCACAATGTACGGGAAACGCTGTCTATTGTTGATCACGCCTATATCATTGTGGAAGGGAAGGTTCTCGCGGAGGGAAGTCCGGCCGAAATCGCTTCGAACAAACTGGTGCGGCATTATTATCTCGGCGACAGTCTCGACCAGCCGAGTAATTTCAAATCCCGTACACGCTCAGGCGCGAACAGGCAAAACGCAGTATGAGTCTCCACCTGAGGGCTCACACGTCCAAGACAAATTGAATGAACCGGGGACCGGGTGGAATTGCGAATTCGGGCGAGCTGGAGTGCGCTATTGGATCGGGGGAACACGGTAAAACGGCGCTCGTGTCCTGCTGAACCAGCCGCTTCGTATCGCAGAGTGGTTTTTGCTTCTTGTGGTAAGTCATACTCTCAACCAGCCACCTGCCAGGCTGGCCGGCAGGACTTGTGATCGGATGTTTCGCAAAGGCCCAGACCAATGGCTTCAGACCAACGCATAGCCGTTCTCGGCCCGCTTCCTCCGACACGCGGAGGCATTGCCAGGCACACGGCACTGACCGCTGCCGCCCTTGGCGAGCGCGCAAGTGTGAAAGTGTGGTCCTACCAGCGGCAATATCCGAAGTTCCTGTATCCGGGAAAATCCGAGGTGTCGGCCGACCTCCCTCGCCACAACGACCTGGATGAACGGCGCATCGTCGACGGCATCAACCCGCTGACATGGGTCAGGACGGCCAAGGAAATCTCCGCCTGGGAACCGCATTTGCTCGTGTTCCCGGTATGGACATTCTTCCAGGCACCGGCCATGGGGTGGATGGCGCGGTCATTGCGGAAAAGAGGCTGCGAAACCTGCGCCATCGTCCACAACGTGTTCGATCATGCACAGGCATTCTGGAAGGCGAGACTGAGCCTTTGGTCTCTCGGACAAGCAGACCGGTATGTGACGCACGGATCGGACTTGGCCGACCAGATCCGGTCGCATTTCCCGGGAGCGCGGGTCGACGTTTTTCCAATTCCGCTCTTCGACGACTTTCCGCCGGCAATGCATGTCCTCAAAAGGGAGTACGCCCTCGAATTGTTGTTCTATGGCCTGGTGCGGCCCTACAAGGGGCTCGATGTGGCCTTGCATGCCCTTGCCCTGTCCGGGCGCAAGGATATCCGGCTGACGGTGGCAGGAGAGTTCTGGCAAGGCCTGGCAGATACACGTGCTCTGATCGAAACCCTGGGCATATCCGATCAGGTGAACCTCATCCCCGAATATATCAGCGACGCGGACACGGCAGAACTTTTCGACCGGAGCGACGCAGTGGTCTTGCCCTACAGGTCCGTAACGGGCTCGGGCATCGTGGCGACGGCGTTCCACTATCAAAGACCCGTCATCGTGAGTGACCATCCCGCACTGCGTGAATTGGTGGAGCAATTTGATGCGGGTTGGATATTCCCTTCCGAACAGCCTCAGGCTCTTGCCGACATCTTGAAGTCCCTTGACAGGGAAGCGACGGAGCGTGCAGGCATCAACGCTAAATCCAGCGCGGCGTTCCTGACATGGCACAATTACGCAGCCAAGGTCCTCGGAGGCGATTTTGGAGATGGGCCCATGTCTGCGGCTGAAACGGAAGCTGTTCGATAATGAGCGGACCGGGTAATCACGCGATCCTCGATCGGGACTCCCGGTTGCGCAAAGGACAAAAAATCCGTGATCTGCTTGCGCGGCGGCGCTCCCTCACAAACCTGCGCATACTGGATGTCGGAACAGGATCCGGACACGCCGCGAGCGTTTTCCTGGACGCGGTCCGGCCCGACGGAGAAGTCTGCGCGGTGGATCGGCGCCGCCAGCTCGCGGCACACGGGATCAGTTTCCGCCTTGCGGAGACAACGGATATTCCATTTGAAGACAAGAGTTTTGATGTCGTCATCACCAACCACGTCATCGAACATGTCGGTGAAGAGAGAGACCAGCGCCATCACCTCTCGGAAATCAGGCGTGTCCTCAAGGACGATGGACTTGTCTACCTGGCTGTTCCCAACCGGCGGGCGGTCTGGGAGCATCATTATGATCTCCCTTTCCTGAGCTGGTTGCCGAGACCCGCCGCCTCATGGCTGTTGCGAGCGACACGCAAAGGCACCGACTACGACTGCCGCCCGCTGTCTGCGCCGGAATTGAGAAACCTGCTGTCCGCAGCCGGCCTGTCACACGAAGACATAACATTCGAGGCGCTGAGATATATGGCCAAACATGAAATGGGCCCGACAGCGGGAAGGGTTGTCGGCAACTGCCCGGATTTCATCTTGCGCTGCCTGTTGCCTCTCTCGCCCACGCTTGTTGCCATGGCGCGAAAAAAGCGTACTGACAACGCTTGACAGACCCCTGCGTCCTGCAGGTATTCGCGCCTGATACGCGCGTTGTCCTCGCAGACTTTCCGCTTGATTTTCCGTATGTTCCGAAGTGATGCTTGACCTTCGGTTGAAAGGTTGCCTCAGTTGAAACGAATGGGGCCCTGCCCGCCCATCGACAGGGCGGGCGCCCGGATCAACGCGCCAAGAGAACCGGCTACTTGATCCGGATCCGTTTCAAGACCCGGTTGTCGTTTTCGCTGAAAGCTGTGCGGCCATGGAGGGATTTTCGGTTGTTCAGCACGAGGAGATCACCGGGCGCGAGGTGAAAAAACTCCAGATGCGCGCGGGCGCAGTCTTCCAGCGTATCAATGGCGTCGTTCATCTCCGGTGACAAAGGCGCACAATCCACAAGTGCCTGTGCCCGCTCCATTTCCAGCCTGTTGTAACGGATCTCAAGTCCGTCAGGTGTTTGGGTCAGAACGTGTCTTGGACCGATATGGGTGGGCACCGGATTCTCCATGAGCATCGCCTTGCACTCCGCGGGCAACGCCTCGGCAATCGCATCGACGGAGACGACGAAGCTTTCTCCACCCCGCGCCGCCTGGGTGACACAGGCCAGCAGAACGATGCTTGAAGGCTCCTCGGAAAAATACTCATCGCTGTGCAGATCAAGCTCCCGGGACGTGGTCGAGGTGATCTGATTTCCGAAAGGGTCGCATACCTTGCTTTTGTGATCGGTCACCAGATGAATGATGTCTTTGGAAAGCTTGTTGGAGCGTGTGTCGATCCCTTCTCGTGACATCTGGCCAAGATCATTGGCCAGTTCCAACAGAAGGTCATCATCATCCACCGGAAACTCTGTAAACAGCAAAGCATGGGCATTGACGGCAGCGTTGGCCCGTATCTGCGCCAGCGTGGAGGAACGATCCGCGTAGTCTGTTTTCTTCAAGTAGGACATGTGGTCAAACACTCCGTTCAACCAAGGGTATCACGACAGTCGGATTGGTCTACCACGAAACCTGTCGAGGCCTAGGTGTGGAATCCAAAAAGGTTGTTCATTCAGGTCGTTCCGGAAATGACCGTCTCCAAGGCGTGAAGGGCAAGGAAACCCAGTCGGTTTCCGAGCCTTTGCCACGCAGGAGATGGTCTTTTCCGGAACGATCCAGAGGACGCCAACCGGGCTTTGAAAAGCGGCGTCAAAGCCTTTGCGCCATGCACCGGCATGGCTCTGCAGGCCTTTCCAGGCTTTTCTGCCCCCGATTGACGCCTGAATGCACATTTTTATGGGTCCGTACCCTGGCCCGGCCCCTGATCAAGCTCGCAGAGAAGCAAATCCACGACGCGATCCGCGGTCCCTCGCAAAAAGAAATGATCCCCTTCCACAAGAAACAGATTGAACCGCGCAACCGTTTCCTCACTCCATTCCGCAAGCGCCTCCAGCTCCACGTAGCTGTCCCAGGTGCCCCCTAATGCCGTGATCGGTACCGTGAGGGGACCCGTGTCCCTGCGCCTGTAGCGCTCATTCAGTCGAAAATCGGATCGATAGACGGGCAGCAGGAGATCGACGAACTCCCTGTTTTCCAGATGATCCGGCAACAGGCCTCCGATCCGGCCGACACGGTCGAGCAACTCGTCATCGCTCAGCTCATGCAGCATCGGACCCTGTCGCGGCGCGGCGGCCCGGCGCGGTGCGTCGCAGGCCCCGACAAAGAGTTTTTGAGGCAAAGGCAAGCCGCGATCGCCAAGGCCCTGCACCAGCTCAAAACCGATGCGGGCCCCCATGCTGTGCCCGTATATGGCAAAAGGCTTGTCCAGCCATGGCTCCAACTCCACCACCAGATGCTCTGTCATGTGGTCCATGTCATCAATGAGCGGCACGTCCAGGCGCGTCTCGCGGCCCGGATACTGAACGGCTGCGAGCTCAATCGTCTCGGGCAGTTTCCGTTTCCAATCGTGATAGACCGATGCACTGCCCCCGGCGAAGGGCAGGCAGAAGAGCCGAAGCTTTGCGCTGTCGGACGGCTGAAGAAACGGAAGGGCCTCAATACGGTCGGGCATTATCGCGCACGCTCATGGTCTTCGGTCAGGGACAGGTGGAACATTGAACCATCCTCTTGCTCGGCGATCCCACGCAGCAGCGCAATGAACTGGGACAGGAGCCTTTCCGCGGACGGCCGGCCATAGGCGCCGGTATCATAGGAAAGGTGAAGGGTTATCGCGCCGTCATTGGAGCGGACAAAGGTCCAGATGAGATCGGTCTTGCCCTGGCTTTCGGGGGCCGAGATCACCTGGACGGGCCGCCCAGAGATAGAAAGGTCCGGGTGTGGCTCCACCAATTGCAGGATCGAGCGATAAGGCGGCAGCTTGGGCAGGTTTGGGTTTGCGGGCCCCGGCGCGTTCCACCGATGATCGAGCGCCTGGAAAAGAATGTCTTGGGTCGTTTGCAGGCGATCCGGGACGCGATCGGACCTCGAGAAGTCGAGGGAGAGCGGCAGCACGGCCACAAAACACCCCAACATGTCGTCGTAATCCAGATTGGGGCGCAGGGACACAGGCATCCCGCACAGGAGATCCGTCTTGCCGGTGAGGCGTTGGACCAAAACGCCATAGGCGGTGACAAGCAGTCCATAGAGCGTGGCCTCCTGCTCGCCCGCCCGCGCGGTCAATGCCGAGACGGTCTCGGCGGGTATGCGCCTTTCGATAGAAGCCGCCTGACCGGACGGCGCACCGTCGGTTGGGAAGCTGCTTGGCTCAGCTGCACGGTGGAGGCGGTTCGCCCAGTATCGCGAAGCCTTGGACCTCTCGAACTGGTCCGCCTCCCACGCCAGAAGGTCTTCGATACTGGCGCGCGGGGGCGCAGGTTTGGGAATATCTCCTGCCTCACAGTCCTTGAACACGGAACAGAACTCCTGCATCAGGGCCGACGCGGATTGACGATCGGCCACGAGGTGATGCAGATCGAACCTGAGCAGGCTGCGGCCGTCGCCGAGGCGAAACAGACGAACCTGCAAAGGCGGATTTCCAGGCAGGCCGTCATGGTTTGAAAGCCTGCCTGACATCAGCTCGCGGGGATCAGCGTTCTTCGCGTCACGGACATCGAACGGGACTTGGGCCTGCCTGCGGATCACCTGGACCGGTTTTCCCGATTGCAGCTCAAACGAGGTGCGCAATGCCGGGTGCCTGTCACTCAGCCAGCCGAGCGTCTTCTGGATGGTGCCGTGGCCCGGCTCACTGTCCAGAACAAAACCAATGGGCATGTTAAAGAGCCCGGGACTGCCCGAGATATGTTCTTTCAGAAAGAGTGGCAGCTGGGCAGAGCTCAACGGCAGCACAGTATCTTTCCCCGGCATTCCACGAGCCGCCTGCGGGAGATGCGCGGGGGAGACACGCGCGTCCTTGATCAAGTCAGACATCTTTGACATGTCTGCCGCCCCGGCAAGAAGGGCCAACGGCACCCGCACCCCGAACTCCTGCTCGATCACCAATTGCAGGCGGGCAAGCAACAGGGAGTGACCGCCCGCGCGAAAGAAATTCGTGGAGCTTTGCGGCGACGTGGGGAGATTCAGCACGGATGTCCAGATTGCGGCGAGCCGTTGCTCGGTCGGATCGTCAAGACACACCGGCGCCTCCTGGTAGCGGCGCTCAGGGCTTGTCGGTGCCAGTTCAGCCAGCGCCTTGCGGTCCAGCTTGCCATTTTGTGTCGTCCAAAGGCGTTCTGTCTTTTGATAGGTGTCGGGCCAGAACGCCGGTGGAAGACGTGCCTCGACGAAGCCGCCGAGATCATCCGGAAGATCCCTGCCGGTGGGCACACAAAACGCATGGATGCGGATGTCTCCCGCCGCATCGGGCCGGGCAGTGACCCCCGCCCAAGCAATTCCGGAATGCTCCAGCAGCGTTGCTTCGATCTCTCCCAGTTCGATGCGCTGCCCGCGGCGTTTGATCTGGCTATCCCGGCGCCCGTGATATGTCAGCGCCCCGTCCCGGCGTTGCCGGACAAGATCGCCCGTCAGATAAAGCCGCTTGCCGGGGCGGAACGGATCCGGGCGGAACCGATCTGCCGTCAGGCCCGCATTGCCCATATAGCCCCAGGCCAGCGCCACTCCCCCGATGGCGAGTTCCCCCAGACACCCGGGCGGCAGTCGGTTGCCCTGACGGTCAAGCACTTCGGTGACGACATTGGAAATCGGCCAACCGATCGGCACTTCGACCCGGTCCTGGGGGCTGCATACCCATGCCGTGACGTCGATTGCGGCCTCGGTGGGGCCGTA
Organism: Roseibium sp. Sym1; assembly: GCF_027359675.1. Classification (NCBI taxonomy): domain Bacteria; kingdom Pseudomonadati; phylum Pseudomonadota; class Alphaproteobacteria; order Hyphomicrobiales; family Stappiaceae; genus Roseibium; species Roseibium sp. Sym1. Next base: position 6,133,952 of record NZ_CP114786.1, read on the forward strand.
GAGGTTTGACACGGTGCATTGGAGCGATGACTGCGCGCGGCTTGCAAGCGGCGCGGGCAAGGCCTCCCCACTGCAGATGCAGTGTTTCAGGGAGGGCGGGTCACGTGCCTCCAGGGCCCAGGCTTGCAGAAAAACCTTCAGCATGGAGGGCACGAAATGCACAAAATGGATATCGCGGCGGACGATCAGATCGGCGATGTAATGGGGATCGCGATGCCCCCCCGGCGCCGCGATGACAAGCTCTCCGCCGTATAGAAGCGGCCAAAGGAGCTCCCAGATCGAGACGTCGAAACTCACGGGCGTCTTGTGAAGCACGCGTTCCCCGGGGCGCAGCTGAAATGCCTGCTGCATCCAGTCCAGCCGGTTTGCCAGTGCAGACCGGGGCACACCAACCGCCTTTGGTTGGCCGGTCGAACCTGATGTAAACAGGATATAGGCCAGCCCGTCCTCTGGTTCGGCGCGACCCGGCAATACCTCAAGCGGGTGGTGCATCGCCTCATCCAGCGACAGGGTGCGAATGGGCGTGTCCTCTGCCTGATCCGCATTCGAGGTGATCAAGACCGAGGCCTTGGCCTGTTCGAGCTGCCTGTTGCGCCGCAGAACGGGCGTTTCGACCTCTATGGGCACGAAAACGGCGCGCAGGGCCAATATTCCCAGAATGACGGCCAGATACTCAAGCTGGCGGGGCAGTGACAGGGCGACGACAGTTCCCTCTGTCACGCCGCAAGCCTGCAGCGCTGCCGCAACGCGGCGTGCACGGGTTGCCAGCTCGCAATAGGTCAGCTGGCCGGCATCGCTGCTCAGTGCGACGGCCCCGGGTTGCTGATTGGCTTGATCCTGGAAGGCCTGAAAGAGGTCCCGGTTGAGCAGGCAGGGCCGCCGCGTGTCATTCCATTTATTTATCTCTGCCCGCTCTTGCGCCAAGAGGACATGCAGATCGCACACCTGTGTCTCGGGCCGGTCCAGGGCTTGCGCGAGAAGCTGCTCTATCCGTTGGGAGAGCCGCTCGAGCCCCGTCTCGTCAAACAGGTTGGACCGGGACCGCAAGGTGAGATGCAACCGGTTTCCCAGCCATCCTCCAAGGACCATCAGCGGAAATTGGGGGGGCCTGTCGGGCAGCTTATATGTCCGCCCTGCCAAGGGCCCAGACGGCAAGGGGACATCCGGCACATTCAAGGCCATGGCGGTGAGCGCAGGATCACCGTCGCCTGCGTTTTCGTCGTACCAGGAGAAAACCATCCGGGAGACGGGATGCATGCCGTCCTCCCCTGCGGCCTCCACCACCGGCGCGATGGCGGACAGGGGAACGGACTGATGATCCAGGACCCATCCAAGCTCAGCCGCGCATTGCTGAACCATCTGAGAAAACGACGCCATCGGAGGCACCGTCATGGAAACGGGCAGCACGTGGGCAAAACACCCGATCGCAGTCATGTCGTCCAGTCTGGTGCGATTGGAGACGGACACCGAAGTGACGGCCTTCCCGGCATCGGCGAGGCGTGCGCGCAGGATCTGGAGCGCGGTCAACAGCACCGCAGGCACCGTGACCCCGCGCCTTTGCGCGAAGACACGCAGATCTTTCGACAGGGACGACCCGATGCGCAGGGTGTGTTCGGCGCCCTGCACCGCATCGGGCGTGGACGTATCCCCGGGAAGCTCGGGAAGGTCGGCGAGGTTGGGAGAGAGCTTCTCCTGCCAGGCCCGCACCGCATCTTCAGAGTAGCCGAACGCATCCTGCAAGGGCGTCTCTGGCGGACGCCAGTCCCCTTGCAGGCTTTCCTTCAACTGTTCCCAAAGACATTCCACGGTCCTCATGTCGCCCACGATATGGTGCAGTCGCAAAAGCAGAAGAGGCGCGCCATCCGCCTCTTCCACCAGGTCGAGCGCCACCAGGGGCCCCGTTTCGAGATCCATGGGCTCGGCCAGCAGCTCCTTGATTTTCGCGGGCGCGTCTTCAACACGGATGTGTCGCACCCTCTCCTGCTTCGCATCTGCGGGGGCAAATGCGAGATCGCCTTCAAAGGTGGCAACGACCGACTGCAGAAGCGGGTGTTTCGCAAGAATCCCGAGGAACGCCTCGCGCAAATGCTCGAACCCTGGCATCTCGTTCAGTTGAATCGCGCCTGCGATCACGTCCGCCGTGCCCCGCGTTCCAAGCCGATCGAGATACCAAAACGCCCTTTGAACCGGATTGAGCGCGATCTGCGCGCCAGGGGTGGGGTGCACGGCCCTGTTGTCCGTGATAGGCACGCCCTCAAGGCGGTCTTCAATGTCTTGCAGAGAGTGTCCGGCCAGCAGCCACCCCGGTGTCACGTCCTTCGCTGCGGTGTTTTCCAACGCGGCGGCCAAGTGCATGGCTTTAAGCGAGTCCAAGCCATACTCGGTCAGCTTCCGCGTCGGATCGATCTGGTCGGCGGACACGCCCAATGCCCGGGCCACCACGCCTCGCAACCCGCCCGTCTCGACGGGTGCGTCCGGACGTTCCAAATTTTGTTCCAGGACGCAAAGGGGCGTCATCTCCCCCGCTCGCCATGCCTGTGCCGCTGCCTTGCGGCGCACCTTGCCGCTGGACGTGCGCGGCAGGGCACCCGGTTTCAAAAGGGCAATGATGGCGGGGGCGATTTCGTGTTGTTCGGCCATTTCCGCGCGCAGCTGAACCGCCAGATCCATAAGTGTCTGGCCATCGAGCTTCTGGGCGCATTCAACAAGCAGGGCCGCTTGCTCCCCTTCCGCCGTCTCAAGCGGGACGGCAGCACTGCCGCCGGGCCGGATGGCATCAGACAGGCGTTCCACCGATCGCTCCAGGTCTTCGGGATGGTGGTTTCTGCCCGCGAGGACGAGGACGTCACTCTTGCGTCCGCAGATGAACAGCTCCCCCTGATCCAGAAACCCGATATCGCCGGTTCTCAGATACGCGCCTTCGCCATCCAAGGGGGTGGAGAACCGTTCGGCGTCGCGCCCGCCCCAGGCCGCTGAGGCGATCGCCGGGCCCGAGGCGCATATCTCACCCACGCCTCCCTCCGGCAGGACCGTCCTTGAGGCGGGATCAACAATCGCGACCCGGATGCCATCGAGCGGCGTGCCGTTCGACACGATGGTCTTGCCGCCCGGCATCTGCTCGACACGGCCAGCGATCAACGTATTCGGATCAACCGAGATATGGCGGGGCCGCACCCGCGCACGGACCCCGCTGACCACCAGCGTGGCCTCTGCGAGCCCATAGGTCGGACAAAAGGCGCGCGCGTCGAAGCCATGCTCGGCGAAGGCGGTGGAGAAGCGGGAGAGCGTCTCGGACCGCACCGGTTCGGCCCCGCAAAACGCGACCCGCCAATGGCTCAGGTCAAGATCGGCACCGATAGATTTTCTGGATGCGCGCAACACATGTTCGAAGGCAAAATTCGGCCCCCCGGCCACAGTGGCCCTGCAGGTCGAGATCGCGCCAAGCCAGGTGTACGGATTTCCAAGAAAGCGCCGCGCGGGCAGGTAATGGCTGCGCGCGCCCAGGTAGAGCGGCGTCAGCAGGGTTCCGAACAGGCCCAGATCATGATGCATTGGCAGCCAATTGACGAAGACGTCGTCCTGGACCAGCCCGAAATGCCCAATGATCTGGTTGAGGTGGCGGGATATCATCGCCCTTGTGAGGCAGACGCCACGCGGGCTTTGGGTAGACCCGGAGGTGTATTGCAAGACGGCCAGATCATCGGGGGCCGTGGCGGGCAGATCCTCCTGCCCTGTCACCGGAGCGCACTCGGGATCGACGGAGATCGCTGGCAGCCCCGGAACGGGTGTCACGGCTGCGGCGTGAGCCGGCAGGATGGCCAGAGACGCATCGCAGTCCCGCGCGATGGCCTCAATGCGCCAGATCGCATGTTTGCCCGAGGCTTGCGGAGTCGGAACGGCCACGGCGCCCGCGCGCAGACATCCGATCAGGCCGATGGCCACGTCTACGGGCCGGGTCAAGCAGAGCAGGACGCGCCCACCCGGGGGAACTTGGCCATGGATGATCTTGGCCATGCGCCCGGCCCGGTCCCAAATCCTGTCGATGTCGGTTTCATCCGAAAGGGTGCCATCGCTTTTGACGGTCGCCAGGCGCGCCGTTTCCAAGCCCCGCGCTGCATTGTCCTCAATGCGGTCAAGCAGGTCTTGGCAGGCTCCTGATGTCATTGATCCAGCACAGGCCACCGCCGCCTGATCACCTCAAACCGCAGCCCCCTCACGAGGGCAATGTGCAGCGTGTGCAATTCCGGTGCAATATCCGGCGGCGGCACGACCTCAACCGTCAGACCGGGCTCGCTCACCACGACCAGACTGCGATGAAAAACCTGCAAGGCCTTGTCCTGGGCATGCACGACCGCAATGCCCTGGTGCAGCCTCTCCAAACCTGTGCCGTCCTGTTCCGCGAATTCTAGGATGACCTCCGTCGGCTCACCCCGCCGCAGATGGGGGGCATGTTTCACGGCCAGTCGCGGACCCGGTGCATGCCACGCGGCTTTTCCGCCGCACAAGGTACAGACCAAGCGGACGCCGTCCCGCGGGCTCATGTCAAAATGCCGGGTCTCGAGGCCGCAATAGTCGCAAGGCTCACCGGGCCTGGACACTGCGACAAGACCTTCCCCCGGCAAGTTGTAGCACGGGCCGCCAAACAGGTGATTGGCCATGAGAATGGCGAAATGGCGATCCCATAGCGCAATGAGCTGCATGGCGTTTCCGACCTCGGAGGCCAATCCGGGGTCAAGGATGCCCGTTGCGGTGGACGTGTTGCACAGATGATTGATCTGATATGCGCCGTGGTCGATCCTTTGGCGGATGTCGCGAAGCAAGGACAGGGCCTCTCTCATGGCCTCGTTCTTTTCAAGCCTTTGGCTGTAGAGCCTCTCAATCCCGAACTCCAGATCCGCCGCGCCTGCCCGCCGTGCTGCCAGAACAGGCAGCCATGACTGAACGTCCTCAAGCCTTTGGGTTGCCTCCAAAATCGCCGGCGGCGCTGACCCGGGATGGTCTTGCCATCCGATCACACAGCTTTCGCCCGCCTCGACATAGGCATCTGGTGAAACATTGTTCACCTCAAGGATCCGATCGGGACCGGACGCCACATCGAAACCGATCACCGATGTCGAAACATCCGGTTTGGCGTCATTGCAACAGGTGCCGGGATCGCCGAACCAGATGTAGGGCCGACACCCGATGGTTTTGGATTGGATATCATTCAGCGTCGCGCAAATGGTGACCGCGTCGGTGTTGTTCTCGCGCTGTGACAGGACCCAGTCGGCCATGCCGCTATGCACATCGACGATCCGGTTGTTGAGCAAGGCCTCCCTTGCATACCCATCCGCCAGCGACAGGGTTGCGCTGACATTCGATGGGTAAAGCTCTCCCGTCATCAGGGAGGAGGCGCAGGTCAGCAGGTGGATCTCCGGAGAGGGAAGCTCCGCAAAGGTCAGAACCTGCGTGCCGGGATCCGGCGCGCGTTTGCAGCGCCGTTTGCCCGGGCCGGACCGGCAGCCGCCCTGCAGCGGGCCGTTGGGAGCCCATTCTTCGGCCCCTATCAAACCACAAAGAACGATGCTTTCCAGGTTGACGTGGCCTCCCTCGCCGTGGGCGCGCACGACCAGTTTTGACGCCGGGCTGACGATTTCAGAGGCAAGCCTGTCGGCCGTCAGCGCTTCGTTTTGCTCGCCCACCCACAGTCGGCGTCCGAGGATATCCACGATCAAGGGGCCTCCGCCCGCCGCGACAGGTGGCGCCAGGAGCTTGGCGACAATGAAAGAAAGACCGGCCAAGTCGCTTGCGGTCAGAAAACCCCATCCCTCCCTCGCCCATGCTTCGATCTTGTCGCAATTGTGCAGCGAGAAGACGTCGGGCGGGCCAAAAAACATCACGGGCCCGGGCTCCGGAGGGCTGGATTCGAGACAGGCCGCCAAATCGTCGAAAAGCGTCGCAGGCCGCCCGGTGCAATCGGCGTAAAACCATGCCGGCGCCGCCCAGTCCTCACCAATAATGACGATGCGACCTGAGAAGCTCGACACAGGGCCGGAGGCAGCCACGGGGTCCGACATGGCTTCGGACAGACCATAGAACGCAAGGATCCGTTCCCAACGCTGGTGTTGGGTTTCGTCCTCTGGCGTCAATATGGGAAGGGTTCGGGTTCGACGATATTTTTTTGCAGCATCATTATAAGCTGCCATATCCCGTACCCATTCGTGGGCACGGGGCCACCCCACATCCAGGGCAGATTGTCGATTCATGCCAGTGCCCACTTTCGGCAGAGACATCTCAGCCAACGACATGCCGCAAGCTCGCCGTTGGCTTGAAGTCGCGCAACAAGCCCGTTCATCAGACAGGCTTTGGGTCCGCCGTGCTTACCAGGTGACGCCGGTGGCCTCACGAATGGCGGCAAGAGAAAGCTCGGACGACCTTCCGACAATCGACTGGAAAGACCGGGTCGGTGCGCCCACGTTGTTGGACGCGCGCGCCAGCACATCCTGCATCAGCACCTGCTCGCCGCGGTCGAGACCTTCATAAAACTCAAGGAGTTTCTTGGAAAGTCCGTCAGCCTGATCTTTCGTGTAAATCCATGTCTCTTCTTTACCCATCTCATTTCTCCAGGAAGTTTTGATGCTCAAAAGGACTCACGCCACTGTTTAGGCTTACGGTGCGAATTGTAGCAGAGATTTTCGCGAATTCATAGGGATTACGCAACCTCAGATGGCATGATTCCGCCTCTGTAACGAAGCCGCAAGAGGTCTTTAAAACGCCCGAATAGCCCCAGTAAAACGGGCAGGACGCGCCCTCAGGACATATTGGTCTCGACGATGTCCACGTAGTCAGGAATCTGGATGGCATCCGGAAATTGCAACTCGAATTCGACGGCATCGCCGTTCCGCGCGACTTCCCTGAACCCTGCCAGTCGGTAGGTGATGAAAAGCGGGCGGTTCCGGCCCGTGTCGATGAAGTCCGCCTTGAGGCGCACACCGGCGCTTTGCGCGCGGGCAATGATCCGGGCAAGCATCACGGTGCCCGCACCACGGGAAATCACGCGGCAGGACATCAGAAGTATCTTGAGGGTCCAGACCTCCGCCCCTTTTTCGATGATCGCGAGGCCGATCTTTCCATAGCTGCCAAAGCTGTCTTCCAGGCTTGCCATGATCAGGGCGTGGTCCGGCGAGACCATCAGGTTTTCCAGCTCCTCCATCGAATAGCTGGTGCCGGTGGCATTGAGTTGGTTGGTGCGGCGGGTTAGTTCCTCAGCCCTTTCAAGGTCTTCCTTCCTGGCGGGGGAGATCGCGAATTTGAGGTTCAGGCTGCGCAGGAACGCGGTGCGGGATCCGTCAAAATCGCGCTCCGCGTCGACCCGCCTGGCTTCGTCGATATACATCTTGCGCCGTTGTGCGCTCTCTGTGGTGAGGGAACCTGCCTGCGGGGCATGATCCAACACGTCCTCCAACTGCGTTTCATCAAAAATGCGCACATCCGGATGCGTCAGGGCCACTTCGGCACGTTCTGCCGGGTCGTTGTCGATAACGGCAAGACTGTTCAGCCCCAGCGACAGCGTGTCCGCGATGGCTTGAATGGACGCGGCCTTGTTGCTCCAGGAGATCTGCGGCGCCACGAACATGGTATCGAGACCGAAGGCCCTCAGTTTCTCCAGGGCATCGTCGTGATTGTTGCGACTGGCGATGGAGTTGAGCACGCCCCTTGCGTCCAGAGCATTGAGGAGGTCGGTCACGCCGGGGCGCAATGTGACATCGGCGGATTCCGACAGCACACCCGACCAAAGCGTGTCGTCCAGATCCCAGACGACGCATTTGAGCAGACCTGGCTCAGCTTTCTTTTGGGCAAGCGTCATGTCTTCCCCTTTGGCAAGGATCCGTGGAGGCGCAGCGCGAGATCGGCCAGCGCTGCTTCGTGCATCTCTGTCGTGCCCTCGATGATTTCCATGATCTTTGCATCCCGAAAATGGCGATTGGCCGCGCGCTGCCCGGAGCAGCCTTGTGCCCCCTGCACCTGAACCGCCGAGGCCGCGACCTGCATCGCGGTCTCCGCAGCGTGTAGCTTGGCCAGAGCGGTGAGGGACACCGAGTTCGGATCGGCGAGATCGGAGGCCTCACCTGCCTTCCGGCACAGCAATTTTGCCGTCTCGACCCCGAGGAGCATGCGCGTGAGGCGGCGCCGGACCAACTGATGTTTGACAAGCTCCGGGTTGGTGGACGTCGCGGGTGCAAGATGGGCCACACTTTCCTCAAGGCAGGCGCGCGCGAGGCCCACGCATCCACACGCCACGCTGAACCGCCCGAAATCCAGGGCGTAAGAGACGACAAACGCCAATCCCGCACCGGGCCGCCCCAGGAGTGAAGACGCGTCCAGCTCCACGTCCTGAAAGGTCAGGTCCGCGAGATGGGAAGCGCGCAATCCCAGAAGACCGCGCACCGGTGTCCGGATCACCCCTGTCGCATCTCCCGGCACGAACACAACGCAAGGTCCCTCCCCGCTCTGAGCGAGAACCAGAAAACACCCGGCAATTTCCCCGAACGACACCCATTTCTTTTCTCCGTTCAGGATCAGACGGTCTTTCTCGCGTGTGACCCGTGCCTGTACCCTCTCCAACTCGCTGCCCGCCCCGGCCTCTGTCATGGCAAACCCGGCGATTGCTTCCCCGTTGGACAACCGCGGCAGCCAGTCGGCGCTCAGACCAGGATGCGCCCAGCGGCGCAGACAACGCCCCACCATGCCTTGAACCGTCAACAGGCTGCGGACAGACCCGCACCCGCGGCCAACTTCCTCATGCAGCACGCCGACCTTGGTGAGGCTCGCAGCGTCGGACGGATCGCGGAAGGGCAGATCCAGAAAACCCGCGCGCGAAAGACCCGGAACAATATCGGGATCAAGCGCTTCTTTCTGATCCCAGCTGTCGGCAAAGGGTGCAATCCGATCATCGACAAACGCCGCGCAGTCTTGCGCGAAGCGGTCCTGATCCGGAGCGACCATATTCATACCGGCCCCGCCTCTTGCTTGCGGCGGACAAACGCCTCGACAGCGGTCACCGAGGCAAAGTTTGCGAGCTCAAGGTCCTCGTTGTCGACGGTGACCCCCAGCTCGGTTTCGATGAACATCACGAGCTGGGGTGCAAACAGCGAGTCCACGAGGCCACTTTCGAAGATATCCGTGTCCGGAGAGAGGTTCGGATCCCGCAGATAGGCCGAAACAAATCCATGTATCTTTTCGCTGAGGATCTGCGTCATTCAACGGGCCTTTCCCTTAGGTGATGGTCTCATAAATGAAGATGAAATGGTTTGAGGCGAATTGGTCTTCATCAAGGAACGAAAGCGCAGGAAATGTGGTTCATTTTCAAGCCTTTCGCGACGCTGAGGAAGCCCAATTCGGTCAAATCCGAAGGACATGGAAGTGGCTTCACTCCGCGTCGTCAGCGCGCTCGACCGGGCGAAAAGCCCGCTCCACGCACCCTTCCTGGCGGCGTTTCGCCATTTTCCATGCCATTTCGTCTTCATTTATGAGTCCGTCACCTAGTCAGTTGACCTGTGTGCATAGTCATGAAACCCCGCACCCGCCTTGCGTCCAAGCCGACCCGCGTCCAGCATCCGCAACAGGGCCGGAGCGGGCTTGAATTTGTCATCTCCGAACCCGTCGTAGAGAATATCCAGGGTCAGTTTTATGGTATCAAGACCAATGAGATCGGCCGTTTCGAGGGGCCCCATCTTGTGTCCGAAGCACTGACGAAACAGCCGGTCAATGTCTGCTGGCGTGGCCGCGCCTTCCCCCAGCAGGTGGATCGTTTCGTTGATCATCAGCATGAGAACCCGGTTGGACACGTAGCCATATCCATCCTTGACCGGAACCCACTCCATCGACAGCCTGGAGAGCAGCGCGCAGGTCCTGTCAAACACAGCATCAGACGTCAGATCACCGCGGATCACCTCCACACTTGAGATCAGGTGCACGGGGTTCATGAAATGCACGCCAATCACCTGGTCCGGGCGTGCGCAAAAGCCTGACACGCGCTCAATCGGGATGGCGGAGGAATTGACGATGTAGATACATGTCGATGGGCAGACGGCGTCCAGCCGAGGATAAACCGTGCTCTTGCTCGCGACGTTTTCCTGAATGTTCTCAATGACGAACTCCGCCTCCGCCAGCGCCTCGACGGATGTCTCAAACCGGATGCGTTCGAGCGCGGAGGGAACCGACGTGCCGCCCGTCTTGGCACCGAACAACGCGGACATGCGCAGGGAGGCGCTGATTTCGCGCTGCGCCGATTGCAGGGCATGCGGATCCGTGTCGACCAGAATGGTGTCCATTCCACCGACCGCGAGGCGTTGAGCGACGCCGCGGCCGATCGTGCCCGCGCCAACGACGCCAATTGGTCCTTCCACGGCTTGGTTCAACGTCGTGTCACCCGGCATGTTTTTCTTGCTCTAAATGGTCGGCCGATTCATCAAGCAGGTCCTCAATGACACGCGCGCTTGCCCGCAAGGTGGGGTCCGTGAACATGGCCTTGAGCGAGACATTCACACCGAATATCTCCCGTAGCCTGACGACCGTCTGAGCGCCGACCAGCGAGTGCCCTCCCAGATCGAAGAAACTGTCATTCGCGCCGACACATTCGACACCCAGTGTTTCGGCCCAGATGTCGGCGAGCAGCTTCTCGATCTTGCCCCTGGGTTCGACAAATGGCGTCTCGATGTCCGGTCGGGCGTAAACGGTTCCCTCTGGAGAGGCCACAGATGATGGACCGGCCGCATTGTCGAGATCGGTCCATTGCTCAATGCGATCCTTCAACGCCCCGCTGGACACAACGACCTGCGCCGCGGGCCGTGCGTCAAGGACCCGTGCAAAGGTCTCTGCCCCTTCGGCATTGCTGATTTCAAAGGAACGAACCGTCGCCCCCGTCAGGTCGGCCAGCTGGGACTTCTTGCTGTTGCGGCTTTGATCCGCCCAGTTCCAGTTCACCGTGATCCAGGGAGAACCGGACCGGCCCTTGTGGCGCACGAAGGCATCTATCGCGGTGTGAACGCTGGCATGGGCCGCCATGCCCAGCCCTCCCAACACGGGAGAAAGCGAGGAGGTCACCACAACACTTCCCGGGGCGGCCTCATCGATGAGCGGTGCCATCCGGACCAGCGGGGCCAGCTTGGCCTCAACATGCCAGTTCACAAGCGCCTCTGACGCCTCCGAGACCGACGCAAGTCCATCCAGACCCGCCTTGCCGGGCGCAAAGATCACCACGTCTATCTTGCCGGTCACGGATTTTGCGCGGGCCAGAACCTCCTGCGCGGCGGCCTCATCGGCGAGATCGGCGTCAAGGACCTTTATGTTCGTTCCGCATGCCATCAATTCGTGCAGTTGCGCGCAAAGGTCTTTGTCCTGTTGCGGTGCGGCGTCGCCGGGCCCTCGGGCAACATCGTCGTCGGTGAGGCCGATGTCTCCCGCGAGGATCAGGTTGATCCTGGCCTCGCGCGCGGCATAGCCTGCCAGTGTGAGCCCGATCGTGCCGAGACCGCCAAGCACGAGATAGGTGTCCCCCTCCCGAACCACCGGCCGTTGCGCGGGAGGCAGTTTCACCGGCGCAAAGGAATGCGTCCATCTCAGCCCGCCGCGAAGGGCCACAAGGTCCGTCCTGGTCTCTGCTATCCATTCCATGGCCAGACCCTCCAGCGCCCGGGCATCATCGTGTTGAATGTCCACAATGCGCCAGCGCTGGTTTGGATATTCCTGCGGCACGACCAGGCGCAGCGCGGCAATAGCGGCCTGATCGACATGACCGATATCGCGGCTCTCGACATCCTGACCGTCAAAGGTGGCAATGGCGATATCAACGTTTCGCGCAGGCGCCACATCGGCCAGGGCCTGCGCCAGGACCAGAACCTCCGCAATCCCGGTGCCAAGCCTTTCCATCGCGCCTTTGCCGTTGAAGCCGTTGCCGGATGTATGCGCGGGAAGCCAGAGAATGCTGTCCGGAAACGCCTCGCGTCGCTTCAGATCTTCCAGGAGCGCCTTGGCCTTCTGCGAAGATGCGGCCCTGTCCCCATCGCGAAGATCACCCAGCCAGAGCGTCTTGAGGTTTGAAATGCCTTGAGACCGAAGGATGTTTGACATCCGCTCGTCCGACGATCCGTCACTGATCAAAAGCCAGGTCTTTGCGTTGGAGTTGTGCGACGGGCCGCGCGCAGGCCCCTCCGCGCGTTGCCAGCTTGGCAGGTAAAACCAATCAGCCAGGTCCGCTTTTCGTTCTGGCTCACCGGCAGGCACTTTGGCGGTCTTCGGCCTGGCATCTATCCAGTAAAGCTTGCGCTCGAACGGATAGGTTGGCAGCGGGACCCGTCCGCAGCCCTGACCGCGATGCAACTGAGGCCAATCGGGCTCCGCTCCGGCCGCCCAAAGAGATCCCACGGTTTGCAGCACCTGTTCGCGTGCATCGATCTGCTCATACCGGTGCCCCAAAGCAGACAGGCACATCAGATCACGCGAGACCTGCCGCGCCCAAGCCGAAAAACTGCGCCCGGGGCCCAATTCAAGCACAACGTTATGGGGGCCTGTCGCCAGAAGGTTGAGTGCCTTTTCCATCCGCACGGGGCGTACCATGTGCTCCAGCCAATATTCAGGCGATGCAATATGGTCAGGGTCCGCCCAGGCCCCTTCCAGATTGGACAAGACAGGGATGGCCGGGCGGGACATGTCTATTGTCCGGAGAATTTCTTTCAGGGGGCCAACGGCCTCGGCCAGGGCGGGGGTGTGAACGGCGCGGCCGATCGGCAGTTTCCGCATGACACCGCCGGCCTTGGCAACCCGGTCCTCGAGCGCGTCTATGGCCTCTGCCGTGCCCGCGACGGTGAATGTATTGGGTGCGTTTTCACCCGCGATAGCGCAGCCCTCGGGCAGGACATCGCGCATGATGTCCGGGGTCAGTTGCACGGCTGCGGCAGAGCCCGGCGGGCATGCGGTGATCAGGGCCGCGCGTTCCCGCACCAGTTTCAAGGCGCCGTCCTCATCGAAGACACCTGCGATGCAAGCGGCCGTAATTTCACCCAGCGAGTAACCCAGCACGCCATCCGCCCCCAAGCCCCAGCCTTGATAGAGGCGCGCGAGGGCAAGTTCGGTCACAAAGAGCAGCGAGTGTTGCAGCTGAAGGTCCATGGTGGCCGCCGACGCGGCCCTGCCCTTGTTGCCAAGAACCATGCCCCGAAAATCGATCCCCTTCCCTGCGCCGCCTTCGTCGCGTCCGCCCAGAAGGGCCTCATGCAGGTCTGTCTCAAAATGCGGTTGAAGCTGTGCCAGGGTGCGATCCACCACATCCCGGTAGACCGCTTCGGTTTCATAGAGGCCTTTGCCCATGCCTGGGAAATGCTCGCCCAGGCCCGGGAAAGCATAGACAATCCGCGGTGGGCCGTCGCCCGGGCAGACAGAACTGCGCAAACCGTTTCGGTGCAGCTTGCTGCTGAGCTGTTGTGCCCCGTCCGCGACGCAGAACCCCCTGTGCGTCAAGTGACGGCGCCCCATCTGCAACGTGTAGGCGATGTCCGGCACGGCACGATCACTGGCCGTCTCAACGTGTTTCGCCAGATGCTCCGCCTGCCGGGCCAGCGCTGTCGGCGTACGCCCGGACAGCACGATCAATTCGGCACGCGTCTGCCGCGATGCGGCGGGGCGGCTTGGAGGTTCTTCCAGCACAACATGGCAGTTGGAGCCGCCAAGCCCGAATGCGCTGACCCCCGCGCGCCTCGGGCTGTCCCCCCTGGGCCAGGGCTTGCATTCGGTGGCCACATAAAAGGGCGTTGCCGCAAAATCGATCTTCGGATTTGGCTCCGTCACATGCAAGGTGGGTGGAATCTCACCATGTTTGAGCGCCAGAGACGCCTTGACCAACCCGGCAAGGCCCGCGGCCGCATCCAGATGGCCAATGTTGGATTTCACCGACCCGATGCCGCAATAACCGGTGCGATCAGTGTATTGACGGTAGGCGCGGGTCAGCGCCTCCACCTCGATCGGATCGCCGATCAGCGTGGCGGTGCCATGGGCTTCGACATAGCCAATTGTCTCTGGCGCCACGTTGGAGATGGCCAGCGCTTCCGATATCACGTCAATCTGGCCATCGACGGAGGGAGCGGTGTAGCCCGCCTTTCGGGCTCCGTCATTGTTGGTGGCCGATCCTCGGATGACCGCGTGGATTGTGTCGCGATCGGCCACGGCCTCTTCCATCCGCTTTAACAGAACAACGACGACACCATTGCCGCCGACGATCCCATGGGCACGGGCATCAAAGGCGCGGCACATGCCGTCGGGGGCATAGATGCCCTCCTCCACGAAAGGATGCCCGGATTTCTGCGGCACGGTGATCGACGCGCCGCCCACGATGGACATATCGCATTCCCCGTTGAGCAGCGCCTGACAGCCGTAATGCACGGCCACAAGCGAGGCCGAGCATGCCGTTTGAATGTTAACCGCGGGTCCCGCGAGGTTCAGTTTATAGGCAATTCTGGTGGCCAGATGGTTTCGGTCATTGCCGAGCAGAGCGTGAAACGGATCGATGTCGGAGCGGCCTGTCATCACGTTTGAAAACAGATAGCTGCTCATGCTCGAACACCCGAAGACCCCTACCCGGCTGTCATCCTCAAGGCTGCCGGCGTAGCCGCCGTCTTCCATCGCTTGCCAGGCGCATTCCAGCAAAACGCGCTGCTGCGGGTCCATGATCTCGGCCTCGCGGGGGCTGTAGCCAAAGAACTCCGCATCAAAAAGCCCGACATCCTCAAGGATCGCGCGGGCCTTGATGAAGTTCTTGTCGCGCGCAAGCTTTGGGCTGACCCCGGCCGCCAGGACCTCTTCTTCGGAAAAGAACGACACACTGGCGGTCTTGTTTCTGAGATTGTCCCAATAGGCATCGCATGTGTCCGCACCCGGAAGGCGCAAGCTCCATCCAATAATGGCGATGTCATTTGTGTGGGTGTCATGATCATTGTTCATCATCTCACACCTCCCCCGTTGGATGCTTTTGCGCCGTGCCCTGCCGCGTGCGGCCCAGGCGCTTTCGCTTCTGCGCCCTGCTTGTTCCTGTGCTTGCGGTTCTGGAGGAGGCCGTGTTTTCGGCGAGCCAGGACGCAAGCTCCCGAATGGTCCCATGTTCGATCAGGTCCGCGAGCGGCACCTGGCGCTGCAGCCTTTGGCTCAGGTGATGCTGGACCTGCACCAGAAGCAGGGAATGACCGCCCAAGGCGAAAAAGTTGTCGTCAATGCCTATGCCGGTTTTGCCAAGCAGGTTTTGCCAGACCTGGGCCACCACGTGCTGCATGTCTGATTTCGGCGCGCCGCCTGCACCGATCGTCTGCTCCGGCCCGATGCGCGCCAATGCGCTCCTGTCGATCTTGCCGCTTTTGGTCAGCGGCAGGCTCGCGTGCATTTCGTATCGTGACGGGATCATCGATTGGGGAAGAATGTCAGCGAGGAACCGGCGCAGCCCGGCGGGTTCAACGACCGCAGTGTCGCGGGTCTGCAGATGGGCGACCAGCATCGTGACACTGGCCTCCGACTGCTGGGCTGTGACGGCACAAGCGGCAATGTCCGGATGGCGGGACAGCGCGGCTTCGATATCGCCGGGATCAATACGAACGCCGTGAAGCTTGATCTGATCGTCGATGCGCCCAAGAAAGACAAGCCTGCCATCCCCAAGGCCCGCGGCCAGGTCACCCGTGCGGAACGCGCGGGCCTCCCCGCCGGGTATATCCGGGTCTGGCGGGAACGCGCGGGAGGTCTCTTCGGGATTGCCATGATAACCAAGGGCGACAGCCGCGCCGCTCAGATAAATCTCCCCCGGAACGCCGGCTGGAACGAGATGTCCCGAGGGATCACGCAAGCTCAGACCATATCCCGCAAGCGGCCGTCCAATGGTCGGGCGTTCGTCCGCGGTGATCCTGACGGAGGTTGCATCCACCGTCGCCTCGGTCGGGCCGTAAATGTTGAAGGCCGCCACGTCGCGCAATCCCGCCAATCGCAGCCAAAGCACATCGTCCACCGCCTCGCCCGCCACCAACAGCACGCCGGGCCTTGGCACGTCGTGCTTGTCCAGCCCTGCATCCAGGAGGCTGCGGATATGGGTCGGGGTGGCATCAAGTATATCGATCGCCTGATCGCTCAACCATCGCACCATTGCGGGCGGGTTCTTGCGCACCGTCTCATCAAGAATGCAAAGCTCATCACCGGACAAAAGGAAACAGATCTGCTGCATCGAGGCGTCGAAATCCAGCGGCGCATTCAGGGCGACTTTGGACGGGCGGTTCGGTCGGAGGTCCTGGAGCAGATCCGTGAGCGCATGAGACAAGGTCAACAGCGCGCGATGCGTTACGGCCACGCCTTTGGGCACGCCAGTCGATCCGGAGGTATGCATGATGTAGGCAAGAGATCCCGGCGCCGCCCTGTCAAACCTGTCCATCCGGGTGCCATCGGCGCGGTTGATCCCATCAAGATGGACAATCGACGCCCCGCTGCCCTCAAACACTTCAGCGTGCTCCGCCAGGGTCACGACCGCGCGTGCGCCGCAATTGTCGAGAATCCTCGCAATCCGCTCTTTGGGTATCTCAGGCGATACGGGAACAGAGCACCCGCCCGATTTCATGATCCCCAACATCGCCGCGATGGCTCCCGCCCCGCGCGGCAGGCACAGTCCGACCGGCACGTCCGTTTCTGCGCCAAGCTCAACCAACCGATGCGCGATGGCATCCGACCACGCCTCCAGATCGCCGTAACTCAGCTTTCCCTCGCTCGTGGACACCGCAATCCGGGCTGGGGTTTTGCAGGCCTGATCCGAGAAGGCGGAGGCAAATGTCTCTTGCCCCGATTGCGCAGGGGGGGCCGCGACAAATGTGCCGTCCTTTTCGGCGTCCTGGCGTGGACAGGGCGATGCCTCTCCCAGCGTTGTCTCCGGATCTTGGGCGAAGGTCTTGAGACAGCGGAGCACGTGACGGCCCGCCGCTTCGCTCAGCGGGGCCTCGAACCTGTTGGGATCGGCATCGATGTTGAGCGTGAACCCGGTCTCAGGCGTCCCGGTCAAACGCAATCGAAGGCCGCAGGCGTCGCCCTGATCCTGGGCCTTGACCACGCGCACGCAGCCCAGGTCACGCGATAGCGCACGCGCGTCCTCAAACACGAAGGGAAAGACCGGGGCCCGTTCGGGAGCATCCATGGCGTCCCCGTGCCAGCGGAAGGCGGGCTGCCACACATCCGCCGCCTGCATCGATGCCTCCACCGAACCGACCAAATCGCGCAGCGTCGTCATTTCATCAAGGGGCACGGATATGGGAAGACAGGTGCGGCAGCGCCCGATCACGTCTTCGATGCCCTCAATCCTGCGCAGGCTGCCGGCAAGGCCCAGAACCGGTTTCGTGTCACGCGCCATGCGGCCAATAACAAGACCCCAGACTGCGCAGACGACAGAAGCTGCCGTGGCCCCCATCCTGTCGGCCAGACGGTCCAGCTCCCGGGACATCCCGGAGGTCAGCGGGATGGATGTGAGATGCCTTGCCGGCTGCGGCGCCTGGCGCGCGCGATTTGTTTCCACAGGCAGCCTTTCCCCGGCAAGCTCCGCAAAATCGCGGCCGGAACGGGCCTGATACCAAAAGGCCTCTCCCTCCGTCGCCGCCTCGCTTTTGGCAACGCCTTCCAGCCAATTGACCACTTCCTCGAATGGCAGGGTCTCGGACCGGTCCTCCGGGTTCACCAATTCCCCGGCAAACTGACTGCACAACAACCCAAGCCCCTCGGCATCCACCCAAAGGGCGGCGGCATCCATCATCACCAGATGTTCCTCAGGTGAGAGCCGACAGACGCCGACCACGGCCCCCAAGTCGTTGGTCCCGCTGTCGATTGTCTCGGCAAGGCGCACGATGGCCGTGTCCAAATCGCCATTCGTCTGGGCCGGCGCGATAATGATGTTGGGGTCGGTCTTGCCGGGCCGCTGCATGGGCACGCGCAAGCCTTTAACGGTCAAAAGCGTGCTCCCCAATACGGGATGGCGGCTCATCACCCGGTTTGCGGTTTCGGCAAGCTCCGAGGTATCGAACTTTCCCTGAACCCTGACCCAAACGCGGGCCCGAAGCGCCTCTGGCTTATCCACCCCCATGGCAGCCGCGCGCTGCAACAGCAGAAGCTGTTCAGGAACGAGGCTATAGGTGTGCTGGTCCATCTCAGCCTCCTCCACGGTCCGAGCCGGTATCCGGGCGCGCGGCGGCACACGTTTCATCTGACAGGGGCCCCGCCATCGCGACAGCAATTTTGCGATCCCCCCGGAAAGGATCGCGCCCATGGGCGACGCGCATATTGTCCAGGATCAAAAGGTCGTTGCGTTGCCAGGAAAACCGCACGCTTTCTTCGGCAAAGGCCTCATGCAGGGTTTGGGCCTCGTCATCCGGAATGGGGTTTCCATCCGCGAAGGTCACGGTGGAGGGCAGTTGCTCCGGCGGCAGGCCGCGAAAGGCATCGGGCAAGGCGGTCGGATGGAAGAACGCGGCGTGGTTGAACCAGACCGGCACGTTCAAATCCGGATGACGCCGCATGGCCGGTACAGTGCGCACGGTCTCCAGCGCACCATCATCCCGCCACTGAAACTGCAGACCGCGCTGACGGCACAGCGCCTCGACCTCTGCGGGGCTGCCCGTTTGAAAGGCCTCCTGCCAGCCCATACCAATGGGGCCACCGTAAATCCTCCGATAGCGCAATCCCTTGCGCGCAAATGACGACAGAAGCGGATCCCCGACCCGGTCGGCCAGACGCATCAGATCCACAAGCGGTGTTGCGCCGCCATCCTCGGCCTCGGTCGTGCAGAAAAACCCGATCCAGCGTGGCCAGGACGCGGCGTAAGAGTTTTCGCAATGCGGGAAAATGGATTGATCGGGCGGATATTCGGTGGATGTATAGCTGCGTTTGCCAAGCGCGGTTCGGGGAGAAGAGCGCTCGGTGTATTCCAAAAGCGGCCCGGCGAAGGCGGAAAAGATGGCTTCAAATCCGGCATGTCCGCCAATGTCAAAGCCCCGGAACAGAACGGCCCCCGATGTGTTGAGATCCTTGCGGACCTCGTCCTGGTGATCTCCGATCCATGCCTCCAGATCCACATGGGACGTGGCGGGCACACGCACCAGTGGGAAACCGTGCGGCGTCACTTCGGGGCCAGGCTGGACCAGGGCATCCGGTCGGGGTGCGAATGCTCTGGGTCGCTCGGCGAAGGAAAACGGAGAGTTCCTGGTCATGTCTCTGTCAACGCTTCCGAGGGAACGCGCCGCAGCGCGCTCAGAGTTTCGTGTGATTGACCGGCGGCCGCCCAGGCTTTGGATGACATCTGTTGAAATGCATCCAGCCTGATCTCCGGGGTGCGCAGAACCGTCCGCAACGTTGTTTCGAACGCTTTCAGCAGATCGCGGATGGTGCTGGCAAGGAAGACATCGGTGTCATACTCCGCCACCAGTTCCAGGCCGTCTGCCGTTTCTTGATAACGCAGTGTCAGATCCAGATGGGCCGTGCCCCGGTGCAATTCGACGGGCGTGGCCGTGATGCCGGAAAGCGCGATCTCGGGCCGGGGCCCGGTCTGGCCGACCAGTTTCACGGAAAAGAGCGGTGCCACCGGGTCGGCCGAGCCGCGCACCGTCTGGACCATCATGTCAAACGGCAGGCCCTGATGATCAAAGGCTGAAATTGTTGTGCTGCGCACGCGCGCGAGCAATTCGGAGACACGCGGATTGCCCGACAAGTCGCAACGCAGCGGCACCTGTTCGACAAAAAAGCCGACGACATCCTCCATGCTTGGGTCGGCGCGGCCCGCCAGATCGGTGCCGATCAGGATATCGTTGCTGCCGCTTCGCTGTTGCAGCACAATCGCAAACAACGCAAGCATGACCATGAACACCGTGGCATCAGATTGGCTGGCAAATTCTGCAAGATTTTGCATCTGATCGCGCCCAATGGACAGGCGCTCCAGTTCACCCTGAAACCGGCGCATGGCTTGCCGGGACTTGTCGGGCTTGAGCAACGGTCGGGACGACATCCCGTTCAGCGCCTCGGTCCAATAGTCTCGCAATCGCATGACGTCATTGCCGGCCAGCAATTTGGCCTCTGCCTGCACATGATCCGGGAAATGCCCACACGGGTCTGGAAGCCCGGGGGGCTTGCCCTCCACCAGCGCGGTGTAGAGGTTCGACAGGTCAGCGGCCATGATCGCGCAGCTCCACATGTCGCTGCAAATGTGATGAACAGCCATGACCGCGACGTGCTCTTCCGGGGCGATCTGAAAGATCGAGAGGCGCGCCAAAGGGCCATTGTTCAAATCGAACGGCGCGGCGATGTCTGAGGCCGCCGCCTCCATCGCCTTGCTCATACGGTGATGGCCGGGAACGGATTGCAGATCGGTCCAGCGAAACTCAGGCGACAAGCTTGTGTTGATGATCGCGTTCGGCGCCCCGGCGTTGCTTTCGATGCTCAGGCGGAGTTGGGGGTGCCGTTGATGCAGGGCAAGAAAGGCTTGCTCAAGCGCCATCTTGTCCAGCGGGCCCTCCAGGTGAAAGGCGCAATGCACATTGTAGACGCCCTTGTCGGCGGCGAGCTGGTTGAGAAACCACAGCCGCCTTTGCCCGGATGTCAGCCCGTCGCCCTGCCCCGCCGGGTCCGTGCGGATCACCTCCAGATCGCGGGGGATCAGCATTTGCGCCATCTCGGACAGTCTGGAAAACTGAAACACATCCGCCAGAGACATGCGCACATCCAGTTCGGTCTCAATGCGCGCTTGCAGCTGCATGGCCAGGAGTGAGTGGCCTCCCATGTCAAAGAAATCGGCCTCGGGTGAGGCTGGAGACCTGCCCAAGAGGGCATGCCAAATGACGGCAAGACGCGCCTCGTCAGGGGTAAGCGCCCGCATCGCGGGAGCGTCCTCTGGCGCGCGGTGGGTCGCGAGTTTTTTGCGATCGATCTTGCCCGTGTGTGTCAGTGGAAACGCTTCGTGAAAAACAATCCTGGACGGCACCATCGCGGCCGGCAAAACACGGGAGAGGTTGCTTCGAATAGCCGAGGCGGTGGTTGATGCGCTGTCCCTTGTCAGAATATGCGCCACAAGATGCTGGCGATCCTCAGCGTCGCCATCTGCCAGCACGACAGCATCCGCCACATGGGGCAAGCCGCCAAGCGCGGCCTCGACCTCGCTCGGCTCAATCCGGACACCGCTGATCTTGAGCTGAGCGTCCTGTCGTCCGACAAAGTCCAGACACCCGTCATCCAGCACCCTGCCGATATCGCCCGTCCGGTAAGCCACTTTGCCATCTTGATCGGGATGGAAACGATCAGCCGTGGCTTTGGCATCCCCGAGATACCCAAGGCTTTGCCGGTCGGAGACCAGCCATATCTCTCCCAGCTCACCAATGGCGCAGGGGCGGCCGACCGGGTTCAGCACCCGAATCTCGAAACCGCGCCGTGCATGCCCGACCGGAACGCGCGAACGCTTGGCATCTTCCCGGGTCAAAATCTTCCAGACGCTGAACACCGTGCATTCGGTGGCCCCGTACAGGTTCGCAATGGGCGCGCGCTCCCCGAAAAGGGATTGCCAGCGCCGCAGCATATCGGGCGTCACCACCTCCCCGGCCAGAAGGACAAGCCGCAAGCGATCGAGCCGCACGGCAACAGACGGGTCAGTCTCAATGGCTTCCAGCATCGTGCGGAAGAGGGTCGGCACCGCGGCCAGGACCGTGATCCTGGCGTCAATGGCCCAGCTGACACGCGACGCCCCTTCAAGGGCGTCCGGTGGCGGGATAACCACGCAGGCCCCTGAAACCAGCGGTGTGAGGATGTCTTTCAAACTGGCGTCAGACCCGATCGCTCCGAAATGGCTGAAGCGGTCTGCCTGAGAGACCGAAAGCGCCTCCGCCTGCCATGTCACGAAATCGGCGAGGCTTTCCGCACTGCCCACTATGGCCTTTGGCATGCCCGTGGAGCCCGATGTGAAGAAGACGTAAGCGGGCGTTCCCGAAAGACCCGGTACATCCGGCGCATGGCGAAACCCGCCCTGTCCTCCGCGCGTTTCGCGATCCATGATCTGTCCATCGGCACGGACAACCAGAATATCGACCGCCGCGTCCCCAAGGATCGCCCGGGCGCGGTCAGCAAGTTCGGGCGTCGTGATCAGGACCGCGGGCGACACCATTGTCACCAACTGGCTCAATCGCCCATCGGGATCCATCGGGTCACAGGGCACATAGACTGCTCCCGCGCGCAAGCAGGCGACAAGTGCCACGGGAAGTGCCGGGGTCTTGCCCGTGAAGGCGCAAACAGCCTGGGACCGGTGCGGTGTGAGCTCGGCGGCCAAACGTTCGGCTCGCAGGTCCAGTTCGCCGCGGGACAGACACCCGCCCGGCCCGTCCACGGCAATCGCGTCAGGTTGCGCGGCGGCTTGGCGCCGAAACTCTATGTCCAGCTGACGGCTCACGTCTCCAACGCCCCAATTTCGGCGAGGCGTTCGGCAAGCTGCTCCGCCGATGGATGAAAGAATATGTCCTTCAGAGTCAGCCCCGGGCCGATATCGTGTCTCAGTGAGGACAGGAGCTTGATCGCCGATATGGAGTCGCCCCCCATATCAAAGAAATTATCGTCCGGTTTGATCACCGGCACCGACAGCACGTCGGCAATGCGAAGAGAGAGCTCATCTTTCAGCAGTATGGGCTCTTTCACGCAACTTTCGGGTTCCGGACCCGCGAGGGCAAGGCGTTCCAATGCGGCAAGGTCGACTTTGCCGTTTGACGAATGCAACATCTTGGCCAGCGGAATGATCCGCGACGGCACCGCCTCCTTGGGCAGCATCTGGCGGCCGAACGCGCGCACCTCCTCTACGGACACCGCCGCGGATGTGCTTTCATAGAAGAGGACCAAGCGGTCGTGTAACCCTTCCTTCACGCAGATGGTCGCCACTTCCGTAACGGCTGGATGCTGCCGGAATTGCTCTTCGACGGCCCCTAGCGACACGCGCACGCCGCGAAGCTTCACCTGCCGGTCCTTGCGCCCCAACAGGAGCAGATCACCACTCTCGGTAAAGCGGCCGTAATCGCCAGTGGCGTAGGTCCTGAGATCGCCATCGGGCGAGCGTTCAACACCAAAGCCCCCCTGATCCTCGCCGATATAGCCCGCTGCCAGATCCGGCCCCGAAAGGACAACCTCTCCCGCGCCCTCCTCGTCGGTGTCGCGCAGGGTGATCGCCGTGCCCGGAATGGGCCGCCCCACGGGAACGCTTCCGTCAGACCCGTCCTCCTGCTGGATCGGGTAGCAAAACTTGAGCACCGTGGATTCGGTGGGGCCATAGAGGTTGTAGAGTTGATGCCCCGTCCCGACGACATCGCGCCACGCCCGCACATCGGCCCAATAGAGTGGCTCGCCCGAGATCAGGGCGTGCTGCACGGTCTCAAAGCGGTCCCGCATCGCTCGGTTCGAGCTCAGAAGAAGTGCAATGCCGCGCAAATGCGTGGGCAGCGTGCACCAGTCTGTCACCCCGTGATCGCTGATCCACTCCGACAAGACCTCGGCATTGCCGCGCATATCGGGGGGCAAGCGTGTCACCTGCGCGCCAACCGAAAGCGGCACAAGGTATTCCTTCAGGGAAAAGTCAAAGGGCAGCGGCGCAACCTGGCTGAAACATCGATCAGAGGTCACATCGAACCGGTCGCAATGCCAATCGACATAGGCCGCAAGCGCCGTGTGCCGGCCAACCACGCCTTTGGGCTGGCCTTGCGAACCGGATGTGAAGAATATGTAGGCGCGGCCATCTCCTTCCGGAATCGCCAAGGATGCACCGGGCTCCGACATCGACAACTCTTCGAGTGTCATGGTTTCCGGGAGTTCCCCATCGTCGGGCAGGGCGTCCATCAATGAGGGCAGTATGTCTTCACAGCCAAGGATGCCTCGGCACCCGGTCGCCTTCAGAACATGCGCGATCCTTGCGGGGGAAACGGAGGCTGACAGCGGCACGAACACGCAGTCCGCCATCCAAAGGCCCAAAACGGCGGCCAAGTCCTTGCAGCTTCCGCTGTCCACGACACCGACGTGGTCACCGGGCGACAGCCCCCTGGCGCGCAGCCCATTGGCAATCCTCCGGGACAGGTCCGCCAAGTCGCCGTAACTCAACACACCGTCGAAAGCAGACACCGCAATCCGGTCCGGCACTTGCTCACAGACTTTGATGATGCGGGCGGCAATCCTCATGATCACCCTCCCGCCATGGAGTGCTTGACCCCGGCAAAGGGGCCTGCACGGCAGAAGGTTGCGATCTCGCGCTCCAGCCGTTTGGTCACCAGATCAGGCAGGTCCCGTTTCGAAGACAGCTGATGGGCGAGCATTCGGTTGCACCGGTCCAGGTATTCCCGCACCCAATCGACATCCATGCCCTTGCCCGCGAGATAGGGCAGGATCCAGAAATCCATGTCATACATCGGCATCCAGGTGCTGCCCTCAACGGAAGCAAAGATACGGTCCGTGGCAGTGCAAGCCGCCTCCCAGTCCATCGTCCGGTGGCTCCAGCGATACCCGGACCCCTTGAGGCCGAACTCCGCGGCCCTGCCGTGGATGGGAGAGCGCCTATTGTAGAACCAGGGCTCCGCCCGCACGAAGGTTGGGCGGTTGGCGTTGATGAACTCGATTGTCTCTTCCACGGTCTCATCGGTTTCCCCCGGGAAGCCGACGATGAAGGAGGCAAAGACCGCAATGCCATTGGCGCGCAGGTTCTGAATGCCCGCCGCGTAGTTTTCCGGCGCGGCCTTCTTGTCCATCGTGAGCAGCACGTCGCGTGACGCGGATTCAATGCCAAGGAACACCGCAACGCAGCCGCTTTCGGCCATCAATCTGAAGGTTTCTTCGCTGCGGACGTTGGAACAGCGAAAATAGGCGTACCAGCTGAAACCGAACCCTCGCCGTATCATCATGCGAAGAATGTCTTCGAAGCGACGGATCGGCACATTGAACGTGTCATCCACGAAAACCAGTTGGCGCACACCGCATCGATGCAAGGCCTCGAATTCAGCCTCAACATCCTCCAGCTTGGCCAGGGTCAAAGGGCCTGCCCGGATCGGATAGTCGCAAAACGAGCAGGAGAACGCGCAACTGCGGGCGGTCCGCAACTGGGCTGTCGCATCCGACAGCGACGACGCGAACCGCGCCCAATCGATCGGCGACATGTCCTCCATGATCCGGGAGCGCCCGGTTTCCACATACCCGTTTGCGGTTTTGACAAGGCAATTGGGCACGGCACGGGGATCGCTGCCATCGCGGTATGCAGCCACCAGCCTGGCAAGGGTTGCCTCGCCGCTTCGCGACACAACATAGGCATCCGCGCCCATGTCTTCTGCCACCATCAAAAAGCTTTCGGGATCAAGATCCTGATGGAGGTTGTAAATCAGCGGACCGCCGAGGACGACATAGGCGTCGGGGTTGATTTGGCGGACCCGGTCAACGGCCTCGGACGCCGGCAAAGGCGTCATGTAGAGGGTCGTCGTCAACGCGACGCACCGGGCCTCGGATACACAGGCCTCCAGCCTGTCCAGCTGGCTGGCATGGGTCCCCACCGGAACCGCTTTCAGGCCTTGCTTCGTCAGGTGATCCGCAATGCAGATAGGGCCGAGCTGCGGCATCTCGGTCCAATGATGGTCTTCGCCTCTCAAGTGGTTCAGAACATCGAGAAAACTGCGCTTTCGCCCTCTGAATTCGAGGCAATTCAGACGCAGCGTGCGGAACTCCCCTGAGTTTTCACCTCGTGCCCCGACAGCGCGCTCGTGCTCAGAGAAGCCAGCATCGAAATGACCAACGACGCAACAATCAATGCTGATGCCAACTTGCTTCATCCACCTCTATCTCTTGTAACAATCAACTAAAGGAAGACATCTCCATAGTTCCTCAACTGGGAATAAAAATCAAACTTTCTGCGCGCCCGGCCCCAGAATTGCAACTCAAAAGCGAAGCCGCTTTTTGCCCGGGCTTTTGGCGCCCTCAACGGGCGGAGGTCTGCGAGAGCGCATTGATGCGGGATCGACAGGTTAGGTGGTCTGATTCGCCTTCGCTTGCGGTCCAACCGGGCGTCAGCGGTCCATGGGTCAGCCGGATCGAGTGCCGGCCGCTCCCTGTTCATGGCAATCGGCAAGTGTTCGCACACGTCGCGCCTGTGCAGGGCCCGATCCACTTCAAATTGCAAAGCGAGCATATCCATACCTGCTGGCCAATTCCGGGAAATTGAATCACACTTGCCGAGGAGGTGCCCGCAACCCATGCCACGGACGACAATGTAAGATGCAATCCCAGAAGGTGTCACAATCGGCCGGGCCAGCGGCAGAAAAAGGCCGCATAGACAGGGATGCCCTGGGTGTGGCGCGCATCCGGGCCGCGAGCCGCAAAGACGCGATGTATCTGACAGGCTATGCGATGGCGGCCGACAGGATCTTCCAGATGGACCTCTCGCGCCGAAGGGCCGCGGGGCGGCTGGCGGAGATATGCGGGCCAGATGTGCTCGCTTCGGACCGCCGGGCGCGCACCCTGGGGTACCATCGCACCGCAACAATGGCCGCCGAGCAATTGCCGAGGGACCACCAGAACCTGCTCCAGGCCTTTGCGGATGGCGTGAATGCCTATTTGAACGGCGGGCAGTTGGACAGCCGGTTTCCCTTCAAAGATCTGGCCTATGCGCCCGAGGCCTGGACGCCCGTCGATACGCTGTCGCTTCAGGTGTTGTTTTGCGATTTTCTGACCAATGAAATCGAAAGCAAACGATGCAGGACAATCCTGAAATCGGAACTCCCCGAAGATCTCTACGACGCTCTGACCAGTGAGTTCGACGTCTTCACATCGCCTTTGATTGGCGCCGAGGGCCCGCCTGTCACCTTTCCGGACGATCCCTGGCAGCATTTGGGCACCCGGCCGGATGAGCGTCCCGGGCCGGGTACGATCATCCCGGGATTTCCCCTGACCGTGCCGGGGTCAAACGCATGGACGGCAACCGATCCGTCCAACAGCGTGGCTCCCCTGCTGGCGAACGATCTGCATCTTGGCTTGACCCTGCCAAGCCCGCTTCTGCCGATCGCATGGCAATATGGCACGGTATCGGCAGCCGGATTTGCGATCCCGGGGCTGCCCTATTTTCTCTGTGGGGCCACGTCGAAAATCGCCTGGGGTCTGACGAATTTCTGCGCGGACACATTAGATTTGATTGCCATATCGCCGTCCGAGGATGGCAGGACTTGCCAGACGGCATCCGGACCGCACCCCCTGCGCGAGGTGACCGAGACCATCCATGTCCGGGGGGCCGATCCGGTGAAGCACACCCGCACGGAAAGCGTCTGGGGCACCGTTCTGGACGAACCGCTTGCCGGCAAAGCTGTCGCCTGCCGCTGGACCGCGCTTGATCCCGCACATGTCGATGCCGGATGGCTTGATGTCGAAACGGCGCAAAGTGCCGAGCAGGCCCTCGATATTTGCCGGAAGGCTGGGGGGCCTCCGGTGAATTTCCATGTCGGGGATATCGACGGTCATGCGGGCTGGGGTGTCACGGGTCGGATTCCCGTCCGCGAGGGTGAGGACCATTTGACGTGTCTGGATGGGGCGTGCCAGCCTCCAGGGCCCGCCAAGACCCTGCCGGCTGAGATGCTCCCGCGTGCTTTCGACCCGCCGACCGGCCATCTGGTCTCTGCCAATCACCGGATGGTGGCGCGCAGCAAAGACCTTCAGCTGGGCCAGAATTTCGGCAGCGGTTTCCGGTTTCACCGCATCAGCCGCGTGCTGGACCGCGAGGAAGGCCACGAACTGCCGGTATCGCTTGCATTACAGCATGATACCGATCCCGGTTTTTTCGACTTTTATGCACAATTGGCCGCGGATGCCCTGGAGGCCGCGCCGACATGCGAAGGCCCGAAGGACGACATCTTGAGCGCCCTCAGCCGGATGCTCTCAAGAGACAGGATAGAACCCGGGCTCAGCATCGCTGCGGGGATGCGCGATACGCTATTGAACGAATTGCTCTCAACCCTCATCGGGCCGGGCGTGCTGCGTCATCCCGACATGGTCTGGTCCTGGCGCAATGTCGAAGCCCCGCTTCGGGCCCTGCTTGCGGACCGGGCCAGGATCACGTTCCCGTTCACGGCGGCCTTTGAGGGGTGGGAGGCCTACATTGCAGATGTCACCCTCGAAGCGTCCCGCCATGCACCGATGCGCCATGTCTCCGACGTAAGATCCGAGTTCGCCGGTCTTGTCTCCGGCTGGAGTGCATCGGACCTGTCATTGCCAGGGGAAGAGCATCTTGGAACCCGGTATTCGGTATGCGTGGGGGCGGGGCGCGCCGGTGCCGTGGCGCGCCTGCTGACGCGTCCCGGCGGGCCGCTGCACTTTCAGCTGCCGGGCGGTGTTTCGGAGGACCCGAACCATCCCCATTACGGATCGACGCACGAATTGTGGCGCACAGGAACGCCAACGGAGTTGCCCTTGACCACGGCGGCTGATGCGTGACCTGAATGCCGCCGGAGCAAATCGCACAGGATGCGAGGGCCGGAGCCTCGCCGCCAAGCGGATCCTCTCCCACTGGAATGGCCACCGTTAAGCTGGACAAACGCGGGACCACATGGCGGACAGGCCCCCAAAGAGGGGATGGCTCTGACTGAACGATGGTTCTTGCATCAGGCTTTGCCCAGAGCTTCGCAACCGTGTCCGGTCATGGGATTTGCGCGTCGACGAACCGAAGACGGAAAGGGGCCCCGCGGGCCCAAGACCATCGACAAGGATAGCAAGGAAAGCGTGGCGCTCCGTGTCGGCAGAAAGCTGAACGCAGGCAACGTCGTCAATGCAGTGAGCGACCTGTTCATCTCGCGCGGCATTCCTTCGTTCTGAAGAGCCCTGCGTTTTCCAGAGACCGCCGGCTCTCATTTTCAGAAGAGAAGAGATCCGAAAAAATCTAGATAAATCAGCATGATATAAGAGGAAGTGGCGGAGAGGAAGGGATTCGAACCCTCGAGACGGTTGCCCGCCTACTCCCTTAGCAGGGGAGCGCCTTCGACCACTCGGCCACCTCTCCGGTAACGCCCGTGTACGAACAAAAGCCTTCGAGTTCAAGGCGTTTTTTTCGCGCCTCGCGCCTTTTCCCCATCGTGCGGGCGCGCAGGCCGGTCCCGCGTGGCCAGGCTCCGGAGCCCGACACCGTCCCGGGCGTCGCCTGGCCGCCGGACGGGCCCGCGCACGATCAGGGAACAGGAGGACGCCGCCTGAAACCTGATGCGGTATCGGCCCGTCAACCGCCTCCCCCCGCGAACGTCCCCCAATTCCTGTCAACTCTCCGCAATTCGGCCCCAGTTCTTTGCTGCGATGGTGCTTCTCCGCAGACCTCCAACAATCGGAGCACCACCATATCCGCGCCTTGCCACGCCGCGCCCCTTTCGCCTGCATTTCTGCCCCGGATCTTCGCGGACCGGGTCGCGTGGATGTGCGCGTTCTGGCTGCATCTGGTGGTGTTCGTGATCCTGACCGATGCGGCCACCTGGCGGCTGCCCGAAGCACGGCCACCGGTTCCGGTCGAGGTGGATCTCCTGCCGGAGACGGGATCACCGGTCCTGCCAGACGTGGCACCGGTTTCCGAGGAGCCGGCAACGGACACGGACATGACGGCCCTCAGGGAGGCGCCGGTGCCGGAGCCGGTCCCGAGCGGCTCAAAAGCCGGCCCGGTCGACGAAGCCGCGCCCACATGGGTCACGGCGACAACCCTGCTTGCGGCCGATGTCCTCAGGGACCCGCGCTCGCGCCAGGCGCGCGAGGCGCTCGCCACCCTGGCGGGGGCGGATGGCCGGGAACAGATCTGCGCGCTGGAAGCCATGGAACAGCTGCGCAGGGACAGGCCGGGCTTCCGGCCGACACGGCTTGCGCCGCACGCCTTCAGGAACGCAACATTCAGGGAGCGAATGGTCCATGTCACCGCGGGCGCGGTGCGCAGCAACCGGATCTGGTATGAAATCGCCTATCGGTGCCGCCTGGAAACGGACAAGGACACGATTGTCGGCTTCGAGTACGCGCTGGGAGCACCGGTGGACCGGGCGCTCTGGGACGAACACGGACTGGCTCCGATCCATTGAAGAGACCGGGCACGCGGCGCGCTTGACCGCTTGTCGAATAGGGTGTTCGCGGGAGATGGACGCGGCAGGCAGAGTGTCGCCGCCGCGTCAGTTGTGTCTTTCCGGTTCAGGTGCCGTCAGGCCGGCAGCCTTGGCGGACCTCAATGCATCGACAGCCATTCGCGGGCCGAGCGCTGGGCTTCGGCAATTTCCGAGGCGGTCATCTCGCCGGAGATTTCCTTGCGATAGCGGGCAGCATCGCTATTGCCCTTCAGCGCGGCAATGTTGAACCACTTGTGGGCCGTAACGAGATCGGTCGCGCCGTGACGGCCGCAGGCACTGTCCAGTCCCATCTGGAACATGATGTCCGCAGTGACCGGCTTTTCACCAAACGAGGCCATGTCGGCCGAATGCATTTCAAAACGAGCCATGTTGCTCCCCTTTCCTCTTCTGTCAGACTTCCCTGGCGCGTCCCGCTTGATAACAAGCTGTCGGGAAGCGCCTTCCCCGTGAAGCGATCGTGTTGCCGGATCTGTTCTGGATCCTTGAGACAACCCGATCTAAGAAACGCAAGCTTTCGTGAAGCTTTTCCCGTCGTTTCATGAAGTCTACTTGAGCAGCGGTGATTAAAGGGCCGGTTAAAAATCACGTTTAACGCAATCCGAACAAAGATTTAAGCAAATCTGAAATTTACACGCCGGTAAGCATAAGGTTTCGATTCTCTCTTTTAAATCAGTCCCATTCGTCGAAAAATTGACGGGGCGCCTCAAGACTTTGTTCACCATGGACTCGTTTGCCCAACATTTGGGGCCTTTTTGTTGAAGGTCCGGTTCGGCCGGGCCGCGGACCGGCAAGCCCACTGCTGTCCAGCAGAAGATTTCTGCCGGCATGACGTAAGGAGACGGCTTTTCAGAGGTCTTCTCAGTCGATACATTCCGTTTCCGTAAACGGAAGGCATTCAGTTTTGGGAGGAACATATGCTGAAATCAGTCCTGACCGCCGCCATTCTGGCGGCCGGTCTCACAGCCGCCACGCCGTCACTGTCGCAGGCCGCCGACGCCAAGGGCGACTGGGTTCGCCCCAACGGCGCCTCCAAGATCCGCATCAGCTCCTGCGGCGGCTCCCTGTGCGGCAAGCTGATCTGGCTGCGTGAACCGCGCAGCGATACCCAGAATCCCGACGCTTCCAAGCGCGAGCGGCCTCTGGTCGGGGTACAGATCGTCCAGTCCATGAAACCTACAGCCAGGGACAACCAGTGGAAGGGCAAGGTCTACAATGCGGAAGACGGCAAGACCTATACCGGCTTCATCGAACTGACCTCTTCCAACAAGTTGAAACTGGAGGGCTGTGTCATGGGCGGGTTGATCTGCAAGGGCGAAACCTGGACCAGGGCAAACTGAACCACGCGTGTCGAAAAAATGTGAGAACACCGCCGGGTCCCGTCGATTTGGCCTTGGCCCCGTCGCATTTGCCGATCAAGAATTGTGGCGCAATCACCATCGGCACTGCGGCGGGGTCTTTCCGTGTTTTGTAGGTCAAACTTCCTCATTCGTCTTTCGCCCCTGAAGGCGTGGCTGGCTGCGGCCGCCATTCTGGTCTCCTCCGGCAGCCTCGCTCACGCGGCCCCGGACATCACCGGCAGCTGGAAAACACCCGCCGGGGCGGTGATCCAGATCCGAAGCTGCGGCAAGGAGCCCTGCGGCCGGATTGTCGATTTCCCCCCTCCCAAGGGCTACACGGTCAGGTCGACGCCCGACCTCAACAACAAGGACCAGTCAAAACAGCAGCGCAAGATCCTGGGCCTCAAGGTCCTGTGGCGGCTTAAACCCGCATCCGACGGCTGGAAAGGGCGGGTCTACGACCCCCGCCGCGGCTTCAGCGCCAACGCCACCGTGCGCCGGACAGGGGCCACCTCGCTGGAGGTCCAGGGCTGTGTGCGGGTGGTCTTCAATGTCTGCGAGAAGGAAACCTGGCGGAAGGTGAACTGATCCGAGCCCGCCGTCACATCAGCATCTTCTTGTAGCCGAGGTGGCTCTGCTCAAAGCCGAGGCGGCGATAGAAGAGATGCGAGCCCTCCCGCTCCCTGTTCGAGGTCAGCTGGATGATGCAGGCGTTTGCCGCCGCGGCGAGCCGCTCGGCATGCTCCACCATTTTTCGGCCGATCCCGGCACCCCGCCGGTTCGCGCGCACGTGCACGCTTTCCAGTTCCACCCGCGGCCTCCCCTTGAACGCAACGCCTTTGAGGAAGTGGATCTGAAAGGTGCCGACCACCTCCCCCGATTCCGACAAGGCCACATAGATATCGCATTCCGGCGCCTCGCGAAGCGCCTCGAAGGCGGGCCGGTAGTCCTGCCAGTCGGCAAATTCCCTGTCCTTGCGGACGGTGGTTGCGCCTGCATTGATGATCGAAACGATGCTTTCGAGATGCTCGGGCCGGGCTTTTTCAATGCTGATCTGTCGAGACATGACTTTCGTTCCCGGGATTTGCAAAGAGGCCGTCCTGAAGGAGGGCTACCGGCACATGGGATCATCCGGCTCGAGTTCGGCGACACCCCACCAGGTCGTGCGCCAGCCGGGTGCCCGCCACAGATGCGGCCAGGCACCGTTGAGATAGGTTGCCGAACGCGGACGTGCCGCCGCCCAGAACGCGTTCCTGAGATAGCGTTCTTCCGCGGACGCCACCGGCCGCTCGTCGCCTTCCTCCCACACGAAAAGGCATTTGTCCCTCGGCGGCGTGCGCGCAGGAATGGCCTTGGTGACAAGCCTGGCCCCGGGAAACAGGACCCTCAGGTTGCCGCCGGTATAGCCATTGTCCGCGATCAGGGTGGCACGGGCCGCGCCGAGGTCCTCCAGCGGCAGGCGCAGGTCCGCGTATGGCTTCATGTGCCGGCAATTGCCGCCGCACCAGAAACGGTCCGGTGCCAGAAGGCCCGGCACGCGGGCCAGAATGGCGATGGCGACAAACGCCAGCAGCACGGCGCAGAGCCAGCGCCACTGGCGCTGAAAGCCGTAGCGCTCCAGATCGGCAAACAGGAAGATCGGCAGCAGAAGAAGAAGCGGATGCATGTGCCGCTCCTTGACATAGGTCGCCCCGGTGACGGCGATCAGCAGAGCGGTCAACGCGATCATCGCCAGCACCGTGCGGCCGCACAGGCGCGCGGCATCGGTCACGGAGGGCACCTGCGCTTGCTTGCGGCCGAGATACCGCTGCCAGAACAGGACGAGCAGGACCGGCACCAGCGGCACCGAAAACCCCAGTAGGCCGAAGGCGAGCTTGGCGAGACCTTCCAGAGACCGGGCAAGATGCGACGTTCCGGCCGATACACCCATCGTGTCGGACACGGAGGCGAACAGCCTGAGTCCCTCGTCGAGGATCCACAGGGCATAGGGACTGTAGACCAGGGCGGCGGCCAGCGGCACCAGCAGCAGGCCGCCAATCCGCAGCCGGACGCGCCAGGCCGGATCGCTTGCGGCCGCCAGCAGCAGGGCCAGCGCAAACAGCGGATAGGAGTGCTTGCCGAGCAGACCGGCCCCCACGGCGGCCCCGAAAAGCAGGTAATAGCCGAGCCGCCGCGTCTCCAATGCCTTCAGAAAGAAGAAGGCGCTCATGGCGCAGGCGGTGGTCAGGACGACGGTATGCGTCACGCCTTCATGCAGGTTCCAGCCGAACTGGTAGAACAGCGAATAGGAAAAGACACACAGCGCGGCAAGACGCGGGTCTGCGATTGCCTTGCGGGCGATCAGGAAAAGGAACAGCGCTGCAACCGAAATCAGGCCGTATTTGACGACAAGCGCCGCCCATATCGTCGGCCCGAAAACCTGTTGTGCCGACCAGAGCAGCCATTCGTAAAGCGGCGGCTGGCGCAGCATGTAGCCAGGTTCCAGCGTCTGGACGAGCACGTTTTCGAACATGTCGTCCGTGCCGAGCACCGGCGTGGACATGGCGCGCAAGAGAAGATGCGCGAGCCCCCAGGCCGCGACGATGACCCAGACACCCGGTGCAGTGGCGTAGAAGGGCGTCAGCTTGGTCTGGCCGGAGGTCGTTCGAAGTGTCATATCAGGGGGATACAGGATTTTATCGCACCTGTTAACCACGCAATCCCCGACTTCAAAAATGAAAACGCACAGGGGATTCCCGTGCGTCTTCAAAAGGCGTTCTTCAGCCCCTTCAGGCGGCCGCGGTCTGCGTGGTCTCATCCGCCTCGGCGACAGCAGACTGGAGCAGGCCGGTGAAGCTCGGGATGACCACAGGCCCCTGCCCTGCATCCCTCATCTGGACCGTGACGTTCCTGGTCGATGGAAAGGCCGTGAAAACAAAGACATCGGAATCCACTGGCAGCATTTGCTCGAAGCGGCTGCTGCCCTCGCGTTTGGCGCCATTGACCTGCATCTGGTTGGTACGCTCCCTTCCCTCGCCGTCCCGGGTCAAAACCTTGCGGCTGTTCGTCCCGGTCAGCTGGTTGATCCCCTTGTCGCCGGTCACCGCCCAGGTCACCAGGTCCCCAGACAGGAGATAGGCACGGTTCAGCTGCCACAGCCACACCACGCTGTCCTCATCACCCGTCGAGATCGTGAACTCCGTCGAGACCTGCCGGTTGTTGGAAATCTGGAACGTCTGGCTGGTGGACTGGCTCAGTGTCGTTGAAATGTCGGCTCCCAGGTCCGCAACCGGTGTGCTGATGCCTGTTTTCACGCCGATTGTCGTCGCGAACATTTCCGTCACCGTCGTGCTGCTGGCAATGCCTTCGCTGATGGTCTCGGTCTGTTTGAACGCGTTGCCCGGCGTGACCTTGACGGCGACCCGGTTGACCCAGTCGGCCTTGACCTGCAGGCGCATGTTGCGCCGGTCGAAATTCACCCAGCGGCGGCTTCTCTCCTCCTTGTAGGCATAGAGCGGCTCGGCGATCACGTCCTTCAGTTCGAGATTGTTGAAAATAACGGACGGCCTGGCCAGTGGCGGCACGATGTCGTCGAGATTGGCGGGAGACGGCGGCAAGGGGATCTGATTGCTTTCTTCAAGAGTGATCATCTGAGGCTCCTTCATGCGGTTTTAGCCCAGTCCGGCAGTGCGAAAGCGCCGCTGGGATGCATGAAAGGCTAGAGCTGACCCTTTTCCGGATATACCCACTGGTTGTCTAACGAAATATTGCACGCCGGACAATTTACTTGGCCCCGGCGGGATCTTATCCTTTCGGTCTTTGCGCCCTGTCTCGCCCGGTTGGAAAGGCGCGATTTCAGGTCAAACAAGGCAGTTTGGGAAACCGCATGGAACTTCATGAAATCCGCTATTTTCTCGCGGCCTGCGAAACCCTGAATTTTACCCGGGCGGCCAGCGATTGCGGCGTCGCGGTGCCATCGCTCACCAGGGCGATCAAGAAACTTGAAGATGAACTGGGCGGCCAGCTGTTCAGGCGGGAACGGCGCCTTACGCACCTGACCGATCTTGGCCGCCTGATGCAGCGCCATTTCCAGACCCTGCACGAGGCCGCAGAGACAGCGAAAAGCGAGGCCGCCGAATATGTGTCCTCAAACACCAAACTGAAACTCGGCGTCATTTCGACCATGTCCAGCGCCCATCTCGTGGCTTTTCTTAAAAAACTGCGGGGCCATGCGCCCGGCCTTGACCTGGAGATCTGGGAAAGTCACTGCGCCGACATCGCCGAGGCCCTGCACCAGGGCGACATCGATATCGCCATCCTTACGCTACCGGACTATTCGGAGGATTTCAGGCCGGTGGAACTGTTCCGCGAGCCCTACCAGGTGGCCTTCGCCAGGGGGCACCGGTTCGGCAACCTTCCGGAGGTGCCCTTGCGCGAACTGGAAGGCGAGGACTACGTCAAGCGCCTTCACTGCGAATTCCCGTCCAACTTCTCCAAACTCGGTATCGCCAAGCCGTATCACGCGGTTCGCACGCGCTATTCGACCGAGCGCGAGGACTGGGTGCAGACCATGGTCGCAGCGGGACTCGGCATCACGCTGATGCCGAAATTCCTTCCCGTTATCGCGGACCTTGAGTTGAGGGATCTCGTCGAACCGGAAGTCTATCGGACGGTCAGCATCGTCACCAAGGCGGGACGCAAGCATTCGCCACCGGTCCTCAAGGCGCTCGAGGCGGCCCGAGCGATGGAATGGGAGAGTGTAGGAGCTGGGCTCTAGTCCAGGAACGTCCAGGTCTCGGCGCCGTCGAAATGGCGCAGACCCACGGCTTCGACAGTGCCGAGTTCCGCCAGGTTCAGGTTGACGGTGACACGGCCCTTTTTCGGCCCCGCCACGGCTTCCCAATGCGTGGTGCTGCCGCAGGTCTTGCAGGTGTGGAACACCAGCTCCCGGTCGCCATGGGAATAGCCCAGTGTCGCGCCGGGTTCGCAGGTTATCTCGGCCTCGCCAACGTCACCGTGTCCCCAGACCGCCCCCAGACGCCGGCAGATCGAGCAATTGCAGGAGATCGCGAACCGCGGCCGCACTTTCAGTTCATAGGAAACCGAGCCGCAATGACACGCTCCCCTGATCGGCAAGTTCACCGTCATTGGTCCCTCCCGGCCCGGGTCTTATTCCAGGCCGATCTTCTGCTTCAGCATGTCGCTGACGGCCTGAGGGTTGGCCTTGCCCTGGGACTGTTTCATCACTTGGCCGACAAACCAGCCCAGCAGGCCCGGCTTTGCCTTGGCCTGCTCAACCTTGTCCGGGTTGGCGCCGATGATCTCGTCGACGATCGCCTCGATCGCGCCGAGGTCGGTGACCTGCATCATACCGCGTTCCTCGACGATCGCCGCCGGGTCGCCGCCTTCGGTCCAGACGATCTCGAACAGGTCCTTGGCGATCTTGCCGGAAATGACGCCGTCCTTGATCAGGTCGACAATCGATCCGAGCTGGGCGGCCGAAACCGGGCTGTCGGCCAGGTCCGTGCCTTCCTTGTTGAGGCGGCCGAACAGTTCGTTGATCACCCAGTTGGCGGCGAGCTTGGCATCGCGGCCCTTGGCCACGTCCTCGAAGAAATCCGCGGAGGCCTTCTCGGCCACCAGGATATCGGCGTCGTAGACGGTCAGGCCGTAGTCACTGACAAAGCGGTTCTTCTTGTCGTCCGGAAGTTCAGGCAGGTTCTCGGCCAGCGCGTCGACGAATTCCTGCGTGTATTCCAGCGGCAGCAGGTCCGGATCCGGGAAATAGCGGTAGTCATGCGCTTCTTCCTTAGAGCGCATGGACCGGGTCTCGCCCTTGACCGCATCGAACAGGCGCGTCTCCTGATCGATGCTGCCGCCGTCTTCCAGGATCGCAACCTGGCGGCGGGCCTCATATTCGATGGCCTGGCCGACGAAGCGGATCGAGTTGACGTTCTTGATCTCGCAGCGCGTGCCGAAGTCGCCGCCCGGACGGCGGACAGACACGTTGACGTCGGCGCGCATGGAGCCCTGGTCCATGTTGCCGTCGCAGGTGCCCAGATAGCGCAGGATGGTGCGCAGCTTGGTGAGATAGGCCTTGGCCTCGTCGGAGGAGCGCAGGTCCGG
Source organism: Roseibium sp. Sym1 (assembly GCF_027359675.1). Lineage (NCBI taxonomy): Bacteria > Pseudomonadati > Pseudomonadota > Alphaproteobacteria > Hyphomicrobiales > Stappiaceae > Roseibium > Roseibium sp. Sym1. The sequence goes on from NZ_CP114786.1 coordinate 6,171,546, forward strand.
CTTGGAAACGATTTCCATCAGCGCGACGCCCGAGCGGTTCAGGTCGACAAAGGACATGGACGGGTGCTGGTCGTGCAGCGACTTGCCGGCGTCCTGTTCCAGATGCAGGCGCTCGACACCGATCTCGACCTGCTCGTCCGGCATGTCGAGCAGGATCTTGCCTTCGCCGACAATCGGCTGCTTGAACTGGGAGATCTGGTAGCCCTGCGGCAGGTCCGGGTAGAAATAGTTCTTGCGGTCGAACACGGATTTCAGGTTGATCTCTGCCTTCAGACCAAGGCCGGTGCGGATCGCCTGGCGTACGCATTCCTCGTTGATCACCGGCAGCATTCCCGGCATGGCGGCATCCACGAGGCTGACATTGCCGTTGGGATCCTTGCCGAATTCGGTCGAGGCACCGGAAAAGAGCTTGGCTTCTGACGTGACCTGGGCATGGACCTCCATGCCGATCACGATTTCCCAGTCGCCGGTCGCGCCCTTGATGAATTTCTTCGGATCGGGTGTGCGTACGTCGACAATCGTCATTTTCGTCAAGAATCCTGTTCGTTCGATTTCGCGCGAGATCGGCAGCGGGGCAGGAATGCTGCGGCGCGAATGTGTAGCAGACTGATGACCTAGTCAGAATTTGGCCCGGCTGCAAGGATTTCCTTGTGCGAGAGGCGCGGTTTCACACAATCAGGGACGCGGCGGGTGCTGCGCCTCGCCAGTGCGCATGATGAAGCCGATCAGGACGGCGACCGCCTGGTAGAGTTCGATCGGGATTTCCTGGTCGATTTCGATCTGCGAGAGGGCCTCCGCCATCATCGGGTTCTGTTCGATGGGAACACCCGCCTCCTTCGCCAGACGCTCGATCTGCTCGGCCACGGAGCCCGCGCCCTTGGCAGTGACCACCGGTGCGCCCTCGTTCTCGTATTTGAGGGCAACCGCAAGTTTCTTGTCCTTGTCTCCCTGGCTCACAGGCCCGTTCCCTTCAAGACTGCCGATCGATCATGTTGCCGTAATAGGCAGCGGTTCTGGGCGGCAGACCGCGGATCAGCCGCAATTCCTGCAGATCCAGCCCGGCATCCGCAAAGGCCGCTTCCATCGTCTCCCGCACCGCGTTCAGATTGTCGAAGGTGTCCTTGCGGTCCACCCAGAGACTGGCATAGGTACCGCCGCCGCGCAGGCTGATCGCGGCTTCAAGCGGACCGGTCGCGGTCAGGTCGAGCGCGAATCTCAGTCGCCAGGCAGGCTCAGCCTCGTCCCCGGTCTGATTTCCCGCACCATCCCGGCCGATCTGCATCTGCATGACCGCCGTTTCCTGGCCTATCGCCAGAGGCAGCTCGAGCACCAGATCCATGGGCTTGGCCGTCGCCTGCGGGGCACTGTCCCTGGTCAGGCCGGTGTTCGACAATTGCGTCAGACGCAGGCGCGCAAGGGCTGCGTCGGTTTCCTTCAACAAGGCCTGGAGATTTTGCGGAGCCGCGCCCGCCCAGTAACCGCTCGCCACCTGTTGTGCCTGCCCCTGGGGCGCCGCGTGGCGGGACGGCGCCGCGGGCTGCCCGGCGGGCCGGGCTATTTCAGGCCGGGCGCCCAGCTGCTGAAGCAGGGACTTGAAGGACAACAGAGCGGATTTGAGATCCGGCACCGCTCCAGTCCCGCTGCCCGGTAGCGCCAGCTGCGCCTCGCGAAACTGGCCCGACTGGCGTACCGCCTGCTGCAGGTCGCCCGCGCTTGCCCCGCCAGACAGGTTCAGCCGCAAGCCCAGGATCTGCTGCATGGCCTTGACCACCGCATCCGGCAGGGCGACATTTCCGGCACCTTGAGCACTCATCAGGCTGCCGACCTGGGCAAACAGGCTCGTGAGACCGGCCTGCTGCTCGGCCAGGGGCTTCTGCAGGGCGCCGGCGACCTGCGCCGCCGGCTCCGGTTTGCCGGCCAGGACCTGATGTCCCGAAGTTGCCGGACCAGCGCCGCCAAGCGGCTGACTGCCCAGCTGCTGATAGGGTTGCCCGTTCAGGATCCGGACCGGCGCAGCACCTTGTTGCTGGCCGAGACCACCGGTTCCCGCGGTCAGGGTCGCCAGCGCAGGCCCCTGTGCGCCGGTTTGTGCGCCGGTCGGGGGTGTGGCAGTCAAGACCGCAGATTGCGCGGCCGGTGTGGAAGCCACGCCTGGCGTTGTCCCCGCGAGTGACGGCGTTGCCTGGCCTGACGGGTGCGGTCCAGCCTGCCCGGGACCGGATGCTGTCGCCTGACCGGATGCGGTCTGCGCCGCCGGCTGCGGTTGGGGAGATCCCGTGCCCGGCCGGAACTGTGCAGGCGCGCCCTGTTGGCCAAGTCTTGTCCCCGGGACTGCCTGTTCGCCTGAAGGCTGCCCTGCGGCGGGCGCAACTGGGGATCCCTGCCCCGCCGGCGCGCCGGTCTGCGCAGAGCTTGCGGAAGCTGCCTGCCCCCCGGCCGGCGGCGCGGTCCCCGGCAACGGCGTGCCTGCAGCCTGGCCGGCAGGTGTCGCCGAGACCTGTGCCGGCGTTCCCCCTGCTGCGGTTCCAGCGGGTCCAGTGGTGGAGACGGTCACAGACGATGCTGACAAGGCCCCCGCGCCAGACGGCACACCCGTTGAGGAATTGCCGGATACCGGAGGCGGCGCCTGCTGCCCTGCCGGTGTGTTGGAGGAGAAGATGGGCTGCGTCCCGGAAGATGCGCCCTGCCCCACCGTTGTGCCAGTGACGGTTCCGCCACCCGGGAGCTGTCCCGGCGAAGCGGACACCTGAGGAGGCGCCTGACTGGAGGCAACGGCCGGTGCCTGAGGACTGCCGCCGCCAGCGGATGCAGCCGGAGCGGGCACGCCGGGTTGCGAAACGCCGGGCTGGGGCGGTTGCGGGGTTCCCGACACTGTGGCCTGGCCGGACAAGGGCGCCGGGGCAGCGCTGCCTCCCGCGCCGGGCGACGGCTGCGTCCCTGGAGCCGTGGCCAAGGGGCCCGTAGGAGCACCCGTGCCCGAGCCTCCCACAGTCGCCGGCATGACTTGAACGAGATGAGCTCCCGCGGGCGTCGCCGTGACAATCGGACGGGCAGCGGCGCTCTGAGCGGGGAATGCGGACGAAGATCCACCCGTTTGGGGCAGGTCCGGCCGGACCGAATTCGCTGGAGAGGGGTTGGCCAGAGATGGGGTGGCCGGAGATCGGGTGGCCGGAGATGGGCTGGAACGGGACGGATTGGGCTGGGCCTGCTGTCCCCCCTGGCCTTGCACCGCCCCGCCGCTCTGCTGTCCGGTCTGTGCAGGCGCCTTGTCGGTCGTGATCAATATGGCCGGCTGCTGCTTGCTGCCCGAGACCGTTACCGTCACCTCCGCATTTGCCGGCAGGGGACTGGCAACCCGAAGGTCGACCTTGCCGTCGGCGGTCGCGAGACGCACCACGCCTCCCGGCAAATTGCTCTCCACCCTGGCCTTGATTTCCGTTCCCGGCTCAAGCGTCCGCGCAGCAGAGCCGTTGCCGCTCCCCTGGGGCAGTGTGGACGCACTCACCGTTTCAACCATCACACCATCTCCGGGTGACCAGGTCCCGCTCACGGGCATTCATTCGCGGAATCATAAGGCTCGATTATGGCCGGTTTCTTAAGGAATGCCAGAGTTGACACGGATCAAGGCAATGCGGGCCGGTTTCCCGCACCATGCTGTTATCCGCCGGTGTCCTTCTCCCCGACGGTGCTCAAAAAACACTCATGAGGAGGACGCACGTTTCGCCCGAACAAGAGGAGACACAGCGTGAACTGGATGGATCGCCTGAATGAACGCGCCGAACTGATGGGCAGGATGCTCGATACAATCGGTGCCATGAAGTACATGCCTTCGGGGGCGCAGTCGCAGGCCGTCATGCGGTCTGCCGCCTATCGCTGCATCAACTGCTCGGAAACGGACGCCTGCCGAACGTGGCTGGAGCAGCACCCGGACGGGGCTGAACACCCGCTCGACCAATGCCCGAACGCCGCACTTTTCAACAGCTGGCTGGACAACTGATCGCTTCCCTCGAAACGCTCAACCGTGCTTCCGGCGCCGGCTGAGCCAGAACGCCAGGCCGGAGGCCAGCGCGCCTCCGACAAATCTGAAGGGAAACATTGCCAGGGCGCCCGCATCCTGGGAGATGGGTAGCGGCAATTGCAGCATGCCGACCGCGGCCTCGAGAATGAGTGAAAGCGCGGCGGCGGCGAAACCCGCGATCCACAATTTTTGCGCACGGTCGGCGCGCCACCCCAGATAGGCCCCGATCAGGAGCGCAAACGGGTTCAAGAGACCGGACAGTCCGATCAGGTCGTACCAGGTTTCCGAGAGGGTCATCATATGCTCCTCTTAACGGCAGCCGCCTGAAATTGCGAGAGACATTTAGGCCTTCTTTTCTGGCCGCCCCCACCTTCCGAAAAATCTGCAACCTGACCCACTGGAGCGCTTTGCGATCAATCAGGGTCATTTGACCGAGGCGATTTGGCTCGCTGGCGAGGCGGGCCTGGCGCGGAGGTGTTTCCCACCATTAGGGGCCAACGACGCCGGCGTGCCAAACCGCCTGGCCCGCCGGCAGCGCTGCGCCGCTTGTCCGATGCACCGCATCGCGCTTCGCAACGCGCCTTGCCGTTTGAACCGGATAGTCTCATCAGCAGCAACGTTCAGCACTAATACGTATTATTACGAAACTTTTCGTATTCACAAGAACATGAACACCAATTCACATAACTGTCTGTAACTTTACTTTCCTCCGCCATGTGCTAATCTAAATAAATTGGGCACCCAATACGCGGACCCTAGCCCCTCTTCATTTCTGCTCGGCAAGATTTAAATACATGAATTTACTTGCACCCTTCCATGAAGACGACCCTACCATTGAAGTATTGGGCAAGACGGATCGACGTCTTGGAATCCAGTGCCACCATTGCGGACGGTTTCGCTACATGAGTGCCGGCCGGTTCTCAGGCGATCAGAAAATATCGGCACTGAGCGAAACCCTGAAATGCGCCGCCTGCGGTTCCAAGGATGTCAGCGCCGTTGCCGTGTCCAGGAACACCGACAACGGCTACTGGCCCGCAGAAAGCAGCTGACCTCTTCGGATCCCCGGATCCGTTCCACCTTACCGCTGTCCTTTGGCGTTTGGGCAACAGGCGGCCTCGAAGAGGTCTTCTCTCCTGTCCTTTCAACCGCGCTACATTGCTGCCCATAAGTGCCCGTGATATGGACATCACTGCCAACTGAAAGGATTTTTATGCGCGGATTGCAAGAGTCCCGGTAAAACCCGGCTGCAGCCAGCCGGGAACAGACAATCAGCACTGCATGCGTTCTGCTGCGGTGACTGCCGGTATGCATAAAATCAGGCAAATCACTATCAATGGACATTTCCAAGGCCGAGCAGCGGGTCCTGCACCTGCTGGCTCAAGGCGGCCATATCCTCGTGGAAAAGGACGAGGACGGCCGTATCGTCACGTATGACACCGTCACCCGCGAAGGCTGGTTCTGGGGAGGTTGTACTCAGAGACTGTTCCGCAAGCTCAAATACATGCGGTATATCTCCTCGAAAAACGGCGGTCCCTACCGCATAACCCAACTGGGTCTCAGGAGGGTTCGGTCACAGCTCAACAACCGGTAACCTGAAAACGCTTGCCGGCTGCGCAAGCAGGACCGGCCATTCATCCGGCCACATCCGGCCGGTCACCGAGCAGATAACGCGGCCCGCGGCCCTTGTTGGCCGCGGCGTCGCCGGCATTGTAGAGCCGGCAGGACTTCAGTGAGAGGCAGCCGCAGCCGATGCATGAATCCAGCTTGTCCCGTAGCGCCGTCATGCGTGCAATACGCTGATCGAGATGGGCGCGAAACTCCCGGCTGATCCTGGTCCAGTCCGCCTTGGTTGGTGCCCTGCCTTCGGGCAGGCGCTTGAGCTGCTCCGCGATCTCGGCAATCGAAAACCCGAATTCCTGTGCCACAAGCACGAAGGAAAGCCGCCGGATGTCGGCCCGCAGAAACCGTCTTTGGCCGCCGGCGTTCCGGCTCGGGTGCACCAGCCCCCTGTCCTCGTAGAACCGGATCGCAGAGACTGAAAGCCCGGTCCGCTCAGCCAGTTCACCGATGGACAGAGGATCGGTCCCTTTCATAAGCTTTTTCATTTTTTGGGCTTTCTCCCCTTGACCTCAACCTTACTTGAGGAATTATCTCCAGTGTCCCAAAAAGGTCAAACCTTGAAAGGACACTGTCATGAGCACGGCATTTCTGGAGCATGTGAACATCACCGTCAGCGACCCGGACGCGACGGCCAAGCGGCTGGAGGCCTGGTTCGGCTGGAAGGTGCGCTGGAAGGGCGCCAGCCTCGGTGGCGGAACGACCTATCATATCGGCAACGAAACCAGCTATATCGCCGCCTATACGCCACCCGAACCGCCGAACCGGTCCGACGCGGTCAGCTACCACACCCACGGCGGTCTCAATCACGTCGCCGTTGTGGTCGACGATCTGGACGCCACGGAAGAACGGATCAAGGCCGGCGGTTACAGGACCCACAATCACGGCGACTACGAGCCCGGGCGCCGGTTTTATTTCGACGACGACGACGGCATCGAATTCGAGGTGGTCAGCTACACGTCCTGATCTGCGCCGTGAAACGGGAACGAACAAGGGCCGGACTGTCCGGTCCGGCCCTTGCTGTCATTCCGTGTGAGCCGCAACCGTCAGTGCCCGGTGAGCACCAGTGTCTGGATCGGGAACAGCAGCGCCTGAAGACGCAGCAGCATGGCGTGCACCAGGCCGACCGTATCGACCGCGTGCAGGAAGATGAACTCGCCTGTGCCGAGCGGTTCACCCGATGTCAGCCGGTCATGGTTGCTGGTATAGGCGTTGACGATGCAGATGGCGCCGGGGGGAAGCTCTTCCAGCCCGTCCTCGTAGAGCGGTTCCAGCATCGTGGTGATCGTTGCCGGCTTCACGGATTGGCTGGTATCGACCAGCTGTCCGCCCGCATTGACCTGTCCAGAGGCAATCTGGGTCTGCACTTCGGTCACCACCAAAGGGATGATGGTGAAGGGCACTGCCCCGCAGAATGCTTCCGCGACCATGCCTTCCTTCAGGACCTGGGCCTCGATCTGGCCAAACCCGGCGATGATCCGCTCCCGCTGCGCATCGGCGGGGATCAGAACACCGGCCGGCCGCATGAACGGATTGACGATGTCACCCTTGCGCAGAATGAACTGGCTGACCGTTCCGTCGACACCGGCATAGACGGTCATCTTCGCCAGTTCCACCTGCGCCTCGTTGAGGCGCGCCTCGGCGCTTTTCAGCTTTGCCGGCAGAGACACGTTGATCTTGGTCTCGACGAGTTCCTGGTTGGCCTGGGCGGCCCGCAGTCCGCCGGACCTGGCATCGACCGTGTTCTGCAGTTTCTCGATGTCCCGCTCGCTGACCACATTGGCGTTGCGCTGGAACAGTTCCTGCCGCGTGTCGAGCTCGTCCTGTGCCTGTTTCAGCGAGGCCTGCGCCTGTTCGACCTGCGCGGTCACCACCGCCAGTTCGCTTTGCGCCAGTGCCAGTTCGCCCCTTGTCTCGGCGACCTGCTGTTCGGCCGTCACCACGTCGGCCTCCTGACGCGTGCTGTCCAGCCTGAAGATCGGGTCGCCTGCCTTGACCTCGACCTCCAGCTCGCGCGGGACATAGGTCTCGACCACACGGCCGGAACCTTCGGGCAGGATCGGCACCGTCCGGAAGGACGACACTGCCGAGGTCGCGGTCGGATGGTAGTAGAAGATCAGCGTGATCAGAGCGACGGTCAGCATCAGGCACAGGACGATGCCGTAGCGCAGCTCGTACCAGACCGAATAAAGCGTGATTTCATGACCGATGCGCTTTCCCTGGACAAATCGGCGGATCAGGAAGTCCGGCAGGATGGTGAGAAGCGAACAGAACAGAAGCTCAAACATGTTTGCCCCCCTCACCTTCTTGCGCGGAAGCCTGAACGGTCTCTTCGGAAGAAGCGGACATTTCGCCCTCGGCCGCCGGCCCTTCATCGGCGGCGAACTCAACCTCCGTGTCGTGTTCAACAATTGTCTCGGAGGAGACGCCACCTGTGCCCGCCATCCGGCTCAGTGAATGAGCGATCGATTCAAGAGGGGTCCAGAAATCCGGAAGCTGGATGAAGGCCAGAAGCAGCGCCGCCACCCAGAAGATGTTGTTGTGAGTGAACAGCGCCAGCAACCCAAGCACCGCAACCAGTTCGAACTGCATGCGACCGTGCTTGTGCGCCAGGCGTTCGGGGATTGAATGAAGGTGCAGATAAAAAACGCCCGCCAGAATGACACCGATGATCAGCGAGACCAGCATCACCGACATCAACCAGTCGCCACCATCCGCCGTCGGTATGAAAGGCGGCAAATGATGCGGCGCAAGTTCATGCGCTTGTTCAGACATAGATGACTCCCCTAACGCCAAGGCAGCGCTTCACGTGCGCGCGCCGTTGCGTCAGCTTAGACGGGAAAAAGCCACAAGCGTATGAAAAAGTGTGTCTGTGGAAGAGTTTGGCCAAACCGGCGGCGCACTGATGTCAGCGCCGCCGACTACCCATCACCGCGGAGCCATGCGGATTGCACCGTCGAGACGGATGGTCTCGCCGTTGAGCATGTCATTCTCGCAGATGGACCGGACCAGCTGGGCATATTCCGTCGCCTTGCCGAGCCGGGAGGGGAACGGCACCTGCTGACCGAGAGAGTCCTGGACCTCCTGGGACAGGCCGAGCAGCATCGGCGTTTCGAAAATGCCGGGTGCGATCGTCATCACGCGGATGCCCGATTTTGAAAGATCCCGCGCAACAGGCAGCGTCATGCCGGCGACACCGGCTTTCGAGGCTGCGTAGGCAACCTGGCCGATCTGGCCGTCAAAGGCCGCGACCGAGGCCGTCGAGACGATCACGCCACGCCCACCGTCCGGGGTGACCGGCTCAAGAGCCGCCATGCCCGTTGCCGCGATCGAAATGCAGCGGAAGGACCCGATCAGGTTGACACCGATCACCTTCTCGAACATGTCCATCGGATGGGGTTCTCCGCGCGACGTCGTTTTGGCGACCGGTGCAATACCGGCGCAATTGACGAGGATCCGCTCTTGCCCATGGGCGCTGCGCGCGGTCTCGAACCCGGCTTCAACGCTGGCCTGGTCGGTGACGTCGACATCCGCAAAGATGCCGTGGATCTCGGAGGCCACCGCGCTCCCATCTTCTGCGTTGCGGTCGAACAGCGTCACCCTGACGCCTTCGGCGGCGAGCATGCGCGCCGTTGCCGCGCCCAGCCCCGAAGCACCGCCTGTGACAATTGCCGAAAGAGAAGAATCCAGTTTCAAGTCAGCCTCCAACATGACCAATCCATTGATATCAATAGATTTAATTTTTCCTTTTGACGAAAACGTCAATTTAAGGCGCAAAGTGACCGAGAATGCGTGCCCGGTCAAGCAATTCCGGGTTTCACTGTCCTGGCGACCATGAGCTTCACCCCGGCGGCAGGGCAGTTCGACCTCGGGCACGGGCGGGCGTTAACTCAAAAAGGTATTTTGTCGCCACACGAATGACTTTTAATTCTGCCGCTCTATCTCCCTGAGTTGCACAGTTTCCAAGGGAGCCATGTGATGTTGAAAGTTTTTTCCTCTGCAGCCCTGGCCTTGTTTCTTGCCTCCGGCCCAGTCATGGCGCAAGAGCCGGACAAACCGAACATTCTCGTGATCTGGGGGGATGATGTCGGCATGTGGAACATCTCGGCCTATCACCGCGGGATGATGTGTTGCGAGACACCGAACATCGACCGCATCGCGGACGAGGGTCTGCTGTTCATGGACCATTATGCGCATGCGTCCTGCACGGCGGGAAGAGCGGCCTTTATCACGGGCCAGTACCCGATCCGGACAGGCCTTTCGACGGTCGGCCTCCCGGGTGCGCCGCAAGGGCTCCAGCCTGAGGACCCGACCCTCGCCGAGATGCTGAAACCGCTCGGCTATCGCACCGGGCAATTCGGCAAGAACCACCTCGGCGACCGTGACGAGCATCTGCCGACGGCGCACGGTTTCGATGAATTCTTCGGCATCCTCTATCACCTGAACGCCGGCGAATATGTCGAACAGGACGACTATCCCGCAGAGGCATTCGAGGAAGCCGGACTGGCACAACGGGGCGTTATTCATTCCTTTGCGGCCGACCAGGGAGGCGCGCAGAAAATTGAGGACCTGGGAGGTTTCGGCCAGGAACGTCAGCGCGTGCTTGACCAGGAAGTCCTGGAAGAAAGCCTCCGGTTCATCCGGGACGCCGTGGCCGCCGACGAACCGTTTTTCGTATGGCACAACACGACACGGATGCATTACCGGACCAATCTGAGCGAGGAATATGACGGCATCACAGGCACGGGAAGCGTCTATGCCGACGGCATGGTCGAACTTGATGACGATGTCGGCGAATTGCTGGACCTTGTCGACGAACTGGGCATTGCCGACAACACTGTGGTGATCTTCTCCACCGACAATGGTGCCCCGACAAACAGCTGGCCGGACGGCGGCAACCAGCCTTTCCGCGGCGACAAGGGTGTCGGCGGCTACGAGGGGGCCTTCAAGGTGCCGGCGATGATACGCTGGCCGAACCTGGTCAAGCCCGGCACCACGACCGGTGAACTTGTCACCATGGAAGACTGGGTTCCGACCATCATGGCCCAGCTCGGACAGCCGGGCCTCAAGGAGGACCTGCTTGGCGGGACCGAGATCGGCGGCACCGACTACCGCGTCCATCTTGACGGTTACGACCAGACACCGGTCCTGACCGGCGAAGGCCCTTCCAATCGCAAGGAGTTCTTCTTCTTCTCGGAAACCACCTTCCACGGATTGCGGTTCGGCGAATGGAAGTTCCTGTTCACGCAGCAGGACAAGTGGTTCAACGGTGTCCAGGAGCAGATAACGACGCCCCTGATCACACGGCTCGACCTGGATCCGTTCGAGCGATTCCATGAAAGCAGGGGGTTCGACGAGTGGCAGGAAAACAGGTCCTGGGCGCTCGGCCCGGCGAGCGCCATTGTTGCCCGCTTCTTCTCGTCGTTCGAAGACTATCCGCCGCGCCAGAAGAGCCTCGATTTCGACACCGAGTCGATCATGGACACCATGATGGATCCCAACGCGCGCTGACATCTGCGTACCTCGTCCCGGGGCAGCCGGCAGCTCTCCGGGACGAAATTCCTGCCGCGTGCTTTCACGGCAGGTCCGGAAGGCGGCGATGCCGCCGTCAAATGTCTGGCGTCGGTTATTCGCGCCCGCATCCAGCCGCAGGCACCCGCAAGCATGCTCCTGTTGCAACAGCTCTACCGGGCGAGAACGACAAGATCGACCGGAGCCCGCATGCCGACGACCTCTTCCCCCGGGCGGGCCTCGAGGAGCGGAATGTCATAGCCCTGTGCCCGTGCCAGCTCGAAGGTTGTCCTGTCGGTGAGCGCCTTCGACTGCTGGATCTTGTTGGCATCCTCCAGTTTGGCCGCCCTGTTGACGGCATCACCGATCACCGTGAATTCGAGCCGCCGCTTCGAGCCGATCACCCCGACCGTGACCGGTCCGGCCGAGACTGCCGTACCAATGCGCAATTGCTCCGGCCAACCGGCAGACTGGAACCGGTCCTGCGCCTGTTCGGCGCATTCGATCAGGCGGTTGGCCGCCCTGAGGGCGTCGGCCGCATAGGTCTCGGAAGGATGGACCGCGCCGAAGGTCGCCAGGATACCGTCGCCGAGGAACTTGTCGACGCGCCCCCCCTCCTCGACGATCACCTCGACCGCAAGGTTCTGATATTCCGCCAGCACGGCCAGAACGGTTTCCGGTGCCAGTGTCGCGGAGGTCGAGGTGAAGGAGCGGATGTCGGCATAAAGGATTGCCGCATCGCGCTGGCTGCCTTCGCCGGCCTGCAGTTCGGTGTCCGCCCCGGTGATGGACGCGGCGACTTCGGGAGCAAAGAACCGGCGCAGGTCCATCGCCGCGGCATGATCCTTTGTCGCCTCGAACAGCATCGACCGCCCCCGGTAAAGCGCAACGGACAGGATGATGGTGACGGCGAGAATGACCATGGTCTTGTCCAGTTCGGCGCCGATCAGGATGGTGTTTCCGGTCAGGTATTCGACATAGTTGCGGGTGACGCGCATGTGGTCCATGTCCGCGAACACCGCATAGAAGACCAGCCCGAGCCAGCCGGTCACCGCGACAAGGCCGGTGGTCAGGACGAAGCGCGGATCGAAACGGAGCGCTCTCAGTCCGATGAAGATGAACACATACATCAGCGTGGGCGTCTTCAGGTAGAAGGTCGGGTGCTGGCCATACTGGATGTGGAAGGAAAAGATCAGCCCGACCAGCAGGCTCATGTCGACCAGGATCGAGATCAGCAGATACCATTGCGGCAGCTCGAAGCGGTAGGACAGCACCAGCCGCATCACGGTGAACAGGAAATAGGCTGCCAGGGCGTAGGGAACGAAATTGAACCCGGCGGACCCTTCCGCCCGGGGCGCGATGGCATAGAGCGTCGAGAAAAACAGCACGATGCCCAGCTGCACCCAGCCGATCAGGTGCTCCGAAGAGGCTTCCCGGGCGCGAATGTCGTCCCGGATCCGGTCGGGCAACCCGGCCTCGGGCGGTCCACCGCGCAGGATGTATCTAACAGAATTCAGAAATGAAGCCATCAGGACGCCGATGTCGATGTAAGGACAACCGGAGTTTCCACTCCGGCAAGGCATTGCGCAAGCCGCTCCTCCGGATTGTGACCGGTTGTGAGTGGCTGTCGCCGTGAGAGGACATCCCGTCAATGTCCGAAGATCGTGACGCCCGTTCCTTGCCCTGATACAAAAGCCTGTTCCGACTGCGGCAGAAGGCGTGACGGACAGGCCTTGCGAGGTTCGAGTACCGGTATGAAGTTTTCGGGAAAATGCCTTTGTGGCGCGATTGGCTACGATGCGGATGGACCGCCGGTCGTTGTGGCCCAATGTCACTGCGAAGAATGCCGCCGCCTGAGTGGAACCGGCCACTCGATTGGAGCCATGTTCCCCGCCAAAGCGGTCAGGATCCACGGCGACCTCCACGAATACAGATACACATCGGCAAAGGGCTCAAAAGTGACCAAAGCGTCCTGCGCGACATGTGGCAGCCCGATATATGGCACGAATACGCGTTCACCCGACTATCTGACTTTGACACTCGGCTCGATGGATGAGGCCGCCGGCCTGGAAGTTCAGGTCGTGGTTTTCGAGCGTGACAAACCGCACTGGGACCAATTGCCGGAGGACACCGTCTGTTTCGAAACTCAACCGGACTGGCAGCCCGACACCTGACGCGCCTAGCTCCGCCAGATCATTTGCTGGTGAAGCTGTTCCACCTTGCGAACCAGATCGCTCTGGCGACGGCAACCGGTCTTGGACAGTGCGGCCTTGATCTGGTTGCGCGCCGTATGGACACTGATCTGCCTGTCCTGCGCAATTTCCGCCGGCGTCAGTCCCTCGCGAAGCTTCAGGACCGTCACCGTCTCGGCCAGGCTCAGACCAAGCAATCGCTGAACGTGATCCTTGAGCGACGCACGGTTCTTTTCCGGCTTGAGCGCCACGAGCACCGCAGAAATGGACTTGTCCATAAAGGCACCAAAAGGCGTGCGGTCGAGGTCCGCAAGGCGCACGCCCATAGTACGGCAGGTCCACTTATGGCCTTCCTCGTCCTCAAGGCTCCAGTTCTTGAAGATGCCTTCTCCCTTCGCCTGAAAGCGGGTGAAGGCGGCGAACTCTCTCTGCGTCTCCTCGGACCGGAACCGGACGCGCCGCCCGAAGCCGTTACCGATGAGTGTTCCCTTGTCCAGCAGCGCTTGCGCTTGCCCGCAGGCAAAGTGGATCGTCATCGCCGGATCGACCACCATGATCGCGGTGCCGGACCCAAGCAGATGCTGTTCGGCGGCCCATTTCTCGAACGAGAGCCCGGAAATCGTCCGGTTGATTTCCAGGGACTGGCGAATGATCGGCGCGAGATCGTCACACAACCGCAGCCAGTCGGCCTCGTATTTGTCGCGATCCCTCGCCCGCATGTTGCCGCCGAGCAGGAACATGCGGTCCGCATCATAGGCGAGCATGCAGCCGCCGCCGCCGGTTATGTCTTCCAGCGGCGCGAGAAGGTCGGCATAGAACTGCGTCTTCTTCAGGGTGGCCGGCGGGCAAAGCTGGAACGTGGAAATGACGTCCCCGACCGCACATCTCGAAAAATTCTCAGCAAACGGGTTCTTGTCGGCGTAGTGGGTTTCGTAGAGCTCCAGGATCTGCGGATCGTAGCCGGACGAACAGGCAAGCGGCGCTGCCCTGGTGAGCTGATCATAGCCGATCAGCTGTGTGCAAACGCGCGTTCCGAGAACCTGTGCAAGCTCATCGAGAAACACCTGCCACTGGTTTGGATCCAGTGCAGCGGAGACCGCAAGGCTCGACAAATGAACATATTTTCCCGCATCAACAACCACGCCACCCCCAAGCGAACCCTGTTGTTTTTTACAATACCGCTAGACAATCCGGTGGCCGACACCGAGAAATCGCAACAATTTAGTCCATTTGGACCATGCACTTAATGCATACACCCTGTAAACAACTATTGATCGTATCTGACGTTCAGGCGCGCCCGAATTTCAAGTCGCACCTGACCGTTTACCGGGTGCGCTTCAGGAATACCCGCATTCCTGCATCCGGCGTATGATCTTTTTTTAAACTATAGTGTTTTTTGGGCGGCCGTTTGGGCCGCCCATTTTTTTAAATAGTCTTGCCGCTCACACAATTCAGGGACGCAGCACCATGCCTTCACTTGCAACCAGCGTGCCCGGATAGGCAGATTGCGCCGCAAGGCCGATTTCATCCAATTCGTCATCGGACCGCCTCGGGTCATGATGAAACAGGACCGGTGTCCTGACGTTTCCTTCCCTGGCCAGCTGAACAGCCTTCTGCCAGGTCGAGTGCCCCCAGCCCTTATAGCTTTGGTACTCGTCGTCCGTGAACATGGCGTCATAGATCATGACATCGGTGTTCATGACGAAACCGGGAAGTGCGGCGTCGATGTCCGGGTCGCCGTGCTCGTGATCCGTGATGATACAGATCGATTTGTCCCTGAATTCAAACCTGTAGCCACAAGCCCCGCCCGGATGGTTGAGCTTGATGGTGCGGATGACGAGGTCGTCGGTGCGCGGGATCTGCTCACCGGCGGCAAAGGATTTGAACTCGACCGCCTTGAGGGTCTTGGCGGCAACCGGAAAGATCGGCGGTGACATGATCCGGCTGACAATTTCAACCAGGTTGGTTTCGTCCTGAAAATGCCCGGCCCATGCCGTTACCTCGAAACTCGGATCATAGGCAGGCTTGAAAAAAGGCAGGCCACAAATGTGGTCGAGATGCGTATGCGTGAACAGGAGATCGAAACGGCGCGTGTCGCACTTGCAGATTTCCATGCCGAGGTTTCGGGCACCGGAGCCGCAGTCCACGAGAACGAGCGCATCTCCGGCGCGGATCTCGAAACAGGAGGTTTCGCCACCATAGCGGAGCGTGCTCGACCCAGGTGTCGGTGTGGATCCTCTGACGCCCCAGCAACGAAGCGAAAATTCCTCGGTCACGTGTTACTCCTCAGCCGGCGCCGGCACCGCGGCGCGCATCGGCCAGATCTCGGGTTGTCCGTTCGAGCCTCAAGGCCAATGTCCGCATCACCTCAAGTGAGATATCCGGAAATTCTTTCAAGAGTTTCAAGAAATCGTCTTTCGATACAGTCAAAACATCCATATTGGTTGCAGCAACAAGTGTCGCGGTTCTTGGTACGTCGCACAAAATCGCAATTTCGCCAACGATTGAATTTTCAGAAACCTGGGCGACCTTCTTTTCTCCTTCCGGCGTTTCGACCAGAACATCCGCGTCCCCCGACAGGATGATGAAGGCGCAATCCCCTTCTTCCCCCTGCGAGCACAGGCGCTCGCCCGCAGGATACTCGGTGCGGTCGCTGATAAAGGCCAGCAGACGCAGCTTTGTCTCGTCGATGCCATGGAAAAGCGGCACCTTCCGGAGTGCCTCGACTTCGGCTTCTAGGGTCATGCCGACCTCCCGGTTCCGTTCTTGCCACGCACTGCCGCGTCCGTCATGCCGGAGCACGGAAAGCTGCACGGCCACCCGCTTGTCCTCACCGCCATCTTTCTATCCTTTGTCTGCAAGCCGTCCCTGGTCGAATGTGAAACGCTGGTCGAATTCAGCCGCGATATCCGCATTGGATGTGCCGTATAAGAACGTCTTTTCGGCAAGGATCGATCGCAATCCTTCACGGAGCGACTTGTCATCCTCGGTCATGCCGGTGGCAATATCATCCAATATGGTGATTTTCGCGTTTTTCAGAAGGCCGCGGACCAGCGCGATCTTTCGGCGCTGGCCTGCTGAAAGCTTGGACCCGGCGACCCCAACATGATAGCCGAAGCCGGCATAGATGATGGGCTTCCGGAGCCCGGTCTCTTCAACGATCGCGCGAATGACGTCATCGATGCGCCTGCGCGCGTCCCGGCGGTCGACCCTGGCGCGGCCAAAGAGCAGATTGTCCTCGATGGTCAGGGGCGGCAGGTAAACATCCGGGTCGAAGGCCACAAACTTGTCGTTGTCCTTGACGACCTCGTTCAGGAACCGCTTGCGGGCGCTGATGATCTCTGTCTTGAGCGCATCGTCCATCACGCCCAGACGATGCCGGGCCGGAACCAGCTTGAAGGCGAGCCCGGTGAGGCGCGACCGGTCGGCTTCGCTCAGACCGGGGCGCTGCTGCTCGGACTTCGCCACGCGCACGATACGCTCGAATTCGGGTATCTCGTCCAGCGTGATAAAGGAATAGGCACCGAGCAGCCCGCTGTCGCCGGACACGTTCGAGAACAGTTCCAGCATGGTTTCGGCGATCTTCAGACCGATCTGCTGCAACTTCTTGTCAAAGCCCGTTTCCGACAAAAATGCCTTCACCTCCTCAAGGTCCGGCACATCGTCCATCGTGATGTCCGGATCGGACGGAACGGCAAAGAACAGGTTGTCCGCCAGGCTGGCGCTCGCGTTGAACCTGTCCGGGTGCCAGAGTTCGACGAGCCCGCCGAGCGCGGGTTCCTTCGCGATACGGTCGGCGAGGCTGTTGCGCACGCTCAGGATCTTGTCGGCGAAGCCGTCATCCATGGACGGATCGAACCTGGACTGCAGGCCGAGACGATAGATGTCCTTGTCGATCTGGACCGCCTTGAGGAGTTCCAGCGCCTTTTCGTCCAGATCCCGCTCCGTGTCGGCACCGGCAGCCTGCAGATCTTCCCAGACCGCGCCCAGGTCGTAGATCGGGTTCATGGTCAGCTTCGCTTCGCTGACACGCCTCTTGTATAGCTTGAGGTCCTCGCCCTCCCGCTCCGGCGGAATCAGCGGCCTGTGCCTGAGGCCGTAATAAAGGTTGTCCCGGATGGTCCCCGTCCAGACATGGACAGCACCGCCGACATAGGCGATCTCGCGCCCGAGCGTCGCGTCCGTAAGCTTGTCGAGATCGTGCTCTCCGATACAGACCTTGCCTGTCGAGGCCGACACCAGTCCGGCGGCAAGTTGCAGAACTTCCGAACGCCCCGAACCGTCCGGCCCGACAATGGCGCATGCGCTGCCCGCGGGGACGGTCAGCGAGACGTCCATGACTTCCTGCCCTGCAGCGCCGCCGGAGAAATTCACGTTGTCGAACTTCACGTCGCCAGTGAGTTCCACGGTGTCGTCGGAGGTCAGCCGGTCGGTGTCATGTATGTCGGGCGGGTCGAAATTCTCGACCACGGTCTGGTACTTGACGCTTACATCGGCCGTCATCTGGTAAAAGGACAGGAGCAGCTTCCAGGGGCCGGCCAGGTCCTTGTAGGCTGCGATGACCGCCAGAAGGGCACCGATGCTCAGGTTGCCCTCGATGACCAGATAACCGCCGATCAGGTAGAAGAAAAACGGCGTCAGCTGGTTCATGAAGTTGTTCAGGAACTTGATCAGGAATTTCCGGTTGAAGATCTCGTAGCGGATCTTGAAGTTCTCATAGAGCCTGTCGGAAATATCCGCCGAGTGCCACGCCGCCGCGTCATTGGCGTGGATCTCGGCAACGCCGGTAATATTCTCGCCGACCTTGTCCGCGATGATCCGGACATTCTTCACCCGTTGGCGGGACAGAAGTACCACCCGCCTTTGCAACAGCGGAATAACATAGCCCTGGATCGGGTAGGAGCTGATGGCCGCGAGACCCAGAAGCGGGTCCTGCATGAAGATGAAGCCCAGCTGGACGACCAGCATGCCGCCCTGATAAGCCGGCAGCGCGAAGGCCTCACCGATATACCCTCCGACGTCCTCCACCTCCGAGGTGATCATCGGAATGATCTCGCCGGAACTGACTTTCCTGAAATGAGGCAACCTGAAGCGCAACACCCGCTGAAAGAGTTCGAAACGCAGGCGCCGCAACATGCGCTCTCCGAGCCGTCCCTTGTAGACGTTGAGGTAGAATTTCAGCCCGTTGGAGACGACCACAAGAAACAGGAACGTGAAACAGAGCAAAACCAGATAAGGAATCTGGTCGAAATCGAAACCGACAATCGACCGCGGGAAGTTGTCGCCCTGAACAGCGTCGTTGACGATGAGTTTCGGTAACTCAAGCAGGAAATAAACCACCGGATAGGTGAGTATGGTGACCAATAGAATAAAGATCTGCTGTCTGGCACTATACTTCCAAATAAAACCGAAAAGGCTCTTTTCCATCAGCTCATCCAAACAGATAAGGATCAATCATGTGCAAACAGATCAGATTTGATATATTAGCGATCCGAGATCGATGCGCCAGCCAGGATTAGCATTTGTAACAACCACTTTGAAAGGGTCCTCAGACCGTTCCTTGTCGAAAGTTTCCTGTCAAGGCATATCCGCGCGTGACAAGACCCGATAAGTTGAGACATAAGCCCACCGGGGCAGCTTTACAAATTTAGGGGCAGTATGAGTTCCAAAACGCCGAAGATTCTCATCTACAGCCACGATTCCTTCGGACTGGGCCACCTGAGACGTTGCCGTGCCATCGCCCAGTCGCTGGTCGGCGACTTCGACACCCTGTCCGTCCTGATCCTGTCCGGCTCCCCGATCATCGGCAGTTTCGAATTCCGCTCCCGGGTCGATTTCGTTCGCATCCCCGGCGTGATCAAGCTGCGCAACGGTGAATACACGCCGCTGTCCCTGCATATAAACATTGACCAGACCCTGGCGATACGCTCCTCGATCATCGAACACACCGCGAAAGTGTTCGAGCCCGACATCTTTATCGTCGACAAGGAACCGCTCGGCCTGCGCGGCGAGGTGCTGCCGACACTGGAAGCCCTCAAGGAAACCGATACCAAGCTGGTGCTCGGACTGCGCGACGTGATGGACGACCCCCAGATCCTCAAGGAGGAATGGGACCGGAAAAATGTCTATCCGGCCCTCAACGATCTGTATGACGAGATCTGGATCTATGGTCCGGAAGACATTTGCGATCCGCTGGAGGGAATCGACCTGCCTGAGCCGGTCAACGAAAAGCTGCGCTATACCGGTTTCCTGCGCCGTGAATTGCCCAAATCGGCCCTCGAACACCCCGCCCCTTCGCCGTTCGACGAGGAACCCTACATACTCGTGACCCCTGGAGGCGGCGGCGACGGTGTCGAAATGGTCGACTGGGTCATGCGCGCCTACGAAGCGCGGCAGCGGCCGCTGTTCCCGGCCCTGATCGTTCTCGGACCGTTCATGCCGGCGGCGGCAGCGACGCAGTTCAGCGAACGGGCGGAACATCTGAGGGATGTGGAAATCATCCGCTTCACCCCGCAGATCGAACCCTATCTCGCCAACGCGACCGCCATTGTCGGCATGGGCGGTTACAACACCTTCTGCGAGATCCTGTCCTTCGACAAGCCGACCCTGATGGTGCCGCGTGTGGTCCCCCGCCGTGAACAGGCGATCCGCGCCGAACGCGCCGAGAACAGCAAATTGCTCAAGGTCCTGCCGATCGACAGCTATCCCGATCCTGATCTCATGGCGAAGGCGCTTTCGGAATTGCCGGAAATGGCACCGCCCTCCGCCGCCGGGATCGACAATCTGCTGGGCGGCCTCGAGATCATTTCGACCCGGGTGGGCGAGATCCTCGACGACGCACAGGCGGATGACAACCGCAAGCTTGTCAATTTCTGACACATTCCGCCGTTCCCGCCATCCCGACACCCAAGAGACGACCGATGTCCCGTATCGCCGTTGTGGTCAAAGGCTATCCACGCTTGTCCGAAACCTTCATCGCGCAGGAGATCCTCGGCCTGGAACGGCGCGGCATCGGCATCCTGATCGTTGCCCTTCGCAAGCCCTACGATCCGTTCATCCATGACCTGCACCGGCAGATCTCCGCCGAGGTGATGTATCTGCCGGAATACGTGAAGGACGATCCCGCACGGGTCGCCCGGGCCAAACGCTGGGCGGAAAAACAGCCGACCTATGCGGAAGCCAAGGCCCTGTTCGAGGCGGATTTCGCGCATCAGCCCAATGCGGACCGCCGGCGGCGCTGGGCCCAGGGCTGCGTCTTTGCCCATGAGCTTCCGGACGACATTGCCTGGATCTATACCCATTACCTGCATACGCCCTGTTCGGCGGCACGCTATGCCGCCCATCTTTCCGGGCGGCAATGGTCGTTTTCCGCCCATGCCAAGGACATCTGGACCAGCCCGGACTGGGACCTGAAAACCAAGATCAACGATGCCGCGTGGGGCGTGACCTGCACGGCCGTCAACGAGCAGTATCTCAACGGCCTGGCCGACGACCCCGGCAAGGTCGAGCTGCTTTATCACGGGCTCGATTTCTCGGGTTTCCCGGCCCCGTCCGATACGCCGTCCCCGCGCGACGGCACCGGTGAACCGGTGCGCCTGGTCTCCGTTGGCCGCGCGGTGGAGAAAAAGGGCTATGACGATCTGCTGGAAGCGCTCCATGCCCTGCCGGACAGTCTCAACTGGCAGTTCACCCATGTCGGCGGGGGCGAACTGTCGGACACCTTGAAAGCGCAAGCGGATGCGCTCGGGCTTTCGGACCGGATCACCTGGCGCGGCGCGCAGCCGCGCGAAGAGGTTATCAACGCCTGCCGGGATGCGGACCTGTTCGTGCTGCCGTCGAAACTCGCCAGGTCCGGAGACAGGGACGGCTTGCCAAACGTGCTGATGGAAGCGCAGTCAATGGGACTGTGCTGCCTCTCCACCAAGGTCTCCGCCATTCCGGAACTGATCCTCGACGGCGAAACCGGTATTCTGGTTGACCCTGGTGCCCCAAAGGAGCTGGGCAGTGCCCTTGCCCGCCTGATCCGGTCTCCTGGCGAGCGCCACAAGCTGGGCTTGGCCGCAGCAAAGCGGGTCCGGTCGGATTTTTCCTCCAATCCGGGCCTTGACCGTCTTGCGGAGAAATTTCGTAAGGTGCTCTGACGTCGTTCAAGATCAGGAATGTCCATGAAAATCGCCTTCACAGCGCCTATGAAGCCCCTGGACCATCCGGTTCCCTCCGGAGACCGGACCATGGGCCGGCTGATCGTCAAGGCGCTGGATAGCCTCGGTCACGAGGTGACGATTGCCAGCCGCTTCCGGGCCTGGCGCAAGGAGGGCAGCGAGGCCATTCAGTCTGAAGTCAGGGCAGCGGCGCTCAAGGAAGCGGAGCGGATCGCCGCAGACTGGGAGCAAACCGGTTACCGGCCGGACCTGTTCCTGACCTATCATCTTTATCACAAGGCGCCGGACTGGATCGGCCCTGCCCTCACAGACCGCTTCGACCTGCCCTATGCCATTGTCGAGGCCAGCAGGGCGCCAAAACGCCAGACCGGCGACTGGGCCTTCGGCTTTGCAGCGGCCGATGCCGCCCTGGAACGTGCCGACGCCGTCGCCGCGATCCACAATGCGGATCTGGACTGCCTCGCGGCCGTGGTGCCGCACCGCAATCTCTCGGTCCTGCTGCCGTTCCTGGATGCCGAACCGTATCTGCGCGCGTCGACGGCCGCAAAGCCTCTGGCAGCCGCGCCGATGAAACTGCTCGCCGTCGGCATGATGCGCGAGGGCGACAAGACCCGGTCCTACGAGGTTCTGGCCGCCGCGCTTGCCGAGCTGCGCGACCTGCCCTGGCACCTGACCATCATCGGCGACGGGCCGATGCGCGATCATGTGCTTACCCTGTTCCCGCCGGAGCGGATCAGCTTTCTCGGCGCACTCGAGCCGGACGTTCTTCCGGAACATTATGCCCGCCACGATCTCCTGGTCTGGCCGGCCATTCGCGAGGCGTTCGGCCTGGTCCTGCTGGAAGCCCAGGCGGCCGGTCTCGGCGTCATTGCAGGAGACACGTTCGGCATTCCCGACATCGTCCGCAACGGGGAAACCGGCCTGCTCTCCCCCGAAGGCGATGTTGTCGCACTTGCCGCCAATCTCCGGCGCGTTCTGGACAGCCCCGACCTTGCCGACCGGCTGGGTGTCGCCGCGCGCCAGCATATTGTCGACGTCCACTCACTGTCGTCGGGTGCCGCCAGGCTGGAAGCCCTCGCGGAAAAGGCAGTGCGCAATCACAAGTCCCGCTCGGGAGGCGACACGGCATGAGCGCGAAAGCTTTCATCCACGTGCAGCACCTGCTTGGTACCGGCCATGTCGTGCGCGCCGCCGCGATCGGCAAGGCGCTGGCCGCCGAAGGCGTCGAAGTGACCCTGGCCAGTGGCAACCGGATCCCGCCCACGCTGGACACCGGCCCTCTGGACATCGTCGAACTGCCGGCGTGCAAAAGCCCGGATGCCGCCTTCAAGCGCCTTGTCACCTTGGACAATGAAGATATTGACGATGCTTGGAAATCCGCCCGCGTTAAAGCATCGATTCAAGTGTTTGAAGCGGCGGATTACGACCTGCTCCTGACCGAAACCTATCCCTTCGGCCGAAGGCAGCTGGATTTCGAGCTGACACCGCTTCTGGAAGCGGCGAAGGCCCGCGCAAGGCCGCCGCTGATCGCCACGTCCATCCGCGATATCCTGGTGCGCAAGAAGGAACTCTGGAAAGAGCGCTGGATGGCCGACCAGGCGCTGACATATTACGACCGCATCCTGGTCCATTCCGACCCGGACTTCATCCGGCTCGGCGACAGCTTTCCCTTTGCCGAGGATGTCGACGGCCTGGTGCGTTACACCGGCTATGTCGGTGGTGCCCCGCGCCCGGTCACCGACAGCCAGGATGGTACGGACGAGGTGATCATCTCCTGCGGCGGTGGCGCGGTGGCCGAAAGCCTGCTGTCGGCCGCCCTGGAGGCGAAACCCTTGTCCCGCCGCGCGGAGGACACGCCCTGGCGCGTGCTGATCGGTCACGACATCTCGGACGAAGCCTTTGCGATCTACCAGCGTAGCGCTGCCGACGGCGTGGTCGTGGAACGTGCACGGCCCGACTTTCCCGAGCTTTTGAAGCGCGCGCGCCTGTCCGTCAGCCAGGCCGGCTACAACACGGTGCTGGACATCCTGATTGCCGGCGTGCCGGCCGTGTTCGTGCCGTTTGCACAGGCGAACGAGACCGAACAGACCCAGCGCGCCGAGGCGCTTGCGCGCCACGGCCGCGCCGTGGTGACCCCGGAAGCCGGGCTGTCGCCGGAGCGGCTTGCCAGTGCCATGGACGACGCGCTGGCGCTGCCGCGAAGCCATCATGCCGTCCAGTTGGGCGGCGCCGAGGAAAGCGCCCGTGTCCTGATTGAAGACCTGAAAGACCGGATTGCATGACTTCTGACCTGCAGCGCTTCACGCAAGAGCTGACCCGACATCTCGACTGGTTTGCCGAGCGCGGCCGCAAGGTCCGCTTCTGGTGGCGGGACGACGATGCCATCGAGCCGACGCCCGCACTCGAGCGGATGCTGGACCTTGCCAACCGGCACGATGTCGACCTGGCACTTGCCGTCATCCCGAAAGACGCCACGCAGGCGCTGGCAGAACGCCTTTCCGGGGAACCGCATGCCTTTGTCCTGCAGCATGGCTGGCAGCATAAAAACTTCCAGCGCAAGGACCTCGGCGAGAAAGCCGCCGAACTCGGGTCGCGCCGGGACCCGGGTGAATTGATGGCCCAGCTCACCGAGGGCAAGGCGCGTCTGGAGGCCCTCTTCGGCGACAGGTTCCTGCCGGCGATGGTGCCGCCCTGGAACCGCATCGCCCCGGAGATCTGCCGCCGCCTGCCCGGTATCGGCCTACCGGGTCTTTCGACATTCACCTGGTTCAACTTTCCGCGCGACACCCAGGTCCAGTCCCATGTCGACATCCTGAAATGGAAGAAGCAGGTCCGTTTCATCGGCTGGGAAAGCGCCCGGCTGCGCTTCGACCTGCAGCTGACGCGCCGCCGGAACACAGGCGCCGAACCGCTTGGACTGTTGACCCATCACCTCGCCCATGACGACGGCTGTTTCGAGTTCCTGGAAGTGTTCCTGGAAATCGCGGCACATCACGAGGGAGCGGAATGGCCGAGCGTCAAGGAGCTCTTCTGCAAGGACAAGGTCCAAACTTCGGAGCCTGCCGCCGCATGAAAGACAAGCTGTTCCTTCTCGCCCCAGGTTTCGAGGATCCGGCCTTTCCCGGCAGGACCTTCTATTGCTGGCACTGCGCGCTGATGGAAGGCGTGCTGGCGTCCTTCCCGGACCTTGCCGTCAAACTCGATGTCCGCCGGATCGCCTGGCCCAGACCGCGGCAGGAACTGGTCGACCTGCTCGGCGAGGCCAATCAGAGCCTTCCGGTGCTGGTCCTGGCCGAAGGCGGTTTCATCGATGACAAGGACGCCATCCTGGCGGCCCTGACGGAACGCCACGGCTTTCCGGATCCGCATCCTTGATGACAAATCACAGCATCTCTCGCCGTCATTCCGCCGCCTCGACCTGCTCCGGCTTGAGCACCTTCGCATAGCGCTTGCGCAGCAAGGCCAGTTTCGGGTCGATATAGGTCTTGCAGAACGGCCGCTCCGGGCCTTTTGCGTAGTAGTTCTGAAAGCGCTCGTCTGAGGGTTTGAAGTCGGCAAGGGTCATGACGCTGGTGACCAGCGGTTCGTCGAACCCGTGCTGCAGCGCGCGCAGGATGCGGCCGACCTTCACGCCCGTTCCGGCGTCGTAGACATAGACCGCGCTGCGATACTTGCCGCGCAGCTTGTGGCGCGAGGTGCTGGAATGGGTCCGAAGGTGGATCTCGACCAGGTCCTCGAGCGGCAGCTCGACCGGATCGAAGGTCACAATGACGGCTTCCGACCACGCGTCCTCGGGCGGGTCGGAGCGCACGAAGCCCTGATCCACCCGGGATATGCCTGCAATTGCCTGAAAGACGGCCTCGGTGCACCAATGGCACCCGCCGCCCAATCCGATCTTCACCCCGGCCTCCAGTGGTCTGACGAGAGGCGCCCAGTGTGCCTGTGAGCGGGGCAAATGCAAAACGGCTTGGTCGAGATTCACACAAGGGAGATGGAAGATACCTTCAAAGATGTCACCCCGGACGCAGCGCGAGACCCTGGGTGACACCTGAGTTTGTGGATCGGGAATGGGCAACTGTCGCCGCCCTCCCTACGCTGCCTTCTTCGCCCCCGCTTTCGGGTTCGCCGCGAAATCGATCGCGGCCTTGAGGGTGCCCAGGTCGCCGATCTGGTTGGCGAGGATCAGCACCAGACGGGCATTCATGCAGTTGGCCTCCTCGTCGCTCATGTGGCGCTGGCTGGAAACCAGATGTTCGTAGAAACCGTCGGGGTCGGGAATGTTCCGTGTCAGGTCAAGAGCCATCGTTTCACGCGCCTCCCATCGCGGTTTTCAAGGCGGTCTCCACCTTGTTGTCGTTGAAGTAGCGCCAGCGGGCAGCGACATGCTGGTCCGGGCGGATCAGGTAGACCGTGCCCGGCTGGCCGTCATAGCGTTCGGCCAGCTTGCCTTCGGCATCGTCCAGGTCCTTGCCCACCTTGAGAACACGCGCCTTGATGCTACCGACAGAAATATCACCGGACGCGGTGTCACCGAAGACCAGCAACGTGAAACCATCCCCGACCTGGTTGAGGAACCAGCCCTCCTTGCCGTTCACCCGGACGGGCGCGTCGGTGCAGCAGGTGCCCGGCCGCATCTTGCCGGCGAAGCTGGATTCGTCCTCCGTGTTGAGCGGGCTGTGCTGGTAGGGTGTCGGGGTCGACAGGCGGCCGGAATTCACCAGCGGCTTGGCAAAGTCCGTCACTTCGGACAGGTCCAGCACCGCGTCACGGTAGCGGCGCGAGGCTTCGTTTTTCGGCGTGATGAAGTCTGTCGAGCGGGTCGAGTTCAGCAGATTGTCGTCTGCCGCAAAGGCCCGTTCCTCATG
This sequence comes from Roseibium sp. Sym1, assembly GCF_027359675.1. NCBI lineage: Bacteria > Pseudomonadati > Pseudomonadota > Alphaproteobacteria > Hyphomicrobiales > Stappiaceae > Roseibium > Roseibium sp. Sym1. The sequence continues at coordinate 6,197,911 of NZ_CP114786.1, forward strand.
ATAGCTGTCGATCAGGCCCTCGGGTGCCGCGCCATCAAGGACCAGCTTCAGCTTCCAGCCCAGATTGTCGATGTCCTGGACGCCGGTGTTGGCGCCGCGTGCGCCGAAGGGCGAGACCTGGTGCGCGGCATCGCCTGCAAACAGCACCCGGCCATAGCGGAACCTGTCGATCCGCCGGCAGGCAAACTGGTAGACCGAGGCCCATTCCAGTTCGAACTCCCGGTCCTCGCCCAGCATGGCCTTGACGCGCGGGATGATATTTTCCGGTTTCTTCTCCTCTTCCGGATCCGCGTCCCAGCCGAGCTGGAAATCGAGCCGCCAGACGTCGTCGCACTGCTTGTGCAGCAGCGCGGACTGGCCGCGATGGAACGGCGGGTCGAACCAGAACCAGCGCTCGGTCGGAAAATCCGCCTTCATGATGATGTCGGCGATCAGGAAGCGGTCCTGGAAGAACTGGCCGGAGAAACCGGCACCGACCATCTTGCGGGTGTCGGAATTGGCGCCGTCGCAGGCGACCACCCAGTCGGCCTCCATGCGGAAGACACCGTCCGGTGTTTCCACGGTCAGGGTCGCGTGGTCGTCGTCCTGGGTCAGGTTGATCAGCTTGTGCTGCCAGCGCAAATCGATGAGGTTCGATTTTTGTGCCTCTTCGACCATGTACTCTTCCAGGTAATATTGCTGGAGATTGATGAAGGCCGGGATCTTGTGCCCCTGTTCGGGCAGAAGGTCGAAGGAATAGGCCAGGTCATCCCGGAAGAAGACCTTGCCGACCTGCCACTCGACACCCTTTTCGATCATGCGTGTCGCACAGCCGAGCCGGTCCCAGATTTCCAGCGGGCGCTTGGCGTAGCAGACGGCCCGCGAGCCCACCGAGACGGTGTTGTTGTCGTCGAGAACGACCACCGGAATGCCGCGCTGTGCGAAATCAAGCGCGGCCGTCAAGCCAATCGGACCGGCCCCGATCACCACCACCGGATGACGCCTGAGCACACCCGTGCGCTGTTCCTCCGACTGCCGGTAGTTGTATTGCGGATATTGATAGGTTTGAAACATCGGGCTCTCCTCCCAGATCCGCCAAGGCGGTGTCGAGCGCGCGGCACTTGCCGCAGCGCGCGCATTTGTCGTCCTCACACATCGGCCAGCTCTTTGGCATGCAGCCATTCGGCATGTTTCGGCGCACGTTTGGTCTTTGACCACTCCTCCAGCATCTGCCACTTGACCTCGTCGAGACGCGCCAGCAAGCGGTCCTCCTCCGGATCCGGGCAGGCCAGCTCGATGCGATGACCATTGGGATCGAAGAAGTAGATGGAATGGAAGATCGAGTGGTCGGTGACGCCCAGGACCTCGACACCGTTTTTCTCCAGATGGTCCTTGAAGTCGATCAGCTCGTCCCGGTCCTTCACCTTGAAGGCGATGTGCTGCACCCAACGCGGCGTGTTCGGGTCGAAACCCATTTCCGGCTTGGTCGGCAGTTCGAAAAAGGCAAGCACGTTGCCGTTGCCGGCGTCCAGGAAGATGTGCATGTAGGGATCGGGTTCATGCGTGGACGGTACGTGGTCTTCGGCGATGGCCAGGATGAAGTCCATGTTCAGCATCTTGCCGTACCATTCGACAGTTTCCTTGGCATCCTTGCACCGGTAGGCGACGTGGTGCATCTGCTCGATTTTCATGGGACCGTTCCTCCGCAATTAGTTACATATGTAACTATATAGTCCCGCAGAGCGATTGCCTTGATCCAGATCAAATTGGTTACAAGCGCAACCATTTTGATCTGGAGGAAAACACCGGAGATCACGTCGGCAATTGACAGCACTCCGCCCGCGTTTTCATATGTGAGCCTCACCCTGCCAGGAGCCGCCCATGTCCGGTCACGACCACTCCCATGATCACGACCATTCAGACCTCAGCGACATCGAGTTGCGCGTGCGTGCGCTGGAGACCCTGCTGACCGAAAAGGGCTACATTGATCCGCCTGCGCTCGACGAGCTGATCGAGACCTACGAAACCAGGATAGGCCCGAAGAACGGCGCAAAAGTGGTCGCCCGGACCTGGACGGACCCTGAGTACCGGGACCGTCTTTTGAAAGACGCGACGGCGGCCATTGCCGAGTTCGGTTTCACCGGCCGCCAGGGTGAGCACATGGTGGCGGTGGAGAACACCAAGGCCACGCACAACATGGTCGTGTGCACGCTCTGCTCCTGTTATCCCTGGACCGTGCTCGGCCTGCCGCCGGTCTGGTACAAGTCGCCGCCCTACCGCTCGCGCGCGGTGCGCGACCCGCGCGGCGTGCTCGACGAATTCGGCGTGCACCTGCCCGAAGACAAGGAGATCCGGGTCTGGGACAGCACCGCGGAAGTCCGTTACCTGGTGATCCCGGAGCGCCCCGTTGGAACGGAAGACTGGAGCGAGGAGCAACTCGCCGAACTGGTCACCCGCGACAGCATGATCGGCACCGGGCTGGCGCTGGATCCCCTGAAAGAGGAACCGGTGACATGAACGGTGCCCAGGATCTCGGCGGCCAGATGGGCTTCGGCCCGGTCGGGCCGGAAGACAATGAACCGAATTTCCATGCCAAATGGGAAGAGCGTGCCTTTGCGGTGACGCTGGCCATGGGGGCGACCGGCTCCTGGACGCTCGATGCCTCGCGTTTTGCAAGGGAAACCCTGCCGCCGGCCGAGTATCTCAGCTCCAGCTATTACGAGATCTGGACCAAGGGCCTGGAACGGCTGGTGGTGACACATGGCCTTGTCACCGACGAGGAACTGAAACAGGGCAAGGCGCTTGTAGATCCCAAGCCAGTCAAACAGGTTTTGAAGGCGCCGGATGTCGCCGCAGTGCTCGCCAGGGGCGCTCCGGTCGACCGGCCCGAACGGCAACCGGCCCGATTCCGTGTCGGCGACAAGGTGCGGACCAGGCGCCTCCATCCGGAAACGCACATCCGCCTGCCGCGCTACGCGCGGGATGTTGCGGGAACGATCGAGGTGGTGCACGGGGTGCATGTCTTTCCCGACACAAATGCCCATGGCAAGGGAGAGCAGCCGGCCTGGCTCTATGGTGTTGCCTTCAAGGGCACCGACATCTGGGGGCCGGACAGCGATCCCAATCTGAGCCTGCGACTCGATCTCTGGGAGCCCTATCTTGACCTTGCCTGACGAGCTGCCCGCCACGCCGCGCCTGCCGCTCGACCAGGACGGCGGCCCCGTCTTCTCCGCCCCCTGGGAAGCCCGTGTCTTCGCCATGACGCTCCAGGCCCATCAGGCAGGTGTCTTCACCTGGCCGGAATGGGCCGAGACACTCGGCGCCGAGCTGGCCAGGGACGGTGACGGCAGCGGCGAGACGCTGGGATATTACGATCACTGGCTGACCGCTTTCGAAACGCTTCTGAACGCCAAGGGCGTCGCCGGCGCCGGACAGCTCGCCGATCTCAGGAAGGCCTGGGACGCGGCCGCCAAGGCGACACCGCACGGACAGCCCATCGAGCTGCAACGGAGTTGAGCGTGCCATGCATCTGAAGGTTCCGCCCGTTGCCGTCTTCCTGATCGCCGTCGCCCTGCTGGCCGCCGGCCACTATCTGTTGCCCGCCCTGTCGCTCTCCTTTCCCGGCCAGGTGAACCTTGCGCTTCTTCTCGGCCTTGCCGGTGTCGTTCCCGGCATCCAGGCCGTCCTGGAATTCATTGCGCGCAAGACCACGGTCAATCCGATGACACCGGACACCGCGACAACACTGGTCACGGGCGGGATCTACCGGATCAGCCGCAATCCGATGTATCTGGGGCTGCTGTGCGTGCTCCTGGCCATCGCGATCTTCTGGGGCACGTTGACGGCACTGGCCGTCATACCGGGTTTCGTCTGGTTCATGACCGAATACCAGATCAAGCCGGAGGAAACCGCCCTTCGAAAGGTTTTCGGCGCCGACTATGACGCCTATCTCGCCAAGGTTCGCCGCTGGATCTGAGCCTTCTCACTTTCCGAGATAGAACCCGCTGTTCTCCTTGTAGGCATCCGCGGCAAAGCGCAGGAAGGTGCGGATGCGGGCGACATTTTTCAGATCGGGATGGGTCAGGATCCAGATGTCGAAATAGCGTGTCGGCTCGACACCGGGCAGGCGCATCAGGTCAGGGTCGTGATCGCCCAGGAAACAGGGCAGCCGGCCGATGCCCATGCCTGCGCGCACGGCCGCATGCATGGTGATCATGTCATCAGTGACGGTTGCCACCTCGCCGTTGGGATAACGCTCGCGCAGGTCTTTCGGAACGCTGTTGCCCCACCACTTGAAAGCAACGAACGGCACCCTGGCGGTGGTCATGCTGTCGCGATAGGCCTCCTGGAACCTGCGGGCAAACTCGCGTGACACGTAGTAACACCGGTTCTGGCCAGTGGCGCGGCGTCCGAACAAGGTCTCGTCGGGCTTGTCGGTCACCCGCACGGCAATGTCGGCCTCGCGCCGGTGCAGGCTCAGGATCTCGTTGGCGGCGTTCATGGTGACATCGATCTGCGGGTGCCGCTCCTTGAACCTGGCAACGATGTCGGCAAGCTGCGCCTGGAAGATGAGCTGCGCGGCGGTCACCCGGAGCGGGCCTTCCAGCTCCGCGTCGCGGGCGGTGATGCGTGTGTCCAGCGACAGCACTTCGGCTTCCATGCGCCGGGCGGTCTCGATCGCCTCCTCGCCTGCCGCGGTCGCGGTAAAACCTTCCGGCAACCTGTCGAACAGGCGCGTTCCCATCCGCTCTTCGAGCGCCGTCAGCCGGCGCGACACGGTGGAGTGGGTCACGCCGAGCGACCGCGCCGCCCTGGTGACACTGCCCGCCTTGGCGACGGCGAGCACGAATTTCAGATCATCCCAATTGTCCATGCCGTGCATTTTTGCACATGAGCATTCCGAATTTGAAGAATTTTTCGCGTCCACCGATCTCACTATGTTGAGAGCGTCTCGACAAAAGGAGTTTTGAGATGACCGTACAAGCCCTCGCCATGATCACCGTCACCGACAAGGAAGCCCTCGGCGCCTACCGCGAAAAGGCCGCGGAAGCCCTCGCCCGCCACGGCGGCAGCGTTGTCGCCGCAGACCCCGAACCGCTGGTTCTGGAAGCCGCCAATGACGCCCCGAACGTCGTCGCCGTGCTTGCCTTCCCGAACGCCGATGCCGCAAAGGCGTGGCGCGAGGATCCGGATCTCGCCGACATCCACGCCCTGCGCAACAAGGGCGGCAAGTCGACGATCGTGGTGCTGCCGGGCTGAAACCAAGCGGCCGGCACCCGAACTCCTCCTCCCGAGGCATTCGGCCAGGTCCGCCTGAGAGGATGAGGGATACCAGGTGGGACCGGTCCGTTCCTGCCTGCAAGCCGCCCCCCTTGCCCGTAAGCAGGTGCTTACGGGCGCCCTTGTCAGCAATCCGGCAATCGACCGCGCCCCTTTCCCGGTTCAGATCTCGAACAGGCCAATCACGGCCCGGTTCTGTTCCAAGAAAGGTTTTTCCATGTTCAAGCACGTTTTTGCCACGGCCGCTCTGGTCCTGCTGCCGGTGACGGCCAATGCCATGCCCGCTGTCGGCGATACGGTCGGAACCAATCCGGCCGATGCCACGGCCGCGCTCGCCGAAGCCGGTTGCAAGGTTCAGGAGTTCGAGGCCGAAGACGGCAAGATCGAAGCGAAATGCACCGACGTCGCGAACATGCGCTGGGAGATCTATATCGACCCGAAGACCGGCAAGGTCACCAACGTCAAGGCCGACGACTGATCATGGCCACTCCCAAGTCGCGCCACGAAACCGGGAGGGCGCACAGCCCTCCCGATCCCTGGGACCCGGTCGTGCGCATCAGCCACTGGACGCTCGCGGCAGCCGTGATCGCCAACGGTCTCCTGACCAAGCCAGGCGGAACGATCCACATCTGGATCGGCTGGGTTGCCCTCGGGCTCCTGGCGCTCCGGTTCTTCTGGGGCCTGTTCGGACCTGCAGAGGCCCGGTTTTCCTCGTTCCTGCCGGATCCGAGAGCAGCGGTGGCGCATCTCCTTCAGCTCGCTCGCGGCAAGCCGAGCGAATACCCGTCGCACAATCCCGCCGCCTCGATCATGGTCTACGCCCTGTGGGCCTGCCTGGTCGCGGTGACGGCAACAGGCCTCGTGATGACAGGCGGCAAGAGCCCGGTCACCATCGCCGAGGAGAAGGCTGCGGTTGCGGCGGGAGACTGGTCGGTGCTGGTAGACCAGGACGACAGCGAACATGCCTCCGAAGACAACGACGCCGGAGAAATCATGGAAGAAATTCACGAAACGGCCGCCAACCTGCTCCTCATTCTGGCGCTGCTCCATGTCGCGGGCGTCGCGGTTGAAAGCCGGCTCCTGAGGCGTAATCTTGTCCGACCGATGATCTACGGCCGGGCCAGGAACAAATGAATTTCACCAGTCTGCGTTTCAGGCGGGGGCGGCACGAAACAACCGCCCTCGCCACCTTCATGGCCCTTCAATCCATTGCCGCAGTCTTCTTTGTCGGTGACGTCTTCGCCGATCTTGTCGGCGATCTCGGCAGCCCGCATTCGCTCCAAGAGGCATTTGTCGTCTTCGTCCTTGTTCTGGGCATTTTCCTCGCCGGCTGGCAATTGAGGCTCACCCTCCAGCGGATGCGGGACCAGGAACGCGCGCTCGACACCGCGCGCGGCGAACTTTCGAGGATCGTTGAAAACCAGTTCGAGGAATGGGGTCTGACACCGGCGGAACGAGATGTCGGTCTGCTTGCGCTCAAGGGACTGGATCTTGCGGAAATCGCCGAAATGCGAGGCGCTGCACAGGGTACGGTGCGCGCGCAGCTCACGCGGATCTATGCCAAGGCCGGTGTCTCCGGTCGGCACCAGTTCGCCGCCTGGTTCGTGGAAGACCTGCTCGTCGGCAAGCTCGCCTAAGCGCGAGAAATCAGCGCCGGCCAACCCTGGTTTCCGGCGTGCCCATGCCTCTGTATCCAATTGCGTCCTCCAGAGAAGGACCGACCGGCCAGCATCGCAGGATCGGCTGCCGGCTCTCGCGCGATTGGCCGATCCTGCAAGGCAGCGCTGACGCGCTTCCTCAGGATCAGGCCTGTTGTGCGGGGCGCTTGTTGCTCAGACCGGCTTCACCAGCCGCATGCGCCAGGTGACACCCTTCTTGTCCGAGACCAGGCGATAGTCGTCGAGGACCTCCCAGCTGCTGCTGTCGTCGGTTGCTTCCCAAAGCCTGTTGATCAGCTTGTTGGCGCCGGACTCCGGCTTCTTGGGGGAATACATCGACAGAGCGATGACGCCGTCCTTCTTGAGGAACGGCACATAGCGGGCGACCAGAGCCGCGGGGTCGTCGGCGAAATGCAGCACCTCGTTGAAGACGATGGCGGAGAACCGCTCGCCGTCTTGCGGCTCGAACGTGTGCATGTCACCGTCGCGAAGGGACGCGATCGCCGGGTCGACATTGGCAATCTCGAGCGAGGCCGGGGAAAGGTCCATGCCGACATATCGCCTGATGCCCATGGGCTGCAGGCGCTCGTAGAGCAGACCCTCGCCGCAGCCGATGTCGAGCACCTCGTCCATGGTTCCGGTCAGGCTGAGCCACATGCCGATGATGCCGTAGCGGCCGCTTTCGGGCAACGAGCGCAGGAAGGCCCAGCGGCCCGCTTCGTATTCCTCGTCCCAGCCCTGGGCGGTTGTGGCATTCTTCGACATGACGGCTTCCCAAATGTTCAAGGCGGGCCAGGAGGACGGCCCGCCGCTTCTCAGACTCTCAAATGCATCACTTATAGGGATCAGCCGCGTCGCGCAAACCGTCGCCGAGGAAATTGAACGCAAGCACCACGATAATGATCGGGATCACCGGCGCCATCAGCCAGGGATAGACGGTGACGACCGAAATGTTCTGCGCTTCGTTCAAGAGCACACCCCAGGAGACGGCCGGACGCCGAAGGCCCAGATTGAGGTAGGACAGCGCGGTTTCACCGAGGATCATCGACGGGATCGACAGGGTCGCCGAAGCGATGATGTGGCTGGTGAAGCCGGGCAGCAGATGGCGCGTGATGACCCGCTTGGGCTTGGCGCCCATCAGCACCGCCGCCTTGGCATATTCCTCCTCGCGCAGGGACAGGAGCTTTGACCGTACGGCACGGGCAAGCCCCGGCCAGTCGAGCAGGCCCAGGATGATGGTCAGGCCGAAATAGATCCAGACAGGGCTCCAGGTGACGGGCAACGCCGCAGAGAGCGCCATCCAGAGCGGCAGTTCCGGCAGCGAACGGATAATCTCGATGGCGCGCTGGATGACACTGTCTGCAAGGCCGCCGAAATACCCCGCTATGCCTCCGAAAAACAGCCCGAGCACGATCGAGATGATCACCCCGATCAGGCCGACGGTCAAAGACAGCCGGGCGCCATAGACCAGGCCCGAAAACTGGTCACGGCCCAGACGGTCCGTGCCGAACAGGAACATCGTGCCCCCTTCCGCCGGACAGACCAGATGGAAGGACCCGTCAAACAGCCCCCAGAACTTGTAGTCGTCGCCAAGACAGAAAAAGCGGAGCTTCTGCACCTGCGTCGTGTCGTCCTTGAACACCCATTGCAGGGTTTCCATGTCGATTTCGGAGGTCATTCCGTAGACGAACGGCCCGACAAACGAGCCTTCGTGAAACAGGTGAACCGGTTGCGGCGGCGCATAGAGATGCAGGCTGTCGCGGGTGTTCGCGCCGTAGGGCGCGATCACCTCGGCAAAGGGCACGCACATGTAGAACAGGATCAGGATCACGCCCGACCAGACCGCGAGCTTGTGGCGCTTGAACTTCCACCACATGATCTGCCACTGCGAGGCCTGAAAGAAGCGTTCCTGCTCTTCCGTCATTTCCTCGGTGACAGCCGGGTTGAACGGTGTCGGATCGACGTAATGCTCGACCTGGCGCTGGGAGGTCCTGTCCTTCATGTCGGTGCTCATGTGGACGCCCTCCCGCCAAGCCGGATGCGCGGATCCAGAACGGCCAGCAACAGGTCCGAAATCAGCATGCCGATCAGGGTCAGTACCGCGACAAAGAGCAGAATAAAGCCCGACAGGAACTGATCCTGCGACTGAAGTGCCGACACCAGCACCGGGCCGACCGTCGGCAGGCTCATCACCACCGAGACGATCACGGAGCCGGAGACCATGGACGGAATCAGGTTGCCGATATCGGCAATGAACGGATTGATCGCCATGCGGAGTGGGTATTTGACGAGAAGCTGGCTTTCCTTCAGGCCCTTGGCCCGCCCGGTCGTGACATATTGCTTGTGCAACTCGTCGAGCAGGTTGGCACGCAGACGCCGGATCATCGCCGCCGTTCCGGACGTTCCGATCACGATCGTCGGCACGATCAGGTGCGCAAGCACCGACATCGCCTTGTCGAAGCTCCACGGCTGATCGATATATTCCGGATCCATCAGGCCGCCGACCGACAGGCCGAACCATCTGTTGAAGAAATACAGCAGGATCAGTGCGAGCAGGAAATTCGGTGTCGCGAGACCGAAATAGCCGACGAAGGTAAAGCCGTAGTCCCCCCAGGAATACTGCCGGGTCGCCGAAAAGATGCCGATCGGGAACGACACCACGTAAACGAACAGGATGGTCGCGAAGTTGAGCACCACCGTCAGCGGCAGGGTTGGGCCGATCACCTGCTCAACCGGCTTGTCGAACTCGAAGGACCAGCCCCAGTTCCCCTGAATGAGACCGTCAAAGCCATGCGGACCGGGCCACAGGCCAACCCAGATGAGGTATCGCTCAAAGAAGGGCCGGTCGAGAGAAAACTCCTTGCGCAAAAATTCCAGCTTGGCAATCGAGGAGCTTTCACCGGAGGTCTTGAGGGCAGCAATCTGATTGGAAATGTAGTCGCCGGTGGGCAGTTCGATGATCAGGAACGTCAGGAAACTGATCACCAACAGGGTCGGCACCATCATCAGTATTCGGCGTATAATATAATAGAGCACCTAATCTCCCCTCGGCCCCAGCTCAGCTTGCAGTGCGGATTGGCTCGTATGCGAAAGAGCATTGAAGAACCGCACGAAAGGTCGACTTCCGTTTCGATATTATGACGTTTTAAGAACGAGAGTCAGTCCGTCCGAAAACGGCAGCATAGAAATTTCCACCCGGCTGTCATCCCTCAACCGCTCATTGAGTGTCCGGATATCGTCGACGGCCGGATCGCTCACGGCCGGGTCGACAACATCTCCGAGACGCAGCATGTTATCAAACACCATGATGCCGCCCGACCTCAGCAGCTTCAGCGCAAGCTCGAAATAGGTCGTGTAGCTTTTCTTGTCCGCGTCGATGAAAATCAGATCGAAGGTCCCTCCCTCGCCGGCGTCGAGCATGTCCGACATCACGTGTTCCGCGCGACCGACCCTGAAATCGATCCTGTCGCGGACCCCCGCTTCTTCCCAGTGCGTTTCGGCAAGGTCTTTCCAGTCCTTGCGTTTGTCGATGGCAACCAGCCGGCCGTCTTCCGGCAGGGCCGATGCCATCCACAACGTGCTGTAGCCGGTGAAAACACCAAGTTCCATGACCTTGCGCGCGTTGAGGGTGCGAATCAGGAAATGCAGAAGCTGCCCCTCCTCGGGCGGCACGCGCATGCTGGATTCGGGCAGGGCCTGCGTCTGCTTACGCAACTTCCTCAAGGGGGCGGATTCCCGGGTGCCATGCTGGCATACATAGTCGATCAGATCTGTTGTCATCTCAAGCCGATCGGCCATGGTCCCTCCACCTGCTTCCGGGAATCCGTACATTCGCTTTCGGCCGACCCTACTCGGCCAGATAGAATTCATCCATACGGTGAATCCCGAAATGCGCGCCCGGATCCCATCCGTAGATACCTTCCAGCGGCACGTTTTCAACACCCTTGACCACGACGGGCTGGGGCACACCCGAAACCAGGCCGATGCGGATGGTTTCCTCGGCATGGATGGCAAGCATTTCTTCCCAGATCCGGGCGCGCTCTTCCTGGGTCCTGGACTCCAGCCAGGACTTGTAAAGCTCCATCAGCCGCTCCGCCGGTTTCCAGTCAGGCTTTTCGCCCCCCTCCCCCTGGGTCTCGTAATAGTCACCCCAGGAGTGCCAGGACAGAATGTCACCGCGCACCGGCGCCAGGTCTTCCGGCGGCATTTCGGACGTCGGAATGCCGTTTTCGAGGCCATACCAGACCGACATCACCAACTGGCCGGTAATGGCCCGTTCGCGCAGGTTGTCGCGCTGGCTCGGTTTGGCGAACAGCTTGACGCCGATCTCGCGCCAGGTCTCGCTGACCAGTTCGAGCGCGTCGTCCTGAACCTGTTCCTCACCGGCCGTTTCGACGATGATCTCGAGCGGCCGGCCGTCGGGCAACAGGCGGATGCCCTCGCCATTGCGTTCGGTCAACCCGATCTCGTCCAGAAGCGCGTTGGCCTGGTCGGGATCATACTCCGCCCATTTGGAAGCGTATTCCGCCTTGTAGAGCGGGCTGACCGGCAGCACCGTGTCGTTGCCCGGCTTGCCAAGACCGAAGAAAAGCACCCGGTTGAGAAGATTGCGGTCGATGCCAAGCGAAAGCGCGTGCCGGAAACGCTTGTCCCGCAGGAGCTCGCGCCAGACCGGGTCCTTCACCGTCAGGTTCGGCAGGATCGAAATCTCGGAGCCCTTGCTGTTGGACCAGAGCGCCGTGACATAGTCGTTCTGCTTTTCGCCCTTTTTCAGGACAGTGATGTCGGCGAAGCTGAGATTGCGTGCCTGCAGGTTGCTTTCGCCGGCCTGCGCCTTGGCCGGAATCAGCTTGCTGTCGGCAACGGTCATGACGACTTCGTCTGCATAGGGCAGTTGCTGCCCGGTGCTGTCGACACGGTGATAGAACGGGTTGCGCTCGAGCACGAAGCGCAGGTCACTGTCGTCGCGGTTGCGCACCCAGGGCTGCAAGCTCGGAAGCTCGACATTGCGAGCGTTGTACATGTCGTCCTTCTTGGCATGCAGCGGTGCCCAGCTTCGTGCCTTCACCTTCGCCGCTTCCGCGGCGATAAAATCCGGATCGCCGTATTTTCCGTGAAACTGCTTCAGATAGTGCGCGGGACGATAGAGAAAGGGCGGCCGGGACTTGGCCAGCTCCGGCAGGAACAACGGGTTCGGATCGTCCCAGGTGAACCGCACTGTCGTTTCGTCCAGAACCTCGAATTTCGGTCCCTTGCCGTTCGACAGCAGGAACGGCGGCAGCCCGGACGGTGTCAGTTCCTCGTTGCTGACGACATCCTCGAAATAGTATCGGATGTCTTCCGCTCCGAAGGGATGACCGTCGGACCACTTGTGGCCTTCGCGGGTGTGCAGCGTGAAGATGCGGCCGTCCTCGACTTCGACATTTTCCAGAATGTCCGGAACCAGTTCCAGGTCCTCGTTGTAACCAACAAGGCGTGCATACCCCCAGACATTGATAAGACGCACGTCCTTTGCTCGGCCGATCAATGTGTCGATCTTGCCGCCGTGCTTGCCGACAGTGCGTCCTGTTGCTTCCAGATCGACGACCAAGGGCTCGGACGGCACGCGTTCGGCCACGGGCGGCAGAGACGGATCGAGGCCGGGCGTCTCCTTCAGCTCCAGCGCGGCCAGCGGCCCCGCGATCAGGGCTGCGGTCAGGAACAGACCGGCCCGAATGGAATTCTTAAGCATCATGCTGCAGTCCCCTCAAGCGCCCCGGTGTTCTTCAGTCCGGGTGCGCAGACAAAGTGATCCGGCTCCATTTCGACCAGGGACGGCGCTTGTCCGTCCTCCAGCCGGAAGGGCTCCGGCCAAAGATGCGGCTCGGATGCCCGGTTGGCATCGAGAGCCGCAAAATCAAGTGGCGCCGACAGGTCCGGCTCCGGAACAGCGGACAACAGCGCCTTGGTGTACGGGTGGAGCGGATTGCCGACGACGGTGCGGGTCTCGCCCATTTCAACAAGTCGTCCACGGCACATCACGGCGATCCGGTCGGCGACATAGTCCACAACGGCCAGGTTGTGGCTTACGAACAGGTAGGTCAGGTTGAGGTCGCGCTTGAGATCCTGAAGCAGGTTCAGGATCTGGGCCTGCACCGAGACATCAAGCGCCGATGTCGGCTCATCGCACAAGATGAATTCCGGATTGAGTGCAAGCGCCCGCGCAATACCGATGCGCTGTCTCTGCCCCCCCGAGAAGGAGTGCGGATAGCGGCGCAGGAACCGCGGATCGAGCCCGACGAGGTTCATCAGGTTGCGCGCCCGTTCCGCACGCTCCTTCGGCGTTCCGATGCCATGGACTTCGAGGGGCTCCATCAATGTGTCATTGATGGTCATCCGGGGATTGAGCGACGAGAAGGGATCCTGGAAGATCAACTGGACACGCCGCCTGTAATCCATCAACTCCGGACCGGAAAGGCTGGAAATATCTTCCAGCCCGTTGCCGCGATTGTAAAGAACCTGCCCGCCTTCCAGGTCGAGCGCGCGCAGGATCGCCTTGGCGGCGGTCGTCTTGCCGGAGCCCGACTCGCCGACCAGGCCAAGGCACTCGCCGCGGCGGATGGTCAGATTGATGCAGTCGAGCGCGGTCATGGTCTTGGTCTTCCCGCCCAGGAAGGAGCCCTTGCGCAACGTGAAGTGCTTGGTGACATCCCGCATTTCCACCAGCGGCTCTCCAGGCGTGACCTTGCAGTGCGGGCGGTTGGCGGTCAGGTCCTCGGAATGCAGCTCGATCGGACGGATCGGAACCAGCCGCTCGTCCTTGTCCATGTGAAAGCTCGGCACGGCATTGAGCAGGGCTTTCAAATAGTCATGCTTCGGGTCGGAAAAGAGCTGCTCGGCGGTGCCCTTCTCCATGATCCTGCCATGATAGATCACGGCGATCTCGTCGGCCATGTTGGCAACAACACCGAAGTCGTGGGTGATCATCAGGACCGACATGCGCAGCTCGGCCTGAACCTCGCGGATCAGCTTGAGAATTTCCGCCTGGATGGTCACGTCGAGGGCCGTGGTCGGTTCGTCCGCAATCAGCAGAGCCGGCCGGCAGATCATGGCCATGGCAATCATCGCGCGCTGACGCAGCCCGCCGGAAAGTTCGAACGGATAGGTGTCGAGTGCCCTTTCCGGATCCGGAAACTGGACCAGGCTCAGCATGGTTCTGGTCAGCTCGCGCGCTTCGGCACTGGAGACGTTGCGGTGAAGCAGCGCCGCCTCGCCGATCTGGTCGCCGATGGTGTGCAACGGCGACAGGGAGGTCATCGGCTCCTGGAAGATGATGGCAACGCGGTTGCCGCGCAAATGCCGCATCTGCGGCCCCTTGCGCTCCAGGGCCGCTATGTCGACCGGCGGCTCCGCTCCTGTCGGGTCGGCAAGGATCACCTTGCCGGAGGCGATCGTGGCCGCCTGGGGCAGAAGTCCCATGATGGTCTGGGAGATAACCGTCTTGCCCGAGCCCGATTCTCCCACAAGCGCGACCGTCCGGTTTTCAGGAACGACAAACGAGACGTCGTCAACAGCCCGGACCTGGCCCTCCGCCGTATGAAAATCTACCGTCAGTCCCTCGATCGAGAGAACATTCACCGCGTACTTCCTCCCAGGCAAGGATTGTCTGACCGAGGCTTACTAAGCCCTCATTGCATTTCAAAGACAACCAAATTCGCCATGGGATAGCAATGCAGGAATCCATAGATTGCCTGTGTGATCTGTGTCACAAAACGGAAAATTACCGCAGAAACGGCCCGCCACCGGCCACCTGCCGTAGAGGCAACTTTACTCGGCGGCCGTAACGGGAAGTTTTTCTGCGCCGACCTCTTCCGGTTCGCAGGCAGCAAAGGGATCCAGCCAGTAGACTTCCATGCGCCCGCTGCGGCCGCGCAGGTGGTGGTCGCCGACCGCCTTGTGATCATGTTCTCCCGGCAGTTGCGCCACCGTGGCCGCGCTGGCCAGAATCGTCACCTCCGGGGTGCCTTCCACTTCCCTGCCAAGTGTCTGGAGCCGTTCCGCGGCGTTCACCGTGTCTCCGACGACGGTGTAGTTCCAGCGGTCCAGCGCACCGACGTTGCCGACAACCGCGGGTCCGGTGTGAATGCCGATGCGCAGGGACATTTGAGGCCGGCCGGCTTCTGCCGCTTTCCGATTTGCCTCGTGCAGGGCGGCAGCGATTCGCCGCGCGGTGCGCACCGCCGCCCGGGCATGGTCGGGCCGCGCATCCGGCGCGCCCCAGAAGGCCAGCATGCCGTCGCCCAGGAATTTGTCGACCGTCCCTCCCTCGTTTTCGACGGCTTCCACGAGGATCGCGAAATGTTCATTCAACAGACCCGCCGTATCCTCGGCACTCAGATGTTCCGAAAGGGCCGTGAAGCCGACGATGTCCGTGAACAGGATGGTGAGTTCGGCTTCACGCGGCTCGGCGGCAGACCTGCCGCCAAGCCGCATCAGCTTGATGAACAGGGACCGTGGCACGTAGGTGTTCATGGCCTTCAGGCCCTCGACCATCGAATTGAAGGCGGAGGCGACCTGATCGATCTCGGCGACACGGCTGCGCGGCAGGGGTTCAACATCATTCAGCGACAGGGAGCCGACGCGCTTGGATTGCAGAGCCAGGTACTTCAGCGGCCGTGCCACCCGCCGGCCCATCCAGAAGGCGATCAGCACGGAAATGACGAGCGCACCGAAGCCGACAAACATGGATCCCGCCAGGCGGCGGACCTCGCGGGAAACGGTCGCACTCAAATAGTACTGGCCAACCGTCCAGGGCATGTCGCTGAACCCTTCCAGCAGGGCTTTCATGACGATGTATTCATCATCATTGGCCTGAACGAAGGACACATCGATGCCAAGTTCAGCGGCCTTCTTGAACTCGTCCAGCGGCTGCTCGCTCGCGATTCCGGCCAGCACCGGATCTCCCACACTCAAAAAGGAACCGGGCAGGTTTTCACGGATCGCACCACCGGTCTGGAGCCAGTCCGCATCGGAATGCAGGATGACCTGATCACCGTCGGCAATGATGAAGACGGTGTTGTCGACGCCTTCGTCCTGGGCGGTCACGATACGCCCCAGCTCCTCCATGGAGGTGGCGGCGGTCAGCATACCGATTTTCCGGCCGTCGCGAACGAGGGGGACCGACACATTCGCGAACAGGCCGACGTCGTGTTTGACAAGCGCGCCCCAGGTCGGCGGGCTGTCGGCGGTAAGTTCCGGCATGTCCTTCGGCGTCATGCCCGGAGGGGGCGCGTCGGAGCTGATCCGCCAGATCTTGCCATTGTTCGCCCGGTAGACGCCGAGCCGCCGACCGTCGGCGTCGGTCACGGCTAGCGTGGTGATGTTGTTGTTCGAATTCAACGCGATCGTCAGGTCTTCCAGGGTCCTTTCCGGATCCCCGAACCCGATCGTGCCCTCGTCGAAATAGGGCTTGAGACCGACGACGGCGTTTTCAATCGAGGCAAAATGGGTGCGCAGCTGGGTTTCGAGCGACTGGGTGCTCAAGATCGTCTTGTCGTTGAGCAGGGAAAAGGTATTGCGGAAATTGGCGGAGACGGACAGCCCCAGAACGAGCCCGATGGCAATGGCCACGAACGCACCGAAGCTGAGCCCGACGATGGTCGTCAGGGGCAGCTTGATCCTGCGTCTGCTGCGCTTCTCTTTGCTCATCAGGCGGCGCCCCTTGTTGTCATCCGGCAGCTTACCTGCCTGACACTTTGCGTCAAATTAAGGCACATGCTTCAGGTTCCACCGGAATTGTTCCGTCCGGACCGCACTTTTCACAGCCCTGCCTGTCGAAGGGCCAGTTCCTGCAGAAGAATGATGGTCTTCGCATCCGCAATCTCCCCGGCCCTGACCATGGCCAGGGCCCGTGCGAGCGGCACATGCATCACCTCTATGTCCTCGCCTTCGTCCGGCTCGCCACCGCCTTCCGACACCTTGTCCTTCAGATGGTAGGTGCCGGTGAAGAATGCCAGATACTCCGTGACCGAGCCGGGGCTCATGAGCGCGTCGAAGAGAAACTCGAGTTTCGAGACGTCAAAGCCGGTTTCCTCGATCAGTTCCGCCCGCATGCGCTCTTCGGCCCGTGCACCTTCCAGCAGACCGGCCGGCGCCTCGATCACGAACGGATCCTTGCCGCTGAACCACACCGGCAGGCGAAACTGGCGTGTCAGCAGCACACAACCGGTTTCCGGGTTGAACAAAAGGCAGGCGGCGCCATGGCCCCGGTCATAGACTTCGCGAACCTGTTCCTGCCATGTGCCGTCCCGGCGCCGATACCGGATCTTGTGACGGGTCAGCGTGCCCCATTCGTCCGACAGCACCGTGCTGTCGACGATGTCCAGAAACTCCGCGCTCTTCATGAAGCCACCCAGTACTCAGTCGGCCGGATCGGCAACGTGCGCCAGTCCGAGTTCGGCCAGGATTTCATCGGTGTGTTCGCCCAATGCCGGTGCCGCCCGCTCCAGCACGAGCTCGCTGTTCCTGAACCGGATCGGCGTGCGTACGGAGGCAACGGTGCCGGTTTCGGTACCTGTTGCAGGCAGATCAACTTTGAGACCCCGGTGCAGAACCTGGCTATCCTGAAAGACGTCCGCCACGGAATTGATCGGGCCGGCGGGCACGCCCTCGCCTTCCAGGGCCGCCAGCAGATCATCCCTGGTTCGCGTTTCGGTTTCCGCCACCAGGACCGGCACGAGTTCGGATCGGGAGGCAACCCGTGCCGCGTTGGTGGCGTATTTCGGCTCTTCGGCAAGATCGGGACGGCCGAGAACCGCGCATAACCGCCTGAACTGGCCGTCATTGCCGACAGCGATGATCAGGTGTCCGTCGCTGGCGGGGAAGACCTGGTAGGGCACGATGTTGGGATGGGCGTTGCCGAGGCGTTTCGGCGATTTTCCGGAGACGAAATAGTTCAGGGCCTGGTTGGCCAGGACACCGACCTGGGCATCGAGCAGCCCCATGTCGACCCACTCACCCTCGCCGTTCTGGTCGCGCCGGCGCAAGGCGGCAAGAACGCCGATGACCCCGTAGAGGCCGGTGAAGATGTCGGCAAAAGCCACGCCGATCTTCTGCGGATCGCCGTCCGGGTCCCCGGTCAGGTCCATGATGCCACCCATGCCCTGGATCATGAAATCGTAGCCGGCCCGGTGCGCATAGGGCCCGTCCTGGCCGAAGCCTGTGATCGAGCAATAGACAAGCTTCGGATTGACCTCGGCGAGACTGTCGTAGTCGAGGCCGTATTTCGCAAGCCCGCCGACCTTGAAGTTCTCGATCAGGACATCGGCCTCGGCGACGAGACGGCGGACCACTTCCTGACCTTCCGCGGTGCGGAAGTCGACCGTGATCGAACGCTTGCCGCGGTTGCAGGCGTGGAAATAGGCGGCGTCACGATCCTTGCCGGCCTCATCGCGGACAAAAGGTGGGCCCCAGCCCCTGGTATCGTCGCCCTGCGGGCTTTCCACCTTGATCACGTCCGCGCCGAGATCCGCCAGTGTCTGCCCGGTCCAGGGCCCGGCCAGGATGCGGGCAAGTTCAACGACCTTGATGCCTTTTAGCGGCGCACTCATTTCATTGATCCCAATGCGGCCTGCAGATCAGGCTTCGGCGGTCTTGCGATAGATGTGGTAGCGGCCCGGATGGATTCCTCCGGGTTTTTCGAGCTTTTCGAAATTGTCCAGGTCAAGCTCCAGCGCCGTCAGCACATATCCGCCGACCGCCATGCGCTGGTCGACCAGGGGCGCCAGCCAGTGGACGATCGCAAGGTCGTTGGTCGGATCCGCGGAGCCGATGTCGATATGGGCAAAGGAAGCCTTCGACTTCACGCGCGGCTCGCAGAAGGCAAGCGTGTCGCGGATATCACCGAGGATCATGTGCTCGGCGTCGGGCGCGCAGCTCGGATGACAGTTCATCGCGAAATCGAAGACGAAGATTTCCTTGTCAGGATAGATCTCGCGCAGGTGATCATAGGTCCTGCCGTTGCCCAAACCCAGCTCCAGAACCGGACCTTCAACTTCATTGACCTTGTCGACCAGGTATTCCAGCAGAATTTTTTGCGATGTCATGCGGCGGATAAAACTGTCCAAGCGGCTCATTCAGAAGGTCCCTGTAGCTGATGCACCCCTCACATAGACAATGGCCCGTCCCACGTCAAAACCCCTCTGCCCAATCGCATCACCGGCCGGGAGAAACCCCGCCCCGCCCGCAGGTGGCCCCAATCAGTTCTTTGACACGTTCCCTGATCATGGTAACGCCTTAGCGTCGTTCGCTTGCCTTTTCCCAGTCTCCCGCGGACCGACATTTCAGGAGTTCCAGATGCGTTCCGAAACGGCGCCGGCCATCCGGCTGGAAGATTATCAACCGTCCGCCTATTGCATTGATACCGTCGATCTGAACGTTGAACTCAACCCGACGGCCACCAGGGTCTCCGCGACCCTGTCGGTACGCAGGCAAACCGGCACGCCGCCGGGCACGCCGCTTCTTCTGGATGGCGACGAATTGACCATGGTGGAGATCAGGCTGAACGGCGCTCCGGTCGCTGAAGACAGTTTTTGTGCCGATTCCGACCGGCTTGAACTGAAGGCGCCTCCCCCGGATCCGTTCGAGCTGACGCTTGTGACCGAGCTCAATCCGGACGCCAACACCAAGCTGATGGGCCTGTACCGATCGTCGGGAACCTATTGCACCCAGTGCGAGGCGGAAGGCTTTCGCCGCATCACCTATTTCCTCGACAGGCCGGATATCCTGTCGGTCTACACGACACGGCTGGAAGCCTCAAAGACCGACTGTCCCGTGCTGCTTGCAAACGGCAACCTGTCGGAGACCGGCGATCTGGAGGGCGGCCGCCATTTTGCCGTCTGGCACGATCCGCATCCCAAGCCGGCATATCTGTTCGCCCTGGTGGCAGGCGATCTCGCAGAGGTCTCCGATACCTTCACCACGGCGTCCGGCACTCATGTCGACCTGAACATCTATGTCGAACACGGCAAGGACGACCGCTGCGGCTGGGCGATGGATTCCCTCAAACGGTCCATGCGCTGGGACGAGGACGCCTTCGGGCGCGAATACGACCTTGAAGTCTTCAACATCGTCGCCGTCTCCGATTTCAACATGGGCGCGATGGAGAACAAGGGTCTCAACATCTTCAATGACAAATATGTCCTGGCTGACCCGGAAACAGCGACAGACCAGGACTATGCCAATATCGAGGCCGTGATCGCCCACGAATACTTCCACAACTGGACCGGCAACCGGATCACCTGCCGCGACTGGTTCCAGCTGTGCCTGAAGGAAGGCCTGACCGTGTTTCGCGATCAGGAATTTTCCTCCGACATGCGGTCGCGCCCCGTGAAGCGCATCGCCGACGTACGCCTGTTGAAATCGCATCAGTTCCCGGAGGATGCGGGACCGCTGGCACACCCGGTCCGGCCAAGAATCTACCACGAAATCAACAACTTCTACACGGCAACGGTCTATGAGAAGGGCGCCGAGGTCGTCCGTATGCTGAAGACCCTGATCGGTGCTGAAAAGTTCCGGGCCGGTCTGGACCTCTATTTCGACCGGCACGACGGAGAGGCGACCACAATCGAGGCGTTTCTTACCTGTTTTGAGGAGGCCGCAGAGGTCGACCTTGCCCGGTTTTCCCTCTGGTACGAGCAGGCCGGCACGCCTGTGGTCACGGCGGAATCGGAATACGATCCGGACCGCATGACCTTTACGGTCTCCCTCGGTCAGGAAATCCCGCCGGTACCCGGTCAGAAGACAAGCAAACCCGCGGTCATTCCTCTGCGTTTCGGTCTGATCGGCCCCAATGGAGACGATCTGGAGGTCTCCCCGCCCAGCGGAGCCGAAGTTGCGGGAGACGTCCTGATCCTGGACAAATCCCATCAGGACGTCACCTTCGAGAACATTGCCTCCAAGCCGGTCCTGTCCCTGCTGCGCGGATTTTCCGCGCCTGTTCGCCTCAATCAGCATCTGGAGCCTGAGGACCTCGCGTTTCTTGCGGCCCAGGACAGCGACCCGTTCAACCGTTGGCAGGCGGTGCAAACGCTTTTGATGCGTGATCTGGTGCGGCTTACCGCATTGACCAGGCAGGGACAGGCCCCGACCTGTTCGGACAACGTGATCGATGTCATCGGGTCGGCCTTGCTCGACACCGGCCTCGACGACGCGCTGCGCGCCCTGGCCCTGACCCTGCCAAGCGAAGCGGATGTCGCGCAGGAAATCGGCAAGGATGTCGACCCGGACGCCATCCACAATGCCAAGTCGGTCATGCGCAATGCCATCGGCAACACACATCTTGAGACGTTGCGCAAGTTCTCGGCCGGGCCTTCCGGCGACGGAGGCTATTCGCCTGACGCCGCTTCAGCCGGCAAGCGCGCCCTCGCAAACCGGGCGCTTTATTATGTCGCCGCTTCCACGGACCCCGACGGTTTTGACCTCGTGTGGGACCGGTTCGCGTCTTCCGACAACATGACCGACCGGCTTGCGGCCCTCACGCTGCTGGTGCACGACGCCATGCCGAAGCGGGACGAAGCACTGGACCGGTACCGCAACCGGCATCAGGACAATTCGCTCGCCATGGACAAATGGTTCATGACCCAGGCGACATCACCGCACCACGACACCGTGGAAAAGGTCGAGGCTCTGATGAAGCACCCGCTTTACGATCCCGGCAACCCCAACCGCGTGCGCGCGCTGCTGCAATCCTTTGCCACCGGCAACCCGACGCAGTTTGCCAGGGCGGACGGGGCCGGGTTCGAGCTGATCGCCGAATCAGTTCTGGAGATCGACAAGCGAAATCCGCAGGTCGCCTCCCGCCTTCTGACCAGTTTCCGCTCCTGGCGCGCACTTGACCCACAGAGATCTGCCCTCGCGGAATCTGCGCT
Source organism: Roseibium sp. Sym1 (assembly GCF_027359675.1). NCBI lineage: Bacteria > Pseudomonadati > Pseudomonadota > Alphaproteobacteria > Hyphomicrobiales > Stappiaceae > Roseibium > Roseibium sp. Sym1. The sequence continues at coordinate 6,219,734 of NZ_CP114786.1, forward strand.
CCTGCGGGTATCCTCATGCGAAGAACTGTCGAGAGACAGCCGCGATATCGTCGACAGAACCTTGCAATAGTGTGCAATACTGGCATTGGTTAACGCGAGACCAGAAAAACGCGCCGCGCGTTAACCATTTTATTCTTGGGCAGGTCTGGACAAAATCAGACGTTTTGATTCAAATGGAAGTGATTCGGGGCAAGCTCCGATGAGGCGGTTTTTTGAGGCACACTTCCTATGGCGCGAGCACTTGCTGGCGACGCTTCCACGCGGCGCGGCGACAAGGAGTCTGAAAGCGAGACAGATGCGGGCCTAACCGGCTTGCCCCTGAATTCGCTGGCCGGCACGGTCCGCAGCGGCCTGGCCCGCTCGGACGGCCTGATGCGGCGCCTCATTCCCGGCCTTGCCATCCTGTTCATCATCGTGCTCGCCCTGTTCCGTGCCGGCGAACTGGCCAGCGACTACTCCGACACACAGAAGGCCGCCGAGACCACCCTGAGCCTGATGGCAACGGTGGTTGCCAACGGCCTCACCGGTTCGCAGGACACGTTGCCGAAGACGGGCTACCGGACCTCGCTCAAGCGCATCCTCGCCGACAGCCTGCCCGCAGGAGCCACCAGTGACGGCCGGATCTTCCTGGTATCCGACCAGGCCGGCACCATCGCCGCCTCGGCACCGATCCAGCCCTCCCTCGAAAGCCGGCCCATCAGCGACCTGCTCGGCCATTCCCAGCCCCTGACCGTATTCGGCGCGCGCGCGGGCGTGCTGCCGCTTGCGGTGGACCTAGGCAACGCGGCCGGTGAAGAACAGGTTCTGGCGACGGTCCATCATCTCGACGGCAGTCTCGGTATGGTTGCGGTGTTGCAGCCGGAAAGCGCAGTGCACGCTCAATGGCGCGATGACCTTTCCGCGAATGTAACCCTGTTCGTCGGCACGTCGCTGGTCCTGCTGGCCGTCATCTACGGCTTCTTCAGCCAGGCCACCCGCGCCGAGGTGGCGGACGACATGTACGCCGCCACCCGCGGGCGCATCGACACCGCCCTGACCCATGGCCGGTGCGGCCTGTTCGACTGGGACCTCTCCCGGGGCCGGATGTTCTGGTCGTCTTCTCTATACGAGCTGCTGGGCCGTGAACCCAAGGACGACATCCTGAGCTTCGCGGACGTGGCCGACATCACCCATCCGGACGATATCGACCTGCTCGGCCTTGCAGAACACCTGCTGGAAACCGGCGAGACGCTGGTGGACGAAACCTTCCGGATGCGCCACGCAGACGGCAGCTGGATCTGGCTGCGCGCCCGCGGTGAAATCCAGTCCGAAACGGGACGGGCGGAACCGCACCTGATCGGGATCTGCATCGACATCACCGAACAGCATGAACTTGCCGAACAAAGCCGCATGGCCGACCTGCGGCTGCGCGACGCGATCGAGACGATCTCCGAGGCCTTCGTTCTCTGGAATGCCAGAAATGAGCTGGTGATCTGCAATTCGAACTACCAGGCCCTGCACAGTCTGCCGACATCGGTGATCGTTCCGGGAACACCGTACAAGGACGTGATGGCCGCGGCTTCCAATGCCGAGGTCGCACCGCACCCCGTCTCGGTTCGCCAGCGCGGCGGCGCGCCGGAAGGCTCCTACGAAGCCCAGCTCGAGGACGGCCGCTGGCTGCAGATTTCGGAACGCCGGACCAAGGACGGCGGTTTCGTCTCCGTCGGAACGGACATCACCGCGCTGAAGAAACACGAAGAAAAGCTGATGGACTCGGAAAAGCGCCTGAAGGCGACCGTTTCCGATCTGCAGAAGTCCCGGCAGACCCTCGAAGTGCAAGCACGTCAGCTGGTCGAGATGGCGGACAAGTACCAGGGGGAAAAGACCCGTGCCGAGGCCGCGAACAAGGCCAAGTCCGAATTCCTGGCCAATATCTCGCACGAGCTGAGGACACCGCTCAACGCCATCATCGGCTTTTCCGACATCATGACCCAGGAGATGTTCGGCCCTCTCGGCACCAATCGCTATAGCGACTACTGCAAGGACATCTACTCGTCCGGCATCTATCTTCTCAATGTCATCAACGACATCCTCGACATGTCCAAGATCGAGGCCGGACGCATGTCGATCGAGACCGAAGCCGTCAGCGCTTCTGCCGCGGCCAAGGATGCCAGCCGGATCGTGACTGGCGCGGCAACGGAGAAAAACATCACCGTCACCTCCGACGTCGCCAAGGAGCTGTTCGTGCAGGCCGACAAGCGGGCCCTGAAACAGATCTTGCTGAACCTGCTTGCCAATGCGGTGAAGTTCACCCCTGACAACGGGACCGTAACCCTCAGGGCCCGGCCGCGCGGCGACAAGCTGCGCTTCGAGGTCGTCGATACGGGGATCGGCATTTCCGACCGCGACATCGAACGGCTCGCCCAACCTTTCGTTCAGGTGGAAAACCAGTTCACCAAGACCCACCAGGGTTCGGGCCTCGGTCTTGCCATCGCCCGCTCCCTGGTCGAACTGCACGGCGGGTCGCTGACGATCCAGTCGGAAGTCAAGAAGGGCACCACCGTCAGCTTCACGCTGCCGCTGGCTCAGGAAGCCGCCGCCTGATCCGGGACATGGCGCCATTGCGACGGGCCGGGGGATTTGCACATGAACCGCCGTAACGCGTTCTATGACCGATACCGCCTTGTCTTTTATCTGCTCCTTCTGGGCATCGGTCTGTTTTTCCTTTTCGACGGCTACCAGACCCATTCGAATGCCCGGCTGCTCGCGACACAAGGTGCCGTCACAACGGGAAAGATCCTGTCCAAACAAACAAGGGACCGGCGCTACGACCTTGACGGCCTGGGCCGGAAGTTGCACCTGCTGACCTATCGCTACGCGGTCGGCGGCGCGGAATTCACCGGAGAGGCCGCCGTTTCGGGTGAGCGCTACGAGACAAGCTCTCCCGGTGAAACGGTTGCGGTGCGCTTCGTTCGCGACACTCCCGACATTTCCGAGCTGAGCGAAGGCACACACGCGGCAATGGCCAGAAGCAGTTTCCTGTTCGCTTTCGTGGCCTTTGGCATGCTGGTTCTCATGATTGTCTTCGACCGGATCCGGGGGCGCCTTAAACAGGCCTGAACGACGGCGCCCACTAATCTTTGAGTTGTTTATTTTTTCAATACACGCTGATAGGGTGTAACGTCCTCCCCGGTTCCCTGCGGCAGGTTTCAGCCTGTGCGGGATTCTGGCCGGTAGGCGTCCCGCTAAACGAAATTGGACTGTGTGTTGGATTTTCGGAACTGAAAGCGGCGCGCGAGGGCGGCAGCCAACAGAATGTTGCGACGGGGAAAAGTGTCATGACCAGCTACCAGCTTCAGCTGAATATCGATATGGAGACACTCAGATACATCAAGGCGGCACAGCAGCGTATTACGCTGGCGAGAACCGTCAGCAGCAGCGAACCGAGCGTCGTGTGGCTGACGTTCGATCCCTTCGCCGCGAATATGATCGAGTGGGCCGAGGATTTCTGGCTCTATGCATCCAACACCCAAATGACTTCCGGTGCGTCGATCCTGAAACTCTCCGAACTGACGCCGGGCCCGGCGCTTGACGCCGGATATTACCCGTTCACAGCCGCCGCGGTCTTCAACCAGTTTGTCGGCTCGTCGGATATTCCCCAAGGCTCGTTTGCGATCAACAACGACATGCCGCCGTCGAGTTATCCGGCGCTGACATTCGGGCTGTCACAGACGGCCAACGTCAATGGACAGGTCACCGAGCGAAAAGTGATCTCTGCGCAGATGGTGCTGGCGAACCAGACGCTTCTCCTGACCCCAACCACCAGGGTCTATGTCTGGCTTCAGAGCCAGTTCACCAGCGGGACGGCGATCGGAAAGATCATCGGAAAATACACGGTCGCGACCTTCGGTGGCGGTGTGAGCGAAATCTCGATGACCTATGACCCAAATCGCGGCATCTTCGTACCTTCGAACGCTGCCCTGTCTGACCAAGGGAACGTCCTGCACGTTGAACCAGCGATCATCTGATGTGTTGTCGACGCGGGGGACACAGACCCTTCGCCCCGTGGAACGACCGAAAGAGATCAGGCTTTGCTGGCCTCGACTTCCCCGACAAGCCTGACAAACGTCGCCCTCACCTTGCCCTGCAATTCCGCGAGTTCCGTCTCGAGCCGGGAGAAGGTCGGACTGCCGGACGCCTGCACCAGCAGGTCCAGAACGCCGCCCGGGGCCTCGGCCGGCACGAACTTGCCGGAGAGCGTCAGGCGCAGGACCTGGGTCAGCCGGTGATAGAGACGTAGCGCCTCCAGCAGCAGTTCCGCATTGTCGAGGGCGAGAAAACCGGCGTCGCGGATGCGTTCCAGGGCCTGTTCCGTTCCCTGGGCGAGGATCTGGGGGGCCTCATGTGCGTGGGCGAGTTGCAGGAACTGGGCGAGGAACTCGATATCAACCAGGCCGCCGGCAACCTGTTTCAGGTCCCAGATATCCCGGGTGCCCTTTTCTTTCTCGATCCGGGCGCGCATGGAGCGGACATCGTCGGCGAGTTTTACCTTGTCGCGCTCCTGCACCAGAGTGCCGTTGATGCTGTCGAAGATCTTCTGGCTGAATTCAGGCGTGGTGCAGGCAATAACCCTCGCCCTGGTCAGCGCCATGTGTTCCCAGGTCCAGGCTTCCTTTTTCTGATAGGCGATGAAACCGTCCAGATTGGTCGCCAGCGGACCGGCATTGCCTGACGGGCGCAGGCGGAAATCCACTTCGTAGAGTGCCCCTTCCGCGGTCGGTGCGCTGAGGGCGGTGACCAGCCGCTGGGTGAGCCGCGTATAGTACTGCGTGATGGCAAGCGGCCGCCGGCCGTCGGACTGCTTGACGTCCTCCGGGGCTTCGTAGAGCAGGATCAGGTCCAGATCGGAGGCCGCGGTCATTTCACGTCCGCCCAGTTTCCCCATGGCCAGAACCGCGACATTGCCGCCCGGAACGCCACCGTGGCTTTCGCCGACATGCTCGATGACCCGGCCAAGCAGGCGATCGACCACCACTTCCGCAAGCCGTGCCAGGGCAAAACCGACCCGGTCTGCCGAAAGCGTATCGGAGATCAGCCTGAGGCCGATCAGGAATTGCTGTTCCTGGGTGAAAATCCGTGCCCGATCCAGCGCTTCCTCGTAAAAACGCGCCTGGGACAAGGTGCGGTCCAAGCCGCGCCGGAATTCCTCGACGCTCGGCATCGCGCCGAAAAAGGCGGGATCCAACACCGCGTCGAGCACATGCACGCGCTTGGAAACGGTTTCCGCCATGCGTGGCGCCGCCCCCATGGTGGTCGCCAGAAGCGTCAGAAGCTGCGGATTGGATTTCAGCAGGGAGAACAGCTGCACCCCCGCAGGCAGCTTGGCCAGAAAACTGTCGAAGGCCCGCAGGGCCGCATCGGCATTGTCGGTCGCCGCCAGCGCCCCGATCAGGGCCGGATGCATTTCCGTCAACCGTTCGCGGGCCTTGGTCGAGCGTGTGCACGGATAACGCCCGAAATGCCACGCCTTGATGATGGCGGCGGCTTCCGCCGCCTGCTTGAAGCCGAGCCCTGCAAGCGTCTCCAGCGTGTCCGGGTCATGATCGTCACCGGTGAAGACCAGGTTGCCGAGTTCCGACGAGAGGCCCGGCTCGTCCTCGAACAGCTCGGCATAATGTTGCTGCACCTTGTGAAGATGGCCGAGCAGTTCCGTTTCGAAGCCGGCAAGACTGTCGAAGCCCATCAGGGCCGCCACCCGGTTCAGACCCTCCTTGTCCTTCGGCAAGAGCTGTGTCTGTTCGTCGTTGAGCATCTGGATGCGATGTTCGACATCGCGCAGGAACCGGTAGGCCGACGCCATTTCGTCACGCGTGCGGGCCAGGATCCAGTCCGCCTCGACAAGGGCGTCCAGCATGTCGAGCGTGCGCCGCCCGCGCAGCCCGGGATTGCGTCCCCCGGCAATCAGCTGCTGGGTCTGGACGAAAAACTCGACCTCGCGGATGCCGCCGCGTCCGAGTTTCACATTGTGGCCGGCCACGGCGATGGTGCCGTGGCCCTTGTGCATGTGGATCTGCCGCTTGATTGACTGGACATCGGCGATGGCCGCGAAGTCCAGATATTTGCGCCAGATGAAGGGCACGATCTCCCGCAGGAATTCCTCGCCGGCCGCAATGTCCCCCGCGCAGGGCCGCGCCTTGATCAGGGCCGCGCGCTCCCAGTTCTGGCCGAGCGACTCGTAATAGACCAGTGCGGCCGGAACCGACATGGCAAGCGGCGTCGCCCCCGGATCGGGCCTGAGGCGCAGGTCGGTGCGGAAAACATAACCGTCCTCCGTGCGGTCCTGCATGATCTTGACCAGCCGCCGGGTCAGACGGACAAATTCCACCGGCGCTTCGGCGTTGCCGGCCATCGGGGCCGTCGCCGGATCGTAGAGCACGATGAGATCGATGTCGGAGGAGTAGTTCAGCTCGTTGGCGCCATGTTTGCCCATGGCAAGGACGATAAGGCCGCTGTCCTTTTCCGGTTCCTCCGCGTCGCGCGGCGCGAACTTGTTGCGGCGGGCCAGATCGGTGAGGCAGAAGCGGATTGCCGCGGTCAGGGCCGCGTCGGCGAAACCGGCCAGGGCCCTGGTGACCCTGTCGAGACCGATGGCACCGGAAATGTCGGCCAGTCCGAGGGTCAGCGCCAGGTCGTGTTTCAGATGACGCAGGGCCCGCATGATCCCCGCTTCGTCTTCAGCCCTGGCCGCGCGCGCCTCCTCCAGCAACCGCTTCAGACGGGTTTCGGGCGCTTCCTGAAGCAGGGCGAGCAACCTGGCCGGATCGGCCAGCATCAGGTCGCGCAGATAGGGTGAATTGCCGATGATACCGGTGAGGAAACCTTCAAGGTCCGGCTTTTGCTCCAGGAGGGATTTCAAGGCGCCGCCGCTGTCGGCGTCCTCCAGAAGGTCTTTGAGGAACAGACCGGCGCGTTCCGTGTCGGGCGTGTGCGGAACAACCGCAACCCGGTCGGCAAGACTGCCGGCACCGCCGTCAGGACCGTTCCTGTTCTCCGGATGTGCCGCCTTGTTCATGCCCGCTCCTGCTGCTGTCCGGTTCCACCGGTTCGAGATCTATGCGGGCACTCAGGCCCGGTGCCTCATTCTTGAAGCGCAAGTCTCCTCCATGCAAGCGGGCAACCGCCTTGACCAGGCTCAAACCAAGCCCGGTCCCCGGCTCCGAACGGCTTTCCTCAAGGCGTACGAAACGTTCCTTGACGCGGTCCTGATCCTTTTCCGGAATGCCCGGCCCGTTGTCGGTCACGGCCAGGCAGACACGGCCGTTTTCCGTCAGGCCGGTCAACCGGATCACCAGGCCCCCCTCCTCCGGGCGGCCGTATTTGAGCGCGTTTTCGATCAGGTTCACCAGCACCTGGCTGATCAGGTCCCGGTTGCACTCGGCCATCAGTCCTGCCGGAACATCCGTTTCCAGCCGGCCGCCCTCGTCTTCGACGAGAGGCTCGTAAAGTTCCGAGATTTCGGCGACCAGCCGGTTGAGGTCCGTCGGCTCCATGACCGTGCCCGGCGCCATGGATTCGATCCGGGCGATCCGAAGCAGCGCATTGAACACCCGCAACAGCTGGTCGGATTCGTCGAGCGCCGCTTCAAGCGCCGTGCGATAGCCCTCCTCCCCTTTCGCCTCGCGCAGCGCCGTTTCGATACGTGTCTGCAGGCGCGTCAGCGGCGTTTTCAGGTCATGGGCAATGTTGTCGGTGACATCCTTCATCGACTGCATCAGTAGTTCGATGCGGTCGAGCATGGTGTTCAGGTTGACCGCAAGCCGGTCGAATTCATCGTTGGTTCCGGCAATGGACAGCCGGCCGGACAGGTCTCCCTGCATGATCGTGCGGCTGGTCGCGGACATGTCGTCGATGCGTTTCATCACCCGCCGGCTGACGAAGAACCAAGTGATCGCGGCCATCACCACGACGACGATCAGCCAGAGGCGCAGCGCATTGCCCAGAAGGTTGGAAAAGCGCAGCTGATCGCCAAGGTCCCGGCCGACGAGGAGGCGAAAACCGCCGCGCAACTCGAAGGTGCGCACCATGGCCTGGCGCTCGACATCCTCGGAATTCTGGCCAAGGCGGGTGTAGCGGACCCTCCGCAAGCCGCCATCGGCTTCTTCCAGCACGGTGGTCGGCAGGCGGGCGATGTTGCCCACAAGGGCATTGCCGGCAAAGTCCGTCAGCAGGTAGAGGCTGGCATCCGGATGACGGGAGCGGCTGTCGATGGTTTCGACAAGATCGCGCACGCCGCCGCGCACGTAGACATCCGCCAGGCCTTTCAGTTCCGAATCGACCGACTGAACGACCTGCTCGGACATCAGGTGATCTGTGTTTTCCGAGACATAGACGAGCAGAAATCCGGACATCACCGTGAAGACGGCGATGTAGAGCAGCGACAGCTTGAAAGCTGTCGTGCGGGTGAACCTAGTGAACCGCGTCACGGATGGTGTATCCGGCGCCCCGGATCGTGTGCAGCAGAGGCGTATCGAAACCCTTGTCGATCTTGCCGCGCAGCCGGGAGATGTGCACGTCGATCACGTTGGTCTGCGGGTCGAAATGATACTCCCAGACATTTTCCAGCAGCATGGTGCGGGTGACCACCTGGCCGGCATGCTGCATCAGGTATTCCAGAAGCCTGAATTCGCGCGGCTGCAACGGAATGTCGGTCTCGCCGCGGCGGCAGGAATGGGCCATGCGGTCGAGTGTCAGGTCACCGACCTTGTAGGTGGTCTCGACCTGGCCGGCCGATTTCGGCCGCCGGGCAAGCGCCTCGACACGGGCCTGCAATTCGGTGAAGGCATAGGGCTTGGGAAGATAATCGTCGCCGCCGGCCTTCAGGCCCTTGACCCGGTCATCGACCTGGCCGAGGGCGGAGAGGATCAGGACCGGCGTATGGTTGCCCTGCCTGCGCAGTTCCTGGATGACGGCAAGGCCGTCCAGCTTCGGCAGCATCCGGTCCACGATGAGGATGTCGTAGCTGCTGTCCAGCGCCATCTGCAGACCCGTCTGTCCGTCGCCGGCCTTGTCCGCAGTGTGACCGAGTTCGCTCAGGCCCTTGACCAGGTAGCCGGCAGCTTCCGGATCGTCTTCAATGACAAGAATCTTCAACATGTAACCCTTTTACCTTGAGTTGCGCTCGAGGGCCAATCGACATTCCTGCAAGACTGAGCCGTTTAGGTGGCTCAAATTTCGACGCCTGGCGATCCAAAAAAAATGGCTGGCGGCGGCGATGGATGTGAGACGCCGCCGCCAGTCAGTCAGGGTTTGGGGCAAAACCCTTGGTCTGTCCTTGTGGAAGGCGGACAGAACCTTGGCGATGACCGGCCCGACGGGGTTTAGGGGCAGAGGGCAGGCCGGTCACGCCGCACAGGAGCCGGTTCCGGGGAACCGTTCCCTGATCAGGCCAGGTTCATGGGCAGGGCCACGAACCGGGTGGAATTGTTGCTCTCGACCCGGAAGAGCACGGCCTTGCGACCATCCTTTTCCGCCTTTTCGAGCGCTTTCAGGACATCGTCAGGGCTGTTCACCGCCATGCCGGCGACTTCCAGGATCACGTCACCCGTGGCCAGGCGTTTCTCCGCCGCGGGGCTGTCCGGATCGATTTCCGCGATGACAACGCCCTCACCGTCCATGCCGGCTTCCGCCTTGGTGGTCAGGACCAGGCCGAGATCATCCAAGCTGGTCTTGCTGTCCAGGGCCTCCGGCTGCACCGCCGAGGCCTGTTCGGTCTCCTGCAGTCGGCCGAGGGTCACGGTGATGTCCTGTTCCTTGCCGTCACGCCAGACCGTGATATCGACCTTTGTGTCCGGCTCGTAGGCGGCAATGATCTTGGACAGCTCGCGCGGGCCATCCACACTGGTCCCGTCAACCGACAGGATGGTGTCGCCTGAGCGCAGGCCAGCCTTCTGAGCCGGGCTGTTTTCCTGCGCTTCCGCGACGATTGCGCCGCGGGCCTCCTCAAGGCCAAGGCTCTCCGCGATATCGCCGGTGACGTTCTGAATCTGAACGCCCAGCCAACCGCGGACGACGGTGCCGCCATCCTTCAGCTCCATGATGACATCCTGGGCCGTGGAAGCCGGGATCGCGAACGCGATGCCCACATTTCCGCCGGACGGCGAGAAGATCGCGGCATTCACACCGATGACTTCACCATGCATGTTGAAGGCCGGACCACCGGAGTTGCCGCGGTTGACCGGAGCATCGATCTGGATGAAGTCGTCATAGGGGCCTGCACCGATGTCACGGCCGCGGGCCGATACGATACCCGCCGTGACGGATCCGCCAAGGCCGAACGGGTTGCCGATGGCGACGGTCCATTCGCCAACTTCCGGCGCCTCGTCGGCGAAGTCGACATAGGTGAAGTCCTTGTCGGCCTCGACCTTGAGCAGCGCCAGGTCGGTGCGTTTGTCGGCACCGATCAGCGTGGCGGCATATTCGTCACCCTTCTGGTCGATGACGGTGAATTCCGTGCCCTTGTCGATCACGTGATGGTTGGTGACCACATATCCGTCTTCGGAAATGAAGAAGCCGGACCCCTGGGACAGGCCATACTGACGCGGCTGACGGCGCTGGTCCTGGCCGTTTTCACCACGGCCACCGAAATCACGGAAGAACTTCTGGAACGGATGACCGTCCGGCAGGCCCTTGAAAAAGTCCTCAAAGCCGTCCTTGCCGCCGAAGTTCATCATGCGCGGCTCGGCAGCCTGCTTCACCTGGACGCTGACGACCGCGGGGCTGACGGTGCGAACGACATCGGAGAAGTCTGCCGGGGCGGCGGCATCGACGCGCACCGGATCCGCAAAGGCCAACTGGCTCGGAACTACGGTCTGGGCGGTCATGAGCCCGGCGGCGCCGAGGGCGACAACGCCCGCCAGCAATTTTGCGCGGCGGGACCGCAGGGGAGAGACAGAGCGACGGTTTTCCATATTTTCTTCCTCTATCGACTTTCGAACTGAAGGCCATCTTGCAGAACGCACGCAGGGACTCGCGTTCCATGTTCAAGGAAGAACGTAGTGGAGCCAGCCTTACAGGCGCCTGTCGGGAAGATTAAGAATTTGTAAGATTGGCCGGCAGGCGAAGCGCCGCCTGAAGTGCCGGCGCGATCAGGCGTCCGGAAACAGCACCCTTGCGTCGCCGGACCGCCATTTCGGCCATTTGTGCATCACCGATTGCAGCCTCCCGGACGTCTCGAACGAGACCAGCCAGGCCTTCAACGCGGACCAGTCCTGATGGTCGAACCAGTCCCTGTCGGTGTTGGCGAACTGCCGGACAAAGGGCAGGATCGCATAGTCGGCAAGGCAGGCGCGGTTGCCGAACAACCAGCGGCGGGCCGACAGGCGGCGGTCAAGCGTGCGGAGAAACTCCGATGCCGCTGCCCGCTCTTCCACCCTGTCGGCATCCTTGTAGCGCGTATCGTATTTATACCGGTCGAGATGACGCTTGAAGGGGCCGTCGCACGTCCCGATGAGCTCGAGCGCCGCATCCAACCCCTCCCCGTCCGGCTCCAGCCAGTTGTCCGGATCGGCGATTGCGAGGGCCCATCGCATGATGTCGAGGCTTTCGTCAAGCACCTCATCCCCGGCCTTGAGGCAGGGCACCGTCGCGGACGGAGATGCTTCCAGAAACTCCGGCGCCTTGTCGCGCAGCACGATTTCACGCAGTTCCACCGTTTGCCCGCTTGCCGCAATCGCAAGGCGCGCGCGGATGGCATAGGGGCAACGGCGGAAGGAGTACAGGATCGGGACGTCTTTCATCCCGCTCCAATGGCTCAGGAACAAGGCAAGGTCAACACCGGGACGACAGGCGCGCCATCACGACGCTCTTGGTCCTTTTCACAAGTTGTAAAGGAATATTGGAGAAAATTTGCCCGATAGGGTACATCGATGACCGACTCGCTTCTCAGGCTTGCCAAGGACAGTTCCAAGGAAAAGAAACACGAGCTCGCCGAGCACGTGACAGGGCTTCTTGCCGCCCGCGCCGACGACACCGGGTCCGAGGAAACCCATCTTCTGAACAACATGCTCGAAGGCGTCTATGACGCTCTCGAACACGACGCGAAACGGAAGATGTCCGAGAAACTCGCGGACGTCCGGTCGACATCCGCGAAACTCGCCGCCGCCATGGCGAGCGACGACCTGCCCATTGCCCAGGCGGTCCTGGAACGCTCCAAGTCGCTCGCCGAGGCCGACCTGAAGAAAATCGCCGAGACCAAGGACCAGGGATATCTTCTGGCGCTGGCCAAGCGTGATCACGTCAGCAAGGATCTCAGCACGATCCTGATCAAACGGGGCAGCAAGGAAGTCAAACATGCCGTCGCCGCCAACCTCGGCGCGGAAATCACGATGCCGGTGTTCGAGTCACTGGTCAAGGACATGCCCAAGCAGATGGGCGACCGTATCCGCCATCTGCGCAAGTCCAACGAGGAACTGCTGGAGGACCTGTTCCGCGACGACGGCGAGATCGCCGCGGGGTCGGAGCTGGTCAAGAAACCCGCAAAGATCAGCCCGAAAGCCTGGCTGATGGGGATCAAGCTGGGCAAGACGAACTTGAACAAGGCGATTTACCAGCTTTCGCACGAGCACAATTTGCTCGACGCCGTCGGGCTGCTGTCCTATTTCTCCGGCCTGGACATGAAATACGTGCACAATCTCATGGTGCGCTACGACAGCACCGGGATCGCTACCGTCTGCCGGGCCACAGGCATCGGCGCCATGGAATTCCAGGCCGTCTGCAAGGAACGCTGCAAGCACCTCAAGTTTCCGGAAAGCACCGGTAGCAAGTGGCTGACCAACTATCACATGCTGGACGACACGGATGCGCGCCGTTTGCTGGCCCTCATGAAGATGAAGCTGGAAGCCGCCAAGCACGAACAAGCGGCCTGACCCAAGAGCTCCCGGATTTCCCTCATGCATGATCACGATGATCCGCCTGGCGATCCCCCATGCCAAGCACACAAGGTGATCGGCGGTCATATCGTGGACGAACAGACCTATCTGGATGTCTGCCGGTACCGCAAGTCCGAGCGGCAACGTCTCTATGACCTGCGCAGGCGGATGGACCAGCAGGCCCGCCAGGCCGCAACGATCGCGTTGATCAAGCATCTGGGGCATGCCCTGAAGGAGCGGCAGTTCGACACGGTCGCCGTCTACTGGCCGATCCGCGGGGAGCCGGACCTGCGCCCGCTCATGAGCGAGCTGTGTGCGGCGGGCAAGACGGTGTTGCTGCCCGTTGTTCTGGAAAAGAACGCTCCCCTTGTCTTTCGTCCCTGGTATCCCGGATGCAAAATGGTCCGGGGCATCTGGAACATCCTGGTTCCCGCCGCCGGGACCCTTAAGGATCCCCAGGTCGTGATCGCGCCCCTCGTTGGCGTCGACAAGGCAAAATACCGCCTCGGAAACGGCGGCGGCTATTACGATCGAACGCTGGTCAGCTTCGGGACAGCGCCTTTCGTCATTGGCGCCGGGTTTGACTTTTGCAGAATCGAAACGATTTTTCCGATGGCATGGGACATCCCGATGGACAAGGTCGTTACCGAACAGGGATCAGGCGACTGACGGGCTGCCGATGGCCGTCTGAAACAGCGCCATGTTCAGCCAAACCAATTCCTGACGGTCTTTTGCAGTTTCGCAAGCTTAATTTCCCGCACTGCTTCAAGACTACCCAAAGTATATCGACGCCACCTCCACACCTGTCACTAATACGGATACTTGAAAAGATTAACCCAATTTTTCATCTGCGCCTTAGACAGTTGTAAACTGTCTGCAAGGTAGTCCTATGCTTATAGAAACGGACAACCCTACGATGATCAACGACCTTCTCAGTCTCGCTCAGGACAGCACCCCTGAAAAACGTCATCAGCTTGTGGAGCACGTAACCGATCTGTTCGTCAGGGGAGCCGACAGCTACCAGACGGAAGAGATCACGCTGTTCAACACGGTGCTGGAAAGCATGCTTCCGAGCATGGATCCGGAGCAGAAGAAGGCAATTTCCGAACAGCTGGCTCCCATAGATGACACCTCAAACAAGGTGGCCTACGAGCTGGCGCGTGAAGAAATCGACATCGCCCGGCCGATGCTGACGTCCTCGAACTCACTCAATACCGACGACATCCTGCGCCTGGCGAAAACCATGGGCCAGGGGCACCTGTTGGCGATTTCGAAACGCAAGCATCTTGAAGCCAATGTGACCGATGTTCTCCTGGAACGCGGCGAGAGCCCGGTGAAACAGTCGGTCGCCGCCAATGACGGGGCGGAGTTTTCGGAATGGGGGTCGCGGCTCCTGATCAAGCTGGCGGAACGCGACGAGAAGATCCGCGACGCCATGATGGAACGTGCCGACATAACCGAAAACGACTACGACAAGCTGATCAGCCAGATGCCGCCGCAGCAGCAGGCCAAGATTCGCAAGCTGCGCGAAGACAATGAAGCGCTGATCAACGACCTGTTCCACAAGGCGAGCAAGGTCGTGGCCAGTTCCAAGCTGGAGCGCAAGGCGACGCGGATCAATGCCAAGGCAACGCTGAAGGAAATCCGTGCCGGGCAACGGTCCCTCGGCAAGGCCATTACCCAACTCGCCCTGTCCAACAACCTGTTCGATATCTGCTTCCTGCTCTCCGAAATGGCCGGGCTCGGACAGAAATACGTCACCAATGTCATGGTCCGCTATGATTCCACCGGCATCGCGGTGCTGTGCCGGGCCATGGGTGTCGAAAATTCCGATTATACCGCGCTGTGCAAGGCAAGGGCGATGCACAACAAGCAGCCGCAATCCACCGCGGAAAACTGGGCAGCCGACTACCAGTCGCTGACGGACCGCGACGCGCGCCGCCTGCTGTCCTTCATGAAAATTCGCCTGCAGACCCTGGAGGGGGAAGCGGCCTGACGTCCCGGAGACCTCAGTCTTCAGCCATGGCCGCGCGCGTAACCACCGCGGCGCCAGCTTCCAGGGTTTTGTGCACCGGGCATTTGTCGGCAATTTCAAGCATGCGGGCCCGTGTCTCTGCATCGAGATCCCCTTCAAGGGTGATCAGACGCTCGAACCGGTCGATCCGCCCGCCCTTTTCCCTGACCTCACTGGAACAGTCCTCGCAATCGGCCGCATGAACCTTGCCGTGCAGGACCTGCGTCCCGATCCGGTCGACGGTCAAGCCCTTGCGATCGGCATACATGCGCAAGGTCATTACGGTGCAGGCTCCCAGCGCCGCGGACAGGAACCCGTAAGGCGACAGGCCGCTGTCAAGGCCGCCATAGTCCACCGGCTCGTCGGCAATCAACCGGTGCCGGCCGCCGGCCACCATGGCCTGGAACCTGCCCTGCCCCGTTTCCACCACCTCGACGCCTTCTCCGGTTTCGGCTCCCGCATCCACCGGCTCTTTCTCGAGATAACCACTGGCCCAGCCCGCGATCACGCGCGCCGCATAGGCCGCGTCTTCCCCCCGGGACAGGAGGTGGTCCGCCTTGTCCAGCGAAACGAAACTCTTGGGATGCTTCGCCGCCACGAAGATTTCGGTGGCGTTGTCGATGCCGACCGTGTCATCCAGAGGCGCGTGCATGACCAGGAGCGCCTTGCCCAGCCGCGCGACCTTGTCCCGAACGGACTGCGCCTCGAGGTCCTCCAGAAATTCCCTTCGGATCGTGAAAGTCCGGCCCGCAAGATCGACCTCGCCGACGCCGGTCTCCCGAATGGTCTCTTCCGCCCCCTTGAAATTGTGAATCACGTGGTCCGCGTCCGACGGCGCACCGATGGTGACAACCGCTCGTGCCTCGGGAATGTCCTCGGCAACCGCCAGCACAGCGGCTCCGCCAAGGGAATGGCCGATCAGCAGCTTCGGCGCTTCATAGTTCCGCCGCAGGAAATCCGCCGCACGTTTCAGGTCCTCGACATTGGAGGAAAAGCCGGTTGAGGAAAAGTCGCCGCCACTGCCGCCGAGCCCGGTGAAATCGAACCGGAGCACCGCGATGCCTTCCGCCGCGAGTGCCCCGGCGATGTGGCGTGCAGCGGGAATGTCCTTGGAACAGGTGAAACAATGGGCAAACAGCGCGAAGGCACGGATCCTTCCCGCCGGCAGGTCCAGCCGCGCGGCCAGCCTGGCGCCATGGGCGCCGTCAAACTCCAGTTTCAGGGGACGGTTCGTCATTGCATCTGCCTCCAGCTTTCACATGGCGAGAGGTAAGCATGGCGGCCTGTCATGCAAGTCACGCCTCGGTGCGAACGCTGTGAAGCGCCAATCCGGGCGCGTGGACGGGTTTCCCGCACGGGCCCCGCCCGACAGGCTGGGTGTCCTCAGGATCTCAGGATTTTCTTGGTCGAATTCACCGCGTTGGCGATGCTGGTGTAGTGCACCTTCCGCTTCCTCGAATTGCCAGCGGAACGAAGCAGTTTCGTCCGTGTCTCCTGAATGGCCTGGGCGGCCAGGCTGTTTGCCTTGCGCAGTGCCTCGCGTGTAACCGCCCGATAGGAATTCCTCCCGATTTTCGCCTTTTCGGCTTTCCGGTCCAGGTTCTGACGAACGATGCCGTTCAACTGTCTGGCCAGACTGCGCAGCGCGGAATTCGCGCCCGCATAATCGCGCCGGTTCCCGGTTGCGCCGGCTGCCTGGGCGTAGACGCGGCGCAAACAATCGATCCGGTAAACAGGCTCAAGCCGGTTGCACTCCGCCGCCCCCCGCTGCAACTGCTTGACCACCGCACCGGTGATACTGTCCTCGAATGCAAGCTGAAGGCGCGGCGCGCCGGCCGCGGGTGGTGTTTCCAACCAGTCGTCCAGCGGCAGGCCCAGAGTTTCCCGCGGTTCCGTTCCATGACCTTTAGGAACGTCACCGGTCCATGCAGCCAGGCTGGCCCCGCAAAACAAGATCGAGACGGCCACCGCAATCAAAGATGAAAACAATCTACCAACAATAGAAAAGAACATTGAACTGAGCCTCGCAATTATCAGGCTATCGTAACGTAAAAATATCGGCATCAACGGATACCGCCATTTCAGTTAACCATAGCCTGGGCAAGACTGTCCACCTACCAGTAGAAAGCTGTTCCGATCTGCATGCGAACGAAATGAACCGCCTAGTCGGCATTCCCAAGAAGCGCCTTCAAACGACGTTCTTCTTCCTCGGACAGTTTGGACGCGGCCTGTGCTTCGGCCTTGTCCTGCCGAGCCGCGCGCCGGCGCAGCGCCGCGAAAATGGCGATCAGGCCGGCCAACAGCGCCACAGGCCCTGCCGCCCAAAGCACAAGCGTGTGCCAGGCAAAACGCGGCTTCAGCAAGACAAATTCGCCGTAACGCGACACGAGGTAATCGACCACTTCGGCGTCGCTGTCACCGGCAACCAGCCGCTCACGCACAAGGACCCTGAGGTCCTTGGCCAGCGGCGCATCGCTGTCGTCGATGGACTGGTTCTGGCAGACCATGCAACGCAGTCCAGCGGACAATGCCCGGGCACGCGCCTCGAGCACCGGGTCATCGAGAATCTCGTCCGGTGCGACCGCCACGGCAGGCGCAGTCAGGAGGGACAGGCAAAGCAGCAGGCTGGTGAGAAAGTACCGGATCATGCCTACTCCGCCGCTGCCGTTGCCGTCTGGCGCTTGCGCGCGGGCTTGGGGGCCCCAACCCGGAGACGCCGGTCGACCATCGAGAAGAGGGCCCCGAGTGCCATGATGACGCTCCCGATCCAGATCAGGGTGATCATCGGCTTGAAATATACCCGGACATCCACCCCGCCGTCACCGCGGCCTTCGCCGAGCGACAGGTAAAGCTGGTTGAACCCGGATGTATAGATGCCGGCCTCGGTGGTCGGCATCTGCCTGGCGGTGTAGATGCGTTTCGACGGATCGAGTTCGGTCACCAGAGCGCCACCGCGGCGGATCGAGAAATGGCCGACCTCCTCGGTGTAGTTCGGCCCGCGGCGCGGTGCCGCGCCGTCGAAGGTGACCTGATAGCCGGCCAGTTCGATCGTGTCGCCCGGACGCATGGTCAGGACCTGTTCTTCCTGAAAGGCCGAGGCGGTGACAATGCCAAGAACCGCGACCCCCACCCCGAAATGGGCCGTCGCCGTGCCCCAGGCCGACCCGGGCAGGCCGACCAGGCGGGCAAATCCGCGTTTCGGGCCGATCTCGAAGAACTTGACGCGCGTGACGATTTCCGACACCGCGCCGGCCATGACCCAGACAGCGAGCCCGACCCCGAGAGGCGCCAGAACCTTGTCCATACCCCAGGCCCAGTAGGTGACCAGCGTTATCACGAGCGCGAGCCCGAATGCCGCGTAGAGCCGCTGGCTGGCGGCAGCAAGGTCGCCGCGCTTCCAGGACAGAACAGGCCCGAAGGGCACGGCCAGCAGCAATGGCACCATGAGCGGGCCGAATGTCAGGTTGAAAAACGGCGCGCCGACGGAAATCTTCTCGCCGGTCACGGCGTCCAGAACCAGCGGGTAGAGGGTGCCGACGAACACGGCCGCACAGGCAGCCGTCAGGAACAGGTTGTTCAGAACCAGCCCCCCTTCCCGGCTGATTGGCGAGAACAGCCCGCCCTGCTTCAGGGTGGAAGCCCGCCAGGCATAGAGCGACAGGGATCCGCCGATGAAGAAACAGAGCAGCCCGAGAATGAAGACGCCGCGGGCCGGGTCGGTCGCAAAGGCATGCACGGAGGTCAGAACGCCGGAACGGACCAGGAAGGTACCGAGCAGGGACAGCGAGAAGGTGAAGATCGCCAGCAACACGGTCCAGACCTTGAGCGCCTCGCGCTTTTCCATGACGATCGCGGAATGCAGCAGCGCCGTGCCGGCAAGCCACGGCATGAAGCTGGCGTTTTCGACCGGGTCCCAGAACCACCAGCCGCCCCAGCCGAGCTCGTAATAGGCCCAGTAGGAGCCCATCGCGATGCCGAGCGTCAGGAAACACCAGGCCAGCAGCGTCCAGGGCCGGACCCACCTGGCCCAGGCCGCATCGGTCCGCCCCAGGATCAGTGCCGCCACGGCGAAGGAAAAGGTGATCGAAAACCCGACATAGCCGACATAGAGCAGCGGCGGGTGGATCGCGAGACCGATATCCTGAAGGATCGGGTTCAGGTCCGCGCCTTCAAGTGGCGGGTTCACAACGCGGTCAAACGGGTTCGACGTCGCCAGCAGGAACAGGATGAAACCGGCCGAGATCCACCCCTGGACCGAGAGCGTCACCGCACGCAGGTCTGCCGGAAGATTGCCGCCGAACAGGCCGACCAGGGCGCCGAAAAACACGAGAATGAGCACCCAGAGCAGCATCGAGCCCTCGTGATTGCCCCAGACGCCGGTGAACTTGTAGAGGAGCGGCTTGGCCGAGTGAGAATTCTCGACGACGTTCAAGACCGAGAAGTCGGAATTGAGATAGGCGCCTGTCAGCACCACGAAGGACAGGAGGACCAGGACAAACAGGGTCACCGAGACAGGAGGCGCAACGGCCATGAGCCGGTCGTCCTTTGTCAGAGCCCCCCACAATGGCAAGACCGACTGGACCAGCGTCAAAGCAAAGGCCAGCACCAAGGCGTAGTGTCCGAATTCGACTACCATTCTCTTCCCTCAACTCCCTAGCGGGCGGTCCGCGCCCATCAGTTGGTGGCTTCTTCGCCGCCCTGCCAGTGCCCCTGATCCTTGAGTGCGTCCGCCACTTCCTTGGGAATATAGTTTTCGTCGTGTTTGGCCAGCACGCTGTCGGCCACGAACACACCGTCCGGGCCGATGATCCCCTCGGTCACAACCCCTTGTCCTTCCCGGAAAAGGTCCGGCAAGATCCCCTTGTACGTCACGGCAACGGTGTTTTCCATGTCGGTCACCCGGAAGCTCACCTCGGCATTGTCGGAGCGGACAACCGAACCGTCCTCGACCAGTCCGCCCAGCCGGATCCGCTGTCCTGCCGGGATGGCCTGTTTGGTGATGTCCGTCGGGCTCTGGAAAAAGACGATCTGGTCATTCAGGGCAAACAGGATCAGACCCAGCGCGAGCGCCAGCACCGCTCCCGCCGATCCGATTAGCGTCAACCGTATTTGTTTGCGTGTCATCTGCGCACCGTCCGAAATTCAAGTCTGTCACACCCGGCGTTTCCCGCCGGAACAACGTGTCTTCAGGATCCAGAAAGACCGAGCTGGCTGGCCATGTCCTTGATCCGGGACAAGTCCGCCGGGCTTTCGGCAAATGCGGCCTGTGCGTCCGCGAGCGCCTGTTGCGCTTCCTGCTTGTCCCCCATAACCATATAGGCACGGATCAGGCGAGACCATTCCTCAACCGAACCGCCTTCTGTTTCAAGCCGCTCCGCCAGACCGGAAACCATGTTCCGTATCATCGCCTGCTGGTCGTCCGAACTCATGTCCCGGGCGGCAGCGATGTCTTCCTGCGACGGCCCCGGCAATTCTGTTCCGGCCGGTTCGGAGCCGGTCAGCTGGCCAAGCTCCTGACGGGCCGCGCGGACCCAGGCAGCTGTCGGGTCGGCGCCATTCAGAAGCGACTCCCATGCGGCGATCGCCGCCTCCTTGTTCCCCTCCTGGCCGAGCGCGATTGCCAGGAAGAACCGTGGCTTTACAGCGTCCGGTTCAAGAGCAACGGCCTGTTCAAAGGCCTGCCGGGCCTGTGCGGTCACAAGTCCCTGCTCGGCAATCGTCAGGGCCTCCCCCATGTCGGTGAGCCAATCCGGCCGCGCTCCGAGAATACGGATGGCATTCGAATAGGCCTTGGCGGACTCTCTCGGCTGACCGAGAGACAGGTAGACCGGCGCGACGACGGCCCATCCCTGACCATCCTCCGGATTGGCAGCCAGGTGACGCTCCACGCGGGCAACGAGGACATCGACAGACTGCCCTTCGGCAGGGGCAGTGAGACGGGCAAGCAACGGCTGGTCGGGCTGATCGGGGGACCCCAGAAGCAGATAGAGTCCAAAAGCAGCGGCCGGCAGCGCAAGGAGAGCAAGACCTTGCGCAATTCTCAAACGCGGGCTCTTGTGGCCCTCGCTCTTGACATCCGATCCGCGGTCGTGGGCCGCCAGCAGCCTGCGCGCCACTTCCGTGCGGGCAGCGTTGGCGGTATCGGAATCGATGAGACCGCGCTCGAGCTCCGTGTCGATCGCGGACAGTTGTTCGCGGTACACCGCTTCGTCTGCACGTGCGGGTGCCACGTCGGGCAACCGTCGTTTGCGTGACAGGGGAACAAGCACCGACAAGGCGGCAAGCGCCGTCAGACCGGCGATCAGCATCCAGAATATCATGTCCGCACTATAGACCGTTCAATGAGGACAAAAGCAAGGCAGCTTTGATGTGACCGGGGGTCGCGGTGCCGGAAAAGGGGAGACGATCCTGTTTCGACGGACAAGTGACGCTATCAACGCCGCCCGAGGGCATTGGCCACCAGCTTCCGTTCCGGATTGGGAGCGTCCACATTTCCCTTGTTGGCCTTGGCAAGCGCGGATTGGCGGGAGCGGCGCAGCTGCGCCGAGTATTCCTCGCCGAAATAGATTTCCGACAGCATGATCGCAACGTCCGCCGCGGCCATCTGCGCCTCCTGTTGCGCGCCTCGCGTCTTGCCGAGATCCGTTATCAGCGACCTTGTCAGAATTTCCAGGGTCTGTTCGACCGCCTGCCGGGTACGCTTGCCGATATCGTTGACGGCAAAGGTCTCGGATGCATTGCGCACCATGGTCACGACCTTGAGCGCCCGTACGGCGTCGTCGACCGCGGTCGTGTCCTTCTGCAGCTCACCGGCCTGGTCGAATTTCGGCACCTGCAAAGCGCGCCGCACGCTGCTGTGCGCACTGTTGAGCTCCCGCGTCACCACGCTGGAGATGCTGCGCTTGGTTTCGGCGAGCTGCTTGTGCCATTTCCCGGTCACGGAAAGATCGATGTCGCGCTCAACACCCCGTACCAGCGAATGGTATTCGGAAAGGGCCTGCGAAAAGGCAATCGGATCCGGATTGTTGTTGCGATGTTCAAGAGCCAGGATCTGCAGACGTTCCGCCTCGCTCATGACCACATCGACGAACGGCGCGAATTGCGAGTTTTCGATGGCCTTCGGATCGCTGTCGCCGGTCAGGCGTCCCGCAAACACGCACAAGGCCGACGGCGTCTCGGAGCGCTCCACCAGAGCGGCGGCAACAATCGGCACATGATCCGGAAAGCGCTCGGAGCACTTGTCGACCAACCGCAGCACATCGGTATCTTGCTTAAGCCGATGCTCGTTGATCCGGTCGGGTATGTTCTGCAGGAAGGGCACCAGCCAGCGTTCGGCGGCAAAAATCTTCTGGATGTCCTTGAGTTCGGCGATCCCCCGTGCGCCGCCGAGTTCGGCGGCCATTCGGCGGTGTTCCTTTTCAGAGACCTCGCCGCGGTACAGCTTGTCACCGATCGCCTCAACCGCACGGGAGCGCAGGGCCTGAACCAGCGCGTCGATGCGCTCGCCGCTGACGGCCTTGTTCCCGGCCTGCTCGAGAACCATGCGAACATCGGCCGCCATGACATCCCGGCCGAGCCATTTCCAGACACGATCGAGCATGCCGCGATGAATGCGGCCCTCCTGCCGGTTCGGCAGCGTTTCGTTGATGAGGAAATCTTCCAGCGGAGAGAAGAACATGCGCTGGATCTGACCGCGCCTTTGTTCACCGCCCGGCATGTCCGTCGTCACCGGCTGCGGTTTTCGCAACAGGGTGACGGCCGCCGTAAGAATCAACTGGATATTCGGGTCGGCATCCTTCTGGACTTTTGCCCGCTCCAGATTCCGAACCAACGCCTCAACCGCTTTCGGGCTCAGACTGCTCAGGTAGGTCTTCAGTTTGAATTCAAGCTGGTCCGAATGAGTCATTCACAGCGTCAACATCGCGATTAAGAACTCAGCAACATTAACGTCAGAACACTTAAACAAGTGTTGAGAAAAAATGCAGGTATTTGAAAGACCTTCAGAAAACTCAGCCGATGACTTGCCAGTTTCCGCGATCCGTCTCACAGGCGGCGCCGCGCGCCTGCAGTACCCGGCCGTTCAACACCATCTCGTGGGTGAACTCCCTGCAGCTGGTGTCGTTGACGAAATAGACCGGCCCCGGCCGAACCTGGCCGCTGCGCCCGGTACGTTCGTTCTGCCAGGCAACCGATACACCAACGCCGCGGGCACGCAGCGCGCGGTTCTGGGCGTCTTCGGCGGCCCTGCGGTCCGATGCGTCGAGTGCATCGCCGAACTCGTTGTTGACGAGCACGGAAATTGCGGTACTCGCCTCCGACCCGGCCACGTTCGCATTCGGATCGCCGAAGAACGAGCCCCATCCGCCCGGGTCCTTGGATCCGGATGTCAGCGAGCACCCGGCCAGAACCGTGGCAAGAGCAAGACATGTGGCACCGCGCAGACGCATGCTTTTGAGCTCCCAAAGGGTGTTGAAACCGGCAGGTACCGGTGAGTGAATCAGTGATATTTTCAATTTGTGGCCGAACTTGGCCACAACCTGGTCTTTGTTCGCCCGGTCTGCGTCACATTCTATCACAGACACGTAGGGAGAGGCTGCACACTTGCGCCGGAAATCCCCTATTCCGTGCCGAGAGCAGGCAGGACGAGCCGTGCCTTGAGCCCCCCGTGCCGTGAGTTGTCCAGCTCGAAGGTTCCGCCGTAGAGGCCGGCCAGGTCGGCGACAATCGACAGGCCCAATCCGGTGCCGGGTACGGTTTCATCCAGTCTGCGCCCGCGTTTGACGGCCTCGGCCCGTTCTTCAGGTGTCAGCCCCGGACCGTCATCTTCCACCGTGATCGTGAACATGTCCCGGTTTGTGGCCGGATCGTTCAGCGGCGCCACCTCGACACTGACCGTCGACGCCGCCCATTTGCAGGCGTTGTCGATGAGATTGCCGCTCATCTCCTCCAGATCCTGGCTTTCCCCCCGGAACCGGATCGCCCCGTCATGGTTGAAGCGCAGCTCGACACCCTTGTCGCGATAGATCTTGCCCATGGCGCGAATCAGCCGGCCGAGCACAGGCTCGGTCTCGCAGGACACGCCGATGACGCGGCGCTGCGCGGCCATGCGCGCCCGTTCCAGGTGGTGCTGGATCTGGGTCGACATGACCGCAGCCTGCTCGGACACCTTGTCCGCCAGGGGCCCGCCGGCCGACCGGGCTTCGTTGGAAATCACCGACAGCGGCGTTTTCAGACCATGGGCGAGATTGCCCACATGGGTCCGCGCCCGCTCGACGATCTCCCTGTTGGAAACGATCAATGCGTTCAGCTCCACCGCCAGCGGCGCGATCTCCCGTGGCAGGGCCTCGTCGATGCGCTCGGCATCTCCCTGGCGGACGGCCGACAGGGACGCCCTCAACCGGGCCAGCGGCCTGAGCCCCACCTTGACCTGGAAGAAAATCGCCAGGATCAGGCCCAGACCGACAAGGCACAGGGTCAGCGTGACCATGCGCGCGAATTCCGAAATGTCTGCCCAGAACCCCGCAGTCGCCGCCCCTACGGCGATGACATAGTCCATTTCCTCGATCGAGATTCGTTGCTGCAGCACCCGGATCTCGTCGCCGGTCGGCCCGACGATGAAGCCCGCGCTCTCGTCTTCCTGGCCGATCGGCGGTGTGTTGAGCGGATCGCCGACAAGGGACTCGGAGGCATAGAGAATTGACGGACTGTCCGCGCGCCGCACGGTCCAGTACCAGCCCGACAGGGGCAGTGAGAAGCGTGGGTCGCCGCGGTAGGCCGGTGCGGCAAGCGTCGCCCGGGTCCCGGATGCAGGATCGGCGGCACCAGTGTCCAGCATCTCCGAAATCAGTGCCTTGATGTGCACTTCGAGCTGGGCGTCGAAGGCCCGTTCGCTGGCCCGCTGGTAAAGGCTCACCAGGAAGACGCCGGCAAGTGCCAGCGCGATGGTCGACCAGACAGCGGCGACGATCACGAGCCTGGCGGCCAGAGACCTTTGTCTGTGTCCGGCCGGCCTGGAGCCGGGCGGCGTCGGTGCCGCCTCAGTCGTCACTCGCCACTCCCAGGCGGTAGCCAAGGCCGCGGATCGTCTCGATCAGGTCGGAACCGATCTTCTTGCGCAGCCGCCCGACAAACACTTCGACCGTGTTGGAATCCCGGTCGAAGTCCTGATCATAGAGATGTTCGGTCAGCTCGGTCCGGGAAATCACCTTGCCCTGATGATGCAGCAGGTAGGACAGGAGACGGTATTCATGGGACGTCAGCTTGACGGGGGTGCCGTCAACCGTGACCCGTCCGGCCCGCAGGTCAAGCCGCACCGGACCGCAGGTGAGTTCGTTGGAGGCATGTCCGGCCGCGCGGCGCACCAGAGCACGGACGCGCGCGAGCACCTCCTCCATGTGGAAGGGCTTGGCGACATAATCGTCGGCGCCGGCATCGATACCGGCGACCTTGTCCGACCAGCGATCGCGCGCGGTCAGGATGAGCACGGGCATGGTCCGCCCGTCCCGGCGCCAGTTTTCCAGAACCGACAGGCCGTCCAGCGTCGGCAGGCCGAGATCCAGGACAACGGCGTCATAAGGCTCCGTGTCCCCCAGGAAATGCCCGTCCTCGCCATCCGTAGCACTGTCGACCACGTAACCGGCCTCCTCGAGCGCCGTGACAAGCTGGCGGTTCAGATCGGTATCGTCTTCAACAACAAGGATGCGCATCGGGTCTGACTTTTCAAATAATCTCGGCTGTAATCGGGCGGTCCGCCGTTTGCGGAGTACCGGGGCTTCTACCGGCTACCGGCTGGCATTGACTGTGACGGTGGTCACCTTGCTGCCGTTCTTGACCGACAGGACATAGACATAGCCGCCGCCCTGCTGGCAAAGCTGCGCCTTCAGGATCTCCCCCTGCACCCGCCCGGCGACGGAGCCAAGCGACGCCGCCTGGCCGCTGGCAACGACCTGGCGCGCCTGGCTCTGCGACAGGCAAGCGGCCTGAGCCGGCACAATGGCGGCCAGCATCAGAATGAGAAGGGCAACAATCTGTTTCACTTTGGTGATTCCGGTTCTGCTCACGAAGTCTGGGCCAAGGTGTAATCAATTTCACCTGAACGCAAGCTGAACCGGGTGTTCGGTTTCCTGAAAACCCGTGTGGCGCCCCGCCCCTAGCCGAGCGCCAGATCGTCGGTCTTCAGGTCGTCGTAGCGGCCCTTGAACTGCTCGAACACCTGCAGCGTCCGCCGGGCGATGCCGGTCCAGCCGAAGACGCGCCGGGCGAAACGGGCGCCTTCCACCGACAGGGTCTCGCGCATCCAGCCGTATTGCATCGGCATGTTCAGCATGGCGGCGAATTCTTCCGGGCGCTTGGGGTCCGCGACCAGGGCGTGGCGGCCGAATTCGATCTGCTCGAACAGGCCGCCATGGATGGTCACGACCGTCGGCGTGCCGCAGGCCATGGCTTCCACCGCGGTCATGCCGAAAGGCTCATAGCGCGAGGGCAAGGCGAAGATGCCCGGTCCCCGGTAGAAATCGGCAAGATCCTCGTCGGCGACATAACCGCGCCAGCTGATGGCGTCCGCGACCCCCTTGTCGGCGGCAACCTGTTTCCACTGGGCCAGCAATTCCTTGTCGCTGTCGGAATTCGCGCCCGCCGCCAGCACAAGTCTTGCCTCCGGCTGCAGCTTCAATAGGCTCGGCAGCGCCTCAATGATCAGGTCATAGCCCTTGTTCTCGGCTGCGCGGCCGACAACGTAGACGTCGGTTTCCCTCAGGTCGTGCTTCTTGCGCGCCGCCGCCACCTTGTCCGGCGTTGCCGGTGTGAACCGGCCCTCGTCGATGCCCGGCGGAATCATGGTGATGTGTTCGCGTGGCAACTGGTACTGCTCGACGATCAGGTCCGTCTGCTGTTCGGTGGTGGCGATGATGTGGTCGCAGTTGCGATAAAGCACGAATTCCTTCTGGATCCGCTCCTCGAACCGGTAACCGGTCATTTCCGCCTCGTCGGCACCGACCATGTCGTGCTCTTTCCACCAGCCGAGCGAATGCGGGGTGTGGATGTGCGGGATCTGCAGTTCCTCCGCGATCTTCTGCCCCGACACGCCAGCGTCCCAGTAGTGCGAGTTTATGACGTCGTATTGCAGACCCCTGTGGCGGATCATGGCCAGCGTGTTTGTGACAAAGTCGCCGTACCAGTCGTGCATGTCCTCCTTGCGGATGAAGTCCTTTCCGCCGAAGGGGATGCGCACGACACGCAGGTTTTCGTTGATGATGTCCTCGGCGGGCTGGTCCTCGAACTGACGCGTCAGCACATCGACACGATAGCCCAGGCGGGCGAACCGTTTCGCCAGTTCCAGGACGAAGACCACCTGTCCGCCGGTGTCCGGTTTGCCCAGCTCGGGCGATCCGGCGACATAGCCATGCAGCGAGATCATCAGCAGCGATCCGATGGTTTGTTTGGTCATTGTTTCCAACCTTTTCCTGTGCGCGTTTGTCTCCGTCTTCCCAGGCGGTTTTCTTGTTCTGTGTTCTTTTTTTGCCTGCCGACTGCCGGCAGGAAGATGTCAGGCCGTCGGCAACAGGCCCAGGGCAACCAGCCCTTCCTCGACACCCGCAGCATGACGCGCCTTTGCGAGGTAGGTTTTCTGCCGCGGCATGACCGCCAGAAGCTCCTCTCGGGCATTGCCGACCGCGATTGCCTTGCCGGCGGCCTCGAAAAGGGCAAGGTCGTTGCCGCTGTCGCCGGCCGCGACCGTCCGTTCGAGCGGACAGCCCAGATGCGCCGCCAGATGGCGCATGGCGGCATCCTTGCCCGCTTGCGGCGCAAGTATGTCCAGGTCGCCGGCCCCGGAATAGATCGACCTGAAGTCGATACCTTCCAGTCTGAGGCGCTCGAAAACCCGCTCCGCGTCCTCCCGGCCGGGAACGGCAAAGCTTGCCTTGCCTTCCGTCTGGAATATGGCGTCATGGGCAGTGTAGCCCATGTCCGTGACGAGTTTTCGGACCTGCCTGTCGGGCCAGTCGATGAATTGACGCTGCCAGCTCCCCAGGTAGGAACGCCCGAGACGGATTTCGGTTCCCAAACCGGTGATGACCGCGTCGGCTTCGAAATCGGCCGGGAAGTACTCCGCAAGCGTCCTGTCGACGCTCGCAGCGGGGCGACTGGAGTTCAGGGCAACGAACAGCGTGCCTTTCTGACGCTGCAACTGCCGCCACAGCTTGTCGAGATCCTCCCGGTTTCCGGTCAGGGTGTCGTCGATATCACTGACAAGAAGCCACGACCCGGACCTGCCGCCGTCATCACTCACCGGCCCTCCACCTCCGCGTCCGGGGACCTTTGCGTGGCGGTATAGACCGGTTCGCCCGCGTTTTCGCTGACAGGCCTCGTCAAGGTCTCGACATGCAGGTCCTTCAGGCAGACCGCGGCGCTTTCGGTGTAAAATCCGATACCGCCGTCGGAAAAGCTGTCGTCGACCAGCGACAGAACGACAATCCCGTCAATGGAAAATTCCAGATACATGCCGTGGGCAACGACTTCGATCTGCCATGGTCCGTGATCGCTGCCACGGAACTGGGCTTCCTGCAACGGCTCGTAGCGGAAGGCGTGCTCGAATTCCGGGGTCGGGTTGGCTCCCCAGGCGCGGATCTGGGCAATGCCGTTGACCAGGTCCAGGGACAGGTAGTAGCCGTCCCCCTCGTCGTTCATGCGCAGCACCAGACCGGTCTTGCCGAGCCCCTCAAGCATCAACATGGATCTCAGCCGGAAATCTTCGTGCCGGCCCGGCAGGATGAATGCTTCGTAGCCGCTTTGGCAGGACAGATGCAGCCCGTCCGGCCGATCGACGGCGGAGGCATGCGGATTGTCGTAAAGGACCTTGACCTGATAGGTCGCGGTCACGATTTCCCGACCGGTGACCAGATGGTCGAAATCCCTGTTGGATTTCAGTTTCAAGCGCCCGGCCTTGTCCGTCACCAGTTCCTTGGGTGGCGGCAGCAGCTTTTTCACAACGTCGCGTCCGTAGACATGCTCGGTCTTGGAAAAGAAATTGAACAGCAACAGGCGTCCGTTGGCCCGGCATATCCGGCCGGCGTAGTTTCCGGTCGGCAAAACGACGTTGTCAAAAAAGTTGTGATACGGCCCTTCCAGACTGTCGGCATACCAGTAATGGATCTTGGTGTCCTCCCGGATCGACCCCATCAGGTAGAACCGCCCGTCCAGCTTGAAGAGGTTGGGCACCTCGACGTCATCATACAGGCCCGGCCGGTAGAGCGGCGGCTCGAAGACAAAATTGTCCGGAGACACCTCGCGCGCCAGTCCGACGCAGCCGCGCCGGATGATCGGACCGTCTTTGATCCGTGCCGTGCTGAGCAGCAGCCGGTCGTCCGTCTCCGTATCGTGATAGAAAAACGGATCGCGAAAACTGACCCATTTGCGCCCCTCGTCCACCGAGCTTTCATAGTGCGGCGCGGGAATGGAAAGGGGATAGTGGCCGTGGTTACAGCGTTCCCAATGGTAGAGATCCTTCGAACGCGCAAGCCCGACACGCTGCACGCGGCCATATTCGGATCGGGCAAGGCCCGTGTAGAACATGCGCCATTCGCCCGGCCTGTCGGGGTCGAGCGTGACATGCATCGTCCAGAGCATGTCGTCGTCCCATTCGCCCGGTTCGCCGACAAACAGAGCATTCTTGACCCGGCGCCAGCTCATGCCGTCGGAGCTGACCGCATGGGCGATAAAGTCATGATTGGGCAGCACCAGATGGAACAGATGATAGAGGCCGTCATGATAGACGACATCAACGTCGCCAATGTCAGACCGCAGGAATCCATGTGATGCGTACATGTTCTAACCCTGCCCCAAATCTTTCAACGGGTTCAAGTGCTAAGCGGAAAAAATTTGCAGTGCAGCATAATCCGGTTCGGCGCACCGGGGAACAGCGTTTCCGCGGCATCCGTTCCGGATTGAGAATTGCCAATACCTGCAAAGCCTCTAAGATGGTTCCATGCGCAACCGGAGCTTCCAGACTGTTCCATTTCTCCGCCGTCCCGCCTTCGTTAATACGGCGGGCCTGTTTCGGCTCGCCTGTTCATGCGCACTCTTGATGATGACGGCGGCCCAGCCGGCCAGCGCCTGTTCGCTGTCGCTCGTCCTGGCCATGGACGGTTCCGCCAGCGTGGATGCGCGCGAGCATGCGTTGCAGCTGAACGGGCTCGCGGACGCGTTGCGCGATCCGGATGTGGTCCAGGCGATCGAAGCCGTCGGCGGCATCTGGGTGACAAGTTTCGAGTGGAGTGGCCGGCACCAGCAGCTTCTGCAGCTCGCCTGGAAAAACCTCACCGACCTGCCCAGCGCCGTGGAAGCCGCCGAGATACTGCGCAGGTCCCCACGCGGCTATACCGAGTTTCCAACCGCGATCGGCTACGCGCTCGGCCATGCCGCGGTCAGGATGCGGAAGGCGCCGCAACCCTGTGCCCGCAAGGTCATTGATGTTGCCGGCGACGGCATCAACAATGACGGGTTTTCCCCGGCGAGCGCCTACAGGGCGTTTGATTTCGATGGTATCACGGTCAACGGGCTGGTCATCTCCGGAGAGGAAGACCCTCCCGTCCGGTATTATCGGACCAATGTCATCCGTGGTCCGGGCGCCTTCGTCGAGGTCGCGGCGAGTTACGACGACTATGCCGAGGCCATGAAACGCAAGCTGCTGCGCGAAATTTTCGGCAGCGGCTACGCCTCGCTCGGGCAACAGCGTCTTGCCCTGTCAGGCCCGGCTCATGCGTTCAGCCGCCCTGCCGGTCGTACCCGTCCCGTTCCAGAGTCCGATAGAAATCCTTGAGCGTCTTGCCGGGTTCAACGTTGAACCTGTCCCCCAGATCGCGCAGTTCCGAGATCCTGTCCAGGCGGAACATTCGGAAGTCCCGGCGCAGCTCGCACCAGGCGACCAGGGTCCAGACCTTGCCCCAAAACCAAAGCCCGAGCGGCCGGATCGTTCGGCTGGTGGGGTCGCCCTTGCCGTCGCAATAGGCGATCGACAATCGTTTGCGCGCATCGGCCGCAGCCTCGAGAAAATCGATATGCGCGCGCACCTGAGGGGTCATTTCCGGCGCAAAGGCATGGATCTCGACCTCATTCTGCCGGACCCTCATCCTTTCCGGCATCACGGCGTCGATCTTGATCATCGCCTCTTCGGCGGCCCGGGCCATGGCGACACCCCCCCATGCCCGGATGAGGCGGGCTCCGGCCAGCAGGGCCACGATTTCGTCGCGGGTGAACATGAGAGGAGGCAGTTCGTAGCCATCCCGCATGATGTAGCCGACACCGGCGGCGCCCTCGATGGGCACACCGGAAGCCTGAAGGTCGGCGACATCGCGATAGATGGTGCGTTCGGATACTTCCAGCCATTCGGACAACTGACGTGCCCGGACGAGACGGCCGCCGCGCAGGTACTGCACGATCTGAAAAAGGCGGTCGGCGCGTCTCATGACAGATGGTTCCTAGGTGACGGACTCATAAATGAAGACGAGATGGCATGGAAAATGGCGAAACGCCGCCAGGAAGGGTGCGTGGAGCGGGCTATTTGCCCGGTCAAGCGCGCTGACGACGCGGAGTGAAGCCATTTCCATGTCCTTCGGATTTGACCGAATTGGGCTTCCTCAGCGTCGCGAAAGGCTTGAAAATGAACCACATTTCCTGCGCTTTCGCTCCTTGATGAAGACCAATTCGCCTCAAACCATTTCATCTTCATTTATGAGTCCGTCACCTAGGCAGCGAACATGCCGATCGAGTTGCCGTCGGGGTCGATGCCGTAGGCAAAGCGGCCGGCAGGGATTGCCACCGGGTCGGAAATGACTTCACCGCCAGCATTCGCAAATCGTTCCATGGTTTCCTCTAGGCTGTCAGGGCAGGCCAGATGGATGGTCGGTCCGGTCCCTTTCTGCGCGGGCTTTCCCGGATAAAGATGCCCTGCAACGCCACCCTGCTCTTTCGCGGGAAAGATTGCAAATTCGTTTGGCCCCATATCCGTGACACGTCGAAGCTCCGTCTTGAAAACGTCATTGTAAAAGCCGACCGCCCTGTCCAGGTCGGAAACCGGGATCTCCATCCAGACGTTGAAGTTATCGGGTGTGAAAGTCATGCAAAGTCTCCATTGGTGCTGTGATGGCGATCACCCTAGCAGCCCCCTGCTGACAGCCTTCTGTCAGGAGAGTTCAGGAGACCCGACTTTCCCGGTGTCACTTGCAACGGCTGCTCCCGGTTCCAACCGACCGGCGCGGAACTCTGAGAAAAAGCAGGTCATTTGTCCGCGGCGTCTGCCGTTGGATCTTCCACATCAGGACCTGCAGGTTAAGCGTCGTTAATGCTATCAATTGACCTGTTCTTAATCTTGCATGCGCTATGGATCTGCAGATTAATTTGGCAGATACATGGCACGATCCGGAATATCGCTCTCGAACCGACCAGTATTAACAGGCACTATTGCAGGCCTGACGACACTTGCCGCGATGATGCTAATGGCCTGGGCGGGCCTGACCTTCGAGGCGCAGCGGGACCTTGACAAGGAAACGACTGCTCTGCTCGATGTCTGGCTTGCCAATATCGACCGCGGCAACCAGCTCTACGACCGGCTTGAGAAACTGCCGGATCCGGATTGCAGCGATGAGCACCTGACCAAACTCGACACGCTCGTTTACGCCGAAAACCATATCACCAACATCTGGTTCTTTCCCGATGGAGACACCAAGGCCGCCTGCTCCTCGAGTTTCGGCCGCTTTGCGCCCGCGCATGATTTCGGGCCTCCCCAGAAGGCAAACCTTTTCGAAGACGGGCGCGATACCTGGTATGAGGTCCCCTTCGACAAGGCAGAAAACGTGAAGAAGGTCACAGTGGTGAAAAAGGGGCGTTATGGCGTTTCCTTTTTCCGTACCGGCCGGCTGGCAACGGCTGCGGATGGCCTGCTGTTTGTTTCGAGTGCCGACGCTCCTTACAAGGAGCTGTTTCATGCTCAGGGCAATTCCGATTTGCTTGTGCGGTACCGGGACAGCTTCGGGCCGGTTTTCGGCCCTGTTTACGCGCTTGCCTGTGGCCCCGGCCAAACCAGGC
This sequence comes from Roseibium sp. Sym1, assembly GCF_027359675.1. Lineage (NCBI taxonomy): Bacteria > Pseudomonadati > Pseudomonadota > Alphaproteobacteria > Hyphomicrobiales > Stappiaceae > Roseibium > Roseibium sp. Sym1. The sequence continues at coordinate 6,252,734 of NZ_CP114786.1, forward strand.
TGTGCTACCTGACCATGATCCCGGCGAGCAGGGTGTTCAGGGATAATGTCCTGCTGCTCGTGATCTTTGCGGCCTTCGGCCTGGTGACCGGTTTCCTCGTCTGCCAGAAGGTGCGCCGAACCGTCCGCCTGCGCAACAGCCCCACCGGCCGCATCCGGCGCGCCATCCTGAATGGCGGCAAGGGGTTCGAGCCGCATTTCCAGCCGATTTTGACGCTTGAGACCATGAAATGCGAAGGCTGTGAAGTGCTGGCGCGGTTCGAGGACAGCCACGGAAAGCTGTTTCCGGACGAATTCATCGCCATCATCCAGGACCAGAACCTGACCTGGGAATTCACCGAGATCATCATCGCGAAAGCCCTGAAAGACCTGATTCCCCTGCTCTCGGGCCGCCCGGGCTTCAAGGTCGGGGTCAATTTCTTCCAGGCAGACCTCGACGACAAGCAGATACAGACCGTCATTCAGTCGCCTGTCTTCAAGACCGCCACCGACGCACGGATCTCGCTCAACTGTGAAATTCTCGAAACCGGCATCGGAACCGGTACGAGCATCGTCAAGTCCCTGGAATATCTGCGCAGCATCGGGTGCCAGATCGCGATCGACGATTTCGGCACGGGCTATTCCAACCTCGCGCAGATCAAGGCGCTGAACCCCGACGTCGTCAAGATCGACAAGATGTTCATAGACGACCTCGGCGCGCATTCCGAAAGCGCGCGTGGCGCGTTTTTCCACGCGATCCTCGGCATTGCCGACGCCCATGCCATGAAGGTCTGCGCAGAAGGCGTCGAGTCCCTCGAACAGCTGGACTCCCTGAGAAACCGGAACGTCGATTATGCGCAAGGCTATTATTTCGCAAAGCCGATGCCGATCCGCAATTTCTCGCTCTATCTGCTCGAGCAGTCGCTGAAGGAAAAAATGCCTACCGGGGGACGCCTGCCGAAGATGTCTCCGGTTGCCGGCAGCTGATGCGCCTCTGCAAACAGGTCCTTCCCGGCCCCTGAGGGCTCCAAAATCTCTCCGGTGAATACGCCTCCGATTGATCTGTCTCAAGGTACGCCCGTTCGCTTGGCGGCACTTTGTGGATCTCAAAAGGAGGCAAGAATGAGCCACGTGCCACACGAACTTCACGAAGAATTCCCGGAAGCCGCAGATGCCCTGCACACGTTGAAAACCAACGACGCCCATTTTGCGCGGCTGGCCGATGACTATCACACCGTCAACCGCCAGGTGCACCGCATCGAGACCGATGTCGAACCCGCTTCCGACGAAGTACTGGAAGACCTGAAAAAGAAACGGCTTCATCTGAAAGACCAGATTGCTGCCCAGCTGGCGGCTGCGGCTAACACCGCGTCCTGAGCCCCTCCTTTTCAGGCCGGTGTTAGAGCCCGCGCCGTCCCCGTCCGACGGCGCGGGCCACCACTTCCACTTCCCTCCGACATAAGCCCCTGCCGTTCGAGTTGTGTAGTGGAGTGCGGATTTCAAAAAGCTGAAGCCGTCCTCGCGTGAAAGCCTACAACACCTGCGCGCGCCAAAAAAGAAGGCGCCGCAGCTTGCAAGAAGCCGGGCGCCAGTCTGGGGAGGAACGACCCTCATCGTTCACATGAAGATGTGGGATCGTCCGGCAAAGGTTACAAGGCAAACCTGCGTGAAGCTTGCGCCCGCGCAGGCGACCGGATCCCGAACCGCTTGACGCAGATCGCCCGGAGCTGCTTATTTCCGTTGAGGCACTCATCGGATCCGACCATGGCATTCACGCGTTTCATACTGATTTTGTTCCTGATTTTTCCGTCTGCCGTCTCCGCTGCGGACTATTGTGTTGACGTTCAGGCCAAAAAAGGCTGGCAACAGCTGTCGCTCCCGGCCGGAAAGATCAGCAGGGTGAGCTTTTCAGGCGGCTGGAGCGTCATCTCGGGCATGTACAGGGCGGTTGGACCGCGCGGCTACTCCGGACAGGACGCGCAGAAACTCGGGCCGCTCTATGGGTACAAGCTGGACCAGTCCTATGCCTTCGGCGAAATGCTGGTACGCGATCAGGCCGGACGGGTCGTGCCGTTTGCCGAATTCGCGGCCTTGGCGGTCAATGCTCCCGACACGGCCGGTGTCTACGCGTTCAGGATCAATGACAAGGACATCGCGCTCTGGGACAATGCCGGGGCGATCAGGGTCTGCATATCCGTGCACTGACCTGCCTGTTTCCCTCACTGCCTTGCCGCCGCCGCGACACACCAACGGAAAGCCGGAACATGACCAACAAGACCGCACTCGTCACGGGCGCCGCGAGAGGCATCGGTCTCGCGACAACGAAACTGATGCTTGGCAGAGGCTGGCAGGTGGCCATGCTCGACCGGGATGCCGAGGAGCTTGCCCTTGCCTCGAAGGACCTGGCCGGTGCCGCACCGTTCGTCTGCGACGTCTCGATTTCCTCCGAGGTCAATACAGCCATTCCCGCCATCATTGAAAGATTCGGCCGGCTGGATGCACTGGTCAACAACGCCGGTGTCGCGGAGTTCGGACCGATCGAGCAGACGGATTTTGCCATGTGGCGCAGGGTGATGGAAACCAACCTCGACGGTGTCTTCCTGGTTTCTCAGGCGGCCCTGCCCGCCCTGAAGGAAACGGGCGGCGCGATCGTCAACATCGCGTCCATTTCGGGCTTGCGTGCCTCGACATTGCGGGTCGCCTACGGCACCTCGAAAGCCGCTGTCATCCAGCTGACCAAGCAGCAGGCGGCCGAACTCGGGGAATACGGTATCCGCGCCAATTGCGTCTGTCCCGGCCCGGTGCGCACCAAGCTTGCCATGGCGGTCCACAGCCAGGAGATCATCGATGCCTATCACGATGCCATCCCGCTGAACCGCTACGGCAGCGAGACGGAGATCGCCGAGGTGATCGCCTTCCTGTGTTCCGAGCAGGCCAGCTATGTCACCGGCCAGATCATCGCCTCCGACGGCGGCTTCGAAAGCACCGGTGTCGGCCTTCCGGCCCTGCGGAGTTAGCGAGAGACGGTTTCACGGGGCTGAGCGCCTAGAGCGCTTTCCGATCAATTCGGGTCATTTGACCGAGATGGTTTGGCGCGCCGGCGAGGCGGGCCAGCCGCGGTGGTGTTGCCCACCATAAGGGTGGGCCAACGACGCCGGCGTGCCAAACCGTCCGGCCCATTCTCATTTGTTTTACTGGGCTCCGGTCCTGTGGCGGGTGAGACTATCCGGCCCATCGGCAGCGTTGCGCCGCTCGCACGATGCACCACATCGCGCTTCGCAACGCGTCTCGCCGAGTGAACCGGATAGTCTCGTCAAATGATCCTAATTGATCGGAAAACGCTCTACTTCCGGAACGCCCCTTCCGGCCTGTATTTGTCCATGACCGCGTCGAGGCGGTCATTTGTGATCGCCGGATTGGCCTTTTGCAGGCAAGGCAGCAGGATCGCCTTGTTGGCTCTTTGCTGTGCGCCGGTCGGATATTTGCCGGGCTCCGGGTTGACCGGCTTGAAACACTCGATGAACTCGGCTTGGGAGATGTCCAGATCGGCGGCGATCAAGTCCGTCGGCCGGTTTGGATCATTGTCCGCGAATGCAGGCTGGGCCAGCAGCACGGCAGCGAGAAGGAAATAGGACCGCATCTCATTGTCTCCAGGTTCGACACCACCCGACAAGAACATCCGTCTGTCGGGTGGTCTCGAAGATAGACCTGGACAGAACCCAACGTGTGATAATCGTCACAAAATTTCCGAATTCCCCTTTTCGTTCAACGAAAAGCGCCGTTTTCGACAATTCCCGTCAGCTTGAAAAATGCGCGGCGATCTGGCGTTGGTGCGGGCGGCTGCGGTGCTCGAAAAGGTAGATGCCCTGCCAGGTGCCCAAAGCCATGCGTCCGCCCGTCACCGGAACCGACAGCGACACCGGCATCATTGCCGCCTTGATGTGGGCCGGCATGTCGTCCGGACCTTCAAGCGTATGGACAAGATAGGACATGGACGGATCGTCGGCCGGCGGCACGAGGCGGTTGAAAAAGGCCTGAAGGTCGCGCTGAACGTCAGGATCGGCGTTTTCCTGAATCAGCAGCGAACACGAGGTGTGGCGCACAAACAGGGTCAGCAGGCCGTCCGCCACCGCCATTTCGCCGAGCCAGCGGGCAACGTCGCCGGTGAATTCGTAAAGGCCGGCTCCACGGGTCGTGAGCGAAAACGTCGTCTGCATCTGGATGCCTCGTCGAGTGCACGTTTCAAAGAACCACCGTTTAACACCCGACGGCGCCGAAAGCGCAAGAAGGTGTCCGATGGACTCGCTGCTCACCGCCACGGATTGCATTTTCCGGTTGCGAAAGTCCCCCCGGACAGCCATGTGAAAGGAACCCGCCGACAAGTATCGAGTTCCCGATGGACATTTCCCGCAAGAAGATCCTGATCGCCTCGCTCGGTACCCGCGGCGATGTCCAGCCCTACGTCGCCCTTGCCCGGGAGCTCGTCCAGCAGGGCGCCGAAGTCGTTGTCACGACGGGCGAAGGCTTCGACGACATGATCGAGGCTGCCGGGGCACGGGCACGGCCTGTACCGGTGAACTTTCAGACCCTGTTGCAGGACAGGGACGTCCAGGCGGCCCTGTTCACACTGAAAGGCAAGTTCAAGGCCGCCCGGCAGAATCTCGACCTTCAGAAAGACATCGCAAAAAACCTCTGGGATACGGGACTGGAAGAACGGCCGGACCTGCTTCTGTTCAACCTGAAGGCCACGGTGATGACCCTTGTGGGACGCAGGCTGAACGTTCCGGCCCTGCCGACGGCGCTGCAGCCGGTGACGGCCCCGACCGGTGATTTCCCCCTGCCCTTGTTCGGTCTTCCGGATCTTGGCCGCTTTCTCAATCGCAAGAGCTTTGCCGCGGGCCGTCTGTTGATGAAAGCGGGACTTGCCCCCCTGATCAAGCCGGTCAAGGCCGAGGCAGAAGCGGAATGCGCCATGCCGGGCAACCATATCGACGGGCACATGCCCGGCGGCGGCAAGGCCCTGTCGCTCCAGGCGTTCTCGCGTGCACTCGTGCCGGTGCCCGCAGATTGGCCACCTGAAGCCTGGCCCTGCGGTTACTGGTTCACGAAACCCGATACAGACTTCCACCCCCATCCGGATCTTGCCGGTTTCCTCCAGAAGGGCTCCCCGCCGGTCTATCTCGGCTTCGGCTCGATGCCGAGCAAGGATCCGCAACACTTGACGCGAACGGTTCTCGCCGCCCTTGAGCAGACCGGACAACGGGCGATACTGGCGACAGGATGGGGCGGGCTCGCGAAGGAACACCTTCCCGACGGACTGTCGGATCGGGTCTTCCTCCTGGAAAAGGCCCCTCACAGCTGGCTGTTCCCGCAATGCGCCGCCATCGTGCACCACGGGGGCGCCGGGACCACTCACGAGGCTGTTCGCTGGGGCAAGCCGTCTCTGGTCTGCCCCGTGTTCGGTGACCAGCCCTTCTGGGGCGCACGCGTATATGCGGCCGGAGCCGGACCTGCCCCGATCCCCCAGAAAAAACTTGCCCCTGACACCCTGGCGCTGGCGCTCAAGGCTCTGGAAACTCCCGCCTTTGAAGCCGGCGCCAGACATACTGCAGAGATCATGGCGCAGGAACCCGGTGCGCACGGAACCGCCGAGCGCCTGATGTCGCTGCTGTCAGAGCGGCGCGCCTGAGCTCAAGGTGAGGTGAATTCCGGATCCTTTCGGAACGCCCGGTCCAGGAACTGCATCATGCAGCGCACACGCGCGACATTGCGCAGGTCCGGATGGGTCAGGAGCCAGAGCTGATTGTCCGGCATGGCGTCAAAACACATCACGCGTTTCAGGCCGCCGCGGGCGACGTCGGCGGGCAGCAGCGCCAGTCCCAGCCCCCGGCATGCAAATGCCGCCATGGTCATGAGATCGTCGGACCGGACAACCACGCGGTCACGCAGCTCCCTGTCAATGCGGGCAAAGCCGTCGCGGCGGGTCAGCGCGCCGGCTCCTCCGATCAGGTCGTGCTGTGCAAGATCGCCGGCGGAACGCGGCGTTCCCTTCTGCGCCAGATAGTCCGGACTGGCATAGAGACCCCAGGGGATGTCGGCCACCTTGCGGCCGATAAGATGGTCCGGAGGCGTGTGTGTCACCCTGAGAGCAATTTCCGCCGCCCGGTTGCTCATGTTGAGTTCCTCGTTGGAGCAGAGCAGCTCGACCGTAATATCAGGATAGTCCTGCCGGAACCCGGCAAGACAGCCGGGCAGAAAATGACCGGAAAAGCTGGCAGGGGCAGTCAGGCGGATGCGGCCCTTGAGCTGCACATCCGTTCCGGAAACCCGCCTGTCGATGTCTTCCATGGCGACGGCCACCGTGCTGGAGAGATCGAGAATGTCCGCTCCTGCGTCTGTCAGGCTGTATTTGCCCTGCACCTTCTCGAAAAGGCGCGCGCCGAGTTCACTTTCAAAGGCCTTGATGTGGCGGAAGGCCGTCGCGTGGCTGATCGACAATTTCGCGGCAGCAGCGGCAAGACTTCCGGTATCGGCCACAGCCTGAAACGTGCGCAGGTAATTCCAGTCCATATCTTTTTCACTTTTGCAAACTCAATACTAAACAATGCGCATTCCGTTCATTTTTGCAAATCACTAGATCTTGTCTGCCGGCACCACCCCAATTCAGACTGGAGCAGAACATGATCGGTTACACCTCCCTTGGAACAAATGACCTCAAGACATCCGCCGCGTTTTACGACGCCCTTCTGGCGGAGCTGAAGGCCGGAAGGGTCATGGAATTCGACGACTTCATCGTCTGGGCCACGCAGACCGGGTCCCCTGCCTTCTCCATTCACATTCCCTTCGACGGCCAGCCCGCCAGTGTCGGCAATGGCGTGATGGTCGCCTTGTCCGCCAGCAGCCGGGCGGAAGTCGATGCGGTCCACCGGAAGGCCGTTTCACTGGGCGCCGCGGACGAAGGAAAGCCGGGACAACGCGCCGAGAACGGCTTCTATGCCGCCTATTTCCGGGATCCGGACGGCAACAAGCTGAATGTCCATCACATGGGCTGACACCGGCCGGGCACCAGCTGCAAGGGCGGGCAGCCGTGCTGTTCGCCCTTTCCTTTTGTCCGCGAGCCTGACACAACTTATGGATCCGCTGATAGAGGAGACATCGGACCCGTGTTCCCTGCCCGCTATATCGTTTTCGCCCTCTGCCTAGCCCTCACCTTCCTTTCCTTTGTCCTGATATTCGCCTGGAGCGGCTATTTCGTCTGGCCATTCCTGGTGTTCGCCGTCCTGTCGGCGATCGGCTATCTCGACATGCACCAGACACGGCATGCCGTGTTGCGCAATTATCCGGTCTCCGGCCATTTCCGGTTCCTGTTCGAGGCGATCCGGCCGGAACTGCGCCAGTATTTCTTTGAAAGCAACCAGGACGGGCGACCGTTTTCACGTGAGCGGCGCTCCATGGTCTATGACCGGGCGAAAAACATCGAGGATGTCCTGCCCTTCGGCACCGAGCTCGATGTCTATGATGTCTCCCATGGCTGGGTGAACCATTCGGTTTGCCCAAAACCCCATTCCGAAGACGACCTTAGGGTGACGATCGGCGGACCGGACTGCAAACATCCCTACTCCGCCTCGCTCTACAACATTTCAGCGATGAGTTTCGGATCGCTGTCCGGCAATGCGATCCTGGCGCTCAACAAGGGTGCCAAGGCCGGCAACTTCTATCACGACACCGGCGAGGGCAGCGTTTCGCGCTATCATCGTCAGGGCGGTGGCGATCTGGTCTGGGAACTGGGCAGCGGCTATTTCGGGTGCCGGGCGCCCGACGGTTCCTTCGACCCGGAAAAGTTCCGCCAGCAGGCCGCCGATCCCCAGATCAAGATGATCGAGATCAAGATGAGCCAGGGCGCGAAACCGGGTCATGGCGGCGTCCTGCCCGGACCCAAGGTCACCGAGGAGATCGCGGAAGCCCGTGGTGTTCCCGTCGGCACGGACTGTATTTCACCGGCCTCGCATTCCGCCTTCTCGACACCGCTCGAATTGCTGGATTTCATCGCCCGGCTGCGCGACCTGTCAGGCGGCAAGCCCGTCGGCTTCAAGCTGTGCATCGGACATCGATGGGAATTCATGGCCATCGTCAAGGCGATGCTGCAGACCGGGATCAAGCCGGATTTCATCGTGGTCGACGGCGCCGAGGGCGGAACCGGGGCAGCCCCGATAGAATTCGCGAACCGGCTGGGTACGCCGTTGCGCCAGGGCCTGACCTTCGTCCACAATTGCCTTGTCGGCACGGGCCTTCGCGAGGACATCAGGATCGGCGCCAGCGGCAAGCTGATCAGCGCCTTCGACATCGCCGGCGCCATGGCGCTTGGCGCTGACTGGGTCAACGCGGCCCGCGGGTTCATGTTCGCGGTCGGCTGCATCCAGTCGCAAAGCTGTCACACCAACAGGTGTCCGACCGGCGTGGCAACGCAGGATCCGCTGCGCCAGAAGGCGCTGGTCGTGCCCGACAAGGCCCAGCGTGTCACCAATTTCCACACCAACACCATCAAGTCCCTGAAGGACTTCTCCGCCGCCGCGGGCCTCGAACATCCAAGGGAATTCAAGCCCGAGCATTTCTACCTGCATGAGGGCCTCAGGGAGATCCTGCCCGCAAGTGCCGCTCTCAAGTGGCTCAAGAAAGGCTCCCTGCTCGAAGAGGACCACGACATCGCGGGCTATTCCACCTACTGGGCCATGGCCGAAGCGGAGAGCTTCCAGGCGGTGAAATCCGTTGCGGACACAAAGGAACAGCAGCATCCCGAACAGCTGCATCATTGAGGGAAGACAAGAGATTGGCTTTTCAGAACTTTCAATCGCTCACAGCAATGTCTTCGAAGTTTCTTTTCTGATGGCACAGACTGCTCCCGCTTTTACCAATAGAAAAAGTGGGAGCAGTCAATCCCGTGTCAGCATGGCAATCTCCGTCGGCCCCGTTTTTTCCGGTTCATCCTCATCCAGCGTTCCGATTACACCTTGTGGCAGAAACTTATATCCTGGGACCGAGGCCGGCCCGCCTTGATGTCACTGAGCTGCGGTGAATCGGAGGTGTCTCGTCTGAGGCTTTTTGCAAATTGCTGCTCATCCACCTCATAAACCTGACCATTGGCAAGCCTAAAAACACCAAAGCGATCAGCCCCAATGCGAACCGTGGTCACACTCGGAACACACCAGTAACGTTCACCATTTCCCGATACGTACCAGCCAACACCACCCCTTGGGTTTTCCCGTGAGGCCCCCAGTTTGCCGGTTTTATACCCCTTGGCTTTCAAGTCGCTGTAAGTGACTTCACCCGAACCTTCATTCGTTTGGCATGCTGAAACCAGGAAAGTCGCCAGAAGAGCGGAACTGATGAAAAAAAAGCGGCGCAATGTCTGACCCTTTCGGTCGATCGTTGTGAACGGATTTCGTTTTTTCAGTTTCGACACAATCAGTCCTCGCAAAGCTTGCCGGTTGCGGCAAGACATCCTCTCTGACGGGTATGCTCACGGTGAAACCAAAGCGTTGAGTCCTTGGTGCTCAGTTTTGTATAAATTCCGGCACAGGTTGCGTTCGCGGCAGTCCGTCCAGTGGCTGTGTTGTAATCGCCCTGTTGCTTGGCTTTCTCACAAAGGCTCTTGCTGCTGTTCGGGCTGCCGCTTTCGCTTGTCGGTGCTGCGGTCGACTGGCAACCCGCGAGCGCTGCGATCGATAAAAAAACGAGGATTTTAAAAGACATACCGGAGGTCAATTGGAAACTCCATTTTCCAAATAGCAGCGATGGATTGAGTGGATAACCGGCCCAGCGGATGCCGGGCCGTGCACTGTTCAGGGGCAGTCGATGACGGTTCCGTTCCGCTCTCAACCTTGTTGGCCGGATTGGCCGCGCTGGCGCCATTGTCAACAGGTGTCCGACTGGCATGGCGACACAGGATCCGCTGCGCCAGACGGCACTGGTCATGCCCGACAAGGCCCGAAGTATCTCCAATTTCCACACCTATACCATCAAGTCCCTGAAGGACTTTTCCGCAGTGCCGGGCCACGATCACCCAGAATGACTTCAAGCCCAAGCTTTTCTATCTGCACGGGGGTCTCAGGGAGACCCTGCCCGCAAGTGCCACTCTCAAGCGGCTCAAGAATGGCGCCCTTCTCGAAGAGGACCGTGACATTTAGGGTTTACTCCACCTAATGGGCCATGGCCGAGGCAGAGAGCTTCCAGGCGATGCAATCCGTTGCGGACACCAAGGAAGAGCAGCACGCCGTCGCTTGCATCATTGAAACATCCGGTCAGACGATGTTCGAGGCTGGTTCAACTGCCCACCGCAATGTTCTCAAACAGAACTGTCCGGCCATTGATGTTGAACTGCATGGACTTGTAGCCGGTAATGCCCGGCAGGGGATCAAAGAGATGGTAGCGAACCACCTGGGGCCTTCCTTTCTTGAGGTAGGCCCTGGTGTGGTAATGATGCCTTTCGTCCGTCGACAGGAGCGAGAACGAGGTAAACCGTCTTACAATGTTTTGCCTGGAGCGGGCGAAGGACTTGTCCTTGGAAATGACCACTTCCTTCGTTGAGAAACCCAGGTTGGTCAGCGTCAGATCACAAAAGATCTTCTTCTTTCGGGCAAAGCAATACCGCAGTTTCACAGAAACATCCCCCACTGTTTTTTTGTGATGGACAGCCTTGGCGTCGATCTCTTTGCTGCCGTCGGATGTCTTGGCAGATCGCCGACCGTTTGATCCCGTCCCGCTGATCTTGATATCCTCGAAAGCGAAGGTCGTGCTGTCGATGTTGAATTGAATCCTCTTGAACACGGCTGTGTCGGACGGGACACCATAAAACTGGAAGTTAACCGGCAACGGCATGTTTCTGCTGAAAAAGGCCGTTGACCTGAAACGCTGCCTGTCGCCGAGCACGCCGATCTGAAATGACGAAATGCGGTAGGTCGCGTGCTTGTAGTCGGTGGCAAATGAGTCTCTGTTGGAGATCAGGATCTTTCGGTTGTCATCGCTCAGCGTCGAAACAATCAGATCGCAATAGACGACCTGTTCTTCCCAGGAGCATTGTTTGACGTCCACGTCGGTATTGCCCGTCCTCGCCACACCGCCGTCCCTCTCCGGCTTCATCGTGTCTCCCGGAGAGCCCTTTTTGACCTTCACCGACTTCACACGAGCCGCCTGGGTGTCCGAGGGTTTGCCGGCGACCTCCTCCCCGCGGGGCTTGGGCCGATCGATCATCGTGCCGTCCGGCCGGACAACGAGCGTATCCACCGCTTTCGGCTTCACCGCGGACAATTCTTGAAATGGCTCCTGTTCCGGGACTTGGCTTACCCCGGCTTCAGCGTCCGGCGTCTCCTGTGCATCAGGCGGCGCCCAATTTTCGGTATAGGCCGGCCCTTGCGGAAGGGACCGTTCCAGGCGGCTTTCAAGCGCGGCGATGCGCTCCGTCAGCACCGTTGTCTTTTCGCCGAGTTCGTTCACCTGTTGATAGAAGAAGTAAAACAGGAGGCCGAACAGGACAAACACCAGCAGAACAATAAGGATCGCGATTTCCGTCAGACCCCTGTCGCTGGTTCTCCCACCGCTCCAGTTGTTGTCATAGCTCATACTTGTTTTCACTGTTCAGGAAGGAAAGCGGCACAAAACAACGGCTCAGACACCGATCGCACTCGAGCCCAACCGGCCCGTCGCGGACCGGCTGGGCGTCTACGCCTTTTCCGTCAAGCCGGGAGAGAACCTTCGTCAGGATTCGCCTTGGAAGGCTTGGCGGCAACCTTGGTACCTTCTGTCTTCGGCGCCGAAGTCTCGGCGGGCACTGACGCATTTGCTTCCGTGGCTGCCGGTGCACTCTCGTCACTATCGCCCGGCGCCGCGTCCAGACCTGCCGTCAGGCCGGACAGACCGGACCCGTCGAGGCCGACCTCCTTCATCATGGCGTCGAGCAGAGGCGCCTGGGAACGGTACTTCAGGGCGGAGGACACCATCTGGTCGGCAAGGTTGCCGCCGCCGGCGCCGTTGCCGCCCGCACCGTTGGCCGTTCCCCCGGCACCGCCGGTCATGCCATCGACCTGAATGATCTTGATGCCGTCGATCTGCTCCAGAGGCCGGACGCTTTCCGCGATGATCTGCGGCAGCTGTTCCAGAAGCTTGATGCGCACCTGCATCGCGATCTGATCCGCGGACAACAGGTTGGCGGCCTCGTTGATGGCCCGCTGACCGGCTGCCTCGACCTCGTAGACGGCCCGTTGCGCTTCCGCGCGCAGCTTGTCGGCCTCTGCGGCGCCCTGCGCCTCGATGCGCGACTTGGCGGCTTCCGCTTCCGCGGCGATGCGGACGGCCTCGGCCTGGTCGACCGCCGCCTGTTTCTGGGCTTCGGCACCAACGGTGATGGCGACAGCATCCATTTCCGCGGCCTTGCGTGCCTCGATCAGCTCGATCTGCTTGTCACGTTCGGCAATTTCGGTCTCCCTTGCGGTCGCGACCTGCTCGGCCGCCCTGGCAGCAACGGCACGGGCCTCGTCCGCCTGGGCTTCCGCCTCGGACTTCTCGCGCGACTTGGCGGCAACCGCGATGTCGCGGTCCTGTTCGGCCAGCTCGATCAGCTTCTGCTTCTCCACATTGGCGGCCTCGACGCTGCGTTCCTTGCCGATCTCGCGCTCGCGCACCTGCTGGTCCATGGCGATCTGACGTTCGGTGACCGCCTGGTCCGATTCAATGCCGGCATGGCGGACCTTCTGGTGCGCGATGATCTTGGCCTCTTCGGCCTCGCGCTCACGTTCGGCCTGCTGCTTGGCAATCAGGGAGGCCTGTTCTGCCCGGCGGATCTCGACTTCGCGCTGCTGCTCGAGCTTGGCGAATTCCTCGTCACGCCGAATCTGCAGGCTTTCCTGTTCCGCTTCCAGGTTCTTCCGGCGGATCAGGACTTCCGTTTCCTGCTCGATGTCATTGCGCTTCTTGCGGCGCTCCTCGATGGCCTGGGTGAGCTTGGTCAGACCTTCGGCGTCAAAGGCGTTTTCCGGATTGAAATATTCCCGGTTGGTCTGGTCGAGCCCGGTCAACGAGACCGATTCCAGCTCCAGACCGTTTTTCAGGATGTCCTCGGACACCGCCGCCTGCACCTTCTGGACGAAGTTGACCCGCTGTTCGTGCAGCTCCTCCATGGCCATTTCAGCCGCGACGGCGCGCAGGGCATCGACGAACTTGCCTTCCACCAGCTCACGCAGGGCTTCCGGTTTCATGGTGCGCTGGCCAAGCGTCTGCGCGGCATTGGCGATCGACTCGATGGTCGGCTGCACGCGGACGTAGAATTCCGCAAGCACGTCGACACGCATGCGGTCCTTGGTGATCAGGGCCTGCTCGTTTGCGCGCCGCACCTCCAGGCGCAGCGTGTTCATGTTGACGGGAATAATGTCATGAAGCACCGGCAGGACCAGCGTTCCGCCATTCATGACGACGCGCTGACCGCCAAAGCCGGTCCTGACAAACGACACTTCCTTTGAAGACCGGCGATAGAGCCGTGAAATGATCAAACCAATGGCGAGAAGAGCAATGAAGCCCACGCCGACGAGAATGACTATGCCAACAATCTGTTCCATAACCATTTTCTCCTTTTAGTTTTATTGAAATTTCTTTGTCTGCGCAGACCTTAGCCGCCAGCGCAGGCCTAACTTGCGTGCGTGTTCCTGATTGCGGTGAAGCGGGCGCCTACCTGGCGCACGATGATGATTTCCGTGCCCTGCTCCAGTTCCTCGCCGTCGACATCCGGCTCCACCAGCAAATAGTGGTTCTGGCCGACCGCATCGCGCAGGCGGGCCTGGGCCGGCAGCCCCTGTCTGGCGTTGCCCTGGACCACCAGGGCCGGTTTGCCGACAAACGTCTGCCGTGACACGGCATCGCTCTCATCCCTGGGCATGATCTTCGAGAGCCCGAGCGCCGTCACCCGCGTGAACGGCAGCGCACCGGCAAAGGCGGCAGCCGATGCGACAACCCCCGGAAGCAGCCAGCCGCTGACCGACTGCACCAGGCTCTGAAGCACGTAGCCCGCCAGTCCGAAGCCGGTCAGGAAAAGCACCAGGATGATCAGCGCCGGCACCCGGCCGAAGCAAAGCCAGCCGAGTATCTGGCTGAAGAGGCCCTGGCCCGCCGCGGACGGATCCGCACTTGCGCCGACAGCTTCGATGTCGCCCGGCAATGCCCCGCCCGATACATCCGTATCGAAATCGGGAACGTCGACGTCCGGCACGTCCACTTCCGGCAGCAGACTGTCGATCATGCTCGACAGGCCCAGCCCCATGAGGGTCCCGACGCCTTCTGCAAGCGCGATCGCGATCATCAGACCAAGGGCTACCGCAAAGGGTGTGTTTTGCTCCGCTAGAATGAAACCGACCATGTTCAACCGTCTCTCGCAGAAGCCTTCAGGGCTGCCAGACGTTCTGAAACACGGTTCTTGCGGGCAAGCTCCTCGAGTTCGGCAAGCTTGGTCGCGCTGGCCTTGTCGGTGGCAACTCCGCCCGGAAGCCCGGAGGCGGTCTTCATGACCCGGTCAAAGGCTTCTTCCGCCTTGCGGGTCTTGCCTTCGGCACTGTCCTTGCGAGCGGCTGCTCCCGCCGCGGCACCGTCCGTAGCGCTTTGCCGCATGGCGGCGCGAAAATTGGACAGTTCCGTTTCCATCTCGCGCTTACGCGCCTGGAGCGCATCAATGTAACCTTCCAGTTCCTTTTCCTCGCGACCGGCATCGGACACCGCGGATTCCAGAACCGGGATCTGCACTTCCAGGTCAAGCTGGCGGGCAATTGCGGCTTCCGCCAGGTCGTCGCGCCCCTCTTTCACAGCCAGGGCAATCTGTTCCTGCAGTTCCTCGTGGCGTGTTGTCGTTTCGCCGAGACGCGTGTTTGCCAGATGCTTGTTGGCAAGCACGCCCGCCAGTTCCTCACGCACCTGGTCGACAGCGCGGTCGACCTCGCGGATGGCTTCTTCCATGACCGTGTCCGGCGCCACGTTCTCAATGGAATCGACAAGCTGGTTGACACCGCCGGACACGAGACGCTTCACGCGTGCAACAAGACCCTCTGCCATTTATTCAACCTTTCTGTTGCGTGGTTATCCCAGATTACCTTCTGTCCCGGCACAGCCCCGGGGACAACATTCCCAACTCCAAATCAGCCGCCATTCCCTCGCTGTTTGTCCAGCAGCCTTGCTATCTCCAGGATCGGCTCCAGGTGCCGGTCCATCAGGTCCGGATCGTAGGTCCGGCTCTGCGTCGTCAGCCCGAGATCGAAAATCTCCTCGATCAGCGAAAACAATTCGGCCGACAGGGTCTTCTCGAACCGCAACAGCTGTTCCGGCCCTCCTTCCGGCCCCGGGGCCGCTGCAATCAGCTCCGCAAACATCTCTGGCAAGCGCTCATACAGCTTGATGACGAAGTCCGAGCGATTGCCGGTTTCCCTTTGCAACTGCCTCAGGCCGCGCTCAGCGGGACGCACCATTGAGCGCAGCAGGTCCTCACAGGCGGCGACGTCCTGGACGCCTTCCTCCCGTTCACGCGCGGCCCGCAGGATCTCGCGCAACTTGTCGCTTGGCGTACGGGCACCCTGCACCTCGTAGCTTGCCAGAAACTCCACATCGTCATCACTCAGCCGAACACTGATCGGAATGCTCTTGGGCATAAACGCACCTGACCGTCAACGCTTGTATCGATACGTTTACATATGTATTCATTTGTCATTTTTTGTCAAGATTTTTCAATCAAAGAGCGTATCAAGCGAAAGAAAAGCCCGGACGAGTGTACTCGACCGAGCTGAATTTTCCTATTTTTCCGCCGTTTTCCGGATCTGTCAGACAGAGACAGATGTTCCGGGGCAAGCTTTGGCATCTGGCAGGGAACATGGATGCGGCAATGCCATCAGGCAGGCATTGTCCGGCGCGCGTCAGAGACACCACCCGCGGAAGATGTGGTCCGCCTGCGCACCAGTCGGACAAGTCGCGGATATGCCGGTCACTTCAGAGTTGCGGCCAGATCGCTGGCGAATTGTCCCGCCTCGTGCGAACGAATGATCGCATGCCGGACGAGGTCGTCGAAATGTTGGGCGAAAAGCTGCACGTGGCGCGTGTTGGAAAAGGCCAGGTAGCGTTGTCCAAGATAGAGCGCGGCCCATTTCTGTCCGAAGACGGTGAAGGGCGCGGAAAACCGGTCCGTTGCGCCGAACAGATGCAGCCGGAGCGAGGGATAGAGATCTTCCAGGGTCTGGCCCATGACCTCCAGCTGCTGCCGGCGCGCCTCCAGCGTCAATCCGGCCCAAAGCCCCTCGCCGCGCGCGAACCCCTCCAGTGCCTCCTTTGAAAGCGCGATTTCCATGTCGGATTCGGCACGGTGAAGCAGCGCCAGCTGGTCGCGCGTTCCGGTGATTGCCTGATCGGCGGTTCTCAGGGTTTCTCCGGCATATTCGAAGGCCAGCACGGCTTCCGTTTTGAGGACATCGGGCAGATTTGCCGGCACATGCCGGATCTTTGCCCCGACCGCGTCCCGGAACCACGCCAGCAGATGCTCGTCCACCGGATGCCGGTCGGTTTCGGCCACCTGGACCGCCTGGTCGAGAATTTCCGCGGCCGCTCCGCGATGGGTCGACAGGCCGAGCAGCCAGTCCGCCGAGACGCTGAGCGCCGTGGCGATGGCTGCAAGCGCCTGGCCGTTGGGCAGGCGGGGCGCGTCTTCAGACAGCAGTTGCGACACGGTCGACCGGTCCAGACCGGCCCCCCGGGCCAGATCGCTGCGGTTCATCTCGCGGCTGCGCAGCGCGTCCGACAGGCGCTCGCGGAACATGTCTGCACGGTCTCTCTTGTCCATGCGGGAGTATTGTCATCCGAATTTAGGAAAATCAACAGGCCGCCCGGATCCTGAATCCTGAAACGGACCGACTATTCCGCGGGACTGAGTGCCAGGAAGCCGCCGGACTGGCGCTCCCACAGCGCGGCATACAATCCACCCTTCGCAAGCAACTCCCGGTGAGACCCTTCCTCGATGATACGGCCCTCGTCCATGACCACCAGCCGGTCCATGGCGGCGATGGTCGAGAGGCGGTGGGCAACGGCCAGGGTCGTGCGGCCGTCCATCATGCGGGCGAGGTTCTGCTGGATAGCGAGTTCCGCCTCGCTGTCGAGCGCGGAGGTGGCTTCGTCCAGGATCAGGATCGGCGCATCTTTCAGAAGGACCCGGGCGATGGTGATGCGCTGGCGCTGGCCACCGGACAGTTTCACGCCCCGGTCGCCGACATGGGCGTCCAGTCCGGTGCGGCCCTTGCTGTCGGTCTGCTCCCCGATGAAGCCGAGCGCCTCGGCGGCCCGGGCAATCTCGCGGATCTCGTCGTCGGAGGCCTCAGGTTTGCCGTAGCGGATATTGTCCCGAATGGACCGGTTGAGCAGGGAAATATCCTGCGTGACGACACCGATGCAGCTGCGCAGCGATGCCTGGGTGACATCCCGGATGTCCTGACCGTCGATCATGATCGCGCCGTCAGAGACATCGCGCAGGCGCATCAGCAGCGAGATCACCGTTGACTTGCCCGCGCCGGACAGGCCGACAAGGCCCACACGTTCACCGGCCCCGATTGTCAGGGAAAAGTCTTCAAGGACGGGGTTTCTGTCCTTCTGATAGGCGAAGGCGACCCTGTCGAAGCGGATTTCTCCCTTGTCCACGGCCAGTTCCTTCGCACCGGGCCTGTCGGTGATGTCCGGCCGGCTGGTCATGATCGGCATGGCGTCGCGGATGGTGCCGAGCGTCGAGGTGATCGACTGGCCGACGCCGATGAAACTCGACGAGGCATGGGACAGCGACCGGGTCACGGTCAGCCCGGCGACAAAGTCGCCTATGGAGACCCAACCACCGGTCATGCCCCAGAAGCCGATGGAGACCACCGCCAGGATCAGCAGCACGTTCAGGAAATAGACGCTGCTGTCTGTCAGGATATAGGTGCGGTTCTCGCTGTGGCGGGTGTCGATCGTTTCGCCGATGACCTTTCGAATGGCGCCCGCCTCCGAATCCTCCGCGGCAAACAGCTTGACCATGGCGATGTTGGAATAGACATCGGTCATGGCACCGGTGGCGCGCGAATTGGCGGCTGCCACCCTCTGGGCACGCTGCAGATAGGACGGGATCGCCGCCCAGGCGATCAGGCAGTTGGCGGCGATCCAGAAGAAAACCGGGACAGCCAGCGGCCAGGCCAGCGCCAGCAGGAGCAGGAAGGAACCGCCGAACTGGATCACCAGGAAGGGAATGGTCTCGATCGCCAGCATCATCTGGCGATGGACCGACATGGTCACCTGGGCGATCCGGGTCGCGACCTGACCGGCGAACGTGTCCTCGAAAAATGCCATGTCCTGCGATTCGACCGCCTTGTGCGCCTGCCAGCGCATGGCCGCGGGCAAAAGGATGCGCACGGTCTGGAAGGCAAAGGACTGGCGCAGCAGAAACGCCAGCGGATCGATCAGGACAAAGACAACGAAGAACCCGGCGAGGACCCAGGCATTGCCATGCAGGAACGGGCCGGCTCCGTCGCCGGTAACACCGTCGACGACATAGGCGATCGCCCAGATCCCGGCGAGACCGAGGGCCGACGAAATCATGGCCAGCAGCGAGACGATCACCAGCTGCTTGCGAAACATCTTGGCGAAGTGCCAGACGAGATGCAGCGGCCCCTCGTCCGGCAACGGTGTCACCGGCAGGTCGAGCGGTCGGATATGGGTTTCGAAGGGGCGAAAATACCGCTCGATGAGACCGGCCAGAACCGGCTTTGCGATGAACACCCGGGAGCTCCCTGATTGATCTCGGCGCAGGCTCAGGCCCGCGGCTCGATCCTGTAGACACAACGCCGGCCGCCGGACAACTGGTGTTCCGTGCGCTCCACGGAGACCTCGGGACCGAGAACCTCCTTGAAAAGGTTCAGCTCGGAGCGGCAAAATCCCTGACAGGCAGTTGCGGCCGCGCAGATCGAACAATGGTTTTCGATCAGCAGGTAGGCGTCCCCTTCATCAACCACATCGGCCATATAGCCTTCCTGGTTGCGCAAGTCGGCCAGCACGTCCAGCTTGCCGGGCAGATCCTGGACCGCGCTCAGTGCCTTCTGATAGGACTTCCTGCTCTGTGCCTCCCGGTGGGCAATCAGTTTGTCCAGGCCCTCGTCCCCGAAGATCTCGCTCATGCCGTTGAGGAGCCCGAGGATCAGGTTGGAGTGATTGTCCGGAAACTGCTGGTGGCCGGCCGCAGTCAACGCCCAGACCCGCTTGGGACGGCCGACGGCTCCCTTCAAGTCCTCGAAATCAACCAGATTTTCCCGGTTCAGACCATCGAGATGCTGCCGCACAGCGACCGTGGTCACGTCCAGCCCGGCGGCCAGATCCGCCGCTGTTTGCGGTCCGGAAGACTTCAGTGCGTTCAGAAGACGGGTTCTCGTTCTATCTGCCATGAGCACATATATAACGCATTCGGCCGATAAAAAAATAGTCAGCTTTTCTTATTCCGGCGTTTCTCATTCACTTTCCGGTCTGGTCCGCACCAACCGGCCGGTCGCAGCTGTCGGCCCGCAATCCGCCTCGGGCTCCCGCTTGCGGACAGGCGGGCCTCGCCTCTCATGCCGTGACCGCGCGCGAGGCCACTGAAAGCGCGCCCGGACATATGAGATGCTCCCGCTGCGTAAATTTGCTAAGGTACATGGACTCGGTTCGAAGGATACAGACCTCCAACCAGTAATATTGAGTAATATCGCACCACGCCGGCGCATCTGCCTCGTTCAGATACGGAAATTTGTGAAACAATTCTGAAGATTTGCACCATGCCTCCGCTTCGGCAAAATGACGCAACTGCTCCAATTATGGAACTTCCTTGACCACAGAAACAGCATCCGTCAGCGAAAGTCGTTTCTAAAACAAATATTTACATTCTTTCCGGTATAAAAGAAAGACTGCGGAGGGCGTGATGGAAAAAATCCGGGCATTCATAAGATGGATGATGATCGATCCACGCCGACCGGATATTGCCCAGGCCCAGTACAATGAGCTGAAGACCCAGGTGCCTTCCCTCTATGCGCTGTTGATGGTCAATGCGATCGCGGTTTCCTACACCCATTTCCATCTGGCTCCGGTCTACCTCACCGTCGGCACGCTCGGTCCCATCCTGATCCTGACCTGCCTCAGGCTCGTGGCGTGGATACGTGCGCGCAAGACAGAACTCGGTCCGCAGGAAGCCATCCGGAAAATGCGCCAGACCGTGGTTCTCGGCAGTTTGATTGCAGCAATCTACATAACCTGGTCACTCAGTCTCGATGCCTATGGCGGTCCGGCCGAACGCGGACATGTCGCCCTGTTCATCGCGATCACCGTCATCGGCTGCATTTTCTGCCTGATGCACCTGCCGCAGGCCGCCCTGATGGTCATGCTCATCGTCACGGTGCCGTATCTCATCCACTACCTGGGGCAGGGAAACGATGTCTATGCGGCCATTGCCCTGAACATCTTCCTGGTCTGCCTTGTCATCCTGCAGGTGCTGTTCAACGGCTATAACGGCTTCTGCAAACTGATACAGTCACAATCGGAACTGGCGGCCAAGCAGAAGGAAACGGCACGGCTGAACGCGGAGAATGCACGCCTTGCGCAGACCGATGTCCTGACCGGCCTTCCCAACCGGCGCTATTTCTTCAACCGGCTGGAAACACTGATCGAGGAAATCGGTCAGGACGAAGACACGTTCGCCGTCGGTATTGTCGACCTGGACAGGTTCAAGCCGATAAACGATACCTATGGCCACCAGATAGGCGACCAGTTGCTGATGAAGGTCGGCCAGCGCCTCAAGTCGGTCGGGCTGGACAACACCGAAATCTGCCGGCTCGGCGGGGACGAATTCGGATTTTTCTATCGCGGCAACCAGGACGACGCCTCGAAGTTCGGCGAGATGATCTGCACCAGCATCAAGGCCCCCTTCAAGATAGGCGACCTGCACCTGTCGGTCGGAGCCTCGTGCGGCATTGCCTTTTATCCCGAGAGCGGCCGGACAGCCCATGCGCTGTTCGACCGGTCCGACTATGCGCTCTACCATTCGAAATCAACGTCTCGCGGCGGAACCACCGTCTATTCACAGGAACACGAGGCCAGGATCCGGTCCGAGCGGGCGATCGAGGGTGCCCTGCAAAACGCCGATCACGATCAGGAGTTCTGTGTCTATTTCCAGCCGGTCATCCAGCTTCCGGAACGGGTTGTCGTCGGTTTCGAGGCCCTGGCCAGGTGGGACAATCCGGCCCTGGGGCCGGTGGCCCCGGACAAGTTCATCCCGATCGCGGAACGCACCGGCCTGATCAACCGGTTGACCATCACCCTGTTCAGGAAGGCCATTGCGCAGATCAAGGCCCTGCCGCGGGACCTTTACCTGTCGTTCAACCTGTCAGCCCAGGACATCACCAACGCGGAGACCGTGGAGGCACTCCTCGAGATCATTCGCGACAATGGCATGGACTCGCGCCTGGTCACCTTCGAAATCACCGAAACCTCCGTTATCGACAGCTACGAAGCCGCGGAGAACTGCCTGCGGACACTGCGGGCCGCCGGTGTAAAACTGGCACTGGACGATTTCGGAACGGGCTATTCGAGCCTCGGCTACCTCCACCGCCTGCCCATCGATTGTGTCAAGATCGACAGAAGTTTCGTCGCCGCGCTCAGCGAGCCGGTCGCCAGTGGTGTCATCACGTCGATCCTCAACCTGTGCCGCTCCATGCAGATCAAGTGCGTGGTGGAAGGTGTCGAAGAGCGCGACCAGCTTGCGGTCCTGGAAACCATGCAATGCCGCCTGGTACAGGGCTATTTCTTCTGCGCCCCAATGCCTTTCGAAAAAGTCAGAACCGCGCTGCAGAGCGACACGTCGCTTGCCGGTTACCCGCTTGTCAGCTCGGACGCTCCCGGAAAGGCCCGGCTGTCAAACACCAAGCCCCTTTAGAGCGCCGCGCAGCGAAGGCACCCGCATGTCCGTCCTCCATGCTCCTTGAAAAGACCCGATTTTCGGGCGGCGCTGCCAATCGTTAATTGGTCACGACAGCCTAGGAAGGGTAAATGTCCGGCGGAACCAAACGGCAAAAGGACATGCGCAAGGCCTTGCGCACCCTGCTTCCCAGGGTGCCCATGCGCGACGCCGAGGCCATCCTCGCCCTTGCTCTTGCCGGTCACCTGCGCCACCTGCCGCCGTCCATTGCGTTATGGCAGGCGACCACGAGCCACGTCCGTCACGAGATGACCGACTACGACACCTTGCTGGAGGACGGCTATGATCGCGATGCCGCGCGCTATTTCGTGGTTGGAGACATGAACGCGGTGCTGAAGGACTGGGGCTGCAACAAGGAAGTCTCGGACGACGCAGGCCCCTGACCTGCCCGGAAGCCCCGGCCAGGTCCCAAGTCTTCGACTGTCTCCAGCCTCGAACCTCAGGGCCGGCGTGCGATCAGGTCGATTTCCACCAACGCATCCACGGCCAGTCCCGAGACACCGACGCACGTCCTGCCCGGCAGCCTGCCGGCTTCGAAGAAGGACCGGTACGTGTCGTTCATGGCCCGGTAGTCCCGCTTGAATTCGGTCAGGTAGACCCTGACAAAAGTCACGTTTTCCAGACCGAGCCCCACGCCGCCCAGCACCAGTTTGAGGTTGTCCATGACCCGGACGGTCTGCGCCTCGATCCCCTCCGGCAACGGTGCGTCCGGATCATCCGGTAAGGTCGGCATCTGGCCGGTGACGAACACCCAGCCGTCGGCTTCGACGGCATGGGAGAACGGCGCGACCGGCTGCGGCGCGGCGTCGATCATGTGGTGGATCGGCAGCATCTCTAACTCCTCTGGAAACGGGCAATGCCGCCAGAGTAGCCACTCAGACGTTTTCGTAAATCCACTGTTCCGGAATATGGGCCGTGACGGTCTCGCCGGGGGCAACCGTCCCCGGCTTTTCGACGTAGCCGACCAGCCCCCGCAGGCGTCTGGCCTTTTGCGGAAACAGGAGATCCAGTCCCTCGCGTCCCGGATTGTGTTCCGCAATCGCGGCCCCCGCGAAGCGGCAGGGCATGTTGTCACCGTCCACCCGG
Source organism: Roseibium sp. Sym1 (assembly GCF_027359675.1). Taxonomy (NCBI): domain Bacteria; kingdom Pseudomonadati; phylum Pseudomonadota; class Alphaproteobacteria; order Hyphomicrobiales; family Stappiaceae; genus Roseibium; species Roseibium sp. Sym1. The sequence goes on from NZ_CP114786.1 coordinate 6,275,822, forward strand.
ATAACCGCGCCCCCCTCGAAGACCAGCCTGGTACGCGCCGGCAGCAGGGAGAACCTCGGAATGCCGGCGACACTGATGTTGCCGCCGATCCATTCCGGCTTCAGCTCGGGAATATCCATGCGTTTGGCGACGAGGCCAAGTTCCTCGACCGACAGGAGCGACAGCTGCCGTTCGTTGCACATTTCCGTTCCGCGCGGGTACCACGGTTCCCGGCCTCCGGACCGCCGCGTGAACCCCGCGTGCCGGTCACCGGCGATCCCCTCAAAGCCAAGCTCGAGCGTCCCGGTCGCAGTGGTCTGAAAGTCGTCGGGGGCCGCGGTCTGAAAGACGCCTTCCACCCTGCCGGATATCTTGAACTTCCGCGTAACCCGGAGTTCGTCCGGTAAAAGCGCGAGCTGGTCCATTGCAGAAACTCCTGTCCTTGTCCTCACCCTTTTCTAGGCACAGGTGGCAATCGAAACCATCAAATCTCTCTTATGGGTGTCATCACAACCGTAAATCGGTCCGGACCGGCCGCGTCCAGGCTTTCGACTTTGGTTTCATGATCGCCAAAATTTGGGCAGCATGCTCAAGTTTTCCGCTTTTGCCCAAGCCGAAGCCACCGCATCCTTCAAGTTGAAGGAAATGATTCGTGCAAGTTTTCTCAAAGTTCCACAAATGACCGTCAGCGAAGACATCTATGGCAGACTGATCAACATTGCAGGACGGCAGCGTATGCTGTCCCAGAGGATCGGATTCCTGTTCCTGACACTTTCCGGGCAGGTGGAGAACGGCCACGCTATCCCCGAAAACTTATGGAAAATGCTTGAAAAGGCGCTGCAGGATTTCCGGCAGGGATACGACCTCCTGTTGCATGGCGACGAGGACGCGGGGCTGCCTCGGCTTGCCTCGGCGCGGATCCGGACCGTTCTTGAAGATGGCAACGGACACGGTGGCCGGGAAACAATCGAACGCTTCCTGAGCGAAGCGCAGCATTACATGCAGGCGCTTGCCGGCAACAGCATTCCCGACCGGGCGGCCTTTGAAGGTTTTTCCGGTTTCATACTGGAGGACCTCCTGCAGACGCTGCAGGCAATCGTCGTGGCGCTCGAGGAGGACTTTGCCGAGGAAATGCGGCGGCGGCGGCACCAGCGCGAGGAAGAAGCGCAACGTGTCATGGTCGCCTTGCAGGAAATCCAGAAGGCCTCGAAATTTTCCCGGATGATTGCCCTCAACGCCAAGATATCCGCCGACCGCGCGGGCCCCTACGGCAAGGAATTCGGCGCGCTGACGGAAGAACTGAAAAACATCTCGACCGCGATCACCGACAGTTCAGAAGACATTCTGAAGCACCTGGAGAGAATCTAGGGTCAGGACACTGTTGCCCCCTGCGGCTCGAACGCCTCCGACCAGAGCCTGTCTTCCCTCAGCCCATCGAGACAGCAGATGAACTTGCGGGCGTGGTAGAGCATCGCCACCCAGTCGGTCATGAGCTGCGCGTTTGCGCAGGAGAACCTGGAAACCACCTCCATCCAGTCTTCCGCCAACCCCGGAGATTTCTGCTGCGGCCGTCCCTGGCGCACGGCTTCGAGAGCGCCGCGCACCCGTTTGTCCAGGCGATCGACAAGCACCTCGACCCCGGCCACCGCGTCCGGGTTCGTTGCCGCTTCCGCCCGGACAGCCGTCCGCGCCTGGCGGTAGAGGACGACGTAATTCGCCAGCACGATGACCAGAATGTCCAGCTTGTTGCCGGCGCCGGAAAAAGACGACCAGGGTGCCTGCTCGGCGCGGTAGGCATCTGCGGTCGCGACCAGTTGTACGGCTGCCGCGCGCAAACGGGCAAACTCATGCAGGTCGTCGCTCTTGCCGTCCTGACCGTCCAGAACATCGGCGCAGGCGGTCAGATACCCGTTCATCAGCGAACGGATGCTCTCGCCGGAACGCTTCGGAAGCAGCAGCCAGGCAACGCCAAGACCGACACCGGCGCCGATGAGCGTGTCATAGAGGCGGGCCCAGAGTTGAACCAGCGGCAGGTCTTCCAGGGTCTGCAGGCCCATCACCACGAGAAAGCTGATGACGCCGGAAGCGATCGCGTAGTTCCGGTCCATGAAGACGATCACGGGCGGGATCGCGGCGACAACGAGCATCACGCGTATGTCCGGGAAAGCGCTCAGCAGCGGATCCACCGCCATGGCAACAAGAACGCCGACAGCCGTTCCGACGCTGCGCTGCACCGTCTTGTGCAGCGTCGTTCCGAGACTGTTGGTCAAGACGATAATCACAGTCAGTGTCACCCAATAGGCGTGGCTCAGGTCCAGGGCGACACCGATACCGGTTCCGACCGCGGCCGCGACCCCGGCCTGGAGAGCCAGCCGCCAGGCGAGCTGCCGCCACCAGGGTTTCTGTTCACCGGCGGATGCCCCCACTTGCGGCAGCGGTTCCAGATCCGCCTCCCCTGCAAGAAGCCACAATCGCCGGAAGGCCTGGGCAATTCTCAGAATCTGGAACCGGTCCCCGGCCGCGAGCTCCGTGTCAGGCTCTGCCCAGGCGGTTTCGGGCTCCGGCTGCTGCAAGCTCCCGCCGGCCTCGAGCCTTGATTGCAGCGCGCGAAGCGAGCCGCGATAAGCCGGGTTCTCCAGAAGCCGGGTCCTGCCGACTGCCGAAAGGTTGGTGGCGGCGTCGCGCACGACATCCAGCGCCAGTTCGATCATGGTGGCCGCTTCCGGTGAAAGCCCCTTCAGCGACGCATGCGGGCCGAGCAGCTGCGCGCAGGTGCTCAGTTCCCCGCGCAGGCCGGACAGCTCCTTCATCGCCTCCGACGCGGTTTGCCTGTCGGAGATTCCTCCCTGGTCCGTGCGCTCCAGATAGGCCGCCATCGCCTTGCGGTTGGCGGATTCGATCCTCCGGTAGGTTGCTTCCGTCGAGGGCCGCCACAGGACAATCCGGACGACGAATGCCGTCATGGACCCGGCAACGGCCATGGCCGGCAGCCAGAGCCCTGGAGATTCCGGCAGGCTGCCCATGATCACGAACAGCCAGCTGATCGACATCATGCGCCCGGCGCGTTGCCAGATGCCGCCAAGGCCGTCGAGGGAAAATCCCAGCGCGATGACGGCCACCCAAAGCCCCTGCAAAACGGACGGCGCCGACTGTCCCGCCAATGTTCCGGCCAGCGCACCGAAGCCGAAGAGTGTCGTCAGGATTGCCCCCAGGGACACGATCGACCGGATTTCCTGCTTGCGGGTCGCGACCGGCGTGAAGATCAGGCAATGGGCCCCGCTGGCAGCCACCAGGACCGCCAGCTTGAACCCGGAGACACCGGGAAACAGGTCGGCAATGAGATTGCCCAGCGTGGCGCCCGCCAGAACGGTCAGCATCAGATGCACACCGCGTACGAAGCGCAGCGCGCCGGGATCGTAGGCGGTCAGTCTTTTTCCGATTCTCGAGGCGTATTGAAGCATCGGTTGAACTTGAGTAGCTGCGGCTAAAGGTCTGATTTTTCGAATTTCCGACAGAACCGACCAGAGCACGAAAACGCTGCCGAGGCCAGAACCGCGGCCCGGCGGTGCCCCATTCCCTTCAAGGGAATTGAGGCGGGCCGAATGCGCGGCGCATCCTTCCCGCTGAACATTCAAGGAAGCAGGAAACCATGAGAACCGCCTATCTCGTTGCCGCGCTGGCCGGCACACTTGTCCCCTGGACCTTCTTCGCCGGCTTCATTGCCGCAAACGGCACCAACATCCCGCTGTTCGTCTCGCTGCTGTTCGCCAGCGGTCCGAGCGCTGGTTTCACGGCGGATCTGCTGATCTCCTGTGCCGTCTTCTGGATCTGGTCCTGGCACGATGCGCGGGACCACCGCGTCTCCGGCTGGTGGTTGACCATCCCCGCGATCTGGTTCGTCGGCCTGTCGCTCGGACTGCCGCTCTATCTGTGGCTCCGGGAAAAGGCGCGGGAGCAATAGGAAAAAACCACTCTCGTCCCTCCCCATCTTCATCCCGGAGAGGCGCAGCGCGATCCGGGACCGAAGCCCAAGACCATCGACTTCCAAAGCGTCATCCTGAGAACAGAAAAAGGCGGCCCCGGGGGACCGCCTTTCGCATGTCTTTTTGCACCGACTGATCAGCGGGTCAGCGGCTTGTACTTGATCCGGCGCGGGTCGGCTGCGTGGGCACCTAGGCGGCGGACCTTGTCCTTTTCATAGTCCTCGAAGTTGCCTTCGAACCATTCCACGTGGCTGTCGCCCTCGAAGGCGAGCATGTGCGTGGCCAGGCGGTCGAGGAACATACGATCGTGCGAGATCACCACGGCGCAGCCGGCGTAGTTTTCCAGCGCATCTTCCAGGGCCGCGAGCGTCTCGGTGTCGAGGTCGTTGGTCGGCTCATCGAGCAGCAGTACGTTGGCGCCCTTTTTCAGGACCTTGGCGAGGTGCACGCGGTTGCGCTGACCGCCGGACAGGTCGCCGACCTTGGCCTGCTGGGCCGGGCCCTTGAAGTTGAAGGACGAGCAATAGGCGCGCGAGTTGATTTCCTTGTCGTCGAGATAGATCACCTCGGCGCCGCCGGAAATCTCTTCCCAGACCGTCTTGTTCGGATCAAGCGCGTCGCGGGACTGGTCGACATAGCCAAGATGCACGCTGTCACCGATGGTGATGGTGCCGCTGTCCGGCTTTTCCTGGCCGGTGAGCATCTTGAAGAGGGTGGATTTACCGGCGCCGTTCGGGCCGATGACACCGACAATGCCGCCGCGTGGCAGCTTGAAGGACAGATTGTCGATCAGCAGGCGATCCTCGAAGCCCTTGGAAACGCCTTCGAGATCGATGACGTTGGCGCCGAGACGCTCTCCCACCGGGATGAGGATCTGCTCGATGGTCGGCTGCCGCTCTTCCTGAGCGGAAACCAGGTCCTGGTAGGCGCGGATACGGGCCTTGGACTTGGTCTGGCGGCCTTTCGGGCTCATGCCCATCCACTCGCGCTCGCGGGCAATCGCCTTGGAGCGGGCCATGTTCTCGCGGCCTTCCTGCTCCATGCGCTTGGTCTTCTTCTCCAGATAGACCGAGTAGTTGCCCTCGTAGGGGATGCCCTGACCGCGGTCGAGCTCCAGGATCCAGCCGGTGACGTTGTCCAGGAAGTAGCGGTCGTGGGTGATGATCAGGACGGAGCCCTTGAACTCGCGCAGGTGCCGCTCCAGCCAGTGGACGGTTTCGGCGTCCAGGTGGTTGGTCGGTTCGTCGAGCAGCAAGAGGTCCGGCTCGGAGAGCAACAGCTTGCAGAGCGCAACGCGGCGGCGCTCACCGCCGGACAGGTTGTCGACGGCGGCGTCGGAGGGCGGGCAGCGCAGGGCCTCCATCGCCATTTCCACCTGGCTTTCCAGGTTCCACAGGTCCTGTGCGTCGATCTCGTCCTGGAGCTGGGCGCCTTCCTCGGCGGTCTCGTCCGAGTAGTTCATCATCAGCTCGTTGTAGCGGTCGAGCTTGGCCTGCTTGTGGGCAACGCCTTCCATGACGTTTTCCATCACGGTCTTGGAGCTGTCGAGCTGCGGCTCCTGCGGCAGGTAGCCGACCTTGGCGCCCTCGGCGGCCCAGGCCTCGCCGGTATACTCCTTGTCGAGGCCGGCCATGATCTTCAGAAGCGTCGACTTACCGGCCCCGTTCGGACCCAGGATGCCGATCTTGGCGTCCGGGTAGAAACTGAGGTTGATGTTGTCGAGGACTTTCTTGTCGTTATAGGCCTTGGAGAGGCCATGCATGTGATAGATGAACTGGCGCGCCATGGGGCTCCGCTTCTCCACTGAAAGCTGACGGGATCTTTAAGGATTCTGCGGGGTCTTTTAGGGGAAATGGACGGCGGGGGCAATGGGGGACGAACATACTAGTGTTTGCCTGACCCGCTACTTGCTTGCCAATGTCCGTAACCATCCTTGCGCGCCGTCAGGCAAAGAAGTTTCTCCGTTCACCGATAATCCCGGACGGGTTTTCAAAGTCTCCGGCGTCTCGACCTCCCAGACCAGCCCCAGTCGTCCCAGTCCAGCAACAAGCCACCAACCCGGATCAGTCTGCCCAGGCAGAAAGCCGAGGTTTGCCGACTTTGGGAAGGCATGATGATTCTCATGAAATGCCTCGCCGAAAGTTACAAGACCGAGCCGCGGCAGATTGTATCCCTGAACACAAGCGCCTTTTATATACAGCAGATGATCCCTCGGCTGATGGGCATAATAGCCAACCAGCCAGTGTCCAATCAGCGACACGGACACCCGGCAGCAGACGCCCCAAACGACGAAAGGAAGACCACCCATAAGAAAAAGCGGCACGGCAACAACGAGCTGCTGGGCCATCCAGGTTTTCTCAATCATTCGGTAGAACCCGTCCCGCACCACCTCGTCCTCGATCACAAAGACCGGCTCATTTTTCAGGTTGATTCCACAGCTGAGCTGCCAATAGGCATCCTTCCAGAAACCGGAACGGTGGGAGAAAAAATCGTGGCAGTCGGACTGGCGTTGTCCCCAGTCTCGAAAGTCGTGCAGGCGGATCATCCCGAATGGGCCAGCCATGCCAACCAACACGCCAAGATACACCAGAACTTTTTCGATTACCGGAATGGTTCTGAAGGACCGGTGTATCAGCAGGCGATGCATACCGACGGAATGACCGCCGCAAATGGTGATCGCGGTCAGCACGATGAAAACAGCGATCGACCCGGGCGTGACGCTCAAGGGTCCGGCGACGAGCGCAACCGCTGTCATCCCGGCGATCCAGGCTGCCTTCACCGGTTTGAAGACCACTTCTCCTTCCACAGGATTGGCGCCGTTTTCGGAGAAGACCCGTTCGGTTGATACGGGCTGCGCTTTTGCTTCGGTGACAAAGGACATATTTTTCCTGCCTTCCCGGTCATCCAGGCGAACGATCCTGTCTCCCGGCAATAACACCCGGAAGCGCAATCAGTGACTTGACGAATAAGCCGCCGTGACAGGCGGGCACTTGCCTTCGGAAGGGACGTCTATTATTTAGGCGATAAGCTAATTACCATTCATTAGTTAGTTAGGCAACAACCTAATTGATAAAATCAGGCACTTTTCAAGGATTCTTGGCCCATGACAGATCGAACCGGCGTAGTCACCGCTGCGGAGACCGGCGGCATACAGAAAATCTTTGAAGCGCTTGCCTCCGCACCACGGCGAAAGATCCTCGCTTATCTTTCACACAGCTCGTTGACGGCCGGAGAGATTGCCGAGCGTTTCGACATGTCCAAGCCATCAATCTCACAGCATCTTGGCGTGCTGGAAGGCGCCGGACTCGTGCGCAAGGAAAAGCGTGGCCAGTTTGTTCACTATTCCATCATCAAGGAAAGCTTGACCAACACCCTGAACAGCTATGTCCAAGAAGTCTGTCCGGTCTCCCGACCGCTGAAAAAGGAAAGCGCAAAGCTGAAGGGCAAGAGCGACACAGGAGGCGATTGAGTTCTCATTTCCTCCCCTTTGCAACAAGGATCTAATGCGTAACAATTCTGACCATGCGTCTAGACACGCGAACACTGTCAGAAACATGTTGACCCGCATGGAGAAACAAGTCGCTCCGCGAACCAAGACTCCATTTTACGCAGCGGAACTCTGAATTTTACAAATTCTAAATCCGCTGTTGATTTGATTTGTGCTCGCACCAGTGCCCGCTGCGCTGAACCACCGAACCTCTCGTTTTGGACGCGGAAAATGATACCATCCGAATGGAAGTTGAGTGCACCCGCTAAAAAAACGTTCAACATCGCCTCTCAATTCGGTCGCGTTCGGCCTTCGGCTCAACTGGCCTTGGTGACCGTCGTCTTTTTTGCGCTCGCCGTTGCTGGAATCATTCTCACGAGAGAAACGGGACGTGTCGCCTGGATCTGGCTCCCGAATGCGGCTCTTTTGGCCATCGTTCTGACTGCACCACCGTCGCGGATTATTCAGTTGATGATCGCGGCCTATGCCGGGAACCTGGCGGCAAACCTTTTCGTCGGCGACACACTGTCCAATGCTCTTGTCCTGTCTGCTCTGAACACGCTCGAGGTCTCGATTTGCGTTCTGGTTTTGAAGCGCCTTTGCCCGAGGATCGATCTGAGCAGACCCATCGATCTGTTGATCTTCGCGCTGGTGACCGGAGGCCTGGCAACAGCGACTGTGGGCTCCATTGCATCGCTCTATCTTCAACAAACGGTCGGAACGGAATTCTGGCCCGTGTTTATCAACTGGTACGGGGCGGATGCGCTCGGGATGCTGATCGTGGCCCCTTTTCTTCTGGTTGGAATTCCTCTCGACCAGAAGAAGGCCGAACGGGATAGCCTGCTATCGCTGCAGTCGCTTGGAAGCCTTTTGCTCTGCGTCGGGATCACAAGCGCCGTGTTCGTGCAGTCTTCCTACCCGTTTCTCTTTGTCGTGATGTTGCCTCTCGCGCTCACTGCCTTCACCACGGGCGTATCGGCGACCGCACTTGCAACCTTGTCCATCGCCGCCCTGTCAATCGGCTTCACGATCCACGGAACCGGCCCCTTCGCTCTCATGCAGGCCGATTTGAGTGTCAAAGTCATAACGTTGCAGATCTTCCTTGTGTCCTGCGTTCTGTTCGGATTGTGCACAGCCGCCGTTGTCACCCAGCAACGCCGTCTCCAGGCGGAATTGATCCGGCTCACGGAAGTCGCTCAACAGGCGAACGCTGCCAAGAGCGAATTCCTGTCGACTGTGAACCATGAACTGCGGACACCCCTGACGTCCATTCGTGGCGCCATCGGACTTCTGGCCGGAGGTGCCGGAGGCTCGCTTCCGGAAAAAGCCCAAAACCTGCTGAAAATATCGAAGCTAAACTGCGAACGCCTGCTTATTCTCGTAAATGACATTCTTGAGATCGAGAAGATCGAGTCTGGAAAATACACCGCCGACACCAAGAAAACAAAAATCCGGAAATCTCTCGAAGACGCTGTTCTCTTGAGTTCGATTTACATGCCGGACAAGGAAATATCGCTTTCCCTCATCGACAGAACACCGAATTGCGAAGTCAAAATTGACGAAGATCGCTTCAAGCAGGCCATTTTGAACCTGATTTCGAACGCGATAAAATTTTCACCGGCCCAGTCCGCAGTCGAACTGTGCACCATGCCGGGATCCGACAACACCATCAGAATTAGCGTCAAAGACCAGGGCCCAGGCATTCCGGACGATTTTGCTGACAAGGTCTTCCAGAAATTCGAGCAGGCTGAGAAGGGGAGTACGCGGAAGGTAACCGGAACGGGGCTCGGTCTGAGCATCACCAAAGCTCTCATCGAACTCATGGATGGAACAATCGGGTTCCGCAGAAACAAGAAGGTGGGCACCGAGTTTTTCATCGATCTGCCGACGGCAATGCCTCCGGAGCACGCTGATCTCGACAAGAGGCTCGTATTCCTGGCGATCGGTCAGGACAATGTATCTGAAAGCATGGCCCTTGCCACCGACAAAGGCTGGGTTGTGGACCTGACCACCAGTCTTTCCGGCCTCGAGATCCTGCTCAAGGAACAGAGCTATGACGCCGTCATCGTCTCCCAGCGGTTTGTCGTGGACCCGACTTTGAGTGACATTTTCGATCGGCATGGAGCCACAGCGCAAAGCGAACCCTTGGTCGTTGCCGATACCCAGCTTGAAAGCTTCCTTGCGAAGAATGGCGCGCAGATTGAGCAAGGCCCTATTCGAATGCCCGTCTCGAATTGAAAAGCCGAATGGTCCTTGACCACAGGACCACGGCATCAAGGCTTCCTTCGATCCATCCTTGCCGAGCATACTGACCGACGATTGGTACACACTGCCGCATTGCGATAACCCCGGTTGTCGGTGTCCCATGCCCCCGCGCAGACATGACTGCAATGTCGGCCGAATAAGGTGCGTCGCCAGCATGGACCGCACTCCAGATGAACCGATCATCGGGCACGCAAGGACCGGTCATATCCAAGCATGTTGGCCAGTGAGTACCGCTCGAGAGCAATTCTACCTTTTCTCCCCCTCGCCTTCCCCGTAAGGTCTCCCGAATTCTTCGTTCACGATTTCCCACCGGACCTTCCCATGACCATCGACATCCTGATGCCCCGCCCGATGCTGCCGATTGTTCAGGAGCAGCTCGATGCCAATTTCACCGTGCACCGGCTCTACGAGGCGGACGATCCCGAGACACTGCTGGCGGAGGTCGGTGAGAAGATCCGTGGTGTTGCCATGGCGTTCGGGCCGGTCGACAAGGCGTTTCTCTCGAAGATCCCCAATGCGGAGATCGTCGCCAGTTTCGGGGTCGGTTACGACCACATCAACACCGATGATTGCCTCGCGGCGAAGGTGACGGTCACGCACACGCCGGACGTGCTGACGGAGGAAGTTGCCGACACGGCTCTCGGGCTGATGCTGATGACGGTGCGCGAATTCGGCCAGGCGGAACAATGGCTGCGCCAGGGCAACTGGGAAGCCAAGGGCCCCTACCCGCTGACACAGGCAACGCTGCAGGGCCGCACGCTCGGCATTTTCGGGCTCGGGCGGATCGGCAAGGCCATCGCGAAGCGCGCCGAGGCCTTCGGCATGGAGATCCACTATCACGGCCGCCGCAAGCAGGATGGCGTAGCCTATCCCTATCACGCCACGCTGAAGGACCTCGCCGCCGCCTGCGACACGCTGATGGTGGTCGCCCCGGGCGGCGCCGAAACACAGCATGCGGTCAACGCGGAGGTTCTCGAGGCGCTCGGGCCGAACGGCATCGTCATCAACATCGGACGGGGCACGGTCATTGACGAGGCCGCGCTGATTGCCGCGCTGGAAAACGGCACGATCTTTGGCGCCGGTCTGGACGTGTTCGAACAGGAGCCGAAGGTTCCGGAAAAGCTGCTCGCGCTGCCCCGGGTCACCGTCCTGCCCCATGTCGGCTCGGCTTCGCAGGCCACCCGCAATGCCATGGGCCAGCTGGTGGTCGACAACCTAAAGAGCTGGTTCGACACCGGCAAGGCCGTCTCGCCGGTGCCGGAAATGGGTTGAGCCGTCCAGTCTTGCCGCAATCCACGCCTGCCGGATGGATCCAAACCGTTTCTGGCGCGTTTATCAGGTAATACCAACCGCACTTAATAGGAACCCATCTGACCGCGTTTGGAGACTGTTCGGCAAGGAGCAGATTGCAGGGCGATACGGGGTATCGTCCAAAATCTGCGACGCGGCAGAACAGCCTCCAAACGCGGCCTTCGGTGGCCTGTTCCGGCCCGCCGGACGGCGTTGCGCCGCTTGAACGGCCAACCAGGCCGTCCTGCGCAACGCGCCTTGCCGGCAAACCGGAACAACGACATCAGATCGGTTCCTATTAATTGCGGTTGGTATAGGCCTCGCGCCCAAACGGGGTCAGACGGGTGTCGAGTGCGGTCAGCGTATCGCATGACATTCACCGAACATTGCCGCGGCAACCTCCGGCAATCCTTCGGAATACCGGGACCCAACCTCCCGTAGCCTGTCCTGAAAGCGCCTCTGCCTGCCCCGCGGAGGCGTTTTTGGCGAGTCTTGCGCCAAGACGCGCAAAAAAATAATTCCCTGCCTGCATCCGGATCCGTTGCTGCGGTGTACCCGCTTCATGGCGCGGGAAACCTCATCGGCTGAAAAAGCCGCGCCGGGAAGTCCAACCGGAGGATGTTTACGAGATGACCAAAACACTTGCCCTGACTGCCCTTGTTGCCGCCAGCCTTGCCGCCGGCCCCGCCCTTGCCAATCCGCAAGTCGGCGGCGCACCGATGTACGAGACCAGGACCATTGTCGAGAATGCCGTCAATTCGAAGGACCACACCACCCTGGTCGCGGCGGTGAAGGCGGCCGGGCTTGTCGACACGCTGCAGACCCCGGGCCCGTTCACGGTGTTCGCGCCGACCAACGACGCCTTCGCCAAACTGCCCGACGGCACCGTCGACGCCCTGCTGAAGCCGGAAAACAAGGATCAGCTCACCAAGGTGCTGACCGCCCATGTTGTGTCCGGCGACATTTCGGGTGCGGACCTGATGGCCTGGGCCAAGTCCCGGGGCGGCCGCTACAACATGCAGACGGTCTCCGGCGATGCCCTGACCGCCGTCGTCAAGGGCTCCAGCCTTTACATATTCGATGAGGCCGGCGGCGCCGCGAAGGTGACGATCTCGGACGTCAACCAGTCGAACGGCGTCATTCACGTGGTCAACGACGTGCTCCTGCCGAAGTGACCTGACGCCGAAATCGGGGCCGGTTCCTGCCAAACCGGTCCCCGCATGGAAATGCTCCCGCGATGCCCCCTCGGGAGCGTTTCCTTTTTTCAGGACCGGATATGGAAGTTCAGCTGATGACTTCGCCGACCAGCATCTGCGGCCTGGTGTTTGTGTAGTTCGGGATGTCGGCCAGCACCGGTCCGGCGGCTTCCAGGGCGAGGGACAGTTTCTCCTGGCTTTCGAAGACCATCGTGGCGATCGCGTAATAGTCGGGCGGCGCGTCCGGGCCACCCGCCAATCCCCTGGAGGCCTGCACCATCAGCAGGAACGGTCCCATGTGCTCGCTGACCAGCGGCATGTGGGTGGATTTGTAGTAGTCGTGATCAAAGGTCGTGTCGGGTGTGATCGGATACAGCACCTGCAGGGTAATCGCCATCGTGTCCTCCCATTTACCCGGCTGGAGGCCGGGGCTGAAGCCGCCGCCTCCTGGCGGAGGCTTCGGGGACTGCGAGGGTAACACGCAATGCGCGAGCGGCCAGCCCGTGCAGGCAAACCGGTTAACGCGAGGATCGGCCGGACCCCCGAACGGTGTGAAGGTCACCGCGCCGTGACTGCCGGAAGCGGTTCCCGGGGCACCATGATCCTGCCGTTCATCATGACAAGGCGGATGTCCCGGGTAGCCCCGATCTGGACGGTCGGGTCGGATCCGAGCAACAAGATATCCGCCTCCTTGCCCGGCTCCAGCGTTCCCGTCCTGTCGTCGATCCCGAGGCCGATTGCGCCGTTCAAGGTCGCCATGCGCAAGATGTCCACGGGCGGCAGTCCGGCTTCGGCGAGAAGCGCCATTTCGTCGTGCATGCTGACACCCGGAATAATCCACGGCGTGGGCGTATCCGTCCCGACTGTCTGAAGGACGCCGCCTTCGTGCAGCGCACGCACCCAGGCCTGCAGTTTCGGCCAGACGGCCCTGGCCTCGCCATACATGTCCGGCGTCCAGTTGGCAGTGAAGGAAAACGCTTTCCAGCCTGTCACGAAGGCGGCCGGCGCCTCCGCAAGATCCGGGTGCTCAATCCAACGCAGATCGTCACCGAAGAACTTCGTGTGCATGGCGATCAGAGTGACGTCGTTGACCACCTTGCGGTCCGCCATTTCGGCGATCATTTCCCTGACGGCATCGGAACCGATGTCGATACGATCCAGCCAGTCGACCCGCTGCATCAGGCTGAAGCGCCGCATGTCCTTGAGATCCGCTTCGGCGATGTAGTCGTTGCTCCAGGGTGCGGCATGGCTGACACCGGCCACGCCGCGTCTGGCGGCTTCGGTCCAGGATGTCCTCCCGGCATGGTGGAAGACGGGCATTCCGTGCTTCGCGGCCTCCTCGACCGCGACCGATACCATCTCGGGCGTAAAGCTGGAATAGATCTTGATATGGTCCACGCCGTTGAGCGCCTGCCACTCGATTTCGCGCGCAACCTCTTCAGGCGTGAAAACGGGCGCAAAGTAGGGCGAGGTGAAGGACGATTGTATCAGGCTCCGGCCCGCGGTCTTGATCTCAGGCGCGACGAACGAACCGTCGGCGGCGAGGCGGCGCAACTGCACCGCCGCCTCCGTGGGCCCGCCGGCGTCACGAACGGTCGTGACGCCATATGCGACAAGGTCCGCGAGCATTTCCTGCGTGGCCTGCCAATCGTACTGGCTTGCCAGCGTGCCATCGGATGTCCAGGGATGGTTCAGGAGATGCGCATGGCTTTCGACAAGACCGGGCATGGCGAAGCCTCCCTCGGCAACGATGTCATCCCCCGGTTCCGGCACGAAGCCGGAGGCGTCGACGATCGCGGAAATAACCTGCCCCTCAACGATGACGGCCTTGTTCCGGACAACCATGCCGTTGCTGACGTCGAGGACGTCTACATTCAGCAGCACCGTTCGTCCCTTGGAGCCCGACTGGCCAAGGACGTTGCTCGTGGATAGACAGAGGGTGGCAACAAGGCAAATCAGAGCCTTCATAATCAAATGCGGCGTCATTTTCTCAATCCTGCTTGAAAAGCCGAACACATGGCCCGGTTCGGAAGGGGTCCGACGTCGGATCGTCAAGGCACCAGACTTGCCGCCAGCGCCCTGCCGATCCCCGCGATGGCATTGTTACGGGCCTCGAAGGAGGCCGCCGTCTGGGTGATGTAGATGGCGATCACCACCGGTTTGCGGCCATCGGGCCAGATCACCGCGATGTTGTTGGCGCCGGCTCCGGTCTTGTCGGCGATGCGCCAGCCGTCCGGCAGGCCCGCGCGCAAGGTGGCATTGCCGACCTTGTTGCCGACAAGCCAGTCCGTGAGCTGCTTGCGCCCGGCGTCCGGAAGGGTTTCTTCCAGGACCAGTTTCTTCAGGGTCCGGGCGGCCGCATCCGGGCTGGTCGTGTCCCGCTCGTCGCCGGGAATACCGCTGTTCAATTCCGGTTCCCAACGGTCCGAGCGGGTCACGTCGTCGCCGATGGCACGCAGATAGGCGGTCAGGGCTTCGGGCCCGCCGATTTCCTTCATCACCAGATTGGCAGCGGCATTGTCGCTGATGGTGACGGTGATTTCGCACAGATCGCGCAGGCTGAGCGGGGCGCCGCCAACATGTTTTTCCGTCACGGGCGAATAAGACACCAGATCGCTGTCCCGGATCATCACCTTACGGTCCGGATCCACCAGACCTTTTGCACCCGCGTCCAGCAGCGCTGCACACAGGAAGGCCTTGAAGGTGCTGTTGGTCGGAAAGCGCTCGTCTCCCCTGTGCTGCCACGTGTCGCCGGTTTCCGTGTCGATCACGGCAACGCCGATACGGGCGGACAGCCGCGTTTCGGCATCCAGGACAGCACGTTCCAGGGCAGTGCTTGAAAAGTCCCCCGCCCACGCGGACATCACGGTTGCCGACATGGCCGTCATCGCAGCAAGAACAGCGCCCGTGCGGGCAAATTTAAGGGTCGATCGGATCATTTCTTCAGGTCTCCAGCAAGGGTCCGATCTGCCGCGGCCGTTTGCCCCCCGGACCTGCAGCAGAAAACACGGGGAACCTGCCTCTGCCACAGATATTACGCAAATGATGATTAGTGAGGTTAGCCATGAGAAAAACTTGGCCGAAAAGGAAGGCGCTTGGACGTTTCCCAGTTGCCACTGAATGCGCTCAGGGCTTTTGAAGCCTCCGCCAGGCTGTGCAGCTTCACCCGTGCCGGCCTGGAGCTGCGCGTTTCGCAGACGGCGATCAGCCACCAGGTCAAGGCCCTTGAAGACCTGCTGGACCTCACCCTGTTCGAACGCCTGCCCCGGGGCGTTGCGCTGACCGATGAAGGCCAGGCGCTTCTGCCCGTCCTGACCGATGCGTTTCAGCGCATGAGTGCGGCGCTCAGCCGGTTCGAGGACGGCAATTTCCGTGATGTGCTGACGATCGGCGTTGTCGGCACCTTCGCAACCGGGTGGCTGCTGTCCCGGCTCGACGGCTTTTCCGGCCGGCATCCCCATATCGACCTGCGGCTGAAGACCAACAACAACCGGGCGGACATGATGGCCGACGGCCTCGACTGTTTCATCCGCTTCGGGGATGGCGCCTGGCACGGGACAAACGCCGTTCATCTGATGGACGCTCCACTCGCGCCGGCCTGTACACCTGAAATCGCACAGGGCCTGACGGCGCCTGAAGATCTTCTCCACCAGCCATTGCTGCGCTCCTACCGCGTGGATGAGTGGGCCAGGTGGTTCCAGAGCGTTTCGCTGACGCCGCCGCGGGCCCGTGGCTGGATGTTCGACAGTTCCCTGACCATGGCCGAAGCCGCTGCGCAAGGGGCCGGTATTGCGCTACTGCCGATATCGATGTTCGAGAAAGACCTGCTCACCGGCCGCCTTGTCCAGCCGTTCGACAGGTCCGTTCAGACCGGCAGCTACTGGCTGACATGGCTCAAGTCGCGCGAGGAAAACGCCTCCATGGAAAAATTCCGGCTCTGGCTCCTGGAGACACTGGGGGAAGAGACGGGACGGGCTCCGGCCTGACGCATGTGGACAGCGTTGCTTCAAGCCTTGCGGCCAATGACCATTTCACGCTTTCCGGCGAACCCGGGGACCTTTTCAATATCAAAACCGGCGGCCTGAAGATTGCGCCGTACCCAGCCGGCCGCCGTATAGGTTGCGAGCGTGCCGTCGGCTGCCGTCAGGCTTGCCGCCGCCGTCAAAAGGTCCGCGTCCCAGAGTTCCGGGTTCCTGGCGGGACTGAACCCGTCGAGAAACCAGGCATCCACCGGTGCGATTGACGGTCCATTCGCGCTCCTGCCCCCGGCGGACGCGGCGAGATCCCCGATCAACTCTCTGGCGTCGCCGATCCCGAGCCGCAACGTGGCGCCGGCCACCTCGAGCCGGTTCCAGCCCGGCCGCGGTGCCCATGACCCGACAAGCTCCACTGCCAGGTCTTGAAGGTCGGGAAAGGCTCCGAGCGCTCTCACAAGCTGATCGGCTGTCATCGGATAAAGCTCGAAGGAGACAAATGTCAGCTCCGGCGGATTTTCAATCCGCTGCAGGGCGTCCAGCGTTGTCAGGAAATTGAGCCCGGTGCCGAAGCCGAATTCGGCAATGACAAACTGCCGCCGGTCCACAAAACGCTCCGGCAGGCGATTGCCGGCCAGAAACACGTGTCGGGTTTCGGCAAGTCCGCCCGCCCTCGAAAAATAGGTGTCTCCGAACCCTTCCGCCCGCGGCACATCGCCGTCAAGCCATTCCAGATCCGGTGCATTGGTGGACATTGTCTCGAATTCTGCCATAGAAGGAGCCGTTCAGGACACGGCCCCGCACAGCCCGTTGCCCGATCACAGCGTTCTCATAGAAGAGCCTGACCGATCAATCAATCACCGGAACCAAACCCGCCATGGCGCAAGCCGAAACACGTCCCTTTGATGTTGCCGTTGCGGGCGCCGGAATATTCGGCCTGTCCGTTGCCCATGCCGCGATCAAGGCCGGTTTGAGCGTCATCGTTTTCGAAAAAGCTCATGTCGGTGCGGGTTCGAGCGGGGGTGTGCTCGGCGCCCTGATGCCGCACATGCCGGCGCGCTGGAACCCGAAGAAGGAATTCCAGTTCCAGGCGCTGTCCTGCCTGGAAGACCGGATCCGGCAGCTGGAGGCCGAAACCGGACTGGAGTGCGGCTATGCCCGTTGCGGCCGCATCCTACCCCTGACCACAACGGACAAGCTCGAGCATCACCTGGAGCGGGCGCAGGAGAGCGAGCTGCGCTGGCATCCCGAGCGGACCGGATTTTCCTACACGGTCGAGCCCAAGGGCAGCCGGTCCGACTGGCTTGACGCCGCCGCCGCTCCCCATGGACTTGTCTATGAAACCCTGGCGGCCCGGATTTCCCCGCGCCGGTACCTGTCCGCGCTCGAAGCCTTTGTCCGCGGACACGGCGCTCTCGTTGAGAACGCGGAGGTGATCGGGTTCGACACAGTATCGGGCGTCGTGCAGCTTGCCGGCGGCAGAGACCCGGTCGGGGTCCGGACGCTTGTGGTCTCCGGCGGATTTGCGGCCTTCGAGCTCATCGAGACCCTGACCGGCGAGCGGATCGGCCGCGGTGAAAAAGGACAGGCCCTGCTGCTGGAGGGCCACGGCCTGGAAGACAGGCCGGCGATCTACTGCGACGGCCTCTATGTCGTGCCCCATGACGATGGCACCGTTGCCATCGGCAGCACGTCGGACCGGGACTTTCAGGACACCCGCTCCTCACCGGAGCGCTCGAGAGAGCTTCTGGAACGGGCCACCGCCTTCTGCCCGCAACTCGCGGGCCGGGAGGTTCTGTCGGATTGGGCGGGCATCCGGCCGCGCTGCCACAAGCGCGATCCGTTGATCGGCCGATTGCCCGGCTACGAACAGGTGTTCGCCGCAACCGGCGGCTTCAAGATTTCCTTCGGCATAGCCCATCTGGTAGCCGACGCCCTGATCGCGGACCTGACCGGGCACGCCCCGGTCCATCCCCTGCCTGCAACCTTCCGGCCGGACCACCATTTCGGGTCAAACAGGCTCGACGCGGACAACTGACCTTTCAGATCCGCCGCGGCGGTTTGAAACTTTTCGGGAAATTTGGAAGATACGGATTTGCAGGGCCAGTCGGCCTGCGCATTCTCGGGAGCTTGGAGCCGCAGGCAGCGCTCAGAGCGCGGCAACCACCGCGTAGAGCCCGTAGAGGCTGAGCGATATCGATCCCCAGAACAGGAGATTCTTCGCCACCAAAAGCGGCATGTTCATGGTCCCACCCCGTTTTACCGCGCGGTCAGTCCGATCGTCTTCCTCCTGCCTGGGAGGACTAACGTCCCTTGCGGCTGTCATGGCCCTGGCCATAAAGGCATTCCTTAAAAGACACGATCCACGGAGTTCAAAGGATGAATCTTCTACTCCGTCAATGTACCGTCTAAGCTCCTAATGGTTAAAAACGATTTAAGACTATAATGAATACATTGTTAAAATAAGGCAGATTGCACTTTTAGATATGCACAAATTATTGGCAGACTTGCCAATGCGCGCTTCTGGCGGCTATGCATCCGCTTCGACCTGGCAACGATTTGACGAGAGAATTTCAGCATGAGCCTTGAAAGCGTCCGCGACCACCTAGCCGATGTTGCCCCCGATCTCGAGGTCATCGTGACGGATGACAGCAGCGCCACCGTGGACCTGGCGGCAAAGGCGCACGGGGTCGCTCCGGGGCAGATCGCCAAGACCCTGTCCTTCCAGCTCAAGGACAGGATCTTCCTCGTGGTTGCACGCGGCGACGCCCGGATGGACAACAAGAAGGCGAAAGCGGCATTTGGCGGCAAGGTGAAGATGCTCGGGCTGGAAGAGGTTGAAAGCCTGACCGGCCATCCCGTCGGCGGTGTCTGTCCGTTCGGACTGGCACAGCCGCTGCCGGTCTATTGCGACATCTCGCTGAAGGATTTCGATGTCGTCATTCCGGCCGCGGGTGCAACCAACGCCGCGGTCCGGATTGCGCCGGACCGCCTTGCCGAAATCACCGGCGCGCAATGGGTGGATGTCTGCCAGCCGCCGCAGGCAGGCGCCTGACCCGGCCTGTGCAGGTCAGACCTGGTAATACTCCCGGTACCACGCCACGAATTTGGCAACGCCTTCCTGAACCGTGGTTCCCGGCCGGTATCCGGTCAGGCGCTGCAGCAGATCGGCATTCGCCCAGGTCGCCGGCACGTCACCGGCCTGCATCGGCATCAGGTTGCGTTCGGCCTTCCTGCCGGTGGCGGCCTCGATGGCCTCGATGAATTCGGTGAGCTGAACCGAGGTGGAATTGCCGATATTGACGACGCGCCAGGGCGCCACCGGGGACAGGCTGTCGCCCTCGGGCACGGCCTCTTCCGGGCGCACCGGGACCGCGTCCATCAGCAGGCGGATGCCGTTGACCAGGTCCTCCACGTACGTGAAGTCGCGTTTCATGTCGCCGTAATTGTAGACGTCGATCGGACGGCCTTCGAGAATGGCCTTGGTGAACTTGAAAAGGGCCATGTCCGGACGCCCCCAGGGACCGTAGACGGTGAAGAAGCGGAACATGGTCACCGGCAGGCCGAAAAGATGGGCATAGGAATGCGCCATCGATTCCGTCGCTTTCTTGGTGGCTGCGTAGAACGACATCTGGTGATCGGCCTTGTCCGTCTCCGTATACGGCATCTGCGTGTTGGCGCCGTAGGCCGAGGAGGTCGAGGCCAGCAGCATGTGCTCGGGCGGAAAGGCCCTGGCGGCTTCCAGCAGCTCGAAGGTCCCCACAATGTTGCTTTCCAGGTAGGAGCGCGGGTTCTCGATCGAGTAGCGTACGCCCGCCTGGGCGGCCAGGTGAATGACGAAGTCCGGTGTCTCCGAGCGGAACAGGGACATCAGCAGTTCCGGTGCTTCAACCCGGTCGTTCACCGCCTTGAAATGCTCGTGCTGCAGGAGCATCTGCTGGCGCCGCTCCTTGAGCCGGACATCGTAATAGTCGGTCATGGCGTCAAGGCCGATGACCCGAAACCCGTCCTGCAGCAATCGTGTGCACAAGTAGTAGCCGATAAATCCCGCGGAGCCGGTCACCAGAACGGTTTTCATAATGGGTGCAACGCCTTTCAAAGAACAACGGAGCTGATCAGGTCAGGTCAATAGCGTGGTCTTAAAAGGCTTCGGGGAAACGGGCAATCGGAAAGTCCCGCGAACGCCGCATCACATTTGGCTGAGTACCGCGGAATCGGGTATCACTGGAAAATCTGACAGGGAAGGTGGCCGTTTCCATGACCGTTCTGATCACCGGCGGCGCCGGCTATATCGGCAGCCACGCTGTCCTGGCCTTTCTCGATGCGGGTGAGCCACCGGTGGTGGTCGACAATCTGAGCACCGGTTTCGACTGGCTCGTGCCTGAAGGGGTGCCGTTTTACTGGCAGGACATCGCGGACCGCGCGGCAATGGAAACGCTTCTGCGACGGCACGGCATCGAGACGATCGTGCATTTTGCCGGTTCGATCGTCCTGCCGGAATCGATCGAGAATCCGCTCAAATACTATCGGAACAACACGGTCAATTCGCTCGGGCTGATGGAAGCCGCGGTCACGTGCGGGGTGAAGCACTTCGTGTTTTCCTCGACCGCCGCGGTTTACGGCTTGCCGGACAGCGTGCCGGTGCGCGAGAGCGCCCCGCTCCGGCCCCAGGCGCCCTACGGCACCTCCAAGCTGATGACGGAACAGATGCTCCTGGACGTGGCCAAGGCCCATGAGCTCACCGTCACGGCGCTGCGGTATTTCAACGTTGCCGGCGCCGATCCGCACGGCCGTGCCGGCCAGGCGACACGGGATGCAACCAATCTCATCAAGGTGGCCTGCGAGGCCGCGACCGGCCAGCGGCCGTCCTTGACGGTCTTCGGCCGGGACTACGACACGCCCGACGGCACGGCGATCCGAGACTATATCCATGTCACCGACCTTGCCGTGGCCCACCGGCTCGCGGTCGAACGCATGCGTTCGGGCGGCGGCAACCTGATTGCCAATTGCGGATATGGCCGCGGATTTTCTGTTCTGGAGGTGATCAAGGCCGTCAAGGCAGCCTCGGGATCGGACTTCAAGGTCGAGATGGGCCCGCGCAGGCCGGGCGACTGCCCGGAAGTCGTCGCCGACAGCCGTCTTGCCCGGGCTGAACTCAACTGGCAGCCCGAGCTGGACGATATCGACCGGATCGTGGGCGACGCCTACCGGTGGGAAGAAACCCTCGGCAGGCGCAACCGCTTGTAGCGTTCGCCGACCAAGGGTGGCTCAGATCCCCTCGCCGTGTTCACCGAAGCTGCTCAGGTAACCCTTCTCACGCAGGTAGTTCACGATCTCCTCGGCCACCTCTTCCGGCTGACGGTCGACATTCCTGATATGAATTTCCGGATTTTCCGGCGCTTCATAGGGGCTGTCGATGCCGGTGAAGTTCTTGATTTCTCCCCGGTCCGCCTTGGCATAGAGGCCTTTCGGGTCACGCTTGCGGCATTCCTCGATCGGCGTGTCGACAAAGACCTCGATGAACTCGCCCTCGCCCAGGAGATCCCGCGCCAGCCGGCGCTCGGAACGGAACGGCGAGATGAAGGACACAAGCGTGATCAGGCCGGCATCGGCGAACAACTTGGCGACTTCGCCGACACGCCGGATGTTTTCCACCCGGTCGGCATCGGTGAACCCGAGGTCCTTGTTGAGACCGTGGCGGACATTGTCGCCGTCGAGCGTGTAGGTGTGCCGCCCGTCGATATGGAGTTTCTTTTCCACGATCGAGGCGATCGTCGACTTGCCGGAACCGGACAGGCCGGTAAACCACAGAACCGCCGGTTTCTGGCCGAGTTTTTCCGAGCGCGCCGCCTTGTCGACATCGAGCGCCTGCCAGTGGATGTTGCTGGCGCGCCGCAGCGCGAACCAGATCATGCCGGCCCCGACGGTGGCATTCGACATCCGGTCGATCAGGATAAAGGACCCGGTCGTGTGGTTGGCTTCATAGGGATCGAATGGCACCGAGGAGGACAGTGCGAAATTGCAGAAGGCAATCTCGTTGAGTTCCAGCGTCTTGCCGGCGACATGCTCGAACGTGTTGACGTTGATCTTGTGCTTGATCTCCGAAACCGTCGCGGTGACGGTGCGCGTGCCGATTTTCAGGAGATAGGGCCGGCCCGGCAGCAGCGGCTCGTCGGACATCCAGATAACATGAGCCGCGAACTGGTCGGCGACTTCAGGGCGATGCGCCGTTGACGACAGGAGGTCACCGCGGGAGATGTCGATCTCGTCTTCCAGCGTGATGGTCACGGCTTCCCCGGCGCGCGCCGCAGAGGTCTCGCCGTCGGTACCGATAATGGACTTCACCCTGGAGGTCTTCGCGGGCCCGGCAACAACAAGCTCTTCGCCGACGGTCACGCTGCCACTGGCGACGGTGCCGGAATAGCCGCGGAAATCGAGGTTCGGCCGGTTGACCCACTGGACCGGGAAGCGGAACGGGGCCTCGAGCACATGCTCGCCGACCTCGATCGTTTCCAGATGCTCCAGCAGGGTCGGCCCGGAATACCAGTCCATCTTGTCGCTGCGGCCGGTGACATTGTCGCCGTAACGTGCGGACATCGGGATCGCCTGCAGGCTTTCGAAGTCGAAACCGTTGGCAAAGGTCGCGAATTCCTGCCGGATCTCCTCGAACCGCTCCTGCGAATAACCGACAAGATCGATCTTGTTGATCGCCAGCACAACGTGCCTGATGCCAAGCAGGGAAGCGATGAAGGCATGCCGGCGGGTCTGGACCATCAGGCCGTTGCGGGCATCAACCAGCAGAACCGCGAGATCTGCCGTCGAGGCGCCTGTCGCCATGTTGCGCGTATATTGTTCGTGGCCCGGCGTATCGGCGACAATGAACTTGCGTTTTTCCGTGGCGAAGAAACGGTAGGCAACGTCGATGGTGATGCCCTGCTCCCGCTCGGCTTCCAGGCCGTCGACCAGAAGGGCCAGGTCGATTTCCTCGCCGACCGTGCCGTGCTTTTTCGAATCGCGTTCGAGTGCCGCAAGCTGGTCCTCGAAGATCAGCTTGGTGTCGTAGAGCAGACGGCCGATCAGCGTTGACTTGCCGTCATCGACCGAGCCGCAGGTCAGAAAGCGCAACTGGTCCTTGCTTTCCTGGGCAAGGATATAGTCGGTGACGGCCGTTTCGGCGGTTTCCTGGACGTTTTCGATCGTCATCTTAGAAATATCCTTCGCGCTTCTTCTTTTCCATGGAGGCGCTTTCGTCCTTGTCGATCAGGCGCCCCTGACGCTCCGAAGTGCGGGCAATCAGCATTTCACGGACAATGGCGGGTAATGTGTCGGCATCCGATTCAATGGCACCGGTCAGCGGGTAACAGCCGAGGGTCCGGAAACGGACCATCTTCTCTTCGACCACTTCGCCCGCCTTGAGCTTCATGCGGTCGTCGTCGACCATGATCAGCATGCCGTCCCGGTTCACGACCGGGCGCCTGGCGGCAAAATAGAGCGGCACCATCGGAATGTTTTCCGTCAGGATGTACTGCCAGATATCGAGTTCGGTCCAGTTGGACAATGGAAAGGCGCGGATGCTTTCGCCCTTGGCCACCCGGGCGTTGTAGAGGCTCCACAGCTCCGGCCGCTGGTTCTTCGGGTCCCAGCCGTGGCTGGCATTGCGGAACGAGAACACACGTTCCTTGGCGCGGGACTTTTCCTCGTCCCGGCGGGCACCGCCGAAGGCGGCGTCGAAACCGTATTTGTCGAGCGCCTGTTTCAGCGCCTCCGTCTTCATGACATGCGTGTGAACCGAGGAACCGTGAGAGAACGGGCCGATATTCTTCTGGAGCCCTTCCGGGTTGGTATGGACGATCAGGTCCATGCCGAGACGCGCGGCGGTCTCGTCCCGAAAGGTGATCATGTCCCGGAATTTCCAGGTCGTGTCCACATGCAGCAGCGGGAATGGCGGTTTCGACGGATAGAACGCCTTCATCGCCAGGTGCAGCATGACGCCGCTGTCCTTGCCGATGGAATAGAGCATCACCGGATTGGAGAATTCTGCGGCCACTTCACGAATGATGTGGATGCTTTCCGCCTCCAGACGCTTCAGGTTGCTGAGGCGCTCGGGCGTGATCCCCTGAGATTGCATGTTCATATTCGCTTTTCCGTTGGGCCGGCGGACCGGCCGTGATCTTGTGTTCGTGGTCTCGCCTCAGGCCGCCGGAGCTAGCCCCTGAAGCAGCGCCTTGCTGCTGACGGCAAGAAAATGCGGATTGCGCAGGTCGTCCTTTGTCGCGTTGTCCGGTACCCGGTAGACAAAGTCGTCTCCCGTTTCAGCAAGCACCACAGCGCCGCCTGCGGCCCGCACGACCGCATCTCCCGCGGCAATGTCCCACTGCATCGTCGGCGCGAGGCGCGGGTAGAGGTCGGCCGCACCGGCCGCCACCCAGCACAGTTTCAGCGACGAGCCGACGGAGAGCTGTTCCGCGACCTTGAAACGGCCGATAAAGGCTGCCGTTTCACCGGACATGTGCGAACGGCTCGCCAGAACGCTCAGGCCTTCCGCCGGCGGAGTGCGGACACTGACAGGTTCAATGCCGGTCACACGTCCGGCCTCGATCCTGCCCTTGAACGCCGCATCGCGCTGCGTGCCGTCCATTTCCAGATGTCCGCCCCAATAGATTTCGCCGAGGGCCGGTGCCGACACCACCCCAAAAACCGGCTTGCCCGCCTCGATCAGCGCGATATTGACCGTGAACTCGCCGTTTTTCTTCAAGAACTCCTTGGTGCCGTCCAGTGGATCGACCAGAAAGTAGCGATCGCGGACATCCGGCAGGTTGCCAGCCTCGACGCTTTCCTCGGCGACAACGGGAATGTCCGCGAAGCGTTCGGCAAGTCCGGCCAGGATAATCTTTTCAGCCGCCGCATCCGCTTTGGTCACCGGAGACCCGTCAATCTTGCTCTCGACCTCAAACGGTTCAGCATAGATTTTCAGGATTTCTTCCCCGGCGCTGATCGCCAGCTGGCTCAAAAAGGATACCTGGTCTTCCGTCATCAACGCCTCAATTTGCACGGAAACCATTAGAATTTCCGTGTCCTCTGCTCGTTTGGCATGCCCGTAAATAATGAAAGAACCTGTATCAATTCAAGGAATGGTGTTCCACGAATGCGCACGAAATGAAAACGCTCAGGTTTCTCTGCCCACCGCTTAGGGGGTTTTGTTGCGTATCGCAAGCGAGCCGAATGCCTCTGAGCCCCGGAAATACGGAGATTCACGGATTGGCAAGGCCTTGTTGTTAAACTCACTTGAGCCCGGGGGAAGAAAACCCTCGAATGTGAGCAAATGCGAGTTGATCATGTCGGACGCCAAGCCAGAACCGCAGCATCCTGTCGATGAAAGCGCAAGCGAACAGTTTCCGCGCGCACGGCGTGCTCGTGTCTTCAAGAAGGGCAAAATGGTCTTCCAGCACGGCCTGAGATCCATTCCCTGCATCGTGCGCAACATTTCCGATGGCGGTGCACTGCTTGAATTCGAGCAGGCCTACATGCTGCCGAAGGAATTCGACCTGCATATCGACCTGGAAGCCTATGAAGTCACCTGTGAACGGCGCTGGGAAGAAGGCCTGCGCTGCGGTGTCCAATTCATCTCCGAGAAGCGGCCAACCTCAGCGCAGCGCGCCCAGGTTCTCAAGACATCCGAGGAAGCGCTGAAGGGCGAGGTCGACAATCGCCGCGACAGCCCGGACAATTTTTTCCAGCGCAAGCATTTCGATGATCCGCAAGTCGGCTCGCACGAAGCGGACGCCAGACCCCGCCCCGCAACGGGCGGCAAGCCTTCGTTCGGAAAGCGGCGCTGACGGCGGGCGTTGCCGGACTATCATTGTATGGGACAAGGCCCCTTCAGCATGAGTTGAGGAGGCCTTTTTACGTTTGAAGACGGCCGGCGTCAGGCCGCAGCCTTCTCCCGCTCCACGGTGCGCTTGACCGCCGGCCGTTCGGCGCAGCGCGCCACCCAGTCGCGGACCGCCTTGTTGTCGGGCATGAGATCGGGCACCCACAGGAACGGACTGCTGCAGAGCAGATCGGCGGCGGAATAGCGTTCGCCAAGCAGATAAGGCTGGGTTTCCAGCGTCTCGGCCAGCCGTTCCGTCATGGTGTCATAATCCCGCAGGCTTGCCGTCAGCACCGGATGGTTCAACTGCGCAAACTGCAGCAGGATCACCGGCTCCATGATGCCCTGATAATAAAACAGCCAGGACAGGTAGTCGCCGCGGCCCGGCTGGCCCTCGATCGGTCCGAGCCCGGCTTCCGGGAATTTGTCCGTGAGATACAGAATGATGGCCCCGCGCTCGCGGATCTTTTCCGCTCCGTCGACAAGATAGGGAACTTTCTTTTCCGGATGCGGATTGCGCGGATCAGGCGCGCCGCCGCCGTCCTGCCGCGGGATGGTCACTTCCTGGATATCGACGTCGGCGCCAAGTTCCTCGATCAGTGTGACGATGGAAGAAGACCGGCTGTTGGGGGCGTGGTAAAGCGTGGCCATGGAAAAGCTCCTTTCGGTTTGGATGCAAAAGCTATAGCGTCCCCCTGCTGACACTTTCCGGCAGGAGCATGCATTTCCCGATGGCCCGTACAGACAGACTGATGCGTCTGATGGATATCTTCCGGCGCCTGCCGCAACCGGTGACCGCGGCCCGGCTTGCCGAAGAGAGCGGCGTCTCCTTGCGCCAGCTTTACCGCGATATTGCCACCCTGCGCGCCGGAGGGGCGCTTATCGACGGCGCCGCCGGGGTCGGCTACACGCTGGTCGAGGACACGGCGCTGCCGCCGCAGAGCTTTTCGCGCCTGGAGATCGAGGCGCTGATGCTGGCCCAGAGCGGTCTGGAGCAGATAGGAGATGCAACGCTGATCGAGTCCGGGCGCAATGCCATGGCCCGGATTATCGCAACCCTGCCCGACCGCCAGGCCCGCCAGGCCATGCACACGGTGCTGCGGTCCTGGCGCCGGACCGACACGCGTCCGCCGATCTCGGTCGACCTGGATCTGTTGCGCGAGGCCTGCTGGGAGGAGTTCAGCCTGGTGATCACCTATCGCGACCTGCAGGACCGGGTATCCACCCGCGAGATCTGGCCGCTCGGCATGTCCTATGGCGAGGACACGCTGCTCTTGCTCGCCCATTGCCGCCTGCGCATGGACTATCGCCACTTCCATGTCAGCCGCATCGAGGCGATGGATCGCGGCGGCGAGAGCTTTCGCCCGAAACGCGTCAGCCTGCTGCGGGAGTATGTGGCCGGGCGGCGGCGAAACCGGCCCGTTCCCGCAACCGGGTGCTGAGACAGGACACCGTGCCGCAACGGCTTGTGCAACCCGCAATAAACAGGTCATCCGACTGGTTCCGGTTCATTGCGGTCCGTATTATCCCCTCCCGTCCAGAAACGACTGAGCCGCCTCCCGGGTCTCGTAGATATGCGCCGGCCCCTTCAGCGTCTCACCAAGTTTCAGGCGCAGGAAGGCAGAGCCCGAATAACGGGTCACGGTGCCGTAGAACCGGCTCTCCAGATCGGCGACCATGTCGGCGTAATCATTGGAAATGTCGTCATCCAGGTGAAAGCCATCGTAATTGACGATGACGTCAACGCGCCTGCCGAACGGGCCGCAGACCCGTTCCACCTGGTCGCGGACCTGAGCGACTTCCTCTCCGGTGCGGATGCGCATCTTCTCAAAATTGATGAAGAGACGCCCGCTCGGCGCATCGAGGGCGATGCGTTCGGGCAAGTCGAGATGGAGCAGCTCGCGCCTGAGGTCCATCGGGCCCTCCCGGAACAGGCGCGCATCCATCTCCTCGACCTCGCCGATGACCGGGCGGAAGGCCATTTGCGCCAGAATGTCCCGCTCCAGATCGATGCCAGGCGCGATTTCCTTGAGCACCAGGCCGTTTTCGCTCAATTCGAACACACAACGCTCGGTCACATAAAGCACCGGCTGGCCGAGACGTGCCGCGCGGCGGCCGGAGAAGGTCACCTGCTCGACCTCGGTCATGAATTTCCGCGCGCTGCCCTCGTCGCGGATATTCATCCGGCCGTCGCTAAGATGAATGTGCAGCCCCTTGGCGGTAAAGGTGCCTGCGAAGACCAGCGCCTTGGCGTTCTGGCTGATGTTGATGAAACCGCCGGCCCCGGCGAGGCGCGGACCGAAGCGTGAGACGTTGACATTTCCGGCCGCGTCCGCCTGGGCGAGGCCGAGGCAGGCCATGTCGAGGCCGCCGCCGTCATAGAAGTCGAACTGGGAGTTTTGCGGGATGACCGCGTCAACGTCCACCGCCGCGCCAAAATCCAGTCCCGAGGCCGGCTGGCCACCGACGACCCCCGGCTCCGCCGTCAGCGTGACATGGTTCAAAAGCCCCTCCTCGGCCGCCACCGCCGCCACGCCTTCCGGCATGCCGATACCCAGATTGATGACACCGTTGACGGGCAATTCGAAGGCGCATCGCCGGGCGATGATCTTGCGCGGGCCCAGTTCCATTGCCGGGATTTCACCCTCCGGAGGGCGGACCCGGTTGGTGAAAGCGTGGGAAAAGGAGGTCTTGTAGGTCTGCATGTGGTTCGCCGGATCGGCCACCACAACGGCGTCCACCAGAATGCCGGGGATGTGAACCTCGCGCGCCGGCAGGCTGCGCCCCCGCGCCAGCCGCTCCACCTGGACAATGACCACACCACCGGCGTTCTTCACCGCCATCGCCTGTGCGAGATTGTCGATCAGCAGTGCTTCGCGCTCCATGGTGACGTTGCCGGCCTCGTCCGCCGTGGTGCCGCGCAGCAGCGCCACCGTCAGTTTCGGCGCCGGATAATAAAGCACTTCCTCGCCGCCGACCTCCATCAGCTCCACCTGGGGCTCCGTCGATAGGTCGTTGACCGCTCCCCCGCCCTGGCGCGGATCGACAAAGGTCTCCAGGCCCACCTTGGAAAGCATGCCGGGCTTGCCGGCAGCCGCATCCCGGTAGAGCTGGCTGATGCAGCCTTGCGGCAGGTTCCAGCCCTTGATCCTGCCGTCGACAGCGAGCCTGGCCACTTTCGGGATCAGGCCCCAATGACCGCCAACCACCTGTTTCAGCAAGCCGTCATGGCCAAGGCGGTTGAGGCCCCTGTCCTTGCCGTCCCCCTGGCCTGCCGCGAAGACAAGGGACAGGTCACGCGGATGCCCCTGGCTCAGGAACCGGGCCTCGATCGCGGCCAGGAGCTCGTCGGGCACGCCGATGCCGACAAATCCGGATGTGGTGATGGTGTCGCCGTCCTTGACCAGCGCGGCCGCGTCCGCCGCCGAAACAACTTTCCGACGCATGAAGTCCTCCCGATTTTTGCCTGCCAGTTTTGACCGGAAGCGATTGGATCGTCCAGAGCAATAGCCGTTCGGCTTATGCCTCCAGGCTGCCTTCCGGAAAAATCTCAAGGGGCTTTCGGGGCAATACCCGTAAAAACTACCTAAGATTGCATAATTTCCACACCAACACCTATACTCGCGAAAGGCGTCTGAATGGGGGGCACCCGGCCGGCGTCTGCTGCCGGTTCCTCATGTCAAGCGACCGGACCGACCGCACACCTCTTCGAGCCAAGGGAGTTCCTCCGATGCATGTCCGCTTCGCCTCCGCTTTCGTCGCCACGCTTCTTCTCACCGGAACCGGTGCCCAGGCCCAGGACTGTCCGGATCCCGGCCGGCAGCCGGCGACCAACACGTTGATAGACCTGGTGAAGAGCGACCCTGCCCTGGCGGACCAGCTCACCAGATCGATCGAACTCGGTCAGATCATCAATTCGGATCCAAAGACAAATCCGGTCGCCAGCCTCGATGACTATTACGACTTCGTCGATGCACTGTTGACCTATCCGCCGCAGAACATCGACACCGGCATTTTCGACGGCAAGATCCGCGTGGGCATGGATGGCAAGAACTATTGCAACTGGAACATCCTCGACATCCTCTCCTACAGCTATTTCCTGGTCGACCGGCAACTGACCACCGATCCGCGCGGCCAGATCCAGTTCGAGAACGACGCCTTCTCGAACTGGATGCGCGATATCGCGGTTGAATGGGGCAAATACCTGGAAACCCCTCCCTCGGCGGTGCATGTTCCCGACTTCACAAGCGACCCGAATTTCGGCGACTGGTACTGCCCGCCGGAAGGCGGCTACACGACCTTCCAGGACTTCTTCGTGCGCGAACTGTGTGCCGCCACCTTCCCGACAGGCTCGCGCCCGGTGGAAGGTTACAATGACCCGGCGACCGTCGTTGCCATCGGCGACAGCACGTCTGCCGGCTGGTGGCCGATCAGCAGCACCGGCAAGCTGGTGACCACCTATGACGGTGTTTCCCAGGCGGGTGAAGTGATCAAGGGTCAGCTCTACAGCGATGTCTTTGAATTCATTGACGGCAAGGACGGCGAGAAGGTCCTCGAGACCTTCGGCTCAATCGACTCGAGCCTGTTCAGGAACGGCACCTGGACCCACCAGTTCCTCAACGTGAACAACTATCACCGGCTGCATGTGCCGGTCGCCGGCAAGATCATCTATTTCAAGCACCTGCAGGCCGGCGTGCGGATGAAGTCCGGCTGGGCCGAAGCGCGTGAGGAAGGTGAAGTCAGCCACTACGACCCGCAGGACACTGCGGACTGGCAGTTCGGCCAGACACGCATGGTGATCGGCATCGAAACGGAGGATCATGGCATCGTTGTCATCTCGCCGATGGGCATGGCGCAGGTATCGTCCATCGTCAAACGGGACTGGGTCAAGGAAGGCGCCATGGCCGACAAGGGTTGGGAATTCGCCAACTTCGCGTTTGGCGGCTCCGACTTTGTCGTGATCTTCGAGGAACAGGCGGATTTCACGCTCACGGTCGACACGCTTGCCGAACCGGCCCCCGGCGCGGGCGTCAACTACGCATCGTCCGTGCAGGGCCAGAAATACGGCTGCTTCGGCGGCGTCACCACCTGCGGCGCCACGCCGGAGACCCCGCCGGCCCCGCCTGCGGACCAGTAAGGGTTCCCCGGCGGCCTCGTGCGGCCGCCGGCTGACGCTTCCCGTCTTGCGCGACATGTAAGGGTGGCCCCTCACTTGATCCTCGGCCGGTATACCGGCATGCTTCGGGTGCTGGGCCGCGAAAGCTGTTCCTTGCCGGGCGGCCGGTCCACGTAAGGATGCCTCCATGCGTCTCCTGATGCGTCTCCTGGCTTCGGCTCTTGCAAGCATCGCCGTCATTTTCCTGGGTGGAATTGCTGTCGCCCAGGATCCCGCGGGGACATGGACCGGTACAGTGGATCAGCCGGGCTGGGGGTCCTACAGCGTCGTCATGGTGCTGGATTCGGCAAGCGGCGGCACGAGCGACTATCCGGGCATACCATGTTCGGGCAGTCTCAGCGGCGGCGGCAGCGGCGGGGTCTATACCTTCACGGAAACCATCACAGCCTATCGCGAAAACTGCGTCGACAATGGCCGGATCCGGTTCGTCGTCCAGGGCGACAATGCCTTCTGGGAATGGTCGGGAAGCCAGGACGGCGTTTCCTACTATGCCTCCGGCACCCTGCACCGCGCGACCAGCACCACTACCAGCAACACCGGGCGCGCCACCTGCAACGAATGCGGTGTTGCACTTCTTAACGACCTTTCAGCCGGTCTTGGACGCTCCGCGGGGTTGCGCGATTATGTCAACGAGGTGATCTCGAAATACGACAATTGCACCCAGGGCCTGCCCAACGCCTGCGCCAACCAATGCGGCTATCAGGCCAGGGCCAATCTGCCGACATGCGGAAGCTGGGACGAGGAACAGAGCTACCGGGTCTGTGTTGACAGGATCCACAGCGGCGCGGTTCTGGAATGCCAGCGGTGACGCACGGACCGCCCAGTGCGGCGCTCCCGCCTGGACTTCAAACGAGCCTCAGGCCGCCACGGGCCGGTCGAAAGCATAGTGCAGGCGGACACAGCCGCGATCCATCGGCTCGGCGCCAAGCAGCCTGGCACCGGCCCTGAACCCGGTCGGCGGGAACAGCGGCGCGCCGCCACCGATCAGCTCCGGCATGAGATAGATCTCGATTTCATCCAGCGCACCGCGTTCCAGAAACGCCATCTGCAGCCGGCCGCCGCCGACCATCCAGACATCGCCGTCTTCAAGGTCCCGCAGTTCAGCAATCAGCCCGTCAATGTGCCGGCGCGTCTGGAGCTCCCCTTTCGGCTCCTCGATCGGGCGGGAGGTGACCACGAACACGCGCTGACCGGAATAGGGCCATGGCTGGTCCAGTTCAGCCACGAAATCATAGGTCGCCCGGCCCATGACGATCGTGCCTATCCGGCCCAGAAAACGGGCATAATCATGTTCGCCAAGATCCATGCCGTCATAGACGGACAGCCAGGCGAGATCGTCGCCCTCGCCGGCGATGAAACCGTCCAGGCTGGCGGCGATGTAGCCGACTATCTTGGCCATACGAGATACTCCGATTGAATATAAACAAACATACGTTTATAAATAAATCATGGCAAGACCGAAGCGCATTTCCGACGAAATGGTCCTTGAGAGGCTGTTGCAAACGCTGGTGGAAACCGGTGCGGACGCGCTGACCTTTCAGCGCGCCTCGGCCGCTGCCGGCCTGTCGGCGGCAACGCTCGTTCAGCGCTTCGGCAGCCGTGAGAACATGATCGAGGCTGCGCTTCTGCTTGCCTGGGACAGGCTGGAGGCCGAGACACGCATGGCGGACGCGCATCTGCCGGCAACACCTGGTGGCGCAATATCCCTGCTGCTTCAGTTGACGCCGGCGGATACGAGCGGGAACGGCTTTGCAGACGGTCTGCTCCTGCTGCGTGAGGACTTCCGCAATCCAGTCCTGCGCGCCCGCGGCGCCGACTGGGGGCATTTCCTGGCCGGAGCACTTGGCCGCCGCCTGTCGGTATCCGAAGCGGAAGCCACCCGCCTCGGCTGGCAGATGGCCAGCCTCTGGCAGGGCGCATTGCTGTGGTGGGGATTTACCCGGGACGGCACGCCCGGGCAATCGGTACGGCACTTGCTGGAAGAGTGGTGCGCGGTGGCGGGGGTGCCCGCTTCCTGACGCAGAAAGGCCTGGGCGAAAAAAAGGGGGCGAAAAACAACAGGGAGCGAAAAACAAAAGGGTGCCGGCTTGCACCAGCACCCCCCTGTTTGGAGCAGGACACTTGTTTTGACGTCTCAACCCTTTCAGGCAGGCAGCCAAAGCGATCCTGATCTCCGGTGGCCTCGCCTCCCTCCGGGAGCCTTCGACCCGTGATCACGAAATCTGGCGGATCTCGATCTCACGCCGGTGCCACGGATAACCCGCCGTTACCGGAATACCGGGGCGCCATCTGCGGTGCGCAGCCGCCAGAAAGCGCATCCCATGCGGTTCCCCGAAAACCGAACATTCAGACTTACCCTTGGGCAAACCCAAAAGAACGGCCCGGGCATGGGCTACCGAGGCCCCAGCTTGGCGACCCGCTTACCATGGCGGAACCGATCTGGCTCAGTAGTTATTAAGATAATGCTCCTCCAACTACTTGATGTCTACTTCACCGTCTGCTTTTCAACATCTTCGGAAGCCACCCTGTTGAAAACATGTGAACACTTTCCAGACCCCAATTTTTCCATGTTCAAATTCAACAAGTTGTTAGATTTCAACGCAATTGTTTCCAGAACGGAAGAATGTCCGAACCTGTTGAACACCTGCAATTGCCTGCCCGAAATGCCATCAGCGTCGCCCGGAGCGAAACTGCTACATGAAATCGGCACGATCTTCAGGCAAGGACAGGCGGCACGCTCCCCCGGGCGTGCCGCCCTGACCGGGGACGGATCAGGCCTCCAGCAACGTCTTCAGCTCGGCAAGTTCGCCTGCAAGGATTCCCATCTGCTCCGTCAACGCACCTTCGAGCATTTCAAGCGGCACCGGCGGCGCCATCAGCACGAAGGAGTAGATCGCCCTGTCCTCGCCATCGGGCGTGACACGTGACCAGGCCGTGCCGACGGAACCGTCCGGGAATGTCAACTTCCAGTCGACCGTTCCGGTCTCGGCCTGTGTCCTCGTCTCGAGACCGATCTGGACCGCCCCGCCGCCCGTCACAAGGTCCGCCGATTTGCCGTCGGCCCGGCGGAAGGCGTTCGTCCATTTCGGCAGGTTCTCCGGCTTGGCGACATAGTCGAACACAATTCTTGCAGGCTGCGCGATGGACACCGACTGTACGTCATGCGTTTTCATTTGAAACTCCTTTTCTGGACGCGGCCCGGTCCATCCCGGCCGCATATCAGGTTGGAGGCGGTACGCCCGCAAGGTGTGACCAAGTTTCTTTCCAGCCGGTGCCACTTCCGGAAAATTTCGTCTTGACCCTGACACTAGCGGCAAGCCGCTAACGCTGTTCTTGCGCGCAGATTTGCGCGGTATTTCAACAGCAGAAAAGCAAGGTGAAGGATGACACAGGCAAATGCGTGGCAAGGCAGGGTGGCGCTTGTCACCGGAGGAAGTTCCGGCATCGGCAAGGCAATCGCCCTGGCGCTCGTGGCGTGCGGGGCAAAGGTTGTCATTACCGGTCGCGACCGGGCAAGGCTCGATGAAACGGCAAAGGGGTCCGACGCCATTGAAACGGTTCAGGCGGACAGCGCCGACCCCGCCCAAGCTGCCGCCACGGTCGGGGCAGCCGTCGGCCGCTGGGGCGGGTTGGACCTGCTTGTCAACAATGCCGGTGCGGGCAGGCCCGCGCCCATCGAAGCCTATGACGCGCAGGCGATTGCAGATGTCTGCGCGGTCAACATCGTTGCGCCGTCACTCCTGGTGAAGGAAGCCCTGCCGGCCTTGCGCAAGACAAAGGGCAGCATCGTCAATATCGGCACGGCCGTCAGCCGGAACGCGGCCCCTGCCCTGGCGCATTATGCCGCCACCAAGGCAGCGCTCGAGCACCTGACGCGCTCCTGGGCGATCGAACTTGCCGGCGACGGCATCCGGGTGAATGCGGTTTCTCCCGGTCCGGTCAAGAGCGGGGCCCTGACGGGCATGATGGGGCTTTCCCGGGAAATGGCCCAGGCGGTCGAAGACACCGAGGCGGCCCAGGTGCCGCTTGGACGGCGCGGTGTCACCGACGACCTTGTCCCCTGGATCCTGCGCCTCGGCAGCCCCGCCAATGAATGGCTCACCGGACAGATCATCACCGTGGACGGCGGCTGGTCGCAAAGATCCTGACCGGGCCCGGACCACATTTCGGCCCGTCCCTTGAATTCCGGTCTTGACCTTACCACTAGTGTCAAGGTGCCATGCTGCGCACCCAGTCGATGCGGAAAGGGACCGGAATGCAGATCAAGGAAGCGGCCGACAGGCTCGGGATCACCGAACGCATGTTGCGGCACTACGAGACGGCGGGCCTCATGGAGACCCGCCGTCTTGAAAACGGCTACCGCCGGTACAGCGAGGCCGACCTGCGCCGCGCCGGTCGCATCCGCGATCTCATCGCCACCGGCTTTTCCACCCGGGAAGTGCGCGCGATGGCGGCCTGCCTTGCCGACGAGGGCGACGGTCCCTGTGAAGACGGCATCCCCATGATGCTGAAGAAACTGGAGCATATCGACCGCCTGCGCGCCGATCTCGATGCCCGCCGCGAGGCCGTCCTGGAGCGCATTGCCGTCCTGCGGGAAGCGCTGTCAAAACCGGACCGCACCGGCCGGCCCGAGCCCCTCTCGCATGAGATCTCCCGTCCCGCTCATCCTCTGCAGGGCCGCGGTCGGGTTCCCGCCGGTGCCGCTCTCGGCGCCGACCGGCGCTGAGGTCACGGGTCTGCCCGGGGCCCGGGGCACCTGGCACCCGGACTCCAGGTACATTCGTCAGGGCCGTTTTTGTCCTGGCTCATGGCGTCACGGCGTGCGCACGGTGCATGTAACGCACAAGAGCAACAGGCTATGAACGCATAGCGGTGACCGAATTCCGTGCGGATTGCACCTCGACACTCTGCAAGGCAGGAGATGTTTCATGACGCAGGATCGTCGGACACACTGGGAGAAGGTCTACGAAGAAAAGGCCGAGGCCGAGTTGAGCTGGACCCAGGCTGATCCCGGGATCTCCCTTGAGCTCAGTGAAACCGCCGGCATTACCGGGGCTTCGTCCGTGATCGACGTTGGCGCCGGGACATCTCGTTTTGGCGCGCGGCTCATCCAGCGCGGAATTCATGATGTGACGGTGCTGGACATCTCGGAATTCGCAATCGAGAGAGCCCGCCGGGAGAGCGGAGAAGCGGGTGAAGCGATCACATGGATCGTCGCCGACATCACCACCTGGACGCCCAGCCGGACGTTCGATCTCTGGCACGACCGGGCCGTTTTCCATTTCCTCGTCGACCAAGGCGACCGCGCCGCCTACATCGCGCGGCTTCACCGCGCGCTCCGCCCAGGCGGACACGCGATCATCGCTACCTTTGCCCTCGACGGGCCCGACAAGTGCAGCGGCCTGCCCGTTGTGAGATATTCCCCTCAGACCCTCGGCGAGACATTGGGAGAAGAATTCAAACTCATTCAATCCCGCCTTGACGTGCACCGCACGCCCTGGGACAGCCCTCAGCCGTTCCAGTTCAGTCTGTTTGAACGGCGGAACTGAGGGCTACTCAAGGTGTGGAATCGAAGGTGGACTTTTGCCATCGTTGCGTTGAATGGCAATGACCTGTTTTAAGAACATTCAAGGTCCAGTTTAGGCGAAACCAGCCCTTGAGTTTGGCACGATGGAACCCAACAAACTTCGAGCCACCCACGCTTCGATCCCGTCGTGTCTGTGAGAATTCAACTTGGGCAAGGACGTTCCATGAAGCAATGAATGTCCGATTTCCCAATCTCAATGAAACCGTACCGGCGATAGAGTGCCCCCACCGGGTTCCAGTGCAAGTGTTCCAGCCTCACTGGCAGGGTGAGGCTGTCAGCAAGCCGCAGACAGTGCTGAAGTACTCTCGAACCTGTTCCCTGCCCCTGATATTCGGGAAACAAGTAAAACTCGCCAAACCGGACATGCTCATAGAAGACTTGAAAGGACACAGTACCAAGACGATTTTGCGCGTTCTTGATCTCAAAGTATGGTTTTTCCTGGTAGCGGCGGGAATGCAGGTTTCGCTGGAACTCCTCGTCCCAACCCCACTTCCTGGTTATGTACGGCCCCATCGCCGCGCGCTTCGCTTCGAAAGCAAAATCACTGTCAGCGGACGTGTATTTCAGCCTGGGAAATATCAGATCGGGTTGAAGGCTTGGAATGTTCATTTTTAGAGATTACTGCCGTCCAGGTGCGGTTCCAATCCGGCTATTCAATTGCGACCCGGTTTTTGTCTATTGCCGGCATTGAGCTCCGCTTGTCCGCCCCTATGCAATCCGGCCCGGCCGGAAAGATCAATGGGTGCCTTGTTCTACGTTATGCGAATCTTACTGCGCACTAAGATCTAAAGATCTTTCACAGTTAAATTATATATTTCTTCCCCCTCCTCCAGGCCATGGGGCTTGTACCACGCCCCCTCCAAATCATTCGGAGTAACCATAACCACAGATGACGAATATTTAACAAATAGACCATTGATCCGATTCATATCTTCTTGGCTCGCAATTATGATCTCATCTTCTTCATGATCATCAAATATTGCTACTAGCATACGCGGATGTATGACAACTCCGCAAAATGCATCACTCATTCGCTCCTTGCCTTTTGTATTGCTCAGCATGCTAGGATTCATGAAAAACGGTTGAGCCCCAAGAATGAAATTTGAGGCTTCATTGCTTGGAACCAGAAACGCAAAGCGTTTTGCAGAAAATTCACGAACACGCTCTTCAATATCTATTGTCACGAATTTTGAAACCATCTCCCCAATGAGCACTCGGTCTCTTCCCAGTTTCTCATAGGCAGCGTCCGGCAATCGTTTCCGATTGAGCCAACGTTTTATTCTGAAGAGGCCCCTAATGAACCTAGATATCGGTGCATTTGTGAGACGATCCAAGATCACCGGATTTCTTAGTACCGTTCGCACCACTAACCGTGCCAGGAACGCTCGCTGACTATCAGGTATTGGGACAATATCGGGATAGGCCCTCAGGATTTTCCGAACCTGAACTGGTGCCTCATTGTCAATTTCGGCTGCGAGCGCTTCTTCCGCGTGCATATCGCGATTTCCATTGACATCCCAATTCGCGTACAAATATTCGACATTATGCACAGATTTTGGATTCCTGGGCTCTAGTATTCCTTGATCATTTTTTTCCCAATAGATCACTTGTCCATTGTGATTTCCCCAAAACTGGATGATACCCCGCCCAACAAAATGGTTCTTTTTCTGCTTTGGCATAAGAAATTGTCTCCGCGTAGACGGAAAAATTCTGAACGCCTCAAGAGATGACTAGTAAATAGTCTTTTTCGCCAATCGAACTCGACCGTTCATTGCGCAGATTGTTCAAATCCTGCCTCTACATTCGATAATTGGAAGTTCAAGAAGTTTAAGGCAATTCGCTATTCCGCCTGATGAGCTATTATGCGCTTCTGAAGCCCGGCCTCTAACTTGATGCAGCACTGATACAGCTTGTGAATCTGCTCGCGCCGTGCATCAAATAAACCCTCATGTACCATATCCAAATCGTGGATGAGTCCTTCAAGTCGATTTAGCCATCGGGCAGTACTTGACCCTTTGTCTTTTCGGGCATCAAGGAACATGTCCTCGAAGGTGCCGAAACCGTGCACTGAAAAATGGCGCTTGCCACCTATTTCTTGCGCAATCATCATGTCACCGATCGCAGCCTGCCAATCCCTATAAATATAGGCTTCCTTTATTCCGAAAATTACCGCTGCCTGCTTTGCGGTGGCGGACACGAGACTTTCAGGAATATCAACACTTGCCTTGCTCCGGATAATTTCGGCGCATTGCTCAGCTAGTTCGCATTGATCATTTTCTGACAGATCCCGTGGACTAAGCACTTCCTTGGCCGCCAGATAAGCTGCTCGCTTGCTGTCAATCAAACTTGCAATACGAGTCTTTGCTTCGCCATCGATGGATGACACGTGCCATAGCACTGTGAGCTCTTCAAGACGTTGAAGCTCAACATGAGCGCCATCTGCAAGTGCCCCCTCAAACTCAGTTATCGCCTGCATTTCGATAGAGGCCGCTGCTTGCTGCGGATCGAGGTAGCTGCGCTCGCGTCGTATTGCTCTGATCCAACCAAGAACGCAAGCGATCCGATATAGTGTACTTATCCGTTTGTATTCAAGAAAAGGAATTTCAGGAGCGCTCGCCAGAAGATAACTAGCTTGCTTCTTCTCAACAATTTCCTGGAGACGGTATTTTAGGCTAGTCACGGCGTCCTTGAGCGGATCTGAGTACAGACGCACTAGATCTAAATGCGCTTCTCTCGCACTATTTTTCTTGTCTGCAAGTTCTTCAAAACGTTTTCTCCTTGCTAAATATATCGCCATTACTACGTCGCGCGCAACTAGGCCAACTATCACTCCCGAAAGGGCCAAAAGGGTGGAAACGACTCGCGGAGAGACCCATAGCCCTGCAACTGATGCAACGCCGGC
This sequence comes from Roseibium sp. Sym1, assembly GCF_027359675.1. Lineage (NCBI taxonomy): Bacteria > Pseudomonadati > Pseudomonadota > Alphaproteobacteria > Hyphomicrobiales > Stappiaceae > Roseibium > Roseibium sp. Sym1. The sequence continues at coordinate 6,315,532 of NZ_CP114786.1, forward strand.
TACATTCACTGAATTGTCTACCACCGTACTCACACCGCGCCCCCTACAATCGATCGAAGGTGACAGTGCTACAAAAAGATTGCATCCCGCAAGGTATGCTCTGCTAACGTGTCGAATAGGAAGCGCCGGTTTCTAGGGCTTCATTAGTGCACTTCCACATCGGCTTGGTAAAATGAGGCATTATGCGAACGTGTAACGCGTAAGAACACATGGCTTAAAGGACGTTTCCGGGATTAGGTGGGAATAAGCGGTTCTTGGCGGTTTTCTAAGGATTTAGGCATGGAAAAGCGAAACGGGCTGCGCAACTTCACTTGGCGCACCGAACCACGAAAACCCGTCTCGCGATCTGTGCCATTTGAAAAAGAGCAATGAATTCAACCATCGCGCAATTTCGAGGTAGCAACTTTTTCCGGCTTTTGGCCGCGAGTTGCTACCTTGGGAAAATCAGCAGAAACTAGGGGCAAAACGAGGAAAGGTCCTGAATTTGGCGTTTGCCGAGGTAGCAACTTTCAAGATGGCATGACGGGCTGTTTCAAAAGGCTTCAAAGCGGACTTTCGAGTTTCCTCGCAGGAACGGCAGCAGTGCGGACAAAGTGAGATTTGGCTGCGCTTGCGCCAATGGCCGCTTTCGAATCGGTGCTTCAATTGTTTCAAACGCTCATAGGACCCTTTAAACTACCGACGCGGGCACGCTGTCTGCCACGTCGCAAAACCCCAACTCACAATGACGGAATTGGGCAACTGACTTTCGCACCAGTACAAGTCCTTGATTTTGCGTCACCCAAAGGCGCGTTGCATAAGTCATAACTTTTGCACCAAAGAGGACGTTCGTTTTCAGCGCAGCACCGGTCAAAGTGGGCTCGGAGCAGACCTTTGCCGCAATTGAAACGAACGGCAGAAACCGTGTTGTTCAGATCATTCCATATACCACATTATGCGAGTCCAGCGGCTGGACGCCAAAAGAGATTTTAAAAAAGAATAGGAAAGGAAACACTGGCTGGGGTGGCAGGATTCGAACCTGCGCATGGCGGTACCAAAAACCGCTGCCTTACCGCTTGGCTACACCCCAAGGCCGTGGAGACGCTGTATAGCGAGACAGTTCGGCAAGCGCAAGAGCCTCCACGGGCAATCTCTTCGCCGCCTGGACAGGTTTTCCCCAGCAAGACGTCGGGCGGTCCCCGGCCGCCAGTCACCCGCCACGCTTTCCGGATCGCGCCGGCTCGCGGTCCGGCCGATGCGGCCCTCATCAACCTCGCTGATTTGCCGGGATTCCGGCCTATCTTCCTGAGGATGTTCACAGTTTCAAAAAAAAACCGTTCGGCGCGCCAAATCGCTTGCGGGAACAGGTGAGCTTTGCTAAATGAGCCTCCACGCAGCGCGGGCATGCCCCGCTGTTCCCGATGGATCTCTTCTTGAAGGTCCAACAAAGTGTCGGAGTGTAGCGCAGCCTGGTAGCGCACCTCGTTCGGGACGAGGGGGTCGGAGGTTCGAATCCTCTCACTCCGACCATTTTTTCTTCTGTCCGATCCGGAGACATAGGTAACAGTTTGTACCGGAGACATGGGTTACAACCTCGCGCCGAACGGGTTGTCGATTGTCTGTAGTGTTCTCTGCTCCAGGTCGATGTATCCCAGATCATAGCTCATGAAGCTGATCAGCCAAATTCCCTCTTCCACTTCCTTGATCCCGAGTTTCTGACCGGCCAGAACGGTCGAGACGTTGATCTTCTTGCGATGCATGCAGATTCGTCCGCATGCGGTGACCAGGGCGTCCCTGTCATGGAAGGGGTAGTCCAGGTCCGGCAGGCCCTGATATTGCCTTGATGAGGCTGTGTAGACTTCCGCCGGTGTCTTCATTCTGAGCGCTTCATGAGGTCGTTCCTCGTTGAATTCCTTCATGAAGGCATCGAACTTGGCCTGCTGCTGAAGGCTGTTCATGCCTGGCGGTCGGGTGGCCTCCTTCTTCAAGGTCAGATGCATGCGTTCGTGCCGGCCGTTTTGCTGCGGGTGGCCTGGCTTGATACGCTCGATGCCGATCCCCAGACGCAGCCACCACACCGACAGCTTTGACAAGTTGTAGAGCCCGTTTGGCGATGCGAACGGCAAGCCGTTGTCCGTGCGGATCGCCGACGGCAAGCCGCGCTCTTTGAACAGGGCGAGGAAGGCGTCCATGACCGGCGTTTCCTTCGTTGAGTCAAAGGCCTCGCAGCTCAGCAGAAAACGGGACGCGTGGTCGGTGACCGTCAAAGGGTAACAGTAGTGCCGGTTGCCCAGCTTGAACTCTCCCTTGAAATCCGCTGCCCAGAGATCGTTGGGGGCAAGACCAGCCGAAAGAGGCGTGCCTGCGGCCTTGTTGGCGCGCCGCCTCTTGCGGGCTCTGCTGACAAGGCCGTGCCGGTCAAGAACCGCATGCACCGTGCTTTGTGCCGGGATACGCACATCGCCGGCCAGCTTCCTGACCAGCACCTCCCGGATCTTGCGCGCGCCCCAGTGCGGCTTCTCCTGCCGTGTCGAGACAATCAGGCGCTCAACCTGCTCGGGAAGCTGGTTGGCGTAGCGAACCGGCCGGCGCGACCGGTCGCACAACGCTTCCATCCCATCGCGTCGATAACGGTTCCAGATCTTGTAACCAGTCTTGCGCGAGATGCCGAACTCACGGCAAACCGCACTCATGCCCTCGCCATCCAACAGACGGGCGATGAAACGAAGACGTTCCTCCACTTTGGACACCTCTTGCCACGGCATCGACACCTCCCGAAAAACGGAAAGTGTTACCTATGTGTCCGGAACGTTTTGTCACCTATGTCTCAGGTCGGGCATTCAGCTCTCATAAGCCGTCGATGTCGCCGGGATGGTGTTTCCCGGGACAAAATCCTCACCCCTGTTTCGGCAGCTTCCAAGTCCTGCCGGACCGGAATGAGGGGGCTCTTTTATTGTGCCCGGGCAGCCTTTCCCCTTACGTCAACACGGTTTCCTTCGGTTTTGCATATCGTGGTAGGCTCGCTGACCGGGCATGGGGTTCTTGAAGCACGGCACTCGTCAGAAATGGGAGCCTCGATGAACAACCGCCGGAACACACCAAAGCCCCGCTACCTGACAATCCCGGTATGTGCCGCGGCAATGCTGCTTGCGTCGTCCCAATGCGGATCCGCGCAGGATGGCTACCTGTTCGGGAGCGACACACCGGGAGCGACAACCGATACGACCGGTTTTGGAATTGCCGGCAAGCGGGCGGAGAGCGACAGGTCCGCGCCAGGCACCGAAGGCATCGGCGACTACGCCATGTTTCTCGGCCGGCTTTCCATCGTGAAGCCGGAACAGGACACCGGCGGGCTCTGGACCGTCTTCCGGATGACCCGGCTGATCTGCAATTCCCTTTACCAGGGCAGGAACACGCTCCTTGAGGTCACACCGAAAGGGTTCTTCATTGCGCGCAGCGACGTGCACGCGCTCGGCTTTGCCGGGAAAAACTGGCACCAGGACCGCTACGCACTCTCCGTGACCGGCGACAGCGAAACGGACGCGGCAGGAGGGCACCCGTTCTGGGAAGTCAATTACGACGAAAGCGGGCGCCTGACCTCCTGCGGGGTCACTGTTGAACTCAGACAGGACCCGGAAACAGCCCCCTCTGGCACGGATCACCGGGCAGAGGCGATCCAGCTCCTTTATATCGGCGTACCGCAGCTTTTCTCCGCCATCCTCACCGAACCGCGCTTTGCCGGCATGTCGCCACTCGCCCCCTCCGAAGTCATCGAGATGGCAGTCCCTTGCAACGGCGCCTGGTGCCGGATCTCGACCGTCTACGACTTGCGCCCGGGAAAATGGTTTGTCTCGTCCAGGATCCTGTTCACACCACCGCCGAAGGCGGACTGACATCCGGTCGCCCGCCCCCGCCTACCCGGCCCGCGCCGTGCTCCCCCGTGCGATCACCTCGTAGCCAAGATCGACCACTGCCTCTTCCGGCTCGATCCCGGCCAGCGCGCCCGTCAGCATGCGCAAGGCGTCGCGGCCCATGTCGAGGCGGAAGGTGCGCACGGAGGTGACCGGCGGGTTTGCCGCGGCCATCATCTCCAGATCGTTGAAGCCGCAGATGCCGATGTCCCGGGGGATCTGAAGACCCCGGCGCTGGCATTCGAACAGGGCACCAAGCGCCAGGTCGTCATTGTTGCACAGGATGGCGTCGGTCTCCGGCGCCTTCGACAAAAGATCGGCAACGAGCTCGCAGCCGAGCGTGACGGTGGAGGCCCGCGGCGTGGTCACGATGCGCAGTGGATCGTAAACGCCGGCTCGTTCCGCCTCGGCCCTGAACCCGGCCAGCCGCCGCTGGCTGCGCGGGTCGAGCCGGGCCGCGATATAACCCGGACGCTCATACCCCGCCGCCAGGAGATGGCGCGTTGCCGCCGCGGAGGCGTCCCCATGGGAAAAGCCGACCATCATGTCGAACGGATCCGGTCCGCATTCCATGATCTGGACGATGCGGCAATCCGCTCCCATCAACAGTCTGGAGGTTTCGTCCGACTGGTCGATGCCGGACAGGATCAGACCGGCCGGGCGCTGGCTCAGGAACGTCCGGACTAGACCTTCCTCCTCCAGCGGAGAATAGCGTGAATTGCCGAGCTGGATCTGCCATTTCGAGCCTTCCGCCACCTCGTAGATGCCGCGCATGACGTCGGAAAAGACGTTGTTGGTGACCGATGGAACGATCACGCCGATGACATTCGTCTTGCCCGTCGCCAGCGCGCTTGCGGCAGGGTCCGGCACGTAGCCGAGCCGGTCGACCACCGCACGGATTTTCACCAGCGTCTTTGCAGACACCTTGTCCGGATCGCGCAGCGCCCGCGAAACAGTCATAGCGCTAACACCGGCCTCTCGTGCCACATCGGAAATTGTCGTCTTCAAATTATCCAACCATTACAGTAATTTATATAGATTCTATCCATTTCCAGAATGATAGACCAGAAAAAAATGTTTGACAAATGTTAGCGCTACCATTTTTATAACGACAACAAAGACACCAATCGGGGAGCGACATGCAGGGTGAATTGCCACAAGCCGTGAGTGAAACCGCGATCATCGTCATGGGCGTGTGCGGAGCCGGCAAAAGCCGTTTGGCAAGGAACCTCTCCGACCGTCTCGGCGTGGGCATGGTCGAGGCTGACGACTTTCACAGCCCGGAAAACAAGCGCAAGATGGCGGCCGGCGAAGCGCTCAACGATGCCGACCGCATGCCCTGGCTGGACGCGGTCGCCATGGCGGCCCGGCTTCAGCTCTATTGCACCGGAGGCGCCGTCGTTGCCTGCTCCAGCCTGAAACGCATCTACCGGGACCGGCTGCGGGCGTCGCTGCCAGCGTGCCGCTTCATTCATCTGTCCGGCCCGCGCGCGCTGATCGCGGAGCGGCTCGCCAACCGCCAGGGCCATTTTGTGGGCGAGACCCTGCTCGACAGCCAGCTGGCGACCCTGGAACCGCTCGAAGCCGGCGAACCCGGCTTCACCCTCGAGATTTCCAGCCCTGTCGACGAACTGGTCGACCGCGCCCTGGAAGAACTGCGGCAAGCCCCGCCGCAGATTGAAACCATCGCGTCCTGAAACCCGCGATGCCACACCAAACGGGAGGAAAGAATGCTTAAACATCTGACCAGGACCACCCTCGCCGCCCTCGCTGCGGGCATGCTCGCCACAACGGCCATGGCCGCGGACTATTCGTTCCGCTTCCAGTCTTCGGACCCGGCGGGCAACCCGAACTTCGAACTCCAGCAGGGCTGGACGGAAGCCGTCAAGGAAAAGACCGGCGGCCGGATCGAGATCGAGCTGCTGCCGGTGGAATCCATCGTTGCCCATAACGAGACCCAGGACGCGATCGCGTCCGGCATTCTCGACGGCCACATCACGGACACGTCCTATTTCGCGGGCAAGGATCCGGCCTTCGGCCTGATCGCAAACCCGGTCGGCGCCTGGTCGTCCCCGGACGAGATGTTCGCCTTCATGGCCGATGGCGGCGGCAAGGAACTGATGAACGAACTGGTCGAGCCCTATGGCCTGCATTTCATCGGCGCCACCACGCCGGGCCTGGAAGCCTTCGTCTCGAAGGTGCCGCTCAACGGCGTCGATGACCTGAAGGGCCTGAAGATGCGCGCGCCGGAAGGCCTCGTGCAGCAGGTGTTCGCCGCGGCCGGCGCCGCACCGGTGAACCTGCCGGGCTCGGAAGTCTTCACCGCGCTGGACAAGGGCGTGATCGATGCCGCCGACTACACGGTGTTCTCGACCAACCATGCCCAGGGCATGCACAAGGTCGCGCCGAACCCGGTCTATCCGGGCTTCCATTCCATGCCGCTCGTGGAAATTTCCATGAACAAGGCCAAGTGGGACGAACTGCCGGCAGACCTGCAGACCGCGCTTGAAGAGAGCGTCGCAACATTTGCCAAGGCCCAGGTGGCCGCGCTTGCGGAGCGCGACATGCAAGCCGTCGAGGAAGCCAAGGCCGGCGGTGAGATCACCGTGACCGACTGGTCCGCGGACGAGCGCGCCAAGTTCCGCACCATCGCCACCGGCGAATGGGCCAAGGTCGCCGAACGGTCCGACAATGCCCAGAAGGTCTACGACGTCCTGACCGGCTACCTCAAAGAAAACGGCCTGATGAAGTAAGCTGCCCCAAAGGCAGCGATTCAACGGGCGCCTGCGGGCGCCCGTTTTTTGAGGAACGAACGGGAGGACACCGTGGCGGAACGAGAAGACGGACCAGAGGAAAAGACGGATCCCGGCGCCATCGCCGAAGCGGGCGTGCTCGGGCGCTGGATCAACAGGGGCGGATTGCTGTTTGCCGGGGGCATCGTCCTGTCGATGGTGATCCTGCTCAACGAGGTGGTGCTGCGCTACGCCTTCAACGCGCCGACCATCTGGGCACACGAGACCACGATCTTCCTGTGCGGCATGGCGTTTCTCTATGGCGGGCTCTATTGCACCGCGCGCGACCGGCATATCCGGGTCGTGCTGATCTACGACAACCTTCCGCCCTCCCTGCGGCGGATCTTCGATGTCGCAATCTCGCTCATCTGCATGGCCGCCAGCGCATTCTTTGCCTGGGCGTCCTGGCTGATGGTGCAAAAGGCCGCCTTCCGGCCCGACGGCAGTTTCCGCCTGGAACGCTCCGGCAGCGCCTGGGATCCCGTCTATCCGGGCCTGATCAAGGTCTTCCTGCTGGTCGTCATGGCCGTCATGGCCGTGCAGTTCCTGATCCTCGCCTATAACTACGCCAGGGGGCGCAAGTGATAGATTTCTTCGGCTCGCTGCAGTCCCTCGGCATCGAGGGCGGCACCCTGCTCATGTTCGCGATGCTGCTGGCCCTGCTGGTCTCCGGCATCCCGCTCGCCTTCGTCACGCTGCTGGTTGCGCTGATCTTCGCCCTCGGCTGGTTCGGCCCCATGGTCGTGCCGCTGATCACCAGCCGGGTCTACTCCTTCGTTGGCTCCTTCGTCTTCGTCTCCGTGCCCATGTTCGTGCTGATGGCGGCGATCCTCGACCGGTCCGGCATCGCCCGGGACCTGTTCGACGCCATGAAGCTGGTCGGTGGCCGCCTGCGCGGCGGTGTCGCCATCCAGACCATCGTCGTGGCCGTCATCCTGGCCGCCATGAGCGGCATCATCGGCGGCGAGGTCGTCCTGCTCGGACTGGTGGCCCTGCCGCAGATGCTGCGGCTCGGCTACGACAAGCACCTGGCAATCGGCGTCGTCTGCGCCGGTGGCGCGCTCGGCACCATGGTGCCACCGTCGATCGTGCTGATCATCTACGGCCTGACCGCCAATGTCTCGGTCGGCGATCTCTTCACCGCAGCCTTCGTGCCGGGCCTGATGCTGGCCGGCTTCTATGTCGCCTATGTGCTGATCCGGGCCTATCTCAACCCCAGGATCGCTCCGGTGCCGGAGGGCGACCCGGTGCCGCTGGAGGAAAAGCTCCGCCTGCTCAAGGGCCTGGTCCTGCCGCTCATGGTGGTCGCGGGCGTGCTTGGCTCGATCTATGGCGGCGTTGCCAGCGTGACCGAGGCCTCCGCCGTCGGTGTGGCCGGCGTGCTGCTGTCGACCGTGGTGCGCGGCGAATTCTCGCTCGGCCTGCTCAAGGGCGCCGCCCTGCAAACACTTCAGACCGTCGGCATGATCGTCTGGATCGGCATCGGCGCCAGCGCGCTGGTCGGCGTCTTCAACCTGATGGGCGGCATCAAGTTCGTCTCCACGCTGATCTCAGGCATCTCGGACAATCCGACCATCATCCTGCTGTTCATGATGCTGATCCTGTTCGTGCTCGGCATGTTCCTGGACTGGGTCGGGATCGCGCTTCTGACGATGCCGATCTTCGTGCCGATCATCAGGGATCTGGGCTATGACCCGGTCTGGTTCGGCGTGCTGTTCTGCATGAACATGCAGGTGTCGTTCCTGTCGCCGCCGTTTGGCCCAGCCGCGTTTTACCTGAAAAGCGTAGCCCCACCGGACATTACCCTGGCGACGATCTTCCGCTCGCTTCTGCCCTTCATTGCGCTGCAGATACTGGCGGTCGGAATCCTTCTGTTCTTTCCAGGCATCACGGGCCGGTAAGGAGAGAAACAGCAAAAAGCATAACCGCCCGTGGCGACACGGGCGGTTTTTTCAACAGCCTTTCAGCAGTCGCTCCGGCCAAGCGCGCTCAAAACCTGCATGACGTCTGAAGAATGTTAGACGGTCCGGCCCTCACCATTCGGCGACGCTGCCGTCTTCGTGACGCCAGACAGGATTGCGCCAGCGATGCCCTTCACGTGCCCGTGCCTTCACGTAGTCCTCGTTGATTTCCATACCGAGGCCGGCTCCTTGCGGAATGGCAACATAGCCGTCGTCAAAGGAGAACACCTCGGGGTTTTGAAGGTAATCCAGGAGATCGTTCGTCTTGTTGTAATGAATTCCCAGACTTTGCTCCTGGATGACCGCGTTGTAGGCAACCGCATCCAGCTGCAGGCAGGCCGCAAGCGCGATGGGACCGAGAGGACAGTGAGGCGCCAGACCGACATCATAGGCTTCCGCCATCGCCGCGATCTTCCGGCATTCGGTGATGCCGCCGGCATGTGACAGGTCGGGCTGGATAATGTCGACGCAGCCACCGGCCAGGATGTCCTTGTAGTCCCAACGCGAATAAAGCCGTTCTCCGAGCGCAATTGGTGTCGAGCAATGCCCGGAGATCTCCCTCAGGGCTTCGTGGTTTTCCGACAGGACCGGTTCTTCCAGAAACATCAACCTGTAGGGCTCGAGTTCCCTGGCAAGAACCTTGGCCATCGGCTTGTGCACCCGGCCGTGAAAATCCACCCCGATGCCGATATCCGGCCCGACAGCTTCCCGAACGGCGGCGACAGCGGCAACCGCTTTGTCTATCTTGGCGTTGCTGTCCAGAAACTGCATTTCCTCGCAGCCGTTCATCTTGAGCGCCTTGAAACCGCTTGCGACCAGGGCGCGCGCTTTTTCGGCCGTTTCCGAGGGCCGGTCTCCTCCGACCCAGGAATAGACCTTGATCCTGTCCCGCAGCTGGCCGCCAAGCAGCGCATGGACGGGTTGGCCGAGCGCCTTTCCCTTGATGTCCCACAGTGCCTGATCGATCCCGGCAATCGCGCTCATGTGGATGGCGCCGCCGCGATAAAACCCGCCCCGGTAAAGCACCGTCCAGTGGTCCTCGATCAGAAAAGGGTCCTTTCCGATCAGGTAATCAGACATTTCATGGACCGCTGCCTCGGTCGTATGCGCCCGGCCTTCGACCACCGGCTCCCCCCAGCCGCAGAGCCCCTCGTCCGTTTCGATTTTCAGAAACAGCCAGCGCGGCGGCACGATGTAGGTGGTGAATTTGGTTATTTTCATCGATAGACCTTCCAGGAAGACAACAGCGGCCATGACGGAATAGCCGCCGGGATCCTGACATCCCCGCAGCTGTTTGCCCACCGCCTTTCCGGGCCATCGCCGGGCGCGAATGCCAAGGCTAGCCGCGCCGGCAGCCCTATTCCCCGGGCTGCTCCAGCGAACGGGCGGCGTCCATCTCATTGTGGAGCCGTTCCTCTTCCCTGGCCGCCGGCGTGATGAACCGGCCGAGCAGCAGATAGGCCACCGGGGTCAGGAACAGGGTCGACAGGGTTGCCAGGCCCAGGCCGCCGACAATGACATAGCCGAGCGCGATGCGGGCTTCCGCGCCGGCACCGCTGGCCATGATCAGCGGCACGCCGCCGACGATGGTGCAGATCATGGTCATCATCACGGGCCTGAGCCGGATATTGGCGGCGTTCTCGATCGCCTCGCGCACACCCTGGCCGCGGTCCCGCAACTGGTTGGCAAACTCGACGATCAGGATGCCGTTCTTGGCCATGATGCCGACCAGCAGCACCAGTCCGATCTGGGAATAGACGTTGAGGGTCGTGCCCGTCAGAAGCATGGCGAACACGGCGCAGGCCAGTCCAAGCGGGACAGTCGCCATGATGATGACGGCGCTGACGAAGCTCTCGAACTGGGCCGCCAGAACCAGCAGGATGATGACGATGGCAAACCCGAAGGTCCGTGCCATGGATGAGGATTGCTCGCCCAGCGTCGCCGTTTCCGCAAGCGGGACGATCCGCGCGCCCGGCGGCAGCAGCGGCTCGGCAATTCTCTGGGCCTCGGCATAGGCACTGCCGAGCGCGAAATCCGGGGCAAGCGCGGAGGTCACGGCAACCGCACGCATCTGGTGTTCACGCTCGAGTGCCGGCGGAACGGCGATTTCCTTCAGGCTGGCAATGGTCGACACCGGCACGAAGCGCCCGTCCCCGGTCTTGATGAAGATATTCTCCATGTCCGTGGGGTCGTTGATGGGGTTGGTGGTCGACACGAATTTCACATCATAAGCCTGGTCGTTGATGAAGACCTGGCCGATCTTGCGCCCGTCCAGCATGGCCTGCATCGCGCTTCCCAGACCGTTGATGTCGATGCCGAGATCCGAGGCCCGCTCGCGATCGACGGAAACCGACAGCTGTGGCTGGGTCGCCTCGCTCGACAGCCGCACCTGACGGAAACGCGGATCCTTTTCCATTTCCGCGATGATCTTCTCGGCCGCGTCCCCAAGGTCCGCGTAGGCGTTGCTGCCGGCCACGGCGAATTGGAGCCCCGAGCCCGCGCCGCGAATGCCGAGACTGTTGGGCTGGAAGGCAAAGGCCCGCACGCCGGGAACGCCCCGCACCAGTCCGTTCACTTCGGCCAGGATCGTCTGCTGCGAGCGTGTGCGCTCTTCCCAGGGCGCCAGGCGCATCACCATGAAGCCGGTGTTCTTGGAACCACGCGCGCCCGCGATGGAAAAGATGCTGGTGACTTCACCGGACTCCCGGTAGGGCTCCAGCAATCCCTCGATCCCCCGCATCTGCTGGGACAGATAGTCCAGGCTGACGCCCTGCGGCGCGGAAATCCGGAGGAACGCGAGCGAGCGGTCCTCGGACGGTGTGAGTTCGGATTTCAGCGTCCCGAACAGGACACCGGCCGTCGCGGCGAAGAGAACCGAAATCACCACCACAACGATGGGCGCGTCGAGGCACCAGTGAAGACAGCGCCCGTAGAGGCCGCCAAGCAGCCGTCCCAGGCTGCCGACGGGTCCGCTGTGGCCGTTGGTGCCACTTCCCTTGTCTGACCCATTGCCTGATTTCAGGATACGGGAGGCCAGCATCGGGCATAGCGACAGGGCGACGATCGAGGACAGGAACACGGCAATCGCCAGGACGAAGCCGAATTCCCGGAACAGGCCACCGGTCTGCCCCGGCAGGAAGGACAGGGGCACGAACACCGCGATCAAGGTGGCGGTCGTCGCCAGAACCGCGAAGAACACTTCCTCCGTGCCGAGCACGGCGGCCGCGCGCGGGCCGATGCCCTCGTTGCGGCGGCGGACGATGTTCTCCAGAACCACGATGGCGTCATCGACCACAAGCCCCGTCGCCAGCACCAGCGCCAGCAGGGTCAGGATGTTGATCGAGAAGCCGGCGAGATAGATCGCCGCCAAAGTGCCGATCAGGGCAACAGGCAGCGACACGCCGGGAATGATGGTCGCGCGCCAGTCCCACAGGAAGATGTAGATGATCAGCAGCACGATGCTGACCGCGATGCCGAGCGCAATTTCAACTTCGTGGATGGCGCCGTTGATGAAGATGGCGTCGTCGCTGGTCACCTCGATGGTCGTGCCGGCGGGCAAGGTTTCCTGAATGCGTTCCGCCGCCGCCCGCACGCCCTGGGAAATCTCGAGCGTGTTCGACTGGGCCGAGCGGATGACGCCGAGGCCGATGCCCGACTTGCCGTTTGCCCGCAGCTGGGTCTGGCCGAGATCCGGGCCGAGCGTGACGGTCACGAAGTCCCTCAGCCGGGCCCGGCGGTTGATGATGATGTTCTCGAAGGCTTCGGGAGAGTTGACGGCAGCCGTCGCCCGCACGATCAGGTCCTGGGTCTGGCTGGTCAGCGAGCCGGCCGGCGTGTCGAAGGCCATGGAAGACAGCGCATTGGCCACGTCGGCGATGGTCAGGTTCAGGCTGGCCATCTTGGCCTGGTCGATATCGATCCGGAAGATCTTCTCCCGGTCGCCATAGACCTGGACATCAGCGACGCCCGGCACCGCGGCAAGGCTGTCCGTGACCTGTTCCTCCACCAGCACGGTCATGTCCTCGACCGTCATGCGATCCGAGGTCAGAGCCAGCCGGACGACCGGCTGCGCATTGGCGTCCGCCTTGATGATCCGCGAGGGGTCCGCGTCCTCCGGCATGTCGTTGAGGATGCGCCCGAGGGCGTCGCGCATGTCCGACGCGGCCACGTCCAGATCAACGTCGTCGGAGAATTCGACCACCACGCGGCTGCGCCCGAACGAGGACGACGAGGAGATCGCCTTGACGCCGGATACCCGCGCCACGGCCCCCTCGATGAGGCCGGTGACCTCACGGTCAATGGTCTCCGCGGACGCGGAACGGTAGTCCGTGCTCACCGTAATGACGGGACGGTCCACATCCGGCAGTTCGCGCACTTCAACCCCGAATATGGCCGCGACGCCGGCGACCACGATCAGCATGTTGATCACGAAGGCCAAGACGGGCCGGCGGACAAACAGTCCGGTAAAGCCGAGATCCTTCAGACGGTCCATCTTCATGGCAACCTCACGCAGCTCAGGAGCCGCTCTTGGTGGAAACCGGTTCCGGCGGTGTGTCGGCGGCCGGGGCCTGCTTGCGGTCGGCGATCGTCACGTCCGCTCCCTGCCGCACCAGGTGAATGCCCTCGGTCACGACCTCGTCCGTCGTGTCGAGAGCCGCATCGACAAGCACGCTGTCGGTGTTGCGCTGGATGATATTGATGGGAACACGCGCGCCCTTGCCGTCACGCACGGCCCAGACAAAGGCCCCATCCGCGCCCCATTGCACTGCAAGCGGATCGACGGCCGGATATTCATCGCCCGGAAACCTCATCGAGACCTGGAAGGACATGCCCGCCCGAAGCTTGTCGGCCTCGTTCGGGAACCGGGCCCGCACCTGCAGCGTGCGGCTGTCGATGTCGATGCGGTTGTCGACCGCGCTGATGACCCCGTCGAAGGTCTCGCCGGGCCGGGCGACCGAGGTCGCCGTGATCGGCGAGCCGACTTGAATTGCGGAGGCATAGCGCTCCGGCACCCAGAAATCGACCAGGATCTCGCTGCGGTCGTCAATGGTGGCAATGACCGATTGCGAGGTCACGTAGTTTCCGGCGGTGATCGGCAAAATGCCGACGACGCCGCCTATGGGAGTCTCGATGGAGCGCCGGGACAGCGCCAGCTGCGCCTCCCTGAGTTGCAGGCGCGCATTGTCCACCGACAGCTCGGCGTCGGTGACCTGAACCGCGGTCGCCGTGTTGGTCTTGCGCAACTGTTCCATGCGCTGCAGCCGTGCCTCGGCGTCCTTCAGGGCGTTGGCGGCACGCTCGACCGCGATCTGTTCGGCTTCGGAATCCAGTTTGGCAACGATATCGTCTGCCTTCACGGTGGCGCCGGACCTGACAAGAACCTCTGTCAGGGTGCCGCTGGTATAGGGCGTTACGGCTACGGACTGCAGTGCGGTGCTGGTGCCGATGGCGGACAGTCGGTCGTTGATCGTGATCTCGACGACGGGCGTCGTGACAACCGCGCCCTGTGGACCGCCGCGCCGGCGTGGCTTGTTCGCTTCGGCCGGGGCGGCATCGACCACGGCGAAGTCGAGCCAGTCGATTCCCCAGGCCGAAAGCCGGGTCTCTGCCCCCGGGTAGTACCGGACCCAGAGACCGGCCGCGACGGCCAGAACCACGAGGGCCAGCAAGAGCTGCTTCCAAATTGCCAATGACTGCTCCACCATTCGACCGGACACGGATCCGCTCAGGATTTCCTCCCGTGATCCATGCTGTAAGGCAAATCCCTTAGGCCAACAATCTAATTAGTGTAGCAAATTGTATTGGCGAGAGTGGCGGTTTCCGCGCTCGGGGCAGCAGCCGTGGCTGTATCGGGTCGCAGTCACTCGCCTGCCGGTTCCACGCCTGCGATCCGGAGCCGGGAGGCCTGGCGGTTGAGAATTTGCCTGCGGCCAAAGGCCAGCAGGAAAAGGCCCGTGAGGATCAGGATGATGGTCGGCGCGGGAGCACTGTCAAGGAAGAAGCTCGCATAGGTGCCGGCCAGCATCGATATCATGCACACCAGAACAGACACCCAGAGCATGGTGCCGAAGGTCCGCACAAGCAGGAACGCGATCGCCCCCGGCGCAATCAGCAGGCCGATGGCGAGAATGAGCCCGGCAGCAGACAGAGTCGCAACGATGGTCAGCGACAGGGCCGCCAGAAGACCGTAATGCATCGCATTGATCGGCAGGCCGGAAGCTTTTGCCTGGGCGGGATCGAAGCTGTGCAGCACCAGGTCCTTCCATTTCAGGACCAGCAGACCGCCGACAACCAGGGCGCTGATGCCGGCCGTCACCAGTTCATGCCATTCCACACCAAGCATGTTGCCGAAAAGAATGTGGTCCAGGTGGGCGTTGGTCTCGATCGAGACGTACAGCACGATGCCGAGGCCGAACATGCCGGAGAAGACCACGCCCATGACCGTGTCCTGTTTCACCCGGCTGTTGCCGGACAGGTATCCGGTCGCGAGGGAGCAGACCATGCCGGCGGCAAAGGCACCGATCAGCAGGGGAATGCCGAAGATATAGGCCAGGACGATCCCCGGCAGGATGGCATGGCTGACCGCGTCCCCCATCAGGGCCCAGCCCTTCATCACCAGGAAGCAAGACAAGAGCGCAGTCGGCACCGCAACGATGATGCAGATCAGGAAGGCGTTCTGCATGAAGGGAAAGCGGAACGGCAGGAGAAGCGTCTCGAGATCCATCAGCGCGCCTCCCCTTGAGCCGAGGGCCCCTTGCGCAGCGCCTCGGCCGCCTTGCGCCGGGCGGCCAGAAGCCCGTGCTTCGGCGCCAGCAGGAACGTCACCAGGAAAATCAGTGTCTGCAGCGTGACGATGATCCCGCCGGTCGCCCCGTCGAGAAAATAGCTGGCATAGGCACCGAAGAAACTCGTCAGGGTGCCGATGGCGACGGAAAGCGCGATCAGCCTGGGAAAGCGGTCGCACAGGAGATAGGCCGTCGCGCCTGGCGTCACCACCATGGCGATCACCAGGAAAGCGCCGACCGTCTGCATCGCGGCCACCACGGACGCGGACAGGAGCACGAAAAACACCGCCTTCAGCAGGCCCGGCTTCAATCCGATGGTACGGGCATGGTTCTCGTCGAAAAAGGTGACCATCAGGTCCTTCCACTTGGCCAGCAGGATCGCCAGCGAGACAAAACCGATGATGGCGAGCTGCAGAGTGTCTTCGGGCGTGATCGCCAGGATGTTGCCCATGGTGATCGTCTGGATGGAAACCGACATCGGATTGACGGACACGATGAACAGGCCGAGACCGAAAAACGAGGTGAAGATCAGGCCGATGATCACATCCACCTTCAGGCCCGAGCGTTCCGACAGGAACAGCATGGCACCGGCGGCCAGCCCGCCGGCAATGAAAGCCCCGAGCGCGAACGGAAGGCCGAGAATATAGGCCCCTGCCACTCCGGGCACGACCGAATGGGACAGGGCATCGCCGATCAGCGACCAGCCCTTCAGCATCAGGTAGGCCGACAGAAAGGCACAGACACCGCCGACCAGGGCGGAGACCCACATGGCGTTGGTCATGTAGTTGTAGCCGAACGGCTCCAGAAGCAGGTCCATCACCGGGACGCCTCTCCGGTGTCGCTCTCCTCCCGGCTGTCACCGGGTGCCGCCTTGCTGGTCTGGACCTGGTCGCCATATTGCACGAAGGGCCGCTCGTCGTCGGTCAGGATCGTGACCGTGCGCTGGTCCCCGTCGGTGTGCAGCGTCTGATCGGAAATGGTGAAATGGCGCAGGACACCGCCGAAGGCTTTTTCCAGATTGTCCCTGGTGAAGGTGGTCTCCGTGGGCCCGTAATCGAGCACCGTCCCCTTGACCAGAACGGTCCGGTCGCAGAATTCCGGCACGGAGCCGAGATTGTGGGTCGAGACCAGCATGACGCGGCCCTCGTCCCTGAGTTCCTTCAAAAGCGCAACGATCTGCTCTTCCGTCTTGACGTCCACGCCGGTGAAGGGTTCATCCAGCAGGATCACCTGGCCGTCCTGGGCCAATGACCTTGCCAGGAAGACGCGCTTGCGCTGGCCGCCGGACAGTTCTCCGATCTGCCTGTGGCGGAAATCCTGCATGTTGACGCGCCGAAGCGCCAGTTCGACAGCTTCGTGGTCCGCCTTTTTCGGCCGACGCAGGAACCCCATGTGGCCATAACGGCCCATCATCACGACATCTTCCACCAGGACCGGAAAGGACCAGTCGACCTCTTCCGACTGGGGCACATAGGCAACCAGGTTCCTGCGCAGGGCCTCGGCTACCGGCAGACCGAGGATCCTGATCCTGCCTTTCGCGGCCGGCAGAAAGCCCATGATCGCCTTGAACAGGGTGGACTTGCCCGCCCCGTTCACGCCAACCAGGGCCGTCACGGTGCCACGCGGAATGTGAAAACTGGCATTCCACAGCGCCGTGTGACCGTTGCGATAGGTCACGGTAACGTCTTCGGCAGACAGTCCGCCGTCATCCGCCTGAGCGGTCATGTCCATTTCCGCGTCCCTGACAATCTGCAACATGGGTTTTGCCTATTAATATGCACAATCCGCGCGTTCACAATGCGGCCAAGTGGTGCGAGCGCCTGCGCACCGGCCATTCGCGGCCTTCAATCAGTTGCCAGGCTGTAGTGACAAATTTACGACTGGGCTCGTTGTGGTCAGGATCGTTCCTGAACAGGCGGAAAGCGCAAGGAAGTGCAGCGCACTTTCGAGCATTTCCAACGCCTTCAGGGGCGATCCTGGACCAACCCCGAAGGGGCCGTCCGAAAATCGGGTCATTTCTGCGTCGCATGTCGTCGAATATGTCCCGCATGTCCGTCCTCCATGCTCCTTGAAATGACCCGATTCTCGGGCGGCGCTGCCAATCGTTAATTTGTCACTCCAGCCTAGCCTTCAGACCTTCCACAACCGTTCCGGAGGTCACCTTCAGGAGATCCAGGTAGGTCGGAACAGGGCCGCCGGCTTCGCTCAGGGAATCCACATAGAGCTCGCCGCCGTAGCTGGAGCCGGTTTCCCGCGCGACCTGTTTGGCCGGTGCCGTGTTGACCGTGCTTTCACAGAACACCACCGGGATCTCGTTTTCTCTTACGCCGTCGATCACGGAACGGACCTGTTGAGGCGTGCCGACCTGGTCGGCATTCATCGGCCAGAGGTACAGTTCCTTCATGCCGAAATCGCGCGCCAGGTAGCTGAAGGCGCCTTCACAGGTGACCAGCCAGCGCCTGTCCTCGGGAATTTCGGCCACAGCCTGGCGCAGCGGCTCGATGGTTTCGCGAAGCCTGTCCTTGTAGGCCTCGGCATTGCGCGCATAGACGGCCGCATTGTCCGGGTCGTTTCCGGCAAAAGCCTTTTCGATGTTGTCGATATAGATCAGGGCGTTGTCGAGTCCCATCCAGGCATGCGGGTTTGGCTTGCCTTCATAGGAACCGTACGCGATCGGAATCGGGTCGATGCCGTCGGACAATGTTGCGGAAGGCACGTCGCCCAGGTTCGACAGGAACTGTTCGAACCAGAGTTCCAGGTTCATGCCGTTCCACAGGATCAAATCCGCGTCCGAGGCCCGGACAATGTCCTGCGGCGTCGGCTGATAGCCGTGGATCTCCGCGCCCGGCTTGGTGATGGAAACAACTTCGGCCGCCTCACCGGCCACATTCCGGGCAATGTCGGCCAGAACAGTGAAGGTGGTGACCACCTTCATCTTGTCCTCGGCCTGCACCGTGCAGGAAACCCCCGCGACAAGCGTGGCGAAAGAAGCTGTCAGAACCAGATTTTTGAGCATCACCGTTTCCCGGCTGGAGGAGACCTTTCTGCAAGTGATATTGCAAATCATTTGCAACTGTCAAGCCAGTTGCGAATGAGTTGCAGTTACAAAACGATCTGCGGCCCGGCGGCTGCATCGTCCGGCGACCGCCGCCGGACGGTTCTTCCTAACCCGGGCACCGCAAGACCTGCGGCAGATGCAGTCGGTGAAGGCATCAAACGGTGTACCCGGTACCGGCTTACAGGGGCCGACCTTCCTTCACGCTCTGAAAGAAGGCCGGACACAAAGTCGATCGTGCGATCCCGTCAGTCGATGAACTGCGCCGCGAAGACCCAGGTCGCGCCGTTCATTCCGTTGTCGCCGGGACCGCCGGAGAGGATCGTGCGGCCGTCGCCGGACAGGGCAACGCTCGTTCCCTGAATGGCGCTGCCGGAGGCGCCGGTTCCAACCAGCTTTTCCCCGACCTGCAGCCAGTTGCCGGAATTGTTCCGGAAGACCCAGACGGCACCCTGGTCCGAATTGTCATCGTCGCCGCCAACGGCAATCGTACCGCCATCCTTGGATATGGCGACCGCGCCGCCCTGCCCGGCCTTGCCGGTCGCTCCGCTGCCAACGAACTTGCTGCCGTCCTGGGACCAGATCCCGCTGGTACGCGTGAAGATCCAGACCGCGCCGGTCTGGTCATTGTCCTGGTTCTCGCCAAGGACAAACGTGTTGCCGTCATGGGAAACGGCGAGCGATGTGTTCTGTCCATACGGGTCCGGTACGCCGCCGGAGCCTGTCAGGTAGTTGCCCTGCTGCTGCCAGCCCCCGGAATTTACAAAGACCCAGACCGGCGCTGTGCCCAGTACTTCCAGCGCACTGCCGATGACGAGTGTCTGCCCATCCCCCGACAAGGCCAGCGCGGAGCCCTGGCTCACGTTGCCGTCATAGCCGGATCCAACGAGCTTGCTGCCGGCTTGAGACCACACCCCGGCTGACCGGATAAAGATCCAGACTGCGCCGACAGCACCACCATCGCCGTCACCGCCGATCGCGACCGTGTTGCCATCGGCCGAAATGCCGACGGCGGCGCCCTGCATCGGACCGTCGGAATAGCCCGACCCGACCAGTTTGTTGCCCTGCTGCGTCCAGATCCCGCTGGTCCGGGTGAAGACCCAGGCCGCGCCAACAAGGCCGTTGTCACCGCTGCCGCCCGCAATCACCGTGTTGCCGTCCTCCGAAATGGCAACCGAGGTCCCTAGGCCTGTAGCGCCGATGCAATCGGTTCCAGTCAGCTTAGCGCCCTGCTGCGTCCAGCTGTCGCCGCTCCTGACAAAAATCCAGATCGCACCGGTTCCCTCGCTGTCGTTGCTGCCTCCAACGACGGCCGTCGACCCGTCCGCGGAGATCGCGACAGTCCCCTGGTTGCTGGATCCTACCGCGCCGGAGCCGATCCACTTGGAGCCGAGCTGTGCATAGGGCGCAAAGACCGGGTAACCCGATGTCTTGTCTTGCGCATCCTGACGTTCCGAAATGCTCATGATTCTTTCTCCTCTGCGGGTGAACCAACGCGCATTCGCTAAGCCGCGGCCCCTGCCCCGGTGGTTCGACCCCATCGGCGATTGCCACCTGTCTCTACTCCCGGTGAAAGCATCGCCACGGCGGCAATTTTCAATCATAAGTTTTAATTTTTCGACAAAACAATCAATCAATCCGTCAGCTGCACGCCCGCGAAGAAAAAACAAAAAAACCTCCCGCGTCGCCGCGGGAGGCTTTTTGTTTGTTTCTATCGCCTGGCGTAATCAGGCAGCGGCAACGCGGTTGAGGAACGTCTCGATGCCCTGCTTCAGGGCTCCGCTGCGATTGCTGAGATCACCGGAGGCGCTCAGCACGTCGCCTGACGCTTCCTTGGTCTCATCGACAGCCTGCGCAAGGCGGGTCATGTTCGACTGGACCGCCTGGGTGCTTTGCGCGGCCCGCTGGACGTTGCCGGAGATCTCGTTGGTGGCCGAGCCCTGCTGGCTGACGGCGGCCGAGATCGCCTGGGTGTAGCCATTGACCTCTTCCATCGTGTCGGAAATCGCCCCGATTGCCGCCACAGCCTCGCTGGTGGAGTTCTGGATGGTCTGGATCTGCGAGGAGATTTCTTCCGTCGCCTTCGACGTCTGGGTGGCCAGTTCCTTGACCTCGGCGGCGACCACCGCAAAGCCCTTGCCGGCTTCCCCGGCGCGCGCCGCCTCGATGGTGGCGTTCAGCGCCAAGAGGTTGGTCTGTTCGGCAATCGCCTGGATCAGGGTAACGACTTCGCCGATCTTGGAAGCGGCTTCCGCGAGCCCCTGGACCTTGCCGTTGGTCTCGTGCACGGCGCTGGTGGCCGAGGTCACGATGTCGGAGGACCGCTGCACCTGGTCGCCGATCTCGGCGATGGAAGCGGACAGTTCCTCCGCGGCGCCGGCGACGTTTTCAACGCTCATGCTGGCGTCTTCACTGACCCGGGCGGTGTCGCCCGCCTGGGCCGCGCTGCTTTCGGCAATACCGCCCAGCGCCGACGAGGTGCGCGACATGCTGGCCGCAGTTTCGTCGAGCGCGCCCAGGAGCCCCTGAACCTCTTCGCGGAAGCCGAAGATCAGCCGCTCGATTTCTTCCTGGCGGGCATTCTGGGCCTCGCGATGCGCATTGGCTTCGCCTTCCAGACGCACACGCTCGCGCGCGTTCTCCTGGAACACCTGGACCGTGCGGCTCATGTCGCCGATCTCGTCACGCTGGTCTGTGGACGGGACGGTCACATCGATATCGCCCTCCGCCAGACGCCCCATGGCTTCGGTCAGCGCCCGGGTCGGCTTGGTGATCACCAGTGACAGGACAAAGGCCAAAAGCGCGCCAACCACGACCGCTGCCACGAGAGCGGCGGCAATCAGGCCGAGTGCCGTGTCGGCACGTGACGATGCGCTTTTGGACTGGGCCTCCGTCAGGTTGGTGATCACGCTGCGTACCTGCGTTGAAATCGCGACCAGTTCCGCGCGCTTGGCATCGAAAACGTCCCTGGCCGCAACCATGCCCGCGAATTCGGCTTCGAAGGTTCCGACTTCGGCTTCGATGGCGGCAACCGCATCGGTGATTTCCGGAAACGCCGCGCTGTCGGCTTTGAGCTTGTTCGCGATATCCCTCAGGATCCCGATGCGGGTAATGACCGCATCGGCTTCCATGGTCCCGAACCCGGCAAAGAATTCCATTGTGGCCGAGCGGATGTCCAGGGACGCCATCTGGTACTTGTTCACGTTGACATTTACCAGACCGACGATACCGAGCCTGGATTCAGCCTTGCCGGCAACGGACTTGGCCTCGTCGGCCGCGGCATAGACGACCTTCCTCAACGCTGCGGTCTGGCCATGAAGATTCATCAGGTCGGAAGAGATCGCCGCGGCGACTGCTGCCGGAACCTGGCTGGCCTCGGCGTTCTCGCCGTCAGGCTTCGGAAGTTTTTCCTTCAGGGCCCCGGCAATGTCTCCGAGCGCCTTGACCTTGTCGGCCTCCAGTCCGTCGACCTTCAGCTTGCCCGCTTTCTTGGCGGACCTTGCAAGGTCTTGAGCACCTTCAGTCAATTCCAGGGCGATTTCCGGGGTGAGGTCGTTGCCCTCGCCCGCCGCCTCAATGCGCCCCTCCAGATCCGCTGAAACCTCTTCCATCCCCAAAAGCAGGCGGGCCAGTTTGTCGGCACGGTTCCGGGTTCCGGACGCCGATTGCGCGGCCTTGCCGGCGTCGCGATGGATCTTGATCATCTTGTCGTTGATCTGGGCGGCAATCGCTTCGAGCCCGTTCGCCGAACGCAGCAACTTGTCCGCCTGGGACTGTTGTTCGGCAATCGCCTGTGCCACAGCTTCGAATTCGGTGTTCAGCTTGCCGACAAGGTCAATTGCCTCAGCGGTCACGTCATGGCCGGAACCGGTTCCCGAGACTTCGTCGAGCGTGACCAGCGATTGTTCCAATTGGCCGATTTGCGCTTCTGCGGCCTCGGCCAGTTCCGCACTGCGGCCAGAAAGATAGGCTTCCTGGGCCTGGGACACCTGCTGCAGGTTGGCCATGGCGGTCGTGGCCTTGGCGCTGACATCCGACTGGGACCGGAGCCCCAGGATTGCAACCGTGCCGACCGCGCCAACCGCGGCGGCCACCAGGATCATCGTGACGAACCCGCCGCCGACCTTCGCGGAAAAGCGCGCATTTTTCAAAGGTGTAAGTAACTTGGACATGTTTCCCCCGCACTTTCTCTTATTGAAGGTGCAGGGGGTTAATGAAATGATGAAGACTTCGGCGCCGGCTTGCTGTTTTAATTCACGAAATAAATCCAAGACGTTTTCGTGTTTACCAGCAAATAGATACTTCCTGATTTTTACCGAGGTTTTTTTGCCCGAAAAAAATCAGGCACGCTGCCAAAGTTGTAGGCAGAGGCAAATTCTCCTCGAAAAAGGCTTGCCGATTCCCTCTCACGCTTGCCTGAACGTTTGTCGATTCCCGACAGGATCACCCCATTCGGGATCGCCGGCGAGACGTGTCATTTGCGTTTTGCCGCCTCGAGAAGCGCGTCCAGCTCCGCCAGATTACCGATCCGGTTGGCCAACAACAGGATCAGCCGAGCGTTGAAGGCATCGCTTTCCGCCTTGGACAGACCCTCGTGGGCCGCCAGCAGCCGGGCATAGAATTCATCGGGCTTGTCAAGTCCGGGTGTGAGGACGCTGTCGGTCATGTTGCCTGTTCCTTCTTGCCGAGCACCACCTTCAGTGCCGCCTTGATGCCGGCCGCGTCATATCCCGTCCAACGGGCGGCCACATGCTGATCGGGCCGGATCAGGTAGACGGCCGCATCGGCCTCATCGAGATAGCGGTGCCGGAGGTCACGGCTGATCCGATCCGCGGGAATATTCAGGCCTTTCAGCTGGATGCCCTCGATCTCGCTCTGGTCAGGAACCTTTGCCCCTATCCCGAGAAGCAGGAAGTCACCACCAACCTGATCCAAAAGCCAGCCTTCGGCCAATGGCGCATCGACCACCGGACTGCCGGGCCGCGTGCGCGCCGGAAGTCCATCGGTGTCCGGGCCATTCAGCGGTGAGCCGTCATAGATGCAGGGCACGGACAAGCGACCGGAATTCACCAAGGGGCGGGCAAAGGCATAATGCTCGGAGAGATCCAACACCGCATCGCGGAAGATCCGGCTGATTTCCGATTTCGGGGTGATGAAGTCTGTTGAACGCGAGCTCTGCAGGATGTTCTCGTCGGCCGCCATTTCCCGTTCGAAGGCATAGCTGTCGAGCAGACTGTCCGGCGCCTTGCCGTCGAGCACAAGCTTCAGTTTCCAGCCGAGATTGTCGGTATCCTGGAAGCCGGAATTGGCCCCCCGCGCGCCGAAGGGCGACACCTGGTGGGCGCTGTCGCCGGCAAAGATCACCCGGCCGTGACGGAATTTTTCCATGCGCCGGCACTGGAAGGTGTAGATCGACACCCATTCCAGGTCGAATTCGACATCGGGCCCGAGCATGTCCTTGAGCCGCGGAATGACGTTTTCCGGCTTCTTTTCCTTTTCCTTGTCGATGTCCCAGCCAAGCTGCAGGTCGATGCGCCAGACGCCGTCCGGCTGCTTGTGAAGCAGCGCCGACTGGTCCTTGTTGAAGGGCGGATCGAACCAGAACCAGCGCTCGGTCGGGAAATCCGCCTTCATGATCACGTCGGCAATCAGGAAATTGTCCTCAAACACCCGTCCGACAAAGTCGAGATCCAGCATCTTGCGGGTCGGCGAGCCGGCACCGTCGCAGGCAATCAGCCAGTCGGCTTCCAGATTGTAGGCGCCTTCCGGCGTTTCCACAGTGACCAGCGTGTGGTCATCATAGGCATGGAGATTGGCGACCTTGTTGCCGCCGCGAATCTCCACCGGCTTGCCCTTTGCCTGCAGGGCGCGGATACGCTCGACCAGGAACAGCTCGCAGTAATATTGCTGGAGATTGATGAAGGCCGGACGCTTGTGGCCTTCCTCGGGCAGCAGGTTGAAGTCGTAGACCTGGCGATCGCCGAAAAAGACCTTGCCGACATTCCAGACGACACCCTTGTCCTCCATCTCGTCGCCGCAGCCGAGCCGGTCGAAGATTTCCAGCGACCGCTTGGAGAAACAGATCGCCCGCGAGCCGACGCTGACCTTGTCATTGTCGTCCAGCACCACCACCGGCACGTCGGCCTGGGCCAGGTCGATGGCCATGGCGAGCCCCACGGGCCCGGCGCCGATGATCACCACGGGGTGGCGCACCGGCGACGGCGCGTCCTGATCGGGCGACCACTTGTAGGGATAAAGCGGCGCTTCGAAGAGTTTGGTCACAGGGTCTCCTCCCGGCTCCTGCGTCAAAGAAACTTTTCGGCCGCCGGATGGCGGTCGAAATCGAGAAAGAATTCGTCGAGCTGCGGCGGGGCGACATCCGTTCCCGCCAGCATCGCATGCACCTGCCCCCGGTGATGGACCTGGTGCTGGAACAGGTGCAGCAGCGTGTTGGCGATGGTTTCCTCGAACCGGCCTTTCACGCCCCGGTCCTGGATCACCTTGCGGTCCAGGTCTGCCGTTGTGAGCCCGTCACAGAACGCAATCAGCATCCGGTCCAGGCCCTGCTGAGCCGCCTGCAGCTCATCAGCTGTCTTGAGGTGTGGCGTCTCATAAACCGACAGGCCTCTGCCTTCCTCCCGCAAGGCATCGAGATAGTACCGGTCGACCTCGCAATTGTGGTTGAGGGTTTCCCGGATCGAGGGAAAGAAGTTGGTCCGCTCCGCCGCGAACGCCTCCTGCGAGAGCCCGCAGCAGACATCAAAGAGACGTTCGTTGGCATAGGCGTTGTTGCGGGCCATCAGGCGGAGATGGTCGAGAGCGGTGCTCATCGTTCAGCCTTGCAGATCCGCCCACAGGGCGGCGTCGCGTTCGGCGGTCCAGATGCGCGGCGTGTCGATACCGAGCGCCTCGTCATAGGCCCGGCCGACATTGAACGGCAGGCAATGTTCGTAGATCGCGTAGTCCTTGAATTTCGGATCGCATTCGGCACGGCAGGCGTCCCAGGCTTCCTTCAGCGATCCGCCACCCTGGGCCACCCGGGCCACCGGCCGGTAGGTCGAGGACACGAAATCGGCCGTGTTGGTCAGCGCCTTGCCCACCATGTCCTTGCCGACCAGAGCATCGCCGCGGCCCGGCGCGATGGCTTCCACATCGAAGGACCGGATCGCCTCGAGCGTTGCCGGCCAGTCGTTGAAATGACCGTCGCCGCAATAACAGGCCGAGTGGTATTCGACGATGTCGCCGGTGAACATGACGTTCTCGTCCGGCACGTGGATGACGATGTCCCCGGCGGTATGGGCGCGGCCGAGGAAGCGCAGGTCCACGCGGCGCTTGCCGAGATAGACGGTCATGCGGTCGTTGAAGGTGGTCGTCGGCCAGGTCAGCGGCGGAATGTCGTTGACGTTGTCATAGCCCATGAACAGACGGGGGAAGCGCATGAATTCGGATTCCCGGTCTTCCGCGCCGCGTTCCACGACCATGGAACGGGCCTTCTGGCTCATGATCACGGTCGGCGCCTTGTAGGCGGCAGCCCCCAGCACGCGCACGGCATGATAGTGGGTCAGCACGAGATGGCTGATCGGCTTGTCGGTGACGGAACGGACCTTCTCGATCACCTTGTTGGCGAGTTCGGGTGTCGCCTGCGCCTCGACGATCATGACACTGTCGTCGCCGATGATGACGCCGGTGTTCGGATCGCCCTCGGCGGTAAAGGCCCACAGGTCCTTGCCGATCTCGGTGAAGGAGATCTTCTTTTCGCTCATGTCTCCGGCGGATGCGAATTGCTTGCTCATGCTGCCTCCCCGCCCAAGCAGGGTCCCTTGAAACTGATGTGTTCGATGTCCGGGCTGGTCACCAACCCTATGTTCTGTTGGGTGGTGCTCCCACCCTTGCGCTCTGTCGGGTGGTACCCCCACCCCTAACCCCTCCCCACAAGGGGGAGGGGGACTGGTCTGAATTTTGTCTCTCGCCCCGTGGCCTTAAGATGCGTTGGAGCTGGCAAAGGCGCTTCATCGTGGCACTGCCTGTTTCCCCTTCCCCTTCCCCTTGAGGGGTGGGGTAACCAACAAAGATGACCCCAAACAACGACCCTTAAGCGCCCTCGTATTTCTCCACCGTCTGCTCGATGGCGCCGAAGATGGAATGGCCCTCGCCGTCCAGCATCTCGATGCGGACCGTGTCGCCGAATTTCAGGAACGGGGTCCTGGCCTCGCCGGAATTGATGGTCTCGATCATGCGGATCTCGGCGATGCAGGAATAACCGACACCGCCTTCGGAAACCGGCTTGCCCGGGCCGCCGTCCAGTTTGTTGGAGACCGTGCCCGAGCCGATGATGGTGCCGGCGCCGAGCGGACGCGTCTTGGCCGCATGGGCGATCAGCTGGCCGAAGTCGAAGGTCATGTCGATGCCGGCATCGGCACGGCCGAAGGCGTCACCATTGAGGTCGACATGAAGCGGCAGATGCAGCTTGCCGTCCTTCCAGGCATCACCGAGCGCTGCCGGTGTGACCGCCACCGGCGAAAAGGCCGAGGACGGCTTCGACTGGAAGAAACCGAAGCCCTTGCCGAGTTCGGCCGGGATCAGACCACGCAGGGAGACGTCGTTGACCAGGAGCACCAGCCGGATGGCGCCGCGCGCGTCCTCGGCGCTGACACCCATCGGGACATCGCCGGTCACGACTGCAATCTCGCCTTCCATGTCGACGCCCCAGGCCTCGTCGCGCATGGTGATCGGATCGCGTGGTGCCAGGAACGTGTCGGAGCCGCCCTGGTACATCAGCGGGTCGGTCCAGAAGCTTTCCGGCATCTTGGCGCCACGGGCCTTGCGCACCAGTTCGACGTGATTGACGTAAGCCGAGCCGTCGGCCCACTGATAGGCACGCGGCAGCGGCGACAGGGCATCATGTTCGTGGAAACGTATCGTCGGAACCGCCTCATGGGAGAGACTTTCAGCCAAGAGCTCCAACTTCGGCGCCAATTGGTCCCAGTCGTCGAGCGCGGCCTGCAGCGTCGGCGCGATATGACTCGCGTCGGTGCAATAGGTCAGACGGTCGTTGACCACCACCAGCTTGCCATCGCGGCTGCCATCCTTGAGCGTTGCCAGTTTCATCGGGTTCTCAGCTCCTTGTGATCGCCAGACCGTCATGGCTGGCGATGGTTTCTCCCCGGAAGCCCTTTCGGGGCCTCCAGCCATTCTTCTCGTTCAAAGCCCGGCAGATCCGCCGGAAACAGATGGTTAGGCACCGGTGTCCTTGCCCCCGCCGCCGCGGAAATCTGCGCCGCATCCGGTGCCATGGTATGGCCGGGCAGGAGATGCGGTAGAACTCATTACTTGTTCCAGGTTCCTTCGGGCGTGCCGTCGAATTTCTTGTCCAGCGAATCCCAGCAGTCGATGTAGTCATCCTGCAACGGCGCGTCCTTGGCGGCAAATTCCGTCAGGTGCTGCGGGAAACGGGTCTCGAACATGAAGGACATGGTGTTGTCGAGTTTTTCCGCCTTGAGGTCGGCGTTTGAGGCGCCCTCGAAGGCATTGTTGTCCGGCCCGTGCGGCAGCATCATGTTGTGCAGGCTCATGCCGCCGGGCACGAATCCCTGCGGCTTGGCGTCATACTGGCCGTAGATGTTGCCCATCAGCTCGGACATGATGTTCTTGTGGTACCAGGGCGGACGGAAAGTGTTTTCCGCCACCATCCAGCGCTCGCGGAACAGCACGAAGTCGATATTGGCCGTGCCCGGCACGCCGGACGGCGCCGTCAGCACGGTGAAGATCGACGGGTCCGGGTGGTCGAACAGGATCGCGCCGACCGGGCAATAGGTCCTGAGATCGTATTTTACCGGCGCGTAGTTGCCGTGCCAGGCCACCACGTCGAGCGGCGAATGGCCGATCTTCGTTTCGTGGAACTGGCCGCACCATTTTACCGTCACCGTCGAAGGCACTTCGCGGTCCTCGAAATGGGCCACCGGCGTCTTGAAATCGCGGCGATTGGCCATGCAGTTCGCGCCGATCGGCCCCCTGCCCGGCAATTCGAATTTCTGGCCGTAATTCTCGCAGACAAATCCGCGCGCGGGCCCTTCGATCACCTCGACCCGGTAGACCAGGCCACGGGGCAGGATGGCGATTTCCTTGGGCTCCAGCTCGATGACGCCGAGCTCGGTGCAGAACCGCAGGACACCTTCCTGGGGCACCACCAGGAGCTCGCTGTCGGCGGAGAAGAAATATTCGTCCTCCATCGACCGGGTCACCAGGTAGATATGGCTGGCCATGCCGACCTGGGTGTTGACGTCTCCCGCCGTCGTCATGGTGCGCATGCCTGTCAGCCAGGTCAGCTCATCGCCCGAATGCGGCACGGGATCCCAGCGATACTGGCCGAGCGAGACGACATCGTCGCAGACATTCGGCGCCGACTTCCAGAGGGGAAGATCGATCTTCCTGAACCGGCTGGTGTGCTTGACGGACGGGCGGATGCGGTAACACCAGGTGCGTTCGTTCTGGTGGCTCGGCGCCGTGAAAGCGGTGCCCGAAAGCTGCTCACCGTAAAGACCGTAAGCGCATTTCTGCGGGCTGTTCATGCCCTGGGGCAAGGAGCCCGGCAGCGCTTCGGTTTCAAAATCATTGCCGAATCCCGGCATGTAATCCAGGCCCGCCGAATTCCGGCGCTCATCCTTGAGGTTCCGACTGCTGTCCGTTCTCTGATCCATGACATCCTCCCGGTTCGGAGATGAATTTAGTTGCATATGTAACCATTTTCATCCTCGGGTCAAGCGCCTCTGCGAAACTTATCGCGAATGGCGAAAAATTCATTTTGCGCCGCAAAAACAACCAGCGGGCGTAAGCTTTGATTTACGTGACTCTCCTAAGGTCTGCGCATTCTCACCTTTGGAGCCCCCATGTCTCTCAGAAATCGGATTTTCTTCGCCTCGAGCGGCGTCTTCCTGTTCGGATTCCTGACGCTCATCCTGGCCGTTACCTTCATGTCCCAGTCAACCTCGCAGAAGTCCGGCGAGGATCTTATCCGCACGACGGCCCAGGCGCTGGCACTGGATGCCGGCAAGACGCTCGCGCAGGCGCAGCTGGCGGCACGCGCGGCGGCGGACGCGCTGGAAGGCCTGCAGCATGCGGGCGTCACCGACCGTAACGCCTATGCCGCGGTGATGCAGCACCAGATCGCGCAGAACAAGCATTTCGTCGGCGGCGGCGCGATCCTGGAGCCGGACATGGCCGGCGCCGACGCGGACAATGCGGGCGCCAATTTCTCCGACGACAAGGGCCGCTTCATTCCCTATTTCTACAATGACGGCAGCAAAGTGGCCTGGGAGCCCCTGATCTTCGGCGGCGACAGCGGTTCGGAGGAGTGGTACGACAAGCCGAAGACTCTCGGCCATGACACGGTCACCGAACCTTATATCTACCCGGTCAATGGCGTCGACGTGCTGATGGCAACGGCTTCTTCGCCCATCAAGGATGCCTCGGGCAAGGGCATTGGCGGAGCCACAATCGACGTTTCCCTGGAAGGTCTGCAGAAGGCGGTCAGTGCCGGGCAGAGCTACGAAAGCGGCTATGTCGGCCTGCTCAGTGAAGCAGGTGTCTGGGTGTCGCATCCGGATGCCGGCCTGCTGGGCAAGGCGGCCGACGCGGCCACCCTTGCCAGGATCAAGGCGATCAAGGGCGATGCCGCCCTGACCACCGATGGCGGCACCGCAGAAGCAATCCAGGCGTTCGAGCTGGACGGCACCGGCCAGCGCTGGTTCATCGTCGTCGCTGTGGACGAGAGCGAGCTTCTGGCGAGTGCCAATTCCACCCTGCAGACGAGTCTTCTTCTGGCCGCGGGCCTGCTCGTGGCGGGCACTTTCCTGATGTGGATGCTCGGCTCGACCATCGCCGGACCGGTCCAGGCTCTGACCGCGCGCATGCGCAACCTCGCCGACGGCGACGTCGACACGCCGGTCGCCTACACGGAGCGCAAGGACGAGATCGGCCAGATGGCGGGCGCCCTGGAAATCTTCGTTGCCAATGAAGACGAGCGCCGGGCCCTGCAGAACGATACCGAACAGTCCCAGCACAGCCAACTGGAGCGCCAGCAGGCGGTGGAGGCCCTGATCGAAACCTTCGAGCGCGATGTCCATGCGGTGCTCGACCAGGTTTCCGGCAACACCAACCGGATGGAACAGACGGCCGCGTCGCTCGACGCGATCGCCCGCGATACCTCCGCCAAGGTCTCGTCCGTGGCCGGGTCTTCGGAAGTTGCGCAAGGCAGCGTGCAAACGGTTGCCTCCGCGGCGGAGGAACTGTCGGCTTCGATTTCCGAGATCGGCCGCCAGATCGAGCAGACCAAGTCGGTTGTCACCAGCGCCACGCGCGCGGCCAATGACAGCAATGACAAGGTCGGAAGCCTCGACAGCGCCGCGCAGAAGATCGGTGAGGTCGTCAGCCTGATCCAGGCGATCGCCGAACAGACCAACCTTCTCGCCCTCAACGCGACCATCGAGGCCGCGCGCGCCGGGGAAGCCGGCAAGGGCTTTGCGGTCGTGGCCGCTGAAGTGAAGGAACTGGCAACGCAGACCGCGAAAGCGACGGAAGAGATCTCGGCACAGATCGCGGGCATCCAGTCCTCGACCCATAACGCGGTCGGGTCGATCCAGGAAATCGCCTCGACCATGGACGAGGTCAACCAGTTCACCGCCGCGATCGCCGCGGCGATCCAGCAACAGGGCGATGCCACCAACGAGATCAGCCACAATGTCCAGCAGGCCGCCAGCTGCACCAGCGACATGAGCACCAGCGTCGGAGACGTCATGCAGGCGGCCGAAGAAACCAGCAGCTCGGCGGCGGATGTCCTGTCCGTTTCCCAGTCGGTGTCCGAACAGGCCCAGGGCCTGCAGGCGACCATCGCCGACTTCCTGTCGCGGGTCCGCGCGGCCTGAGCCGGACAATAAGATCAAAAACCGGAGCCCGCGCAAGTCCTTGCGCGGGCTTTGTCTTTTCCGGCCAGGACCAACAGGTCGACATCTTCCCTCCGCCGTTTTTCTCAAACGGGGCTTGATCAATCACCGGCCCTGACGTAAAAAGAACAAATCAGGAACATATGAGGTAAGCGATGCGGCTGGCCACTCCGACCCTTGAACAGTCCCGTGCGGTCCTGTCCGCGTCCTCCTCGCTGCTGGACGCCATTCCGACCACGGATGTCACGCCCGGCGACGTGCGCAAGATGATGCTGTACCTGCGCAAGGCGCGGGACAAGGCGACCGCCATCCGGGACCGTTCCCCAGGTGGAAGCTATATGGAAGGGGTGCTCACCCGCACGATCGACGGCATCACGCTGGAACTGTCGCAACTGGAATATCTTCTTGCGCAGAAACCGGTCGACGCTTCTGCAACAGGGTCGTCGTCCCGGCGCATGCGACCGGCGATCTGAGGCCTGGCGTCCTGCTCCAACAGGTGGTAGTGCGGCCCCTTTCATCGTCAGATCAGGACCGGCCAATCATGAACACGCATTCCGGCAGCTGTCTTTGCGGCACCGTTACCTTCAAGGTCGAAGGAGATTTCGAGAGCTTCTTCCTGTGTCATTGCGCTCATTGCCGCAAGGACACCGGTTCGGCGCATGCCGCCAACCTGTTCTCTTCCAGTGCCCGGCTTACATGGATGTCCGGCGCCGACAATGTCACGACCTACACCCTGCCCGGAACGCGGCACAAAAGGGCTTTCTGCAAGGCTTGCGGTTCTGCACTGCCCAATCTTCAGATGGACGGCGCCCTGCTGGTGGTTCCGGCCGGTTGCCTGGACAGCCCGCTCGACCTGAAACCGGTTGCTCATGTGTTCACGGCGAGCCGGGCCGGCTGGGATGACAAATTGGAAGAGCTCCCCGGCTTCGAGACATTTCCGGGCTGAGATACCGGTCCCCTGTCAGGCGTCTGTCTTCAGCGGCCCAAAGAACCCAAGGACCGCTTTCAGTTTCCCCGATTGTTCGTCGACGGTGACAATGTCCAGTCCCTCCGGCAAGGCCGTGCCGTCAGCCTTGACGAGATGCCAGGCGAACCGGGCCATGCCATGATGATGGTCAACTGAGCTTGTGCGCACGATCTTGGCGCCGACCCGGCCGGCCAGAACGCCCGAAATATGATCGACCAGCTCCGTGCGACCACGCAAATCCGTTTCCGGGTCTGTGTATCTGACATCGACCGAGACCACCTTGTCGAGCAGGTCGCGCCGATAGGCGGGATCCCGCTCCGACCACGCGGCGCAATAGATGTCGATGGTTTCTTCGAGCGTCATGGCCGCCTCCCGGATTTCCATGTTCCAAGAATGCGCGAATTTCCGGGAGCCCGCCAGATTTTCCTGGCCACCTTCCCGAGACCTCACATCGAGGAAGCGCTCAGGCGCCGTCTCGAAGGACGGCCGCTTGCGCATGGATCATCCGCACCTGGTTCGAGACGGACCTTTCGGTCCTCTTTTGGACGAGGTTACGGGAGATGTCCGGCGTTCTTTTCAGAAGCGTTTCAGCCGGTCACGCTTATGCCGCTGCCTCGTCGCCGGGCGCGGTCTGCCAACCGAGGTCGGTCAGGGTGACAATGCGGTTGCCGCGCAGATCCGTCGCGCAGACGAGGAATCCGCGTTCTTCCATGTGGCTGAGCAGCCAGCGCGCGCGGCCCGGCGAGCGTGTGCCGTAGGCCGTGGCGATTTCGATATTTCCGGGACACGGCGCCTTGGCGAGCGCCGCCTTGGCAAGCAGCAGGTAGACACCGCGCATGTCTTCCGGCAACTCGGCGGCAATCAGTTCCGCCTGGGACCAGGCGCCGTCATCCATCTCGCCCTTGTCGACCCCTGCCCTGGCCACGGACAGTTTTTCCCGGAACGTCTGCAGGTCCGGTGCACCGCCGGGCAGCTTGGTGATCCGGCAGCGGACCTGGAAATCCTGGTAGAGGGAAGCGATCGGCTGGAAGGCGGCGTCCTCGTCTTCCAGGATGCCGGCGATGATTTCCGCGATCTTTTCCTCGCGCTCACCGAAGTCGAGCAGGCTTTCCGCCTGAGGCACGTCCTCGTTGCCCGCGCGTTCCGCACTGGTCAGCTGATCGAGCACCTCGCCGGTCGACACGACCGGTTCGACAAAGCGCTGGCGCACCGGCTGCACCTCATCGGCGCCCGGCGTGAAGATGAGATCCTTGGCGTCTTCCTTGGGCTGGTCCGGCAGAGGCATCAGTTTTGGACTGCCGCCCCGGCCCATGGTCTCCACCGGCCCGATCTTCACCGGCACGGGGCGCCGGGACATGGCCGGGCCAAGAGCTATGAAATGGCCCCGGTCGAGGTTGCGGAAGCTTTCCGCCTGACGCCGTTCCATGCCGAGCAGATCCGCGGCGCGGGCCATGTCGATGTCAAGGAAGGTCCGGCCCATCAGGAAGTTGGAGGCTTCGGCCGCGACATTCTTGGCGAGCTTGGCCAGACGCTGTGTCGCGATGACACCGGCAAGTCCGCGCTTGCGGCCACGGCACATCAGGTTGGTCATCGCGCCAAGGGACCGCCGCCGTGCTTCCTCGGTGACTTCGCCCGCGGCTGCCGGCGCAAACAGCTGCGCCTCGTCGACCACCACGATCATCGGGTACCACTGGTCCCGGTCGGCATCGAAGAGGCCGTCGAGGAATGTGGCAGCGGCCTTCATCTGGCGGTCCGCGTCAAGCCCTTCGAGATTGAGCACCACGGAAACCCGGTGCTGGCGCACACGGCCTGCGATCATCTGCAGGTCCTTCTCCGTGCCGACCGCATCGACGACGACATGACCGAACTTGTCCGCAAGCGAGACAAAGTCTCCCTCGGGATCGATGATTGCCTGCTGCACCCAATTGGCCGATTGCTCCAGAAGCCGCCGCAACAGATGCGATTTGCCCGACCCGGAATTGCCCTGGACCAGAAGCCGCGTTGCCAGCAGTTCCTCAAGATCCAGCCCGGCCCGTGCGCCGCCTGTCATTTCCCCGATATCGATCTGAACCGTCATGCTTTCACTTCACGTGCAGCCTCGGCAGCGCTGCGGACACTCCGTTTCCTGCGATTTCGTGCAGTGCGGTAGTCAGCACGATTCCGCGCGGCTTGCAAAGCCGACATGAGCGGAAAGCGCGGTTTTCCCAGAATTCCACCGTTTTGGTTGCCTTCGAGCCAGTCCGGTGGGCTGTCCAACGATCCTGTCAGGAAAGCCCGCCTTAACTTATTCCGGCATTAAGCAACGAAACCCTGCGGATCCTGTGCTAGTCTCGCTGCCACGGGAACTCCAGAGATATTGCTGTGCAGTCCAGAAGACCAACGATAGCACTTTGCCTTCATGTTTTTACGCACATGAGACTGCTTCTGAGCGTCTTTTTGCTTGCGCTGGTCCAGGCGCCTGTGACCGGTGCAAAGCCGGTTCCTGTCCGAATCGCCGTCGGCGAGTGGCCCCCGTACTTTTCCGAAGCGGCCGAAGGCTACGGCACCTACGCCCAGGTTGTGACGCGTGCCTTCGAACTTGAGGGCATCGAAGTTCAGTACGGGTTCTTTCCCTGGAAAAGGGCATTGCTCGAAACGCAGGAGGGCCGCTGGCCCGTTTCGGCGGGCTGGGGCAGAACCGCCGACCGGGAACCCTATTTCCACTTCTGCGACCCGGTCCTGATCCAGCGCGAACAGTTCTTCTATTCGACCGACCGGCCGGTGACCGCAAAAACCTGGCAGGATCTCCAAGGGCTCAGCTTCGGCATCATCGAAGGGGCCGCGCTTGGTGAGGATCTGGACCGGCTTGTTTCGGAAGGCAGCGTCACCATTTCCCGCCAGGCGACTCTGGAAGACCTCATTCAAATGCTTGCTGTCGGACGCGTCGACCTGGTCATGGGCAACGAGAACGTCGCCAGGAAGGCGATATCAACCGCGGTTCCGCCAGCCGAGGCCGCAAAGTACCTCGCCCTGGAGGCCATCGAGGTGCAATGGGACTATCGCGTCATTGTCTCCAAGAGGACGGAGAACGGTGCAGCGCTCTGCGAGCGCTTCAACAAGGGTCTCGAGTCCCTTCGGCGCAGCGGCGAATATGACCGGCTGCTCTGGCCCGAGCGCACCGACATCACCGAGAAAAACGGTCCGTCGTGAAGCCGGTCCCTTCGGCCCGCCCCCACCAAGCCCTGGCGTCGCCATGCTCCCCGCCTTCGCACCACCAGCCCGGATCACCAGATCGTAAAGTCCTCTTCCCCTTTCGGACCTTCGACCCCATGTGAAGGGTAAACACTACAACCGGGTTAGCTGACATGAAGATCCACGCCGATTTGACAAAACGGGCTGTTGTCGACAGCGCGAGCCTCGACTGGGTGCCCTCGCCAATGGCTGGAGTGGAGCGCCGCATGCTGGAACGGGACGGCGAGGAAGTCGCCCGGGCAACGTCGCTGGTCCGCTATGCTCCCGGTTCCGCCTTTTCGGCACACAAGCATGACCTGGGCGAGGAATTCCTGGTCCTGGACGGTGTCTTCTCCGACGACAGCGGCGATTTTCCAAAGGGCATGTATGTCCGCAACCCTCCCGGTTCCAGCCACGTTCCCTCAAGTGATCCCGGTGCCGTCATCCTGGTCAAGCTGCGCCAGATGCAGCCCGACGACGCGGCCTATGTGAGGGTGAACACGCTTGACCCGGCCGGCTGGCAGGCGGGACGCGCGGGAGAAAGCATCCTGCCGCTCTATATCCGCCCCGACGAGGAGGTCGTCATGCTCGACTGGGAGCGCGGCGCAAGCTTCGACGCCCAGGAGTTCCCCGGCGGCGCCGAGTATTTTGTCGTTGAAGGCAGTTTCGAGGATCAGGACGGCCGCTACGACCAGGGCACCTGGCTGCGCGTGCCACCGGACAGCCGGCAGACCATCACCACGTCACAGGGTGCGAGGGTCTGGCGCAAGACCGGACATCTTGCCGCCTAGGCGGCCGGCAACCCGCTTGCGACCGCCTTGTCCAGCACGGAGCGTGCGATCATCTTGTGGAACGGCAGGATCAGGGCAAGATAGGCGCGACCGGCCAGGTTGTGGCGCTTGCAGCAGGTCGCGGCAAAAACCTTCGGCGCCCTCCCCGTCGTGCGAAACAAGGAGAGCCGGAAATCCTGGTGCCAGTCGTCCTCACCGAGAATGATTTCATCGTCCGTCACCGAATAGATTTTGAAGAAACCGATCCGGTCGCCGGGCGTACGGCTTCCCGGCGGCAGCCGGCTCTGCTCCAGGGCCAGCTTGTCCGTGGTTTTCATGCCGACAAGACCGGTCAGACGGTCGCGCGCCGTCAGGAGAGCGTTCATCCAGGGGATATCCGCGTTAAGGACATGATCGGCGAGAACGCGCATGTCCGCATCCTGCAGGTCCGGCCGTCCCTTGAGAGACACGGAATAACAGTCGAGAAAATCGCGCGGTGCCCGATAGGCGTTCAAAAGGCTTTCCAAGGGAAGAGTGTCGGCCTGGCTCATTGACTGCTCCGATGTGTTGGAGACCGAAGCAACTCTATCGCGAAACCCGACATGGCGCGCGCGCGGATTGCCGCACCGAAGAACGGCCGCGCCATCGAGGCGGCGTTCTTCGGTCGCGGCAGTCGCACACGTGTCAGCCCCAGGCCCCGGCAAAGGCGATTTCTTCAAGCGGCTTGCGGTTGCTGGGGATCTCGCGGGCCTGGAGATCTTCCGGCAGATCGGCGACATCGCCACGACGGCCGATGGCAATCGCGATATGCGGCTGGTACCGCTCAGGTACACCCAGCTTTCCGCGAATCTCGTCCTTGAGAATCCCTGCCATGCCATGGGAGTGATACCCAAGCATAGACGCCTGAAGCGCGGCATGCGTCCAGGCGGATCCGGCATCGAAGACATGCGCGCCGTTGGCCCTGTTCGGCTTGCCGTCCTTGCCGTCCACCTCCGTGTCGGAAAAGAGATAGACCAGCGCCGAGGCATGCCGGGCCCATTCCCGGTTGAACGGGTTGAGCAGATCCACGAGCACCTGCCAGTCGGCATCGCCGCGTCTTGCATAGACAAAACGCCAGGGCTGGAGGTTGAAGGCGGACGGCGCCCAGCGGGCAGCTTCCAGAATGGTTCTCAGATCCGCTTCCGGCATGTCGGACCGGTCAAAGGACCGGGGGGACCAGCGTTTCACGAACAGGTCTTCGACGGGATGGTCGGGCTTGCGTGCAGTCATGCGTTCTCTCCATTGCCATGCCGGGCCCTTAACCGCCCGGTCAGGCGGGAGATAGGAGATATTTATCTTTGTATCAAGATACTTTTCTTAAAGATATTATGCGGCTGACGCCGGTCCCCGGAATTCTGCCGGTCTTGCGCTGATAGACGGCGCCACGAGAATGGCGGCCAGAACCAATATCGCCGAAAGAATTTCCCGTACGCCCAGCGCTTCCCCGAAAACCCACCAGCCGACAAGGAACATGGTCGGCAATTCGAAGCTTCCCGCGGCCGATGTGCGCACAGGACCGACTTTCTGGCAGGCGAAGGTGAACATCAATTGCGGGATCAGTGCCGTCAGAAGCCCCATGGCCAGGATCAACCCCCATTCACCGCCCGTTGCCGGCAGCACCGAGCCCTGCCCTTCCTGGAGCGCCAGCGGCAGCAGGCCGATGATCGACCCGGTGAGGCCGCAGGCGGTGCGCTCCAGCGAATTGAGCTCTCCCGCGAGACCGCTCAGGACCACGACCAGGAAGCCGAAGGCAACCGGTGCCGGAATGGCCCAGACAAGGGCGGAAAAGACCTCCGGCGACAGGGACGAGGGATCGAGCAGCAGGGCGGCGGCGGCGATCACCTGACCGGCCGCCGCGAAGGACCGCCAGGTGAGCGCCTGGCGCAGCAGCACCCAGGCGAACAAGGCCGCAAACACCGGATAGGACATGTAGACAACCCCGGCCGCGGCCACCGGTGCCGAGCCGAGCGCTTCGAGATAACCGATCAGGCTGAGACTGAAGACAGCGCCGGCCCCCATCAGGAGCAGCGCGCCGCCGCGCTTTTTCCGGTCAAGGGGCAGAAACGGCAACAGAAACAGCGCCGAAAAGCCATACCGGTAGAGGGCGATCGTCGCCGGACCCGTGCCAAGTCCCTGAAGCTCCCGCACGAAAAGCGGGACGAGGCCGAAACAGACGGCCGAAGCGGCAATGACAAGCGTTGCGCTGGTGGGACCGAAGCGAAACCGGGAGAGTGTTCTGGTGATCATGACCTGTCGATACAGCCGGAAATTATAAAAATGAAATTCCTAGTTTTCATTCTCTATATGAAATGATTTCATGATCGAATGATCCCGCGACTCGCCATTCATCACCTCACTCTGCTCTCCTCCCTCGCGGAGACCGGCAGCATGACCGCCTCCGCCTCCCGCCTGGGCGTGACCCAGTCCGCGGCCTCGCACCGGCTGCGGGAAGCCGAGCGCCGGCTTGGCGTGCAGCTCGCCCGCCGGGCCGATGCCGGCATCGAGCTGACCGCCGAGGGCGAACGGCTGCGCCACCTCGGCGAAAGCTTTCTGGGCGAGCTGTTCCGCCTGGAACAGGAACTCGAGGCGTCCGCGCGCGAGAAACGCGACCTGGTCCGCCTCGGCCAGGCGACCTACAGCCGCTATCACTGGTTTCCAGCCTTCCTGGACTACCTCGAGGAAACGGATCCGACCCTTTCCGTCGACCTGGCCGGGCGCGCCACCGCCCATCCGCTCGCTTCCCTGCTGGACGGATCCGTGGATGTCTCCCTTGTCTTCGGACGGGAGCCTGCGCTCTCCCGGTTCAAGTCGATCAAGCTCGGTTCGGACCCGATCGTCGCGGTTCTCGCCAGGAACCATCCTCTGGCGGCCGAACCGGTCGTCAACAGCGAAAACATGGGAGACGAACGTTTCTTCGTCTACCCGCTGACGGCAGAGCCCGGCTTCGACTGGACAACGCTTCTCGGTTCCCCCACGAAGCCGTTCCGGCGGCTCAGTCCCATGCCCACACCCGAGGCGGTGATCGACCTTGTCCGCGCCAGTTTCGGCGTGGCCATCTTCAGCAAGTGGGCGATCGAACCGGAACTGGCGGACGGCACCCTTGTGTCCCGTCCGATTGCCGAAGGCGGCATCTCGCTCGACTGGTGGTGTGTGCGCCGCGCATCCGATCCCGAAGACAGCCCGTCCGCCCGCCTCGCCGCCGTGCTGGCCTCCTGGAGCCGCGACACGGACCGGGCCCTGTCGACGCTGGCTTTCGGCGGCGGCGCCTAGAGTTCTTCGACAACAGCAGCCTCAAACACTGCGTCATCCTGAGGAAGCGCGAAGCGCTGTCTCGAAGGACGGGCGACTCGTTCCTTGAGTTCGCAGTGGATCCTTCGAGACGCCGCTTTGCGGCTCCTCAGGATGAGGCTGAAAGTTTGGCGAACTTCCTAGGCTATAGTGACAAGTTAACGACTGGCATCGTTGGGGTCAGGATCGTTTTCCTGAACAGACGGAAAGCGCAAGGAAGCGCAGCGCACTTTCGAGCATTTCCAACGCCTTCAGGGACGATCCTGGACCAACCCCGAAGGGGCCGTCCGAAAATCGGGTAATTTCTGCGTCGCATATCGTCGAACATGCCCCGCATGTCCGTCCTCCATGCTCCTTGAAATGACCCGATTTTCGGGCGGCGCTGCCAATCGTTAATTTGTCACTACAGCCTAGATCCTTCTGGCCGCTTACTTGCAACTTGGCCTAAGCTGCCACCGGAGATATTCGTTGGGGCACGGGAGAGGCTGATGGAGGGACTGCCCGACATGGCCCGCAAGCGCGGGCTCGTTCTGGCCATGGGCGGCCTCGGCGGCCTGGTGATGCTCGACGAGACCATCCTCGGCGTGTCCCTTCCTGCCATCCGCTCCGACTTGGGCCTGTCGCCGACGACGACGCACTGGATCATCAACTCCTACATGCTCGCCTTCACCTGTTTCGCGGCCATCGGCGGCAAGGCGATCGATCTGATCGGGCTGCGGCCGGCGCTTGTCATCAGCAGCGTGGTCTTTGCGGTTGCCAGCCTGCTGGCCGGGTTTGCAGACAGCGCCACCATGCTGATCACAATGCGGGTGATCCAGGGTCTGTGCGCGGCAATCATGTTCCCGATGACGCTGGCCGCCGCCACCCTGACATTCGACGAGACCGAACGCGGCCGCGCCATCGGAACCCTGGCCGGCATGGCGACGGTCTTCCTCGCGGCCGGGCCATTTCTCGGCGGCGTGCTGACGGAGTTCCTGTCCTGGCGATGGGTGTTCTGGATCAATATTCCGATTGTTGCCGCCGGCAGTGCCCTGGCCTGCCTGCTCTGGCGCAACCCGGCGGTGCCGCGGCCAAGGCCGGTGATTGACCGGATCGGGCTGGTCCTTCTGCTGATCGGCATGACAGGGCTGATCTTCGGTCTCATGGAAGGCCCGGATTTCGGCTGGGGTACACCTGCTATCCTTGGAAGCCTGGTGGCAGGCACGATTGGCCTGGCGGTTTTCGTTGCCTATGAGGCCAGGCAGGCCAGGCCGCTGATCGATGTGCACCTGTTTCGACTGAAGGCCTTTCACGCCAGCGCCCTGGTCATTCTGCTCACCCAGATGAGCAAGATCGTGGTGGCGGTCTTCGTGCCGCATTTCCTTCAGCTCGACATGAAGTTCAGTGCCCTTTACGCGGGGCTGGCCACGGTGATTGCGGTCTTTCCGTTTCCCTTCCTCGCCTCGCCCGCCGGAAAATTTTCCGACCTGCATGGGTCCCGCCGACCGGTGCTGACGGCGCTTTTGGTCGTTGCCGCCGCCAATGCGGCCATCGGCGGGCTGATGTATCTTCAAAACTACTGGGCGCTCGCTCCCGCGCTCCTCCTATGGGGCATCGCCCTGCCTTTCGCGATGATTCCGACCGGCCGCCTTACCGCCAACGCGGTACCAAAAGACAAGCAGGGGGAGGTCAGCGGCCTGGTCATAACCGCGCGGCTGGTCGGCGGCACACTCGGTGTCACCATGGGCAGCGTCCTGCTGGCCATGGGCGCCGGATTCAGTTCCATCTTCTGGGTGATGGGCGCATTGCTGCTGTCATGCGGCATCTACGGGGCAACAGCTCTTGCAAAAGATGCACCGGCCACGAAATAGAACACGTTTCAGGCGAAATCGCTGCTGAACTGCTCGCGCAGCACGTTTTTCTGGATCTTGCCCATTGTGTTTCGCGGCAGCGTTTCCAGCACATGGACCATTTTGGGCTGCTTGAACTTCGCGAGCCGGTCACCAAGTGCGGCCTGGACCGTATCGCGATCCAGTGCGGCGCCGTTCCTCGGAGCCAGCACGGCGACGACCGCCTCGCCGAAATCGGGATGCGGCACGCCGATCACCGCGCTTTCGGCAACCCCGGGCAATTCGTCCAGCAGGGCCTCTACTTCGGCGGGATAGACGTTAAAGCCACCGGTGATGATCAGGTCCTTGGACCGGCCGACGATCGACACGTAGCCATCTTCGTCGATCCGGCCCATGTCTCCGGAGATGAAATAACCGTCGACCCGGAATTCCTGAGCGGTTTTCTCCGGCATGCGCCAGTAGCCCTGAAACACGTTCGGACCCTTGATCTCGATAATCCCGACGTCGCCCCGTGGAACCTCCCGCCCCGTTTTCGGATCGACCACGCGCAGCCCGACACCCGGCAACGGAAATCCGACCGTGCCGGGCCGCCGCTCGCCGTCATAGGGATTGGACGTGTTCATGTTGGTTTCGGTCATGCCGTAGCGCTCCAGGATGGCGTGTCCCGTGCGCGCGGAGAACTCCTTGTGGACCTCGGCGGAAAGCGGTGCCGAACCGGAAATGAACAACCGCATGTGGCTCGCCAGCTCCTTCGTGAACCGGTCGGAGCCGAGCAGCCGCGTGTAGAACGTCGGCACGCCCATCATCGACGTTGCCCTGGGCAGTGCCGCCAGCACCTGGTCGAGATCGAACTTCGGCAGGAACAGCATGGACCCACCGGCCATCATCAGGCAGTTGGTCGCCACAAACAGGCCATGGGTATGGAAGATCGGCAGGGCGTGCAGCAGCACATCGTCTTCCGTGAACCGCCAGTACCCGACCATGGTGCGCGAATTGGACGCCAGATTGCCGTGGCTGAGCATCGCGCCCTTGGACCGTCCGGTCGTTCCGGACGTGTAAAGGATCGCGGCAAGATCCTCGTCCTCCCGCGGCCTCGTATCGTATTCGGCCGGCATTCCGTCCGCCAGTTGACGCAGGGTGCCCTCCCCGTTGGCGTCAAGCGTCTGCAGCTTCGCCCCCGCTTTCTGCGCGATTCCTGCAAGCGCGTCGGCCTTTTCCGGGTCGCAGACAAAAACCGCGGGCTCCGCGTCGCCGACAAAATAGGCGACCTCGGCCGGCGTATAGGCCGTGTTGAGCGGCAGGAAGACGCCACCGGCGCGGATCGTGCCCAGATAGACCATCAGCGCGTCGGCCGTTTTCTCCACCTGGACCGCAACCCTGTCTCCGGGCTTCACGCCGAGC
The DNA here is from genome assembly GCF_027359675.1 of Roseibium sp. Sym1. Lineage (NCBI taxonomy): Bacteria > Pseudomonadati > Pseudomonadota > Alphaproteobacteria > Hyphomicrobiales > Stappiaceae > Roseibium > Roseibium sp. Sym1. The sequence continues at coordinate 6,358,457 of NZ_CP114786.1, forward strand.
TTCTGCAGGGCACCCGCATACTGGGCCGAGCGGGCGAACATGTCCCGGTAGGTCTGCACCGTTCCATCCGCGAGTTCCAGAAACACCTTGTCCCTGTCGGGAATGAAGGCGGTCAGGGCGTCGAAGAGATGGTTGCTCATGTTCAGGAATCCGGACTGGCGGGCAAGGTGATGCTCAAATTTAAAGCAAGTCTCCGTATTTTGGGCAAGTCCACATCCGTCATTTGTACAATCTTACGCTTTCCTAAACGTTTCGCGACATGCTGATGATTGGCCACGTATTTGCTTTGCCTAAAAATCCGCAAACTCGGCTGTGATGTGAGATCTGCCCCCGCTTGCAACACAGCAAACGCGACAAGGATCCATTCATGTCGACATCAAGGCCGCTGACACTTGCCGAATTCATCGCAGACGGTGCCATCCATGTTATCGGGATCTGCCTGGGACTGACCGCGACCGTCATTCTCGCGGCAACGCTCTGGAACACCGGCGATGCGGCACGGCAGGCGACCGTGATGATCTATGCCGCCTGCCTGATGGCCATGCTGATCTGTTCCGCGCTCTACAACATGTTCGCCCGGGATCACAAAACCGGGATCCTGAGGCGGCTGGATCATGCCGCCATTTTCCTGCTGATCGCCGGAACCTACACGCCGCTTGCCGCAATGATCATCGGCGGCTGGACAGGCGGCATCCTGCTCGCGGTCGTTTGGACCGGCGCACTGACCGGTGCCGTGGTCAAGCTGCTGCACCTGACCGGCCTGGACAAGCTGACCGTGCCGATCTATCTCGGCCTTGGCTGGGTTGTCGTGTTCGCGGCCAATCCGCTGATCGAGAAGGCTTCCACCTTCGGCTTCTACATGATCCTGGCCGGCGGCCTGCTCTATACGATCGGCACGGTGTTCTATGCCTGGAAGCGGCTGCCATTCCAGAATGCCATCTGGCACGCTTTCGTGCTGGCCGCGGCGGTCTGCCATTTCTCCGCGGTTTTTCACGATGTCGCGCTCGTGCAGGCGGTCTGACAAAAAAAAGCAGTTCACCCGAAGATGAACTGCCTTGAATGCGCGAAATCGATTGTCAGGCTTCGCTGCCCGAGTCCTTTTTCAGAACAACCACCTTTGTCCGAAGCGGCACCCGGTTGAACAGGTCGATCACGTCCTGCTGCCACATGCGGATGCAACCGGAGGAGACGTTCTTGCCGATGGAGTTTGGCTGGTTGGTACCGTGGATGCGGTAAAGCGTGTCCGTCGCGCCCTGCCACAGATCCATGGCACGCGCGCCGAGCGGGTTCTTCAAACCGGCCGGGTAGCCCTTTTCCCAGTAGCGTTCCAGGGACGGTTTGCGGGCGATCATTTCGCGTGGAGGGCGCCAGATAGGATGCGGCCGCTTGACGCGAATGAGCGCCTCGCCGGACCAGGCAAATCCGGCACGGCCGACGCCGATGCCGTAACGCAGTGCCTTGCCGCCACCAAGCGTCCAATAGAGGAAATTGTGATAGGGGTCGACGATAACGGTGCCCGGCCGTTCGCGTGTCTTGTACTCGACAACCTGGCGCCAGTATTTCTTGTCGAATTTCTTGTAGTTGATGGCCGGCCAGGTGAAATCGCCGTCCGGCAACGCCGCATAGGCCGTGGCGTAATCGAATTCTTCATCCGGCAGCGCGGGCTGGTCGGGAAGACCGACGATATCGGCGGTCTGGCACCCTGCAAGGGTCAGCGCACCCAAGGCAACGCTCCCGGCCAGGAAGGCGCGCCGGCTCGGTCCGCCGCCTTCGTGTTGGCGTTCAAATTCGTTCAGCGGTTCGGTACGCTTCATGGGACCTCTCGTGGGACCTGCGAAAATCTGGGCTCTTTCTTGCGGCAGCTTTTCAACAGTTGCAAGTCACTTTCTCAAAGCCACCTTACATTCATGGGAGGAATGCTTAGATTAGCCGTTGCCGTTCCGGCGTAACGCTGCCCACCTCCAAGGACCCTCCGTGCCGAATTCCGCTCCAAAGTCCCCCTTTCCCATTTTCGATGGCCACAATGACACGCTTCTGAAACTCGAGATCGAAGCCCTCAAGGGCCAGGACCGCAGTTTTTTCGAGCGCTCCAACGTCGGCCACATCGACAGGGTTCGCGCAGACGAGGCAGGGTTTGCCGGCGGCCTCTTCGCGATGTTCGTTCCCTCCAACCCCGACCAGGATTTCTCCAAACCGTTCGACCCGAAAAACCCGGCCAATTACCAGCCGGTTCCGCAGAAGCAGGCGCTTGATTTCACAATGCGGCTGATCGAGCGCGCCGAGCAGATCGTGACGGATGCGGAAGGTTCGGCCGTGATCTGCCGGACACCTGAGGAGAACCAAATCGCGATCGAGGCAGGCCAACTGGCTGTGAGCCTTCACATCGAGGGTGCCGAGGCCATCGACACGAATTTCTATGCGCTGGAAGATCTCTACCGCCGCGGTCTGCGTTCGCTCGGTCTTGTCTGGAGCCGTGAAAACGCCTTCGGCTACGGTGTGCCTATGGCGCATCCCGCGTCGCCGGATATCGGTCCGGGTCTGCCTGAAGCCGGTCGCGACCTGGTGCGGGCCTGCAACCAGCTCGGCATTCTTCTCGATGTCTCGCACCTCAACGAAAAGGGGTTCTGGGATCTCGCCCGGATCACCGACCGGCCAATCGTCGCGAGCCATTCCAATGCCCATGCGATCTGCGCAAGCAGCCGGAACCTGACCGACAAGCAGCTGGACGCCATCAAGGAAAGCGGCGGTCTGGTCGGGATCAACTTCCACGTGGCCTTCCTGAGACCGGACGGCGCTTACGGACGCGACATGCCACTGGACGTGATCGCGGATCACGCCGCCTACCTGGTTGATCGCCTGGGCGAGGACTGCGTCGCGCTCGGATCGGACTTCGACGGTTGCGTGTTGCCACGCGATCTTGGTGACGTCACCGGGCTCGGCCGGTTGATGGAAGCCCTTGATGCCCGGGGCTTCACCAGTGAACTCCTGGAAAAGATCGCCTACCGGAACTGGATTTCGGCCCTGGAGAAAGCCGCAAGCTGAGCGGATTCACGCCTGTCCACCACGGTTTTCGCCGCTCGCAAACTTGTTACTGAAGCCAACAAGTTAGCGATTGCATTTGGTCCGGGACGGCGAAACAATGTATTTATTGATATTTTTTGCAGTCGTCCGAATATGCAGACCGGCATTGTATCTGAACTGCACGCCAGAATTTCCGGGTTTGGGCCGGGGACAAGAAGCAGGCAAATACTGAAGCGGAACGGCGGCTGGGCAGAATTGGCACGCCCCATCGACCTTTCCTTCGCCCGCGCGGAAGATCGGATCCAGAGGAGTTTGAGATTGCGGCCGGGGGCCTCCGCCGGCAGTGGTCTCGACATGTGTTGCCAATCGGACGCGATGCCAGTGGGGAGGCAACGACGTGAGTTTTTTGGACGCCGCGGACAAGAATTCGGATAGGGTCAAAGGGCGCGGAGGCAAGCGCGCGCGAAAATCGGACGCCGTCTACCAGGATTTGAAACGGAAGATCCTGACGGGCGAAATGACCTCGGAAAGCCCGATCACCGAACAATCCCTCGCTCAGGACTACGGTTGTTCCCAAAGCACCATCCGCGAAGCCCTGATGCTTCTGCAGGAAAACGGTCTGGTGGTCCGGCGGGGCTACCAGGGAACGTTCGTGACCGACCCAAGCCTTCCCGAAGCCCGGCTGATGTTGAAATTGCGGGTGGATATTGAAACAACGGGCATCGCCGAAGCGGTGAAATACATCACCGGACCAGAGCTCGACGACCTTTACGAACTGGACCGTCAGTTCGAGGAGCGGCGCGCGCAAAGGGACGTCTTCGGCTGCGCAGAAGTGGACAGGGCCCTGCATCTGAGATTGTTCAAGATTGCCCGAATGCCGGTCCTGGAGCCCATGCTGGTTCGAACCTTCATGATTCTCCAGCAGGTGATGCTGTCGACACCTCGCCCCGAAGCTTCCTGGGAACGGCCCAATGTGACCCCGCATGCGTCGATCTTCGATGCTCTTTCCTCCCGCGATGCGGAGGCGACGCTTGCGGCACTGCGTTCGCACATCCTGTCGAGCGCCGTGCTTCTGGCCCCGCATTACTACGGCACCGATCTCGACCGGCTCAAGGACCAGGTCGAGACAACGCCCGTCCAGACGGCGGGCCTGGCCGGGCGCTGAGACTTTTCAAACCGAAATCCGCCGGACAGGCGCCGTTCAGGCGCTTTCCATCATGTGCTGCTGGGTCAGCATGGCGGCACCGATCAGCTCCTTGGTATAGTCGCATTTCGGCGCTTCGAAAATCGCATCCGCGGTGCCCGCTTCCACCACCTTGCCCCGCTGCATCACCATCACCGTGTCGGCCAGGGCCCTGACCACGGCCAGGTCGTGCGAGATGAACAGGTAAGTCAGATCGTGCGTCTTCTGCAGGTTGCGCAGAAGCTCGACCACCTGTTTCTGGATCGTGCGGTCGAGGGCGGAGGTCGGCTCGTCGAGCACGACCAGTTCCGGCTTCAGGACCATGGTCCGCGCGATCGCGATGCGCTGGCGCTGGCCGCCGGAGAACTCGTGCGGATAGCGGTTGCGCATGATCGGATCGAGAGACACCTCCTCCAGGGCCTGGCAGGCCCGCATGTCCCGGTCCTTCGCCGACAGCGACGGCTCGTGCACCAGAAGCCCTTCCGAAATGATCTGGCCGACGGTCATGCGCGGGCTGAGCGACCCGAACGGATCCTGGAAGATGAGCTGCATGTCCTTGCGCAGGGCGCGCATGGCGGAGCGGTCCTTGCCGGTAATCTGCTGCCCCTGGAAAACGACGCGGCCACCGGCCGGCAACAGGTTCAGGACGGCCCGGCCGAGCGTCGACTTACCGGACCCGCTCTCCCCGACAATGCCGAGTGTCTGGCCTTTTCGCAGCGAGAAGCTGATATCGTCGACCGCCCGCAGGATGTGCTTTGGCTGCAGGAAACCGCTGTCGAGCTCGAACTCGACCTCGACCTTCTGTGCTTCCAGCAGCACGGGCGTGCTGTCGGGAACGGGCAGCTTGTGGCCGGTCGGCTCGGCATCCAGCAGCATCTTGGTATAGGGATGCTCCGGCCGGGTGAAGATCTGCCCGGTCTCCCCGCTTTCCACCACTTCGCCGGATTTCATGACATAGACCCGGTCGGCGATGCGCCGGACAATGCCGAGATCGTGGGTGATGAAGATGACCGCCATGCCGAGCCGCTTCTGCAGGTCGGCCAGCAGGTCCAGGATCTGTGCCTGGGTGGTCACATCCAGGGCGGTGGTCGGTTCATCCGCGATCAACACATCCGGATCGTTGGCGAGTGCCATGGCGATCATCACCCGCTGGCGCTGCCCGCCCGACATCTCGTAGGGGTATGCCTTGATCTTGCGTTCCGGCTCGGGAATGTTCACCAGCTTCAGGAGCTCGAGCGCCTTTGCCATTGCCGCCTTCCAGGACCGGCCGCCGTGGACGACCATCGGCTCCGCCAGTTGCCTGCCGATGGTGTAAAGCGGATCCAGCGAGGTCATCGGCTCCTGGAAGATCATGGTGATCTTGGCGCCGCGCACCTTGTTCAGCTTGCCGACCGGCAGCCCGAGGATGTTGCGCTCCTCGTAGATCACTTCGCCTTGCGTGCGCCCGTTGGAGGCCAGCAGGCCCATCGCGGCCATCATCGTCTGGCTCTTGCCGGAGCCGCTCTCGCCGACGATTGCGACCGTTTCTCCGGCTTCGACATGAATGTCGACCCCGCGGACCGCGTTGACGGTGCCCGTGGCCGTTTCGAAGTCGACTTTGAGATCCTGGATGGAGAGGACCGTCCTGTTGCTGTCTTGCGTCATGGCTCTCTCCCTATCGGTCTTTCGGATCCAGCGCATCGCGCAGCCCGTCGCCGATGAAGTTCAGCGCGAACAAGGTCGATGTCAGGAAGATGGACGGGAAGATCAGCATCCAGGCGGCGCCCTGCAGGTTGCGCGCCCCCTCGGAAATCAGGACGCCCCAGCTGGTCATCGGTTCCTGGATGCCCAGCCCCAGGAAGGACAGGAAGCTTTCCAGCAGGATGACCTTCGGCACCAGCAGCGTCATGTAGACCACCACCGGCCCAAGCGTGTTCGGGATGATGTGGCGGCGGACGATGCCGCCATCGGCGACGCCCATGGCTTCGGCGGCCTGGACATATTCCTGGCGCTTGATGGTCAGCGTCTGGCCGCGCACGATACGGGCCATGTCCAGCCATTCGACCGCGCCGACGGCAATGAACATCAAAATGAAGTTCCGGCCGAAGAACACCACCAGCATGATCACGAAGAAAATGAAGGGCAGCGAATAGAGCACGTCCACGACACGCATCATCATCTGGTCGACCCGGCCGCCGAGATAGCCCGAGGTCGCGCCGTAGAGGACGCCGATGGAAATCGCGACAATCGTGGCCAGCAGTCCGATGGTCAGCGACACCCGGCCGGCGATAAAAGTGCGGGTCATCATGTCACGGCCGTTGGCATCTGTGCCGAAATAAAAATGCATGAAGTTGATGTCGGCCCGCAGCGTCGCCTGTTTCTTGTCGGCGGAAAATTCGCTGATTTCCGCATTCTTGAAGAGGTCGCTCCTGTCGATATAGCGCGTCGTGCGCGGATCTATCTCCCGCCTGGAGCTTATCCGGGCGACCACCTGGTCTCCGTCGCGCTCGAAGCTCTCCATGGTCACGCGGGCGCGCCTGACCGCGGAGGCAAATCCGGGCTCTACCTGGTCGGCCCGCGGATAGGCTTCCAGACTGGCCGGAACCTTCACATAGTCCCGGTAGACGGTGTCGAAATCATGCGGCGAGACGACCGGTCCGAGGATCGACAGCAGCGCGATCGACACCAGGACGATCATGGAGGCAACGGCCGCGCGGTTGGCAAGCAGACGGTCGCGGGCATCGTCCCAGAGCGAACGTCCCCTTGCAGGCGCCTCATTGGTCGAGAGTGTCATGGTCATGGCTCTCTCCTCCTCAGTCGTAGCGGACGCGCGGATCGAGCAGCGCATAAAGCAGATCCACGACGAGGTTGAACAGGATGACGAAACAGGCGACCACAACGACGGTCCCCATCACGAGCGTGTAGTCACGGTTGAGCGCCCCTTGCACGAAATAACGGCCGATGCCCGGGATGCCGAAAATGGTTTCAATGACCACCGACCCGGTCAGCAGGGCGGCAGCTGCCGGCCCCAGATAGGACACGACCGGCAGGATTGCCCCGCGAAGCGCGTGAACGACGATGATCATGTAGTTGGTCAGGCCGTAGGCACGGGCCGTGCGCACATGGTTGGAGCGGAGCGCCTCGATCATCGAGCCGCGCGTCAACCGGGCGACAACGGCGATCTGCGGCAACGCCAGGGTGACCACCGGCAGGATCACATTGGCAAAGGCACCGCCGTTCCAGCCGCCGACAGGCAGCCAGCCCAGCCAGACCCCGAGGATCAGGGTCAGGATCGGCGCCACGACGAAATTCGGAATGGTCACGCCAAGGGTAGCCGCCGCCATGACCGAATAGTCGGTCGGGCGGTTCTGGCGCAACGCGGCCACAACACCGAGAAAGCCGCCGACGATCAACGCCAGGCAAAGAGCGGACAGGCCCAGCTGAATGGAAATCGGCAGCGATTGCGCGAACAGTTCATTGATCGTGAAATCACGGAAATAGAAACTCGGGCCGAAATCGAGCTGCGCGATGCTTTTCAGGTAAAGCAGGTACTGGTTCCAGAGCGGCTCGTCGAGGTGATAGATCCGGTTCAGGTTCTCCATCACCTTGGCTTCCAGAGGCCGTTCCAGGTCGAACGGGCCGCCCGGTGCGATCCGGATCAGGAAGAAGGAAATCGTGACAATCAAGAAGAGGGTCGGGATTGCGCCAAGCAATCGACCGAGCACATAGCGGTGCATAGGCTTGCCCCTGTCGTTTCAACGGTGGTCTTTTCACAACGTCCGTTGACGCCACCTTGCAAGAACCGGCAGGGCATGCCCTGCCGGTTCCGAGGATTGCGGGTTTATTCGGAGATGCTCATCCAGCGGGTCGGATGGATGTTGAGGAGGTTGTCCTCAAATCCGGCGACCTTGTCGGAGACCAGGTTCATGGAGCCGTAATACATCAGCGGGATGAACGGCAGGTCGCGCATGAAGATCTCTTCAGCCTTCTTCAGGATGTCGGCGCGCTTCTCCAGATCCACGGTGGCCGCGGCTTCGTCCATGAGGGCATCGTATTCCGGATTGTTGTACCGGGCATAGTTGAAGCCGTCATTGTCGCTCTCGACCATGAACAGGAAGTTCTGCGGGTCGGAATAGTCGCCGATCCAGCCGGCGCGGGCGACGTCGAAGTCCTGGCGGTCACGCAGCATGGCGTAGTGCGTCTTGGTATCGGTGTTGATCATCGACACCTCAACCCCCAGCGGTGCCCACATGTCGGCAATCGCGACGGCCGTGTTCTTGTGGTTTTCCGAGGTGTTGTAGTTGATGGTCAGCTTGAGCGGCTTGTCCGGGCCGTAGCCGGCGCCTTCCAGAAGCTCGAGTGCCTTGTCCTCGCGGTCGATCTGGGACATGTCCTTGTAGTCCGCGAAGGCCGGCTCACCGTAGTTGCCGATCCCCGGCGGCACGAAGGAATAGCCTGCCACCATCGTGGAACCCCAGATCTCGTCGGCGAGGAACTCACGGTCGATCGCCATGGAGAGCGCCTGGCGCACATCCGGGTTGGACAGGCCCTCGTCTTCATGGTTGAGGGCGTAGTAGTAGGTGCCGAGATACGGCGCAACGCGGAACTGGTCGCCCAGGTTCTCGCGCATGAAGTCCACCTGCTCGGTCGGAGCATCGTTGTTGGTGTGCAGCTCGCCGGCCTGGAACCGGCGCAGGGCAGCGCCACGGTCTTCCGTCGGGTAGAAGAAAACGGTGTCGATCTTGACGTTGTCCGCATCATGGAAATGCGGATTCTTGGTCGCCTTGACATGCGCGTTCGGAATGAACTCGGCCAGGGTGAAGGCCCCGTTGGTGACGATGTTTTCCGGCTTCACGAAATCCGTGCCGTGAGCCTCCACGGTCGCCGGATGCACCGGCAGGCCGGTCTGGTGCGCGAGCAGGTCGATGAAGAAGGGAGTGGGCGCTTCAAGCGTGATTTCAAGCGTCTTGTCGTCGAGCGCCTTGACGCCGAGTTCCTCCGGCGGCACATCGCCCTTGTTGACCTTTTCCGCGTTCTTGATCGGATAAAGGACCGTTGCGTATTTCGCGCCGGTGTCGGGCTTCATGATGCGGCGCAGCGAATATTCGAAGTCACCGGCAACAACCGGGTCGCCATTGGACCACTTGGCATTGTCCCGGAGCGTGAAAGTGTAGACGGTGCCGTCGTCGGAAACAGTCCAGTCGGTTGCCACGCCCGGGATCACCTTGCCCTCGGCGCTGTAGGACACCAGCCCCTCGTAAAGGTCGCGCAGGATATGCGCTTCATAGGTTGTGGAGGTCTTGTGCTGGTCCAGGGTTTCCGGGTCAGCGGCGTTGCCGCGGTGATAGACCACCTCGGCCATGGCAGTAAGAGATGTGGCAGCCATCAACGCGGCCGCCAGCGCTGTCACACGCATGGACTTGAACATATCGCTCTCCCCTCTGGGTTTTTAGTTGAAGCATATGGAACGATAGGTCACACGATTCCACGCTCTTTGCGCGCAATCAAGCATCCCCCAACGGCACATTCCAACTTTCGTCGCAAAAAGGCTATGTTTTTGCACTTTTGCAAATCAATTAGGAATATTTTTTCGCAGTTTTATTGTTCAGCCAAAGACCTATGCACTTAAACGCGCAATATTCTTTCAAATTCAGCGGCAGAAGCGATACTTTCCGCTATAGGCCAGATACGTGCCCGTATTGGGGTCGAAAGACTTGAATTTCCGCGAACAATAGACCACCCATTGCGGCGTGAAAGGCGCCAGACCGGTCTTGGTATAGGGCACACGCTGCGGTTGTCCGCGGTAGTGTTGCCGTGGCGGATTGACATAGACCCGGGACCTATAGGGATAGGCGCGGCTGTCATAGGGATGATAATAATAGGGTGCGCCATAGGGACGGTAAGGTGGACCGTAGAACCCGATCGGGCCACCGAAGAAGAAGCCGCCGCGATAGCCACGATAGCCGCCTGATCCAATGGTGATGCCGACACCCCCGCCGCCGACATAGATTCCGTCAGCGCGGGCCGTTCCGGGCGCTGCCGTCAGCATCAAGGCGCCGGTCGCCACAAGAGTTGCCGCAAGACAGATGGTCCGTGCCATGCGTATCGGTCCGCGCATGACGGGACCCGTGTTCAAAACAGACATTTTCCATACTCCCGGCAGCCATCTGGCTGCGCAATTGAGGTTGGCCCCTGTCCACGTGTCCCGGATACTATCCGATTTCACGGCTGAAATCTCGCCACGGCCGATCAAAAATGCCTGTCGGTTTTTCCCGCCCGCTTGCGCGGGCCCGATCCGGTCGATAAACCGGGCGCCGACCCGTTACCCGATACCATTTTCAAGGCACCCATGGCCCCGCCCCTTTTGATCCTGCGCGATGTTCACCTGACCTTCGGCGGCACCCCGCTTCTGACCGGCGCGGACCTGTCGGTTTCCGAAGGCGACCGGCTGTGTCTCGTCGGCCGCAACGGCTCCGGCAAGTCGACGCTGTTGAAAATCGCCGCCGGCATGGTGGAAATGGACCATGGCGAGCGCTTCTTCCAGCCGGGACGCACCATTCGCTACCTGCCCCAGGACCCGGACCTTTCCGCCTACGCAACGGTCCTCGACTACGTCAATGAGGGTCTCACCGAGGGCGACGATCCCTATCGCGGCGCCTATCTCCTCGAAGTGCTCGGTCTGACCGGCAAGGAAGACCCGAAGGCCCTTTCCGGCGGCGAGGCCCGCCGGGCGGCGCTGGCCCGGACCCTGGCCCCCGAACCGGACATCCTGCTGCTCGACGAGCCGACCAACCACCTGGACCTGCCGGCCATCGAATGGCTGGAAGAGGAACTCAAAAGCCTCAAATCCGCGCTGGTGCTGATTTCCCACGACCGACGGTTCCTGGAAAATCTCTCCCGGGCCACAATCTGGATCGACCGCGGTATTGCGCGGCGCATGGACAAGGGCTTTGCCCATTTCGAGACCTGGCGCGACGAGGTGTTCGAACAGGAGGAGATCGACCAGCAGAAGCTGGCCCAGAAGATCAAGCGCGAAGAACACTGGATGACCTACGGTGTGACCGCGCGGCGCAAGCGCAACATGCGCCGGGTACGCGAGCTGGCGGACCTGAGAAAACAGAAGCGCGAACATCGCGGTCCGCAAGGCACCGCGAAACTCAGCGCCACGGAGGCGGAGGTTTCCGGCAAGCTGGTGATCGAGGCCAGGGGCATTTCCAAGTCCTATGGCGACCGGACCATCGTCAAGGATTTCTCGACCCGTATCCAGCGGGGCGACCGGGTCGGTTTTGTCGGCCCCAATGGTGCCGGCAAGACCACCTTGCTGAAGATGCTGACCGGTGAACTGGCTCCGGACACGGGCTCCACCCGGCTCGGCACGAATCTCGAGATGGTCACGCTCGACCAGAAGCGCGAGAACCTGAATCTCGACGACAGCCTGTCCACGGTGCTGACCGGCGGGCGCGGCGACGTGGTCGTGATCGGAGACGAGACCAAACACGTGGTGTCCTACATGAAGGACTTCCTGTTTGCCCCCGAACAGGCGCGCACTCCCGTCGGGGCGCTGTCGGGCGGCGAACGGGCCCGGGCCATGCTCGCCCGCGCCCTTGCCAACAAGTCCAACCTGATGGTGCTCGACGAGCCGACCAACGACCTCGACCTGGAAACGCTGGACCTGTTGCAGGAGCTTCTGGCCGACTATCCCGGCACCGCCCTGATCGTCTCCCACGACCGTGACTTTCTCGACCGGGTGGCAACGTCCGTGATCGTCTCGGAAGGCGATGGCCTGTGGCGCGAATATGCCGGCGGCTATACAGACATGCTGGCGCAGCGCGGCGAAGGCGTCACGGCCCGCAAGGCCGACAAACAGGCCCCGGCAAAGAAGGAAAAGGCCGCCGCGTCAAACGGTTCCGCCGCCAAGCCGCAGCAGAAGTCGAAACTGACCTTCACCCAGCAGCATCTTCTGAAGACGCTTCCCGACACGATCGAGAAACTTGAAGCAAAGCTTGAAGCGCTTCAGGGCGAAATGAACGACCCGAACCTTTTTGCCAAGAACCCTGACAAGTTTGCCAGGATCTCCCAGCAAATCACTGACCTGACTACGGAAAAGGACGCTGCGGAAGAGCAGTGGCTGGAGCTGGAGATGCTGAGCGAGGAAGGTTAGGAGGTCCCGGAGCAATCCCGGAACTCTGCCTCACCCCGTGCGTTTTCCTTTCGAACAGAAGGAGACGCAAACGATGCACACGGCGAAAATTCTGAAAATCGACCAGGTGACCCATGACGTGAAGCGGTTCCGGATCAGCGAGCCGGACGACTTCGATTTCAAGGTCGGCGACGCGACGGAAATCGCTCTGGATGAAGACGGCTGGCGCGAGGAAACGCGTCCCTTCACGATGACCTCGCTGCCTGAGGAACAGTCGCTCGAGTTCACCATCAAGGGCTATCCCGAACATGACGGCGTCACCGAGCGCCTGCACCACCTCCAGGAAGGCGACACGGTGCTGATCGCCGATCCGTTCAAGACCTTCCGCTACGAGGAACCCGGCGTCTTCATTGCCGGAGGCGCCGGCATCACCCCGTTCCTGGCGATCTTCCGGGACCTGGAACGGAAGGGCAAGCTCGAAGGCAACCAGCTCATCTTCGCCAACAAGACTTCGGACGACGTCATCTACAAGAGCCAGCTGGAATCGATGGACGGCCTCAAGGTTGACCACGTCCTGTCCGACGAGGATCTTGCCGGAACCCATCACGGCCTGATCGACGCCGATCTGCTGACGGACCTTGTGCCGGATCTCGACAGGCGCTTTTATCTCTGCGGCCCGCCGCCCATGATGGAGGCGGTCGAGGATGTTCTGAACAAGCTCGGCGTCAAGGCGGATTCGATCGCATTCAGCGACTGACCGCTCAAGAACGTCTTCGAGGCATGATAGCCCGGACGGGGTCTGCTTTACGGCCCTTAACGCAGATCCTTGTAAAACACCGTCGTCGCGTCGAGATTGCCGTGGCTGCCATAGGCGTAGTCGGGAATGACGCCGACCTTCCGGTAGCCGCAGGTCGGATAGAGCTGTTCGGCGCGATCACCGGTGACCGTGTCGAGCACCAGCAGCCAGCGACCCCGGGACAGGGCAAGGCCGTCGATGGCCGCCATCAGCTTGCGGGCCAGGCCCTTTCGGCGGTGATCGGGATGCACCATCAGCTTGGCGACCTCCGCGCGGTGGCGGCCGTTGTCCTGCGGGGCCAGCGCAAGCATCACGACACCTGCCAATTCCTCCCCTTCCCTCGCCACCATCAGGAAGGCTTCACCCGCTTCCAGTGCCGGCAGCCGGCTGCGCCAGAAGTCCTCGGCCCTCTCCTTCGAGAGCGGCAAGATGAAGCCGATGCCGGCACCGTCCTCGACGCAGGCCATCAGCAAGGCGCCCAGCCCGGGCACGGCCGCACGCACCTCGTCGGCGGAAAGAAGATGGACGGGCGGATCCGGCCGGAAACGCACGGTTTCAAGGGTAGAGTCTGTCATGGCGTGATCACCGTCAGGAGATAACGGGCCGAGCCCGGCCCGGGAGCGTGATAGGCATTGGCCGCATTCAGGCGGAAGCGCAGGCAGTCGCCGGGTGACAATTCGTGGCGCTCGTCGCCGAGTGTCATCACCAGGGCGCCTTCAAGCAGCACCAGGTGGTGTTCAAGATCCGGCAGTGGCGGCACGGAATAGGAGATGGTCTGACCGGCGGGCAGTTCACCTTCTATGACGCTGCCGCGAAAACCGCTGGCGGAGGGGGAAACGCTGCGGCGGCGAAAACCCGTCGCCGGATCCTGCCAGACCGGCTGATCATCGCGGGCGATCCTGGCATCCAGCAGGGGCGCTCCAAAACCGAAAAGATCGGCCATGGAAAGTTCGAAGGCGCGGGCGAGTTGACCGAGAACGACCGCCGTCGGGCTGGTGTCGCCGCGCTCGATCCGCGAAAGGGTTGCCCGGCTAACGCCGGATTTTTCCGCAAGGTGGTCCAGCGGCCAGTCCCTGGCACGGCGCAGATCGGCGATCCTCCGGCCGATATTGGTTTCGATGTCTGTCATAATGATTCCCATTTATGAGATTTTTCTCATAAATGGGAATCATTAAATTGCCAAGGGAAAACTGCCGGACACCCGAGCGAGACTGTTTACTGCCCTGAACTCCCCCCTTCGTCATTGCAGGGCTCGACCCACTGCTGTCCGGTTAAGCAGGTGCCTCTGCGCGCAAACAGGCTTCGCCGCTTGTTCCCCTCTCCCCCTCCAGCAGGGCAATCGCATTTGGCAGAGCATGACTCCCTCTCCCGGTGGGAGAGGGGTGGGGTGAGGGAACAAACGCCTGAGACCTGCAGAAAAGTCTGTCCCCTCACCCGGACCTTCGGTCCGACCTCTCCCTGTGGGAGAGGTATTTTTGGCGACTGCGGACAGGCGTTAGTCAAATACCATTGCCCTGCCTTGCGGGGGAGAGGGGCGCGAGTGGTCCAATCCGGAATCTCATTGGAAAAGCTCCGTAAACCGGACATCAGTGAGCTCGACCCTGCAATCCATGCCGTATCGTAGCCACAAGGCAGGCTCACCATTGGGAGACGATAAGGCATGGATTCCATGGTCATGGTCAAGCCATGGGATGACGACGGTGGAGAGGTTCAGACGCGCGGCCCCATGTTAGGGCAACAAATTCCCTCACACCTTTGAGAACACCGCGCTGGCATTGACGCCGCCGAAGCCGAAACCGTTGGTGAGGATATGGTTGACCTCGCGGGCAATCGCCTTGCCGGGGATCAGCTCGAAGCGCTGCATGGCCTCGTCGGCGGTTTCGAGATTGCGCGACGGCGGCAACAGCCCGCTCATCAGGGCCTTGACGCAGGCAATCGCCTCGACGGCGCCCGCGGCGCCGAGAAGATGCCCGAACATCGACTTCGACGACGACACGGCCAGGTCCTTGCCACGGTTCTCGAACAGGGTGGTCAGCGCGGCGATTTCCGCTGCGTCGCCCACCGGCGTCGAGGTGGAATGGGCGTTGACATAGCCGATTTCGCCCGGGGACAGGTTTGCGGTGGCGAGCGCCTGGCGCATCGCCCTCAGACCGCCCTCCCCGTCAGGTGAGGAGGCGGTCACGTGGTAGGCATCGGCGCTGGTCCCGTAACCGGAGAGTTCCGCCAGAATTGTCGCGCCGCGTGCCTTGGCATGATCGTGATCCTCCAGGATCAGGATGCCGGAGCCCTCGCCCATGATGAAACCGTCACGGTCCTGGTCGAACGGCCGCGAAGCATGGGCCGGATCGTCATTGCGCTTGGAGGACATTGCCTTGGCGGCGCAGAAGCCGGCATAGGACACCTTGTCGATACAGGCCTCCGTACCGCCGGCGACCATCACGTCCGCCTCGCCGCAGCGGATCAGCCTTGCCGCGTCGCCGATCGCCTGCAGGCTGGCGGCACAAGCCGTGACCGGGGCTCCGATCGGCCCCTTAAGGCCGTGGCGGATCGAGACCTGACCGGCAGCGAGATTGGCGAGGAAGGACGGCACCAGGAAGGGAGATGCCCGGCGGGGCCCTTTTTCATCGACAAGGCGCGTGCCCGCCGTCATGGCCGGGAAACCGCCGACGCCGGTACCGATGATGGTACCGGTGCGTTCCTTGTCCCTGTCGGTTTTCGGCTCCCAGCCCGCATGGGCGAGAGCTTCCTGGACGGCACCCATGGCAAAGTGGATGAAGCGGTCGGTGCGGCGCTGCTCGCGCGCGTCCATGACCGCGTCGACGTCGAAGCCATGTTCGTCCTCCGCGCTGGTCGGCACCTCGCCCGCGATCTGGCAGGCCAGGTCGCCGGCATCGAAACGGCTGATCCTGCGAATGCCGTTTTCGCCCGCGCTCGCCCGTTTCCAGAAAGTGTCCAGCCCGGTTCCGAGCGGAGAAACGATGCCCATTCCCGTTACGACCACACGACGCATATCTTACCTCTTTGGTTTGTAGCCCCGGCCTGCTCCTTGCGCAGGTGGGGACTGTCTGCTCGAATTGCCAGCGCTGATGGAAACTTGCTCCAATCCGCCGGCTACAATTTCGACAGCTGTTTCAGGGCTTTGA
Source organism: Roseibium sp. Sym1 (assembly GCF_027359675.1). Classification (NCBI taxonomy): domain Bacteria; kingdom Pseudomonadati; phylum Pseudomonadota; class Alphaproteobacteria; order Hyphomicrobiales; family Stappiaceae; genus Roseibium; species Roseibium sp. Sym1. The sequence continues at coordinate 6,374,719 of NZ_CP114786.1, forward strand.
TCGCCCTCTTGAATTCCTCGTCATTCCCCAGGTGGGTGAGAACATCCTGCTGCGCCTTGCGCCAGAGGGGCAGGGCCGTTGCCAGCAATCGGGCCCCTTCGGCGCTGATCAGGTAGTGCTTGCCGCGCCCGTTTTCGGCCTGGGCAGAGATCACCAGTCCCTTGCGTTCCAGCAGCGCGATGTTGCGTACCAGCGTGGTCCGTTCCATGGAGAGCCTGTCGGCCAGCTCTCCCGTGGTTTCCTGCCTGGCCCGGCGCACGGCGACCAGAACGGAGAACTGCCCCGCAGTCATGCCGACCTGACGCGCCAGCCGGTCGTAATGACGGCTGACCGCGCGGGCGGCCTTGCGGGCATTGTCCAGCACGCAGAGCGAAAAATCGTCTTCTTCTTCCATGGTCCCTGTTCCATGGCACCTTGATGTGCATCTACACACACCTTGTGTGCATATACACTCTCAATGTCAAGCTGCATATATTCTTCGTGCAGGGCCAGGGAATTGCCGTCGGGATATTGCGTTTGTACGCGCAAGGGTTACCGTGTCTGAAATTTAGACTCAACCGGTGAGTGAGGAGCTCAAGATGACGGATGCGGTTCAGGCTGTCGAAGACATGAAGAAGAAGATCCAGGAGAACTGGGGCTGGTTTCTTGCGCTTGGCGTTGCACTGGTCATCGGCGGCATGATCCTGATTGCCGCGCCGCTGGCCACGTCGATCGCCGTCACGATCCTGATCGCCGCCGTCCTGTTCATCGGCGGTCTCGTGCAGATCTACAACGCGTTCAAGACCAAGGGGACTTCCGGTTTCCTGTGGAACCTGATTACCGGCGTCATCGCCGTGATCGGCGGTATCGTCATCTATGTCAATCCGCTCGCCGGAACCTTTGCACTCACGCTCGTGATCGCGGCGACATTCATCGCACAGGGCGTTTCCCAGGTGTTACTTGCCTTCAAGCTCAAGCCTCACGAGGGCTGGGTCTGGGTGCTTATTGCCGGTGTCGTCTCGCTCGCCGCAGGCGCCATGATCTTCATGGAACTGCCGAGTTCGGCAGCCTGGGCGCTCGGCCTCATCGCCGGCATTTCCGTCCTGATCAACGGCTGGAGCTACATCACCATCGCTCTTGCGGCCAGGGCCAGCAAGGCCTGATCAAGCGGAACACAAATCAAGGAACACCCGGCAGATTCCCTTTTGCCGGGTTGTTCTTTTGCGGTAGATTTTCCTCCGGTTTCAACAACGGACGCTGTCCGCGAACTGGCTTGAAAACGGATGTTCGCAATTCTCGGGCGCAATCCCGGCAATCCGCATAACAAGGCCTACTGGTGGTGGCCTCCTCCCACTGACCGTTGATGGTTTGCGTCCCAGAGACGCCCCCTTTCAAACATCAACGGACAATCGAAATGACACAGATATCCTTGCGCGGCGCAGACCGCGTCCTTCATGTCGCCTGGCCCGATGGAACACAGGCGGACTTTCCCTTTGTCTGGCTGCGGGACAATTGCCCGAGCGGATTTCATCCGCAAACCCGGGAACGGCAGTTCGACCTGACCGGCATCCCGATGGACATCACCATCGAGAGCGCCACCCAGGACAATGACGACATCGTCCTGACCTGGGCGGGCGATGGTCATGTCAGCCGCTACCGGACGGACTGGCTGCTGGCACACCGGCCCGGCATCGGTCTCGCCGACCCGGCCCGGATCGAGCCGGTGCTGTGGCGCGGCGACCTTGCTCCGGAAACCCTGCCGCGTGCTGCCGCGCAGGACCTGATGTCACGGGACGATGCCCTTCTGGCGTTCCTGATCGAGACCAAGAAGACCGGCCTGGCCTTCGTCGACGGCATGGCCGACGACCCGGACGCCGGCATGGCCATGGCCCGGCGGATCGGTTTCCTGCGCGAAACCAACTTCGGGTCAACGTTCGAGGTGATGTCGAAACCGAACCCGAACAACCTTGCCTATACGTCCCATGCCCTGCCGCTGCACACGGACCTGGCCAATCAGGAGCTGCCGCCGGGGTTCCAGTTCCTGCATTGCCTGGCAAACGAAGCCAGGGGCGGCGGCTCGACCTTCTGCGACGGATTTGCCATCGCGGCAGACCTTCAGAACGCGGACCCGGAAGCTTTCCGGCTTCTGTCCGAAACGGCCGTGCCGTTCCGGTTCCAGGACGAGGACTACGATATCCGCCGTCATCACAGGGTGATCGACCTGGATCCCTTCGGCAATCTGCAGGAACTGCATTTCAACGCCCACCTGGCAGGCATATTCGACCTGCCAACGGCGCAAATGGAGGCCTATTACCGGGCCTATCGCAAGCTCATGCAGATGACCCGCTCACCGGACTACGTCGTCACCACACGTCTCAAGGGCGGGGAAATGGTCATCTTCGACAATCGCCGCATCCTGCATGGACGGGCTGCCTTCGATCCGAATACCGGGTTCCGCCACCTGCGTGGCTGTTACGTCGACCGTGGCGAGTTCGACAGCCGGATCCGGGTATTGAGCCGCACATACGGTTAGTTCAGCCAAGGAAAACGCCCGACCTTTTTGGCCGGGCGTTTGCGATTATTGCGGCTCCCTGGTGAAGCCCTTGCCGAGGATCGGACCGGTGGGCAGTCCCGTGGGCGAACCGCCGGGCTGTTCGAAGGTGATCTCGTAGAGCTGGTCCGTTGTCGGTGCCGGCAGGCCGACAGCCTCCAGAAGCGTCTGTTTCGGCTCGTCGAAGACGCCGACCGAAACGGGTGGGCCGTCCGGATCGGGCTTGGTCCAGAGCTGCAGCACCGATCCGGCCGGAACGTCCGTGTCGCCCAGCAGGGTTACCAGCGTGGTGTTGGTTTCCGTGCCCTCGATCATCGCCACCGGCTGACCATCGTCATTCACCAGGACGGCAACGACTTTCGGGTCGATGGCGGTCGTCAGGTTCCAGACAAGCGCGATTGCCAGAACCAGGCTGGCTGCGAGGCTTGCGAGCGTTGTCCAGACCAGCGGGCCGCGCCGTTTTGCGCGTTCCACGGCAAGATCCGTCACCGCGGTGCTCGTTCGGGACGCCGCATTATCTTCCGACGTGGTGGCGCCAGAAGCGTTCAGCCGGTCCTCGATGCGGGACCAGAGCGCGGCCGGCACCTCGATCTCCGGTGTGGCCGCATCCAGGGCGGCAAACCGCTGGCGGGCAAGCTCAACATGAACGGCAAGGTCGGGCTCCGATGTCAGACGCTGTTCCACTTCGCGCTGCTCTTCCGGGTCGCACAGGCCGATGACGAATTCATCGGCGAGTTCTGCAAGGTTGCGGTTCGCCGTTCTTGTCACGACATGCACTCCCTCAGGGACGTCAGGCCACGGCGCACCCAGGCCTTGACGGTGCCGAGCGGTGCGGACAGGCGGCCGGCGATTTCACCATGCGTGTAGCCCCAGACATAGGACATCAGCACAGCGCTGCGTTTCTCCGTTTCAAGCCGGTCCAGGCACCGGCGCAGGTCGCTGTCATGACCGAGCATCTGCCAGGCCTCGTTGAGATCGCTGCCATCCACCTGGCGTTCCAGCCGGTCGTCGTCAGTCGCCACTTCCCGCGCGCCGTCGCGCAGCATGTTGAGGGTCCGATTGCGCAGGATCGCATAGATCCAGGCGCGGCCCGATCCCCTGGCCGGATCGAACGTTCCGGCCTTGCGCCAGATCTGCACCAGCGCATCCTGAAGAGCGTCCTCGGCCAGGTCCTGCCGCCGCAGCATGCGTTTGGCAATTCCGAGCATCTTGGGGCCGTCCGTCTCCAGAATTTCCCGCAGAGCCTGCCGGTCACCGCGCGCGCAGGACTGGATCAGCGTAGCGTGGTCCATCCCGGTCAACTCTTTCTGCCTGTCCAGCACGGCAGCCTCACCTTCAAATTGAAACAGTACTCTGTTGCTACGTGTCATGGAGGTTGCTGGACCAGTGGTTTCCTGAATGAGGTCCACACGACCGAAAAAGAGCCGGAGCGGGTCCTGGCGTGGGCATGCCAGAGCCCGCTCCGGCGGACAGCTTTGCGGATCATGGTGGGAAAGTGCCCCGCAAAGCCTAGGTGACGCACCCACAAATGAAGACCAAATCGCCTCAACCCATTTCATCTACATTTGTGGGTCCGTCACCTAGACCCCTATCCGGCTTCAGCGACCGGAGAGAGGTCCAAGGACGAAAACGCCGGTTACATCGCGGTCATGAAGGTGATGTCGCGCAGCGGCCAATCGAGGCCTTCGAGTTCCCAGCTGCCGGTGACCTTGCCGGTCTCCAGGGACACCGTGTGCAGCCACGTGCCGGTGGCCAGCCAGGCCTTGTTGTTGCCTTCGGAGTCCGTCGCAACGTCAAAGGCGTAGGTGTCGGCGGCATCCACACCGAGCTTGCCAATCGCCGCAAGGGTGCCGTCATTCGGCGAAGTCTGCCGGATCACCGCGCCGATGGTCGCGTCGATGTCATACATCGCGGTGGCGTCGGGCTTGCCGTAGGAATTGATATAGGCGGCGGCGACAATGTTCGGCGCCTCGCCGGCATGCATGTCCTTTTCCTCGAAGGCGAGGCTGCCGTCGACAGTCACCTTGCCGCTCTCGATATCGACCCGGTGGTTGGTCAGGCCGGTCATGAAGCGCAGCTTGTTGGCCTTCGGATTGAAATCGACGATGACCGGCTGACCGTCTTTCAGCGGCAGCATCTTGTCCATCTTCGAAATGACGGTCGCCTCGCCCGTTTCCGGATCGATCTCGACGATTTCATGCGCGTCGCTGACGCCGATGAGCTGACCGGTGGCCGGACGCAGGTCGATGCCAAGCAGGCGATCGACACCGGTGACGTCCATCGACCTGGTCGCCTTGCCGGCGTTGCTGTCGATCACGACCAGGGTCTTGTCACCGGCAAGCCCGATGGCCGGAGTGGCGTGAGCGGCCCCGGCTGCCAGAAGAAGAGCGGAAGTGGTCAAAAGGGTACGTGCAAGAAGGGACATTTCAGATCTCCAATTCAAATCGTCGAGGCCCATGGTTCAGCCTCACGATCCGGAAACACGGCAGATCGGAAATTGGATGCAGCGGGGGTAGAAGTTTTTTTGGCAAAACCTGCCCGGATCCGCGTCCGGTGTTATTACTCTTGGAAAATCAGTGCCTTGTCATCTTCCGTCAACGTCCTCCAGCCGCCATCTTCCAGCCCGTCGACGCCGAGTCCGCCGATCCGGCTGCGGCTCAGATCGGTGACGTGGTTGCCGGTGGCGGCGAACATGCGGCGCACCTGGTGGTAGCGGCCTTCATGCAGGGTCAGGCGGGCACTGGTCTCTCCGAGCACCTCCAGCTCCGCCGGTTTCAGCGGCTTGTCCTCGCTCTCCAGCATCATTTCACCGGAGGCAAAGAGCCCCGCCTCGTCGCCCTTCAATGGCCGGTCGAGCGCGACTTCATAGACCTTGGGGACTTCCGACTTCGGCGAGATGACCTTGTGCAGGAACGTGCCGTCATCGGTGAAGAGCAGCGCGCCCGAGGTTTCCTTGTCCAGCCGGCCGATGGAGGACAGAGCGGGCTTGCGCATGCGGAAACGATCGGGCAGCAGGTCATAGACCAACCGTCCCTGGTCCTTGGTCGAGCAGGTGTAGCCCAGCGGCTTGTTCATCAGGATGACAACACCCTGGGCCGGATCGAGCGGCTCGTCGTCGAAGAGGATGTCCTCATGCGCCGTCTTCGCGTCGGCCTTGAGCCGGTTGCCGGTCCGGTCGGTGACCCAGCCGTTGCGGATCGCCGTCTGCATTTCCTTGCGGCTGCCATAGCCGAGATTGGCGAGCAGTTTTACCAGGCGCATGAAGGTCTTCCTTGAGACAGGCAGATGTCGCTCGTCGTTGCTGTGAGAGATCGCAGACCTTGCCGCTTGCTCCCCTCTCCCCCCTTGCGGGGGAGATGTCCGCGACAGCGGACAGAGGGGGGGACCGGGTGGAGGCGGTCAATCTCAACGCCCTTTATGCGGGCAGGCCGCAGCCCCCCCTCTGTCACCTTGCGGTGACATCTCCCCCTCCAGGGGGGAGAGGGGAACACGCGGATTGACTTCAGCAATTCCTCACGGTCGTGTCTGTGGTTGCTCGCGCCAGACATTCTCTCACCGCCCTCCCTTGGCCTTGACCGCCTTGATCACCTTGTAGCCGCCCTCGTCGGCCAGCTGTGTGACAGTGGTGAAGACCGCGCCGAGCGTCTGCTCATACGGCAGGTGCCGGTTGGCGACCATGTAGAATTCTCCACCGGGACGCAGGCCGCCGGCGGCCGCGCGGATGAAGCCCTGGCCGACATCGGCGCGGTCCGCCCGTCCGGCCTGGTGGAAGGGCGGGTTGGAGACGATGAAATCGTAAGGGCCCTCGATGCCCCTGGTCACATCCGACCAGATGCCTGTCATGGCACGTTTGCCCTTGAAGGAGGCCAGGTTCTGTTCCGCAAGTTCCAGCGCGCGCTTTTCGGCTTCGTAGAGATCCATGCCCGTGACCTTGGGGGCCTTTTCGAAGACCGCGCGGCTCAGGAAGCCGAAACCGGCACCAAGATCTGCCCCCTTGCCCTTCAGGGTGTCCGGAAGCAGGTCCGCGAGCAGTTTCGAGGCCGGGTCAATCCGGTCCCAGGCGAAGATGCCCGGACGACTGGTCCAGCTACCGTCCAGAACGGGACGCGGCGCATCCAACGCCAGCCAGTCGGCGAGCAGATCTTCGTCAAGCGTATCGGAACGGACAGTCTCCCAGACCACCCGGCATTTGTTCTTGGTGAGCTTTTCGGCACCGCCGAGCAGGTCCCGCAAATCCTTTTCCAGCGTCTTCGCCCCCTCGGTATTGGGGGCAGAGGCCATGACCACACCGCCGGGTCTCGTCTTCGAGACCGCCCGGGCAAGCTGGGCACGCGCCTCCTGGCGCTGACGGCCGGGGAGAACCATGACGGCGTCGAAACCACCGGCGTCCGTCTCCGCCTCAACCGCCAGACCGGCCTTCAGCAAGGCATCGCGGTCCGGCGCGAAGCTCTGTTCGCACAGCAGGTCGAGTGTACCCAGGGCGGACAGGGCCCTTCCGGCACGGGCGCGCAGGAACAGGACGCGCGCTCCGTCGGCAAGGTCGACATCGCCGGTTTCAAACGGCAGCAGGAGTGTGTCGAGCGCTGGATCGGTCATGAAAGGCTTTCGGATGACAATCGGGTGCCGCGCTCTTACTCCGCTCGCGGCGATACGTCAAAAGATCGCGTCGGAACGGACCACTTTTCCATCGACCAGCAGATTGACCGGCAGCGACCGGCCGTCCTCGGTCACGCTGACTTCCAGCAGCAGGCGATCCTTGTCCATGCGCTCGATCTCCAGTCCCTCGCCTTCCGGCAGGAAAAAGGCATCAATGCCGTAATCCACGCGGATCTCCTCGGCCGTGGCGAAGCGGACGGTCCCGGCTATGGCCGGCGTGCCGACCTTGGTGCGGTCCCTGGATATTGCGACAGGCTCCGCCGCGCCGCCGTCCTGGCCGGCGAGTTCCACGAACACCTTGTCGCCGGTTTCCAGTCCGTCGCTGCCGGGAAGATCGACAGGAATGCGCGTGATCGCCAGGTTGATGATGACATAGTCGCCGCGCAGCAGATCCCGTGGATCGACCGGGATCACCGCCAGCGGCACCAGCGTGCCACTGCTCTGCACCTGAAGACGGTCCACCAGCGGGATCGCGATCAGGCCGAGCTGGATCAGCGCCAGCAGACCCCAGCGAAGCCAGGGCGACAACAGGCCCCGGCTTGCAGGCATGGTTTGGGTCTCTACGGTCATGGCGCCGCCTCCCCGGTTTCCGGCGACGGGGGCGCGGGCCGCTGACCGCGCTTGAACAGGCGGGCGAGCCACAGCGCCATGGCCAGCAGCAGAAGGCCGGCAACAAGGAAGAACAGCGACTGCCCCAGCAGGGAGCCGATGGTAACCTGAAGCAACCACAAGGCTTCCGCCGTCAGGGCGAGGTAGGCGCACAGCATCCAGAAACGGTTGTTGTACCAGGTGCCGAGCGCACAGAGCCCGATCAGTGCCGCCAGCGATACGGCCGCGAGGATCAGCACATTCATGTTGGCAACCGGCATCAGCACCGCCAGCAGTGCCAGCCCGGTCGCGGCGAACAGGCCCCTTGCCTTGGCTGTCTGGAAGGACAGCAACAGGCCCGTCCCGGTCAACAGCAGGGCGGTTCCGAGCGGAAGCAGGGCCGGCAGCGGCAACAGGCCCAGGAAGGACAGATCGTCGGAGACTTCAGGCACAACGATCAGGGACAGCACGATCAGGATCGACAGGACCAGAACACCGACATCCTGCATCGACCGGGCCATAAGCCAGTGGCCATGCCCGCGCAGCGGCCGGTCGCTGGACCATTTGACATAGAGATCCGCAACCGGGTCGAGCTGCAGCATGACGGCACTCAGGCCTCCGGCGCCCCCAAGCAGCATGGCGATGGCGAAATCGTCGCCGGAGGACAACAGATCCGCCGTATCCGCGAACCAGCGGCCATAGGTCACCCAGAGGAGCGAGATTGCCGCCCAGCGTGTCAGCCGGGACGGATGGAACACCGGATGAATAAAGACCGCTATGGTGAGAACCAGGCCGGTCAAGGTGGCCATGAGGTTGGGCACGCCGAATTCGGGGCGCATGACCTGCCAGGTGATGGCGGCGACCGCGGCAACGGTGAGCGAGGTCTTCGACCCGGTCAGCCAGGCCGCGGCGAGGCCTCCGAGGCAGACCAGAAACGCGCCGCCGGCCCAGTCCGACGGCAGATGAAAGATCTGCCCGACCAGCGCCATGCCGCCGACAAAGACCAGGGTGGCAAATCCCGTCGCCAGGTCGGCGATGCCCTTGCGCCCCCTGGACGCAGCCATTGCCGCAAGGCCGTGGCTGCCGGCGACCAGCAGGGCAATACCGATCAACTTCACGGTCTTGGGAATCGCATCCCAGTTCGCCGCGATGAAGGCCAGCACGGCCAGGGCCACGCAAATCACGCCAATCCCGGCCAACGCCATGGGCAGCTTCGAGCGCCCGTCATCCTGTTCCTGGTCTTTGAGAATGGCCGCGGCACCGGTGGAACTGACCCAACCCTTCGCAACCCAGTTTTCCAGATCGTCCTTGAGACGCTTCTTGTAGGTCCAGTCGAACATGTGGCCGGCCGATCTCCCTCCCGTCATGCGGTTCTTTCCGCATGGCTGTGCTGAGCACCTTCAGCGCCCACTTTGCAACAAGATAGGAGGTCTTGAGACGGATCGAAAGCATTGAGGACGACGATTGGTCCTCGCGTGCGATAAAAAACGCAATAAAATCAGCCTCGGAAATTTTCCCGATGAATTTGTCGGCTCGGACCGGGTCGCGGGGCTTGTGACGGGGGCGGATCTTGGTATGCTGTGCCCGCAATTCCGGCCCTGTCGAACGTTCGGATTACCGGCGGGCCACGGCAACAGCACACGTTCGTCAGTCATGCAAAACACTGTCAGGCGAAACACTGTTCAGATCAGAGCCGAACTCCAATAAAAATTCCAGGGGGGCTCTGTGGGGCGTCCGAGAGGCCCGGACGCCCCTTTTTATTCAGTCGGCGGTTTTCAGTCGGCGGTTTTCAGTCAGCTTTTTCACGGGGTTTCTTCGGCGCGGCGCGCGGTTTGCGGCCGGAGCCATTCGTCTTGCCCGCCGCAGTCTTGCGTGCAGCCGGTTTGCGCGGCGACGCCTTCCTCGGCGCATTGCTTGACGAAGCCGCCCGGGAGGGAACCCGGCCGGTTTCCTCAAGGGCTGCCTGCGCACCGTTTTTCCCGGTTTCCAGTGTCACGTCCGTCGCAACCAGCGGGTCTTCGGTGATATCGCCCGACACGGGCGGCAGGTCGAGCACCTCGTGGAACCGTTGCAAGGTTTCCAGGGTGTGCGGCGTCATCTCTTCGATTGCGCCGGGAATATAGCGCACCACCCTTGTCGCCAACTCGCGTTCTTCCCTGGTCTTGAGCAGCTTGGGCAGCGCCGCGAGCGCCTGTTCCGGAGCAAACTCGGTGATCAGGGTCTGCTCCTGCAGCATGAAGCTGCGCGCATCCGGTGTCAGCGACTTGAACGGCTCGTCCTGGGTCAGCACCCTTGCCGAGCGTTCCAGCCGGTCGCGGCGGACATTGCCGCGGCTTTCCGCCAGAAGGATCAGCATGCGGATGACCGCCTCGCAGAACCCGCCTTCCTCGATATGCATCAGGGCCGCCTGGACCGGCGGCAGGCTGCGCAGCTCGTCCTTGCGCTTCAAGGTGCGGCCGGGCTGCCTGGTCCTGCCGAACCAGCGCATGTAGGGCGATCCCCACAGGCTGAAAAAGAGGTTTTCATAGGCCGTGTCGCGCAGGTCCCGGAACAGGTCCATCGACTGTTCGATCAGGGCGGCGTTGACCCGCTCCAGTTCGGCAAACGGGTTGCCTGCCTCTGCCGGAGCGCGCTCCCCCCTGACGCGCTCCGCCTGGTCCGGAAGCCAGGACAGGAACGGGTTGAGACTGGACATCATCGCGCGCTGCAGCCGGAGCGGATGGGTCTTGCGGCGCAGATCCGCGCTCTGTTCGGTGACGCCGGCCTGCACGAAGGGGCGCACGCAAACGTCATAGAACTCCGCCTGCTGCTCGGACGCCCGTGCCACCGCGGCGAACGGGATCTCATCGTCGCGGCCGTCATCGATCCTTTTCAGATCGTCCATCTTGCGTTCGTGGAAACTGACCGTGAATTCGCGCTCCAGCAGGCCGCCCTCGTAGTCGTCGATGGTCATCTCGTAGAGGCCCGGGGCCAGCGCCTCGATGGTCTTCAGGGTCGAGGTGACTTCCGTGTGTTCCTTCTTGGCGATCTTGGAGGACACAAAGATGCCGAGATGGCCGACCTGGTCGTGGATCATGTAGATGATCCGCTGCCCCCGGATGGCGATTTCCCGTTCGTCCGTATAGGTGTCGATGATCCAGTTGAGCGCCTGCTGCGGCGGCGTGATATTGTCGCCCCAGCTGGCGAACACGATGATCGGCGCGCGGATATTCTTGATGTCGACATTGCGTCCGGGCTCCAGCTGGGCCTCGTTCTTGGCCAGCCGGTTGCCGACAAAGAGCTGTTCGACGATCCACTTCATTTCCGCTTCGTTCAGCAGGAAATAGCCGCCCCACCAGCGCTCGAATTCCAGGAACCGTTCCGGCTCGGTGTCGACCTTGGCATAGAGGTCGTAATACTTGCCGAAATAATTGCGGGCGGGATTGAGCAGTTCAAAATTCTGGACGATGTCGGCCCCGTCGAAGACGCCGTGACCGAGATCGGAGTAGTACATGGCGTTCCAGGTGCCGCCGAGAACGCCGGCATTGTAGCGCATCGGGTTCTCTCCGACCCGGCCGGACCAGGTGGCGACCGGCGCCCCGTTCAGGATCACCGGTCCGGTCAGGTCCGGATTGGAGGCCGCCAGCAGCAGGGTTGCCCAGCCGCCCTGGCAGTTGCCGGTCACCACCGGATTGGGCGCCTCCGGATGCAGTTCTTTCACCTTGCGCACGAAGGCCGCTTCCGCGTGGGTGACATCGGCCAGCGTCTGGCCTTTTTCCGGCATGCGCCGGAAGGCAACGAAATAGACCGGGTGGCCGTCCCGCAGGGCGACGCCAACCTGGCTGTCCGGCTTGAAACCGCCGATGCCTGCGCCATGGCCGGCGCGAGGATCGATGATGATGTAAGGCCGTTTCCAGTCCTTCGGCTCCCGGCAGGGCACGTCCTTCGGCGGGATGATCTTCAGGAGCATGTAGCAGCTGGGACGCGGCAGGTCCGCGCCGTCGAGCACCAGTTCGTAGTCATATTTGAGAACGGGCGGGCAGCCGGCTTCCTCATGCTCCAGGAAGATGTCGCCGCGCCGGCGCAGCGTGTCCATGGTCAGCACCAGCCGCTGTGCCGAATCCTGCCAGTAGTCTTCCCAGGCCTTGTAAAGCTCACCCGATTTCTGGGCTGCGCCCACATCTTCCACAGCCTTGCCGGCATCCGACAGGTTCTGCTGCCAGCGCGCCTTGTGGGCCTCGGTGATCCCGGTCAGATGTTGCGTCAGTCCCCGTCCCATCAGCTCGGCCAGGTTGGCCAGTTCGGTCGCCTGGGCCTGATACCGGGTGAAATGTTCGGACGGACCCCAGGCGGTCGCGTCCTGGAGCGAATTCAGGAATTCGTTCTGTCCCTTTTCAAACGCGTCGAAAATGTCCTTCATCGGGACCTCCTATCCAAGAATGCTGTAGCCGCCGTCGATCGGATGCACCGAGCCGGTGACGTTGAACGCCTCGCGGCTGGCCAGAAAGGCGGCATAGGCGCCGACATCGTCGATCGTCGCCAGGTGGTGGGTCGGCGCGCGCTCCGCGGCGTCGTTGAGAAGCGCATCGAATTCGGCAATACCGGATGCCGCCCGGGTCTGGAGCGGTCCGGGCGACAGCGCATGCACGGAAATGCCCTTCGGTCCCAGTTCCGCAGCCGCGTAGCGCGTGGCAGCTTCCAGAGCCGCCTTGACCGGCCCCATCACACCGTAATTCTCGACCACCTTCTGCGCGCCCATGAATGACACCGTCATGCAGGTGCCGCCTTCAGGCATCAGCGGTTCGGCCCGCCTGATCAGGCGCAGGAAGGAATGGACCGAAATGTCCATGGCCTGCGAGAACCCTTCGGCCGAGCAGTCAACCACGCGCCCGTGCAGGTCTTGCTTCCTCGAAAAGGCGATGGAATGCAGCAGCGTGTCGAGCCGACCCCACCTCGCCACGATTTCGGCGAAAAGCGCATCCGCTTGCGTCTCGTTGCGCACGTCGAGGGGGGCGACGATTTCGGCGCCGAGCTGCTCCGCCAGCGGGCGAACGAAAGGTTCGGCCCGGTCGTTCAGGTAGGTGATCGCCACATCCGCGCCCTGAGCACGGAACGCCCTTGCGCAGCCCCAGGCGATGGACTGGTCATTGGCAACGCCGACAACAAGGGCTTTTTGCCCCGTCAAATCAAACATCTAGCGCACTGCTCCTGTCATCGGGACCGGCGGTTTAGACAACCGATCCGTCCCGCCACCACAAAATGCGGCCTCGAGCACAAGCCGGCACACATTGCAGTGCAACATAAACCTTGTGACGGAACAATGACCTTTCAAGGAAAATAAGGGTTAGTGCGGATCAATCCGCGCTATTGTGCGACGCAAAACACAAAAAGCGGCGCCCCGGTAACCGGGGCGCCGCAGACGTTCGATGCAGTCGACAAGGACGTGTTATGCCAGGTCGAACCGGTCCGCGTTCATGACCTTGGTCCAGGCAGTCACGAAGTCCTTGACGAACTTCCCGGCGTTGTCGTCCTGGGCATAGACTTCCGCGTAGGACCGGAGGATCGAGTTGGATCCGAAAACGAGGTCCGCGCTGGTCGCGGTCCAGGCCAGGGTGCCCAGCTTGCGGTCACGGATCTCGTAGGTGCCGTCCGCGACAGGGTGCCAGCTATAGGCCATGTCGGTCAGGTTGACGAAGAAGTCCGTCGTCAAGGCACCTTCGCGGTCGGTGAAGACACCATGCTTGCTGCCACCGTGATTGGTGCCCAGCACACGCAGGCCTCCGACCAGAACGGTCATTTCCTGGGCCGTCAGACCGAGCAGTTGGGCGCGGTCGAGCATCATTTCCTCGGCGCTGACAACATAGTCCTTCTTCTGCCAGTTGCGGAACCCGTCGGCGAGCGGCTCCAGGACATCGAAAGATTCCGCATCCGTCTGCTCGTCGGTCGCGTCGCCGCGGCCCGGGGCGAACGGAACGGCCATGTCGAAGCCGGCCGCCTTGATGGCCTGCTCCACGCCGAGATTGCCGGCCAGGACGATGACGTCGGCAACGGAAGCACCCGTTTCCGCAGCGATCGGTTCCAGCTTGCCGAGCACCTTGGCGAGACGGGCCGGCTCGTTGCCTTCCCAGTCCTTCTGCGGAGCCAGACGGATGCGCGCACCATTGGCGCCGCCGCGCTTGTCGGAGCCGCGGAAGGTGCGGGCACTGTCCCAGGCGGTCGCGATCATTTCGGCCGGGCTCAGGCCGCTGGCGGCGATCTTCGCCTTGACGGCATCGACGTCATAGGAGGTCGAGCCGGCCGGGATCGGATCCTGCCAGATCAGGTCTTCGGCCGGAACGTCCGGACCGAGATAGTTGACCTTCGGGCCCATGTCGCGGTGGGTCAGCTTGAACCAGGCGCGGGCGAAGCAATCGCGGAAATAGGCCTCGTCCGCCATGAACTTCTTGCAGATCTCGTTGTAGACCGGGTCCATTTTCATGGCCATGTCCGCATCCGTCATCATCGGATCGTGGCGGATCGACGGATCGGTGGCGTCAACAGGCTTCTTGTCTTCCGGCATGTTGACCGGCTTCCACTGGTTGGCGCCGGCCGGCGACTTGGTCAGCTCCCATTCGTAGTTGAACAGGTAGTCGAAATAGCCCATGTCGAACTTGGTCGGCTCCTGCGTCCACGCCCCCTCGATACCGGAGGTGAATGCCTTGGAGGCCTTGCCGTCCTGGTCCGGATTGGCCCAGCCGAAACCTTGCGCTTCGATGCCGGCGGCTTCCGGCTCGACACCGATATTGTCTCCGGCGCCGCCGCCATGGGCCTTGCCGACCGTGTGACCACCGCAGGTCAGGGCTGCGGTCTCTTCGTCATTCATCGCCATGCGCTTGAAGGTTTCCCGAACATGCGCGCCGGTCTTGATCGGGTCCGGCTTGCCGTCGACACCTTCCGGATTGACGTAGATCAGGCCCATATGGACCGCCGCCAGCGGATTCTCGAGAGACGCTGCATCGTCGGTGCTGTCGTAGCGGTTTTCTGCCGGAGCCAGCCATTCCTTTTCGGCGCCCCAGTAGACGTCGGTTTCCGGACCCCAGATGTCCTCACGGCCAAAGCCGAAGCCGAAGGTTTTAAAGCCCATGGATTCATAGGCCATGTTGCCGGCCAGGATGATCAGGTCGGCCCAGGACAGGGCATTGCCGTATTTCTTCTTCACCGGCCACAGCAGGCGGCGGGCCTTGTCGAGGCTGGCATTGTCCGGCCAGGAATTCAGCGGAGCGAAGCGGATGTTGCCGGATCCGGCGCCGCCGCGGCCGTCCTGCATGCGGTAGGAACCGGCGGAGTGCCAAGCCAGACGGATCATCAGGCCGCCATAATGACCCCAGTCGGCCGGCCACCAGTCCTGGCTTTCCGTCATCAGGGCGCGAACATCGGCCTTGACCGCCTCGTGGTCGAGACCCTGGACCGCCTTGCGGTAGTCGAAGTCCGGATCCATCGGGTTGGTGCGCGCGCCTTTCTGGTGAAGGATGTCGAGGTTCAGCGCATTCGGCCACCATTTCGTGACAGGATTGTCCATCTCGGTGTTGCCGCCATGCATGACAGGGCAACCGCCTGATTTATCGACCTTAGCGTCCATTTTCCTCTCCAATTCGAGTGTTGGTGCTGTGCACCGGCTCAGACAACTCCGATCTGTTGACAGAAGTTTGACACACAGATCGTCTTTTTGATGGGAAGCGCCGTGGGGCCCGGCAAGACTGCCGGGCTGCGGCGTTTCGAAGCTCTTTTTTAAAGGCGGACCTTGGTTGCCACTGTTCCACCAGCGGCTGCCATCCCACTCTTTACAAGTTCTAAACTAGCAAAGCTCTTCGATCAGAAGAAGTTGAATTTTCTGATTGATTTGATAAGAATAAATTATGATCAACATCACCCTCAAACAGCTGCGCTATTTCGAGGCCCTGGCCCGCCACGGCCATTTCGGCCGGGCCGCGGAATCCTGCGCGATATCGCAGCCGGCGCTGTCCATGCAGATCAAGGAAATGGAGGAAGTCCTCGGTGCCCCCCTCCTGGAACGCGGTGCCCGGCAGGTCCGACTGACCCAGTTCGGCGAGGTTGCCGTCGTGCGTGCGCGCGAGATCCTGCGCGCGGCAGACGAGCTTGGTGATCTCGCGCGGGCGTCGCGCGACCGGCTGGTCGGCAGATTGCGCATCGGCGTGATTCCGACCGTTGCCCCCTATCTTCTGCCACGCGTCGTCGGCGACCTGACGGAGACCTATCCCGAGCTTGATATCCATGTGCGCGAGACTGTCACGCCGAAGTTGATCCAGGAACTCGGCGACGGCCAGCTCGACACGGCGATTGTTGCCCTGCCCGTCTCGGAGACCTCCCTCGACGAGACGCCCCTCTTCGACGAACGTTTCGTCCTGGTCCGCTCCGCAAAGGAGGCGAATGCGCCTCTGCCCAATGCAGATTCCTTGCGGGAAATGCGCCTGCTGCTGCTCGAGGAGGGCCACTGTTTTCGCGACCAGGCCCTGTCCTTCTGCAACCTGCCCTCCGGCCCGCCCCGCGAGGTTCTCGATGCCAGCTCGCTGTCGACCCTTGTACAGATGGTCAGCGCCGGCATGGGGGTGACCCTGATCCCGGAAATGGCGGTGCCGGTGGAAACCCGCTCCGCCTCCGTCTCCATTTCCCGCTTCGAGGTGCCGGAGCCCCGGCGCACGGTCGGCATGGTCTGGCGCAAGTCCAGTCCCCTTGCCGGGCAGCTCACCGAGATCGCCGACATCGTGCGCAAGGCGGCCGGTCATCTGCCCCATCAGGCCTCCGGCCAATGACACCCGGCGCCCCTTTCTCCTGAGGGGTGTCAGCGCCTGGAAAAGGTCACGCCGCCGAGGACCGCCATCACCGCGGCAAGGCCGAGCAGCACCGCCCGGGCATCGTCCCCGGCAGCGAACAGCGCCACCACCAGACCGGCCAGCGGCTGGGACAGGTTGTTGAGGCAGATGATGACGCCGGTCGTCTTGCCGAATTCCGCCGGCGGGATGATCTCCTTGCGCAGGGTCCTGACATAGATGTTGAACATCTTGTCGAAGCCGGCGATGAGCAGGAATCCGGTAGCATAAATGAGCGGGTGGGCCCCCAGTCCCGTCAGGACCGCGCCGAGGCAGATCAGGGCGTAGGCCGTCAGGCCGAGCGTACCCAGACGAAACGCCACATGGGCGGTCAGCGTCAGAACGGCAAGCGTCGCCAGCGCACCGCCGACCTGCAGCCAGGCGTAGACCTGTTCACTCTGGGCGAAGAACCCGGTCATCATGGCGGCGGCGGTTGCAAGGGTCGCCCCGATGATCAGGTTGACCCCGGCAGCCTGCAGGATCGCGCGCATGAGGCCGGGCAGCTGCCAGACCAGGGTCAGCGCATGTGTCAGGTCCGCCAACGGATGGCGGTTCAGCCTGCCGTCCGGCACTGCCTGCATGCGGGCCTGCCCCGGCCACAGCAGGAAGGCAAGATCGGCCAGCACGAACAGGGCCGTCGCCAGGACGACAACCGCCTGCCACGGCCATAGCGCCATCAGGTAGGCCGCCACAAGCGGCCCCAGGACCACGCCCATCTGCGCGGCGATCTGGCCGTAGCTGGCGACCTTCTCGAAACGCTGGTCGGCGAAGGCGCGCACAAGCACCATTTCCAGCGCCAGGAGGCCCTGGGTCGTCAGAACGCCGACAACGGCGGAGAGGCCGATCAGCCACCAGACGCCCCCGAAAGCGATCTGCCCGGCGATGCCGAGCGCACAGGCAGCCGCCCTCAGGATCCGGCTGACACGCAGCAACAGGATCGGCGAGACCCGGTCGCACAGGATACCGGCGACGGGAAAGGTCAGGTAACGCGGCAGGGTCTCGAAGAAAAACGCCAGTCCCGACCAGGCGACATTGCCGGTGATCTGGAAGATCACCAGCGGCACCAGGAACAGGAGGATCTGGTCGGCCAGCACCGTCAGGAACATGGACGCGAAAAACGCGCGGTCGCGGACAAGCATCAGGCGGCTTTCAGAGAGGCGTGAGTGGCAGGTAGACAACACCTAACACTCACATCCGCCAGCGGCAAGCGGCTGTCTTCGGCCATTTCAATCGTTTTAATTTGACGAGTTGCCCGCTCTCACCGGATGTCAGACCTTGCGGGCAACCACGAACCGGCTGTAGGGGGCCGGGTAGGTTCCCGTCTCGATGATCTCGAAGCCGGCCTGCGTGATCGTCTGCTCCAGGGTATCGAACGAAAATATGCGCACGAAAGGGGCCTTGCCGATCAGTTGAAGCGCCTTGATCATCGGACCGAACAGCCAGGCCTTTTTCCGAAGGCAGACGGTCTTGGAGATGAACAGTCCGCCGGGTTTCAATAGATGATGCACCCGTTCCAGCAGGTCCTCAGGGGTCTCGACGAGGTGCAGGAAGTTGAACCCGAGCACGGCATCGTAGTGTCCGCCGTTCAGCGGCTCGACCCTCTCACTGAAGCCGTCGGCGACCGCGAAGCTCAATCCCTCCGGGGCCGATCCGTCCGCCCTCCCGGCGGCGAGTTTCTCTTCCGCGATGTCGATCATGCCCTTGGCAAAATCCGTTGCCCTGTAGGATTTCACGTTGCCAGCAAGGAGCAACGCGGTCGAACCGGTGCCACAGCCGAGTTCAAGCACGGCATCATTCGGACCAAGATGCTCGATCGTGCGCGCAAGGGTCTTTTTGTAGGCTTCCTCGTTTCTGATCGGGGAAGCAGCGTATTTGCGGGCTGCCTTGTCCCAGAAACGGGTCGACAGGCCGCCTTGTTGTGTCAGTGTCATTGTCATCTCTGATCTGTCCAGTTTCGTCTCATGCGGAGGGGTGCTCCACCGTCACACTCCTGGCTGCGCGCAGAACTTTAACGCCGGGAACAAACATGCCCCCGGCCTGCGTTGCGTCGCAAAGCCGTAAATACCCGGGTTCTGGCCCGCCTATTTCTTCCGACCGCCGGTCCCGCGCAGGCCGATTTTCTGAAGAATGTCACGACCGATATCGCGGCCGCCCGTGGGGGACGCCAGGAAATCCAGAACCGAAAGAACGATATTTGCCAACTGGATCATCAACGAGGACGAGGACATTGGCGTCTCCTTTCCCGATTAACGTAGCCTCATCAGAAAAGAATGGAAATTGCGGAATTTTGCGTAGTTGATATACATATTTGCATGAACTGGCAGACCATCACCTTCGACTGGAACCAGGCCCGTGCCTTTCTCGTCACCGCCGAGGAAGGCTCTCTCTCGGCCGCCGCGCGCGCGCTCGGCCTGACACAGCCGACCTTGAGCCGGCAGGTGGCCGCCCTTGAAGAAACCCTGGGCGTTACACTGTTCCAGCGGGTGTCCAAGTCGCTCATCCTGACGGAGGCCGGGGTCGAGCTGGTTGACCATGTCCGCGCCATGGGCGAGGCCGCCAGCCGCGTGTCCCTCGCCGCATCGGGCAAATCGCAGCAGGTCGAGGGACTGGTGACCGTCTCGACCACGGACCTGATGGCCGCGCATGTCCTGCCCGACATCCTCAGGAACCTGCGCGAGGTGGCGCCCGGGATCGAGGTAAAGCTGCTGTGTACCAACAGCCTCAGCGACCTGCGCCGCCGCGAAGCCGATATCGCCATCCGCCATGTCGCGCCCGACCATCCGGACCTTTTTGCCCGCAAGCTGCGCGAGGCCCCTGCCCGCGTCTTCGGCGCAAGATCCCTTGTCGAACAATACGAGCGGCCGCTGACAAAAGCCGACGCGCCGGAGATGGATTTCATCGGCTTCGACAACAACGAGGAACTGGTCGGTTACTTAAGGGCCTTCGGACTGGAGGTCAGCGAGGCCAATATCCGCCTCGGCTCGCCGAACGGCGTTGTCGCCTGGGAACTGGTTCGCCAGGGCTTCGGCCTGTCGATCATGGCCGACGAGATCGCCGCCCGCTTTCCCGAGATCGTGCCGGCCTTCACGGATCTCGACCCGATCACCTTCCCGATCTGGCTGGTCACCCACCGCGAACTGCACACCAGCCGAAGGATCCGGGTGGTGTTCGATCATCTGGCGGAAGGGCTGTTGAAGGTTAAGCCGACCAATATATCTGGAGACTGATCGGCCGGGTTTTCAGGCCGGGCTGGCGTTTCGGTTCAGTTTTTGCCCGCCAGACTGTTCCACGCTGAATAAAGCGTTGAATGCAGCAGGGAGTGGCGCTCGCCGAAGCGGACGACAACCAGATCCTCCCCTGGCATTATGTAAACGATCTGCCCGCCCTGCCCCATCATGTAGGAAAACGGGCCCTGGAGCGCTTCGCCCGGCCGGTCGAGGACGTTGTGACGGATATGCGACCCGTATGTGCCGTCTGACCGGCCCTTGCCGGAAAGGCCGGCGCCGAAATAATCGCCCCACAGATTTTGCGGCAAGAACGGCCGTTCAGGCGTCCCGTTGGTCATCAGGTAGCGCCCGACCCTGAGCCAGTCCTTCGGGGTGGCGTAAAGGCAGCAATAGGCCGTGACCGGCCCATCCTTTCCGTGCCTCAGCCAATGAGCCTCACCAGCACCGGCAGGCAGCCAGATACGCTCCGTAACCAGCTGGTGGAGCGGCCGGCCATAGACCGTTTCAAGCACATGTCCGAGCACGGCGGTATTCACATTCTGGTAGACGAACAGGTCCATCTTTTCCGGCGAGACCTTCAACTGGTCTTCAACAGCGGAGATGCTGCCGGCATGGAGCTGCGCCAGTTTCCCGAACGGGTTATAGGTTGTCAGTCGGTCCTGCTTGTCCGCTCCGTCCGCTTCGAAATCGAGCCCGCTGCGCATCTCCAGAAAGCTGCCGACCGGCCTGTTGCGGAAATCTTCGGTCCCGAACCCGGACAAATAGGTGCCGACCGGATCGTCCAGGTTGGAGATCTTCCCCTCTGATACGGCCCGAAGGACAAGCGCGCCGACCACGCTCTTGATCAGCGAGTAGGAATTGAACCTGGTCTGTGGTCCGTAGCCGTCGGCATAGTTCTCCAGAACAAGGCGGCCGCCGTGAAGCACCAGCAGGGCGTGGCTGCCGGAGTCCTTGAACAGGTCTTGTCCACGCGTATTCAGTTGAGCGAGAGCCGGTACCTGGTGAAGTGGCCTGGGTTGGCCCGGGATCGTTTCGAACGATCCGAGCGCCGGCCAGACCGAGCGCGGATAGGCCGCCTGCAGCGGCTCGAACAGGCCACTGGCATAGGCCACCGTCAAGCCGCCTAGGCCAGCGACTGCAATCAGAGAAAAAGCTTTCAGAAATCGCATGGTCTTTGCTGTCCGCCGGGAACCCCCATCAAGGCAAAGGATCGTGTCGACAAAAGGACCGGCTGCTCATACCACCGGCAGCGGCTCAATGCCTGTACGCGCCATGAGTGTCTCGAAATAGGTCCGGACCTTGTCGGGGTAAACGAGGTCCTTCACCACCGCCGCCGATCTCAGCAGCGGCAACAAACGGATGTCGTCCCTGGAGAGTTCACCATTGACGGCCTCGGGGCTCTCGATCCTGTGGTCGAGATCTTTGAGCACAGGCATCAGTTCGCCGATAAAGTCCGATGTGCGGGCCTTCAAGGCCTCGAAATCCTCGTAGACCTTGAGCTTGCGGGCTAGAAAATGCGCGCATGCGGACGCGGTCGCCATTTCGGGCAGGTTCAGAAGCGGATAGCGCGGCATGGTCAGAAAGGGCGAGATCTTCAGGATACGGGCACAGAGCTCCGCGATGTCCGGTCGCTCCGGCCCGGTGAGGACCGGATCGCCCATGGCCTCGATGTAATCGACCATATCCATGCTTTCCAGCATCGGCGTGCCATCGTCCCTGACGAGGATCGGGATCACCCGCCGTCCGACCAGCGAGATCATCGCCGCGCTGTCATCGTCGAGAACCACCTGCTCTTCCAGTACGATGCCTTTCAGCGCCGCGATCATGCGCACGCGGAAACAGAGCGAGCAGTGCTCGAACATCAGGAGTTTCATGTAACTTTCTTTTTGAGCTGGTATCGAAGTTGCGTGAGAACAGGGGGCCACATGCCTTCGGTAGACTCATCCTTCTTCAAAGTTATGATTTGCTTTTTCATCTTCTGATTTCGACATCTTGGCAAAGACAAAACTTGCCAAATAGCGTGAGATTTCGCCCGCACATTGTGATGCAAGCGCCATCAAAATCAAAAGATTGAAACGTGTTGGTTGCTTCGTTTCAGACGTGACCACATAAAACTCTGGTTCAAAGATGCTTGGTTCTTGTCCTAAAATAAAGCTCAAAGCAAAGAGACAGGCTAGCAGCGACATCAGAATCAATTGCCCACGAGAAGAACGGTTCTCAGGGCTTGCCATCACAGTCAGCAAGAATGTCGCGAGACCAAATCCACCAAGCGCAATCAAGGCAAATGGCTCGTAAGCCAAAAGAGCAACCGGACCAAGCAGTAACAAACTGCCCAAGAGGATCAACCTGACTGTGTTGATCGAGACTTGTTCCTGTCGAGCTTTTTCATCAGGTGCCATTTTGGAGATCGCCTCGCCAAATCTGTGTTTGTGAGCTGGTCTAGAGATCACACTTGCTTTTTTACCGTGCCCTGACTGGTATTGGATACCTTGCCTTCCGCACAATCGCCAAAAAAAGATAACTGAGCAATCGAGCCAGCCATCCGACCGTATATCCGCCAAACATAGAAACCATGAAGATATAGTGCTTTTCGCTTTCAAACCATTCAAGATTTACTTCTGGCGATCTTCTTAGAAAATCTGCCAGAAACGCGACATAAATTATTGCTATAAATGCGCTTGAGATATTGTACCAAACGCCCAATTCATTTTCCGAAAAACGAATATTTGCAAACAAAACAAAAATTGCACCAAACGCGAATACTTGGGGAATTCCGCTTCCCCATTGCCCCACACCCACGAACACGATTGCCAGACCGATATTCATCCACTGTGTATTTTTGTAAATATTCACTGTAGTCAGTCGCTTTCCTAAGAATTCTACAAATGCAAAGTCAACTAACCAAAACTCACCCCAGCATCCAGTTCAGCACCAGCCGCCAGTCGGTCATGCGGATCGGGGTGCCGTGGGTGCCGGTGTCGAACAGGGTGAACTTGATCGGATAGTTCGGCGCGCGCTGCTTGATCTGCTTGAAGAAATTCGCCTGGTCTTCCCAGTTGTAGACCCGGTCGAGCGTGCCCTGGCCCATGTAGATCGGCACGTTGCGGCCAAGGGCGCTGGATCCCAGAAAATTCGGGTCCTTGGGCGAGCCGAGCAGCATGATGCCGCTGAGCAGGCTTGCGTAATTGCCGTTCTTGACCAGGTTCCAGCAGATGATGCCGCCCATGGAGCCGCAGGCGACCACCACCTTGGCGCGGGGCGAGAGCTGCTTCTGATACTGGATCAGCGCGGCGACATCGGCGGTGCCGCGCTTGTCGAAATGGTTGATGTCGACGGTGAGATAGGCACCGCCATTGCGCACCATGAGGTTCTGAACCCGGTTGAAATTGCCGCCGAAGGAGACGTCGTTCATGCCCTGGAAGCGGTTGCCGCCCTGGCCGTGGATGTAGATGACGATGGCATTCGCGCCACCCTTCCACTTGCCGGTGCCCATGTATTCGATGGTGCGGCCATTGGCCTTCAGCTCGGCGCTGCCGCGGCCACGCTTGGGCTTGTAGGACACGTAGTTGCCATAGACCCGGCGCTCGTCGACCTCGTCGCGGTCGCGCAGGTCGCGCTGCTTGGAATATTCGACCACCAGGAAATCGCCGTCATAGAGCGTCTCGTGGATCTTCTTGTAGCGGAACAGCCTGTCCTTGTAGGGCTTCAGCATCTCCGACTGGGCCGTTGCGGTCCCCGCCAGGGCGACAGCGGCCCCGAGCAGGACCGTTCTTGCGAGACGGGCGGTCCGGAAAGCGAGAGACCGGGGCAGCATGGGACGTCCTTTGGTTCGGGCAAATCACGCGATCAAAACTGGCCATACCCTAAGCGGCGGCCGGTAACCATGCAATCGGCTGCCGGTCAAAAACCGATGCCGATCATGTCTTCCGCCTGGCATGTGACCAGCTGCGGATTCCCGGAAACGGTCGGCCATTGCCAACTGGAGGCCGGTTGCAGATGAAGAAAGTCAAATATTCGTTCAGCACCCCTGCAAATTGTACCAAGGAAAACTGCCCGTTTTATCCACAAATGCCGGCATCCCTTTGAATAACCGTCTCGCAAATTGCGAATTTAAGGATTTGGTAACCATAAAAAATCAAGAGTGACAGTGAGATAAGTCCCAAGAAGACTTCTCAACTCGACAATGCTCGGCAAGGTCAGGAGAGCCAAGATGCCAGTCATTTCCTTCGCAAACGCAAAGGGTGGTGCCGGAAAAACCACGGCCGCCCTGCTGCTGGCGACAGAAGTCGCGGAACGGGGAAAACGTGTCACCATCTTCGACGCGGATCCGCAGAAATGGATCTCGAAATGGTTCGAACTGCCGAAGTCCTGCCCGGGCATCAGCGTTGTCAGTGAAGTCTCCCCCGCCTCGATCACCGAGCAGATCACCCATGCCGCCGAACAGTCCGACTATGTCATCGTCGACCTGGAAGGCACGGAGAACCTGATCGTCGCCAACGCGCTGTCGGTCTCCGACCTCGTGGTGGTGCCGATCCAGGGCTCGTCGATGGATGCGCGCGGCGGCGCCAAGATCCTCACCTTGATCAAGAAACTGGAAAAGATCGTCCGCCACGACATCAAGCATTGCGTTGTCCTGACACGCACCAATGCCGCGGTCACGACCCGCGCCATGAAGGCGGTACAGGATTTCCTGTCGGCGCAGAATATCGACGTCCTGATGACGCCGATCGTCGAACGCGCCGCCTTCCGCGACATGATGGAATTCGGCGGCGGCCTCGCCGGCCTCGATCCGAAGCTGGTCAGCGGGGTCCGCAAGGCCCGGGAAAACGCCGCGCTCTATGCCGCGGAAGTCCTGGAACGGGCGATCACCGTACCGAAGAAACGCTGGTACGACGTCTTCAAGCGGGCCAGCTGACGGGCCCTTCTTCGCAGTTTTCCAGAGCCGGGTCCTGCCCGGCTTTTTTGTCCTGGACCTAGAGTATTTTCCGATCAATTAGGATCATTTGATGAGTGTATCCGGTTCAGACGGCAAGGCGCGTCGCGAAGCGCGATGCGGTGCATCGGGCAAGCGGCGCAACGCTGCCGATGGGCCGGATACTCTCACCCGCACCAGCCCGGATGCGTATGAGAAACAATTGAAAATGGGCCGGACGGTTTGGCACGCCGGCGTCGTTGGCCCACCCTTGTGGTGGGAAACACCACCGCGCGTGACCCGCCTAGCCAGCGCGCCAAACCGTCTCGGTCAAATGAACCTTATTGATCGGAAAATGCTCTATCCCCCCATTTTGTCGTCATCCTGAGGAGCCACGACAGCGGCGTCTTGAAGAATCTGCCGCGCATTTGGGAGCAAGTTGGCGATCCTTCGAGACAGCGCTGACGCGCTTCCTCAGGATGACGACTGCGGGTGTCGCAACTGCCTTAACTTTGCCCCCTGCCGATAGCCCTCCCCCGAAAGTCGCGCTAAAGTTTGAGGCGACTCAGCCACGTCTTCATGCGAGCGGCTGGTGTTCAGGGAGGAAACCATGCGCCTGTCCCAACCGGTCCTTGCCGGCCTCACCTGTCTGTTTCTTGCGGCCTGCAACGGCGACGACGGCAATATCGCGCTCGGCAACCTTGAGCGGGACCGGGTGGCGCTGACGGCAACGGCGAACGAGGTGCTGATCGACCTGCCGGTCGCCCAGGGCACCTTCGTCAAGAAGGGCACCGTGCTGGCGCAGCTTGATCCCGCCGAGCAGCAGGCCATCGTCAACCAGGCCCGGGCCGAGGTGCAGAAGGCAAAGTCCAACCTGGAGAAGCTTGAAAACGGTGCCCGCGAGGAGGACATCGCCAAGGCCAGGGCCAATGTCGCCGGCGCCAAGGCGGCCCTTGTCGAGGCCGAGGCCACCTTCAAGCGGTTCAACGACCTGACCGGCCGCGGCACAAGCAGCCAGGCGCAGCTCGACAGCGCCAGGGCCAGCCGGGACGCCGCCACCGCCAGTCTCCAGAGTGCGGAACAGGAACTGAAGGAACTGGTTGCCGGGACACGACCGGAAGATCTCGCCATTGCCAAGGCCGAGCTCAATGCGGCGGAGGCCAGCCTTGCCACCCAGCAGAAGATCCTTTCGGACCTGACCATCACGGCCTCGCGGGACGGCGTCCTCGACAACCTGCCCTGGAACCTGGGCGAACGCGTTACCATAGGCAGCCCGGTCGTCGTGATGCTGGCGGGCGATGCGCCCTACGCCCGGGTCTACGTGCCGGAGCCGCACCGGGTGAAGATCAACGAGGGCGACACGCTGGCTGTCAGGATCGACGGCCTGGACAAGCCGATCGACGGCACCGTTCGCTGGATCAGTTCCGAACCCTCCTTCACTCCCTATTATGCGCTCAACCAGTCGGAACGGGCCCGGCTGATGTATGTGGCCGAGGTCCAGCTTCCGGAGAGCACCAAGGACCTGCCAAACGGGGTCCCGGCACAGGTCGTGCTGCCGTGACGAACGGCACGCCGGAGATCGTCGTCCGGGCGGACGGCCTGGTGAAGAGCTTCAAGGGCTTTCGCGCGGTCGACGGCCTCGATCTGACGATCGAGCGCGGCATGATCTATGGTTTCCTGGGGCCGAACGGCTGTGGCAAGACCACCGCCATGCGCATGCTCACCGGCCTGCTGACGCCGACGGAAGGCACCGTCGAGGTGCTTGGCCTGTCCGTTCCCAGGGACGCCGAAACGCTGAAATACCGGATCGGCTATATGACCCAGGCCTTCTCGCTCTATGGCGACCTGACGGTGCGGGAAAACCTCAATTTCATGGCGACCATCTACGGTCTGTCCGCCAGGAAGCGCAAGCAGCGGATCGGAGAGGTCATGGAGCGGTATGAGCTGACCGATCTTGCCGGGCGCTTCGCCGGCAAGATGAGCGGCGGCCAGCGCCAGCGCCTGGCGCTGGCAACGGCCGTCCTGCACGAGCCGCAGCTTCTGTTCCTGGACGAGCCGACCTCGGCGGTCGACCCGGAATCGCGCCGGCATTTCTGGGAACAGCTGTTCGACCTCGTCGACGGCGGCACCTCGATCGTGGTGACGACCCATTTCATGGACGAGGCGGAACGCTGCCACAAGATCGCGATCATGGAATCGGGCCAGAAGCGCGCCGACGGCGCCCCCAAGGAGCTGATGGCGGCCATGGGCGCCAACGTGGTCGAGATCGAAGCCCCCAACCTGCGCGACATCCGCAGGCACCTGCTGGGCAGCGATGGCATCATGGCGGCGGCGCAGCTGGGTGCACGGCTGCGTGTGCTCGTGCGCCAGGACATTTCCGACCCCGCGGGGTTCCTGAAAGCCAAGCCCGAAACCGGGGGCGCCACCCTGATCGAGCAGGTGCGCCCGAACCTGGAAGACGTTTTCGTCACGGCAACGGGAGAAGGCCGCCAATGATCCGACCGCTGTCCCGCATTGCCGCGATCTTTTCCAAGGAACTCGCCCAGCTGCGCCGGGACCGGATGACCTTCGGCATGGTCATCATGATCCCGCTGATCCAGCTGACCCTGTTCGGCTACGCCATCAACACCAACGTGCGCGACATTCCCGTGGCCGTGGTCGACCACAGCCAGACCGGCCTCAGCCGCATCCTGATCCAGATGGTCGAGGCGACGACGGTGGTCAAGGTCACCGAGCGGCTGAACTCGATCGAAGCGGCCGAAGACGCCATCAAGGCTGCCCGTGTCCGGGCCGCCTTCATCCTGCCCGACGACCTGTCCCAGCGCGTGGCGCGGTCCCCTGCCGCCGGTTTCGGCACGCCGCCCTCGACCGACGAGGAAACCAGCCGGCCCGTGGCGCAATGGATCGTCGACGGTTCGGACACCGTGATCGCCAGCTCGATCAAGTCCCTGCGCAACATGCCGCTGGCGGAGCTGAACCGGCAGGCACCCAACCGGTCCACACCGACCTTCGAGGTCGCCCTGTTCTTCAATCCCGAACAGCGCACGGCCATCAACATCGTTCCCGGCCTTGTCGGCATCATCCTGACCATGACCATGATCATGTTCACCTCGGCGGCCATCGTGCGCGAACGCGAGCGCGGCAACATGGAGATGCTGATCAACACGCCGGTGCGGCCGATGGAACTGATGATCGGCAAGATCATTCCCTATATCTTCATCGGGCTGCTGCAGACGGTCATCATCCTGGGCCTCGGTCATGTCCTGTTCAACGTGCCTTTCGCGGCAAAGATGCTGGATCTTTTTGTCGGAACGCTTTTGTTCATCGGCGCCAGCCTGTCGCTCGGGCTGGTGCTGTCGACCATCGCCCAAAGCCAGTTGCAGGCCACCCAGATGACCATCTTCGTGCTGCTGCCGTCGATCCTGCTGTCGGGCTTCATGTTCCCCTACGAGGGCATGCCGCTGATCGCCCAGTACATTGCCGAGGTTCTGCCGGCGACCCATTTCATGCGCATGATCCGCGGCTTCGTGCTGCGCGACGCCAGCCTTCTCGACCTGCAGCGCGACGTGATCTGGATGATCGGCTTCTTCGTTCTCGGCATGATCGTTGCCGCCCTCAGGTTCAAGAAACGGCTGGATTGACCGTTGGATCACCCGCTTCTTCCTTATGGAGTGCCATCCTGCCCCTTCCCAGAGCGTCATCCTGAGGAGGACCGTCAGGTCCGTCTCGAAGGATCCGCGGCATATACTGGAACAAGCGGCCGTTCCTTCGAGACAGCGCTCACGCGCTTCCTCAGGATGACGTCCTGGAGTGTGGCAGCTTCCCAAATGCAGGCAGGCAAAGGCGTCCCAATCCTGTTTCGGCCAAGGTCCGGTATTGACGCGCGGGTTGTAGTTTTTAAAGGCCTCGCCCCTGCCCACCTCGTCATCCTGAGGAGGACCGCCAGGTCCGTCTCGAAGGATCCGGCGAGATATACTGGAACAAGCGGCCGTTCCTTCGAGACAGCGCTCACGCGCTTCCTCAGGTTGACGATTTTGGGTGTGGCAGCTTCCCAAAATGCAGGCAGGTAAAGGCGTCCCAATCCTGTTTCGGCCAAGGTCCGGTATCGAAGCGCGGGTTGTAGTTTTTAAAGGCCTCACCCACTGCCCACTTCGTCATCCTGAGGAGGACCGCCAGGTCCGTCTCGAAGGATCCCGCGACATATACTGGAACAAGCGGCCGACCCTTCGAGACAGCGCTCACGCGCTTCCTCAGGATGACGTCCTGGAGTGTGGCAGCTTCCCAAATGCAGGCAGGCAAAGGCGTCCCAATCCTGTTTCGGCCAAGGTCCGATATCGAAGCGCGGGTTGTAGTTTTTAAAGGCCTCGCCCCTGCCCACCTCGTCATCCTGAGGAGGACCGCCAGGTCCGTCTCGAAGGATCCGCGGCATACGCTGGAACAAGCGGCCGACCCTTCGAGACAGCGCTGCGCGCTTCCTCAGGATGACGCCATTGGGTGTGGAGGCTTTCGTTACTTCGGCTGAGGCCCCGTATCGAAGCGCGGATTGGCGCTCTTGGTGACCGGACGCTGCAGGGAGACATTCTCCCGGCTTTCACGCCAGACGACGAAGATGCCGGAGGCAATGATGATCGCCGAACCGATGCCGACGTAAAGATCCGGCGTTTCCGAAAAGAACAGCATGCCGAACAGCGTCGCCCACAGGATCTGGCTGTATTGCAGCGGCGCGACCACCGCAGCCGGAGCGGCCTTGTAGGCGGTGATGGTACCGAACTGGGCGATGACCGACAGAAAACCGATCGCCGCCATCATGCCGAGATCGATGAGCTGCACCGGCACATAGACCACCGGCAATGTCATCGACATGGCCGTCATCGACAGGATCATCGGATAGAGGATCAGGACGGCCGGGCGTTCCTTGGCGCCCAGCTTGCGCACCAGAATGGTGGAGAGCGAATTGGCGAAAGCTGCCAGAAGCGCGGCTGCATGACCCAGTGTCAGCTCGGTCACGCCGGGACGTAAAACGATTAGAACCCCGATCAGACCGACAACCACGGCGGCCCAACGCTGAGCCCTGACCCTTTCCCCCAGAAGCGGCACCGACAGGGCCGTGATCAGGAGCGGCATGGCAAAGAGCAGCGCGTAGACCTCCGCCAGGGGCAGCGCCGTGAAGGCGTAGAAACCGCAGGACATGGCAATGATCGCCAGCCCTGCGCGCGACAGTACCAGCCAGGGGTGCCGCGGCCGGAAATTGTCGACCGCCTTGTCGGCCAGCATCATCATCGACATCGGCACGAAGGCGAACAGCATCGAGAAGAAGATGATCTGGAACACCGGGTACCCGGCCCCGAGCGCCTTGATCAACGCGTCATGCGTGGAAAACAGGGCGAAGGCGATGAGCGCGGCGGCAAGTCCCTTGAACGTTGCGGACATGGCAAGGCCTTTTTCGGTTCGGGGTAGCGCCTGCCGTCGGGAAGTGCAGGCAACGCGGACACAGGCGCGACGATGGGGTTCTCGTCAGCCGACCGGGGGCGGCAATCAACGGCTGGCACCATTGGCTCAATGGATCATCGCTGAAACGGCGAAAAGTTCAAGAAAGCTCCATCCGTGCCGTGCGGTTTTCCGCCGTTCCGGCGCCGGTTTCCACAACACAAAAGAGGCGGTGGACCTTCTCGCTCCACCGCCTCCGGGGCACTCCTGTTTTCCGCCTGCTGCGCCAAAAGCTAGAGAATGCGGCGGCGCAGATAGGAGGACACGATCTCGCCGGTGACCACCAACGCGATGATCGCAAGCAGCACGGTCGAGACTTCCTGCCAGTTGAACGTGTCGATGGCCCCTTGAAGGATCACGCCGATACCGCCGGCGCCGACCAGTCCGAGGACCGTCGATTCCCGCAGGTTGATGTCCCAGCGCAGGATGCTGACCGCAAAGAAGGTCGGCATAACCTGCGGCACGATGCCGTACAGCACCACCTTGAAATGGGACGCTCCGCAAGCCTGCAGGGCCTCGACGGGCTTCGGGTCGATTTCCTCGATGGCTTCGCCCAGCAGCTTGCCCAGAAATCCGATCGACCGGAACATGATCGCGACGATCCCGGCCACGATGCCCGGTCCGAAGATGGCCACGAACAGCAGCGCCCAGATGATCGTGTTGACCGAACGGGACGACACCAGGATGAAACGGCCGATCCAAAGGGTCACGGCATTGGGCGTGGTGTTCTGCGCGGCGATATAGGCCACCGGCAGTGCCAGAAGCACCGCCAGGGCCGTTGCGATCGTCGCCAGGTTGACCGTGTCCCACAATGCCAGGAGGATCTGGTCGAGGTTGGCCGGATCCGGCGGGACCATCCGGCTGAACAGGTCTCCCATCTGGGTCGGCGCGTCCCACACCCAGGCCCAGATGATGTTGACGCTGCCCAGCGCCCAGGCGACGACCAGCGCCGCCAGGGCAAAACAGGCATATCGCTGAAACCGCTGCATCGGCGTGTAGCGCGACCAGTCTTGCAAGGTGAGCTGTTCCATTACGCGATCCGCTTTCTGATGGCGCCGCTGACGGCTTCCGAAATCAGGATGACCCCGACAATGACCATGGTGATGGCCAGGGCGAAATCGTAGTCATACCGGCCGAAGGCATTGGCCAGCGTCGCCCCGATGCCGCCGGCACCGACGATGCCGACCACGGCGGAGGCCCTCAGGTTGCTGTCGAGCTGGTAGATGCTCAGCCCGATCTGGCGCTGCATGATCTGCGGCACGACCGCATAGACCAGGGTCGGCAGGAAGGAGGCTCCGGCGGATTTCATCGCTTCCACGGGGCCCGGATCGATCTCCTCGATCCGCTCGGCCAGAAGCTTGGCGACGAAACCGATCGAATAGACGATCAGCGTCAGGATGCCGGCAAACGGCCCGAACCCGACCGCCTTGACGAAAATGATCGCCACGATCACCGGGTGGAAACTGCGGGCCAGGATGATGATCGCCCGGCCGAGATAATAGACCGGCAGCGGCGCGATGTTGCGTGCGGCCATGAAGGCGATCGGGATCGACAGCAAGACCCCCCCGACCGTTGCCAGGATCGCGATCTTCAGACTTTCGAGAAACCCGTCGATCAGCAATTCGCTGCGCTGGAAACTGGGCGGAAAGGCGCCGCCGAAAATCCGCCCGGCCCGCGCCAGTCCCTGCGCCGCGCGATCCCAGTCGATCGGCAGGGTCGCGAGGGTAATCGCAACATAGACCGCTATGGCCGCGTAGAGACCGTAGCGCAGCAGCGGGTTGGCGATGAAAGGCGGCTTGTGCCAATGGTCCCTGGCCGCGCTCATGCCGCGGCACCTTCGACAGTTCTGTCGGCATGCGGAATGCCGGAATAGATCTGGTGCATGGCGTCTTCGCTCAAGGCCTCGGGCAGGTCGTCGAAAATAATGCGCCCGTAGCGCATGCCGACGATGCGGTCGCTGAATTCCTTGGCTTCGTTGACGTTGTGGATGTTGATGATCACGGGCAGCTTCAACTCGCTGGCCAGATCGCGCAACAGCGTCATGATCTGCTCCGACGTCTTCGGATCGAGCGAGGCCGTCGGCTCGTCCGCCAGCAGGATCTCCGGCTGCTGCATCAGCGCCCGGATGACACCGACACGCTGGCGTTCGCCGCCCGAAAGCTCGTCGGCGCGCTTGTCGGCGTAATGGGCGATGCCGACACGTTCCATCAGGTCGAACGCACGCCGGATGTCTTCCTTCGGATAGCGCCTCGTCAGGGCGGCCCAGGTCGAGATGTACCCCAGGCGGCCGCTCTGGACGTTTTCCATGACCGTCAGACGGTCGACCAGGTTGAAGCTCTGGAACACCATGCCGACGCGGCGCCTTGCATGGCGCAGGTCCCGCTTGCCGAGGCTGGTGAATTCGGTGCCGTTCAGCATGATCGACCCGGATGTCGGTTCGACGAGCCGGTTGATGCACCGCAGGAGCGTGCTCTTGCCGGCTCCGGAGGACCCAATGACCGAGACGACCTGTTCGCCCGCAACCTCGAGATCAAGATCCTTGAGCACGGGATCCCCTGCCCCGTAACGTTTTACGAGACCCGTTATTTTCAGCATGTTTTTCACCGTTTGGAAAAGCCCGCCGCCCGGAAACCGGACGGCGGGCCAAGAGGACTTGGGGCTTACTTGGACAGGCCCTGCGGCGTGTATTCCACGCCGTTGGAGGCCTGGATCTGCCGGATGACGGCCCACTGGTCCTTGTAGGTGATGGGAACGAACCGGCTGACGCCCTCGAACTCCTCGCCGAGCTTGTTGCCTGCGAAGTCGAAGCTGAAGAACGCTTCCTTGATCTTTTCAACCAGCGCCGGATCGAGATCGTGGGCGTAGTTGAAGGAGGTTGTCGGGAACGGGTCGCTTTCCCACACGAGCCGTACATCGGCCGGATCGTAAAGACCACGCTCGGCCATGCGTTCCACGACTTCGGACGCCACGGGGGCCGCGTCGTAGTCGCCGGCGACAACGCCGAGCATCGACTGGTCATGCGACCCGGAATAGATCACCTCGTAGTCCTGCTCCGGCACGACGCCCAGGCCCGGGAACAGCGCGCGGGGAGCCTGGTTGCCGGAATTCGATGTCGGCGAAGTATGCGCCACGCGCTTTCCGGCAAGGTCCCCCGGTGTCTTGATGTCGGAATCGGCCTGGGTGAAGAGCTGCAGGCGATAGCCGAACTGGCCGTCCTCGCTGCCCATGATCGCGAAGGGCACCGCGCCGGCAAGGTTCACCGCGAACGGCGTCGGCCCGGTGGAGAACCCGGCAATGTGCAGACGGCCGGAGCGCATGGCCTCGACTTCCGCGGAGTTCGACTGCACGGCGAAGAACTGGACGTCCTTGCCGGTCACTTCTTCCAGATGATCGATGAACGGTGCCCAGATATCCGCATAGACCGCGGGATCCTCGACCGGCGTATAGGCAAAGACCAGCGTGTCGGGATTGCTCAGCTCGGCCGGATCGGTCGGCGCGTCGGCGACCAGATCGCCATCCGCATCACAGTAGATCGTGTCGAGCGCGCCCTGGTTGGGGCAGTCCGCCGCATAGGCAGACGTCATCGCAAAACCGGCGACACAAGCCGCGGAACCGAGCCGGGCCAACAAGTTTCTCATATTTTCCTCCCATCGTGGACCGGTCCGTCCCGGCAATGACCTGCGCGGGCCTCCTGACCGATCGCCGTCAGCGTATCGGGAGCCGCCGGACGTTCGCGAGCGCTGAACTGTTAACAGAACAGAGAGGCCAAGCCTTTTCTGTTAACAGTGTTACAACCGGCACTCACCTGTGAAACATTTGTAACAAGATTCCGGTACCCGCCCCGGGCTCTCATGCTAGACAGCTTGATGAACTGCGAGAGAGCGACGAAATGGACGCCAGGGGACAGCCGGTAATCGCGATCATCGATGATGATGCGGATGTGCGCGAGACCCTTTCCGCTTTGATGGACTCAAGCGGCTTCACACCGATTGCCTTTCAGGACAGTGCCGGTTTCAAGGCCGCGGGCAATCCGGAAGATTTCGACCTGGCCCTGATCGATCTCAGGCTCAAGGGTGAATCCGGCCTGTCGCTGGCCATCCATATCCGCGAAATCTCGGAACTCCCCATTGTCATGCTGACCGGCGTGGGCGACGAGATCGACAAGATCATCGGCCTTGAGACCGGCGCCGACGACTATCTCATGAAACCGTTCAACCCGCGTGAACTCGTTGCACGCATCCGGGCGGTTCTGCGGCGTTATGGCCACGGTGTTGCCAGCGCGACAAGAACCGGCAAGGACCAGCAGATCATCTTCGGCAGCAAACGGGTGGACCTGCAGCGGCGGGAACTGCTGGACGAGAACGGCGAGGAAATCCCGCTGACAAACGCGGAATATGTGCTGCTGGACTATTTCGTCCGCAATCCCGATCGCATCATCCCGCGAACGGAGCTGATGAAGGAAATCGGCAGCGACATGCAGCGCTACGTGGACCGGACGATCGATGTCCTGATCCTCAGGCTGCGCCGCAAGATCGAGAACGTGCCGTCCAAACCCGTGCATCTGCAGACCCGGCGGGCGCAGGGTTACATCTTCGTCCTGCAGGCGGACACCCCATGACGTCCGCCCGCATGAGGCAGCCGAGCATCCGCTCGCTGCTGCTGTCCGCGATCGGCCTTCTCCTTGTCGTGATCATGGTGATCGGGGCAATCGCGCTCTATACGCTCACCAGCGCCGAGGAGCGCCTCGATACGTATCACGGGCAGACGCTGGCCGAGGTTTCCGATGCGCTCGAGCTGTCCGGCAACGCTTCCCAGCTGGCGACCTCGGCACCGTTCCTGATGACCCTCAGCCCCAGTTTCCAGCTGGAAAGCGAAGCAGCCGACATCCTGGCGACCCTCGATCGCATCGATGAACTGGGGGGCGGTGCTCCCGAACTGAGCCGGCCGCTCGCCCGCATCCGGGTGGCGATCAATGACCTTGTCACCGTCATGGCCCCACAGGCGGAGGATGCCGCGACCATCGCGCTGATCGACCGGGAACTCGACCGTCTCCAGCGCCGCTTCCGCAGGCTGGCGCAAGAGGGCGCGCAGCCCCCGCAGCTTCGCCAGGGCTGGTCGTCCCTGCAACAGCTCGTCATGGCCGCCATCGGCGCCCTGCGCAGCCAGGAGCTGATCAAGGTTGGCGAGCACGAGAGCAACTACCGGCGCATCAGGCGGGAGATCGGCGCCACCCTGCCCCCGCCCGTTTCGGACGGCCTTCGGGAGGTCGAGGAAGCGGTCAGCAAGAGAGGCGACCTATTCGCCCTGCGGTTTTCCGGGCTTGCGGCAAAACTGGACGCGGAGAACGCGCTGTTCCGCATCCGCACGGAAGTTGCCCAGGTGAATGCCTTTGCGCTGAACACGGTCACGGATGCCAAGCGCCGGCTGCAGATATCGCGTGACAGGACCACCACCAGCATCACCTTCGCCAAGACGGTCATTCTGGCTCTCACCGGTCTCAGCATGATCGTCGCCGTCGGATCCGCGGTGTTCGTCTCCCGCTACGTGATCGCGAACCTGCATCAGATCACCGCCGTGATGCGCCGTCTGGCGGCAGGCGATCTGAAGGCAAAACTGTCAAGGAAGACGATCTCCAGAGACGAAATCGGCCAGTTGTCCGAAGCCTTCCGCAAGTTCCGCTCCAACGCCCTGCGCCTGGAACGCAAAACCCGGGAAGTCTGGCGCCGCAACGAACTCTTCATCACCGTGTTTCAGAACATCAGCGACGGGGTCGCCGTGCTCTCGCCCACCGGGCAGATCATTGCCGAAAACGGCCGGGTCAGGGAGCTGTTGCGGCTGATGCCCGCCGAAACCGGTCCCCGCCCGAACCTTGCGCAGCTCATCGAAGCGTCCCCTTTCGAGCGGCGATCCAGAGAAAACGAACGGGCCGGGTTCGCGGAATATGCCGATCCCACCGGCCGCGTTCTGGAAGTGCGCCGCTCGCCCCTGCCGGACGGAGGCTCGGTCTGGCTGTTTTCGGAGACCACGGAGCGCAAGCGCATCGACGAACGGCTCGAGGAAATCCGCCGCGTGGAAAGTCTCGGCAAGGTCACCGGCGAAGTCGCGCACGATTTCGGCAACATCCTGTCCACTATTTCCGGCAATCTGCATTTGCTGGAAAACGAGCCGTCGCCCAAGGCCGCGGTGCTGCGCGGCCGCATCAACGACGCGGTGGAACTGGGTGTTTCCCTGATCGAAAGACTGCTCGCCTTTGCCAGAAAACAGCACCTGACCCCTCGGGAGACCGACATTGCGGCCATTGCCGAAGGCATGGAAGACCTGCTGTCCATGGCTCTTCCGGAAACGGTGACACTGACGATCAGCTGTGACGACGGTCCGCTATGCGCCCGGATCGACCCGGGACAACTGGAAAGCGCGATCCTCAACCTGTGTGTCAATGCCGGCCAGGCCATCAGCGACCGCGGCCGGATCGAGATCGGCGTCCACCGGTTCGAGGATGGCGCGGTTGCGCTGTCCGTCAGGGACGACGGCTGCGGCATGGACGAAACCACGCTGCGCCAGGCCGCGGAACCGTTCTTCAGCGCCCGCGCGGACGGAGAAGGAACGGGCCTTGGCCTGTCGATGGTTCACGGGTTCGTCCACCAGTCCGGCGGCACCATTGCCATCGACTCGCAACCGGGCCAGGGAACTTGCGTCACCCTGACGTTTCCGGCGATGGACGGGCATGGCCAGGAAAATGCCGGGCCGCCCCGGCGGACCGGCACGGCGCTTGTCGTGGACGACGATACCGGGTCCGCCCGGGCGATCTCGGAAATGCTGGCAGGTTTCGGATACGACGTCTCGACCGCCAACAGCTTTGAGAAGGCCCGGACCGAACTCCGGCGTGACCGGTCCCTGTCGGTCCTCGTCTCCGACCTGCAACTCGATAACGGGC
Organism: Roseibium sp. Sym1; assembly: GCF_027359675.1. Classification (NCBI taxonomy): domain Bacteria; kingdom Pseudomonadati; phylum Pseudomonadota; class Alphaproteobacteria; order Hyphomicrobiales; family Stappiaceae; genus Roseibium; species Roseibium sp. Sym1. The sequence goes on from NZ_CP114786.1 coordinate 6,411,899, forward strand.
AGAGCGGCTGGGCGCTTGTGCTACAGGCGCTCGAAACGGTTCCCGACTGCACTGCGATCGCCGTTTCCGGGCACCTGCCTGAAAACGACCCGATCGGGTCTGAATTTGGAGAGCGGTTTGCCAAGCTTGCAAAGCCGGTTACCGCGGAAGCTCTCGCGGCCAAGCTTGGCGAGGTTGACCCGGTGGTCAAGAATTGAGCGGTCAGCGTGCCTTTGTGAACTCTGACCCTGCGTCAGACAAACACCCGCGCCAGGGCCGCGACGGCGAGCGCGGTGGCCGCCCGCTTCGGGCCGGCAAATTCCGATGCGGCCTGACCGGGCACCATCAGGGAGACACGATTGAGATCAGTGGCCTCCAGGTGATCCAGGTCCGCCGATTTCGCTGCTTCCTCGGCGGAAATACGGATTTCATCCAGCATGCGCACAAGGCCCTGCCAGATATGCAAGGGTGGCGCTTCGCTGGTGTTGCACCAGCGAACAATTTCGTCTTCCGAAACCTTCAAAGCCACGGCTGCCTCCGCAGGAGCCAGACCCAGATAGCTCATCACGTCACTGAAATTGCTCATTCTTTTCCCCAAAGACGTAGCACGCCCCGAACACCCGATTTCTAATGATGCACTGCAATATGACAAAAATCCAGCATTTTACGGAAATTGAGTTAACTCCTGCACCGGAAAACAAAACAGGAAGTCCCGAAATCTACTGATTCCCGTGCATCCCGTCGGTATAATTTGCAGGATAGCATTACAGTTTTTGACAAACTGCCTTGGCGGAAGGGCCAATTGTCTGAAAAACCTTGTAAAAATTGATATCGGTGGAAAACGGCAGGCCGCCCGATTGTCCGGTACGGTTAATGATAGGTTTATCCGACCAAATCACTTTGACCGCTGACGCCGCCGGACCTCTTTGATGAAGTTCAAGGGAAAATCCTTCATTGCAATTGTCTTGAGTCCCGAGCCACCGTTTTCCGACTGGCTTGGCGAAATCGACCGCATCATCGCCCGCTCGCCGGGCTTTTTCATCGACCGGCCGATCATACTTGACGTGCGCGGCAGCAAAATCGCGATCGAAGACCTGGAGCAGCTCCTGGAAGAACTGGGGACCCGTTCCGTGCGGGTGATGGGCATCGACGGCGTTTCCGGCACCCGGCTGAAGCCAGGGATGCCGCCCAGTTTCTCCGGCGGCCGGCTTGCGTCCGATATCGACGTGCCGACGCCCTCCACGAACTCGCCGGGCGCGGAGACTGCCGAAACGCAAGCCAAGGCGCCAAAGGCAGCCCGGGCGGAAGAAAAAACCGACACGAAAGCACCGACTGCGGCGCGGAAGAAAAGCCACACGAGCGCGGAGAGTGATGACAAGCAGGCGGCGCCCGCCAGCATTGTCAGCGGCTCGTCGATCGTGATCACCGAGCCGGTCCGCTCCGGGCAGAGCATCTTGCATCCCGACGGCGATGTCACCGTGATCGGTTCGGTCAGCTCGGGCGCGGAGATCATCGCGGGCGGATCGATCCATGTTTATGGCGCCCTGCGCGGCCGGGCACTTGCAGGTGTTGCCGGCAAGGACTGTGCCCGGATCTTCTGCTCCAAACTGGATGCCGAACTGGTTTCCATCAACGGCCTCTACAAGGTGGCGGACGATTTCGACGGCACCTTGCGCAATGCGCCGGCGCAGATCCGCTTCGAGAACGAGACCCTCGTATTTGAAGAACTGAATTAACCCCGGATCCGGCTGCCGCCTGGCGGGGATTCGACAACGAAAACAGGACGAACACCATGAGCAACGCCACCGTCGTTGTGGTCACGTCAGGCAAGGGCGGAGTGGGCAAGACCACGACCACCGCCGCCATCGCCTCGGCGCTCGCCAAAGAAGGCTATCAGGTCTGTGCCATCGATTTCGATGTCGGCCTGCGTAACCTCGACCTGATCATGGGCGCCGAGCGCCGGGTCGTGTTCGATCTTGTCAACGTGGTGCGCGGCGAAGCCTCGATCAAACAGGCGCTGGTGCGCGACAAGAAGCTAAACAACCTTTACCTGCTGCCGGCGTCGCAGACACGGGACAAGGACGCCCTGACGGAAGAAGGCGTTGCCAGCGTCATCAGCGAATTGCGCATGTATTTCGACTATGTCATCTGCGACAGCCCTGCCGGGATCGAACGTGGCGCGACGCTGGCCATGCGTCACGCCGACGAGGCCATCATCGTCTCCAACCCCGAAGTCTCTTCCGTGCGCGACTGCGACAGGATCATCGGCCTGCTCGACGCCAAGACCAAGATCGCCGAAGACGGCGGACGCATGCCCAAGCACCTGATGATCACCCGTTACGACACGGAGCGTGCCAAAACCGGCGACATGCTGGCGACCGATGACGTGGTCGACATCCTGTCCGTGCCGCTGATCGGTGTCGTGCCGGAAAGCAAGGACGTTCTCAAGGCTTCCAACGTCGGCCTCCCGATCACCCTGTCCGACGAGAATTCCCCGGCCGCCAAGGCCTATATGGAGGCAACCCGGCGCCTTCTGGGCGAGAACATTCCCGTCACCATCCCGGAAGAAAAGAAAAGCCTTCTCGGCAAGTTCTTCAAGGGGAGGGCCGCATGAACATCCTGAGCTTCTTTGGCAAAAGGGGCGAGAGTGCCTCGGTTGCCAAGAACCGGCTTCAGATCCTGCTGGCACATGAACGGGCCGATGACGGCTCGGACGCGGTGCTGATCTCCAGCCTGCGGGAAGACATTCTCGCGGTGGTCGCCAAGCGGGTGGAGATCGATCCGGACTCGGTCCGGCTCGAGATGGATCGCACCGGCGATGTCACCACCCTCGGCATCGACATCGAACTGCCTTCCGCAAGGGCGTCCTGAACGAGGAACCGGCCCTCGCGGCCGGTTCGCACTTCACGCCAAAGGGACGTTAGCTCGGCTGTGCCGCCGGCTGGATCGGTACATGCCGGAAATCCAGAAGATCGGCGGAATAGACCGCGACCTGCGCCCTGCCCCGCCGCTTTGCCGAATAAAGCGCAACGTCGGCCTGCCGCAACAATTCCGAAGGGTTGTGCGAGAAGGCAATCCCGACGCTGGCGCCGAAGGAATAACTGGCTCCGTCCAGTTGCACGGGCCGGCTCAATTGCTCCACGATCATCCGCCCCGCCGAGAGGACCCGCTCCCTTTTGGCGCGTCCGAACACGATGACGAATTCGTCGCCGCCCAGGCGGACCACCGTGTCGTCGGCATTCACCATGTCGCCCAGCGCGACCGCCACGTGCTGAAGGACCCTGTCCCCGGTTTCATGGCCGTAGCTGTCGTTGATCTCCTTGAACCGGTCGAGATCCGTGTAGAGCAGGGCGTGACCGTCCGGCAACGGCCGTTGCTCCTGCAATTGGGCGAGTCTTTCATCGAGCAGCCGGCGGTTTCCAAGCCCGGTCAGCGCATCGCTTCGCGCCTGGTTGACCAGCAGTTCCCGCGTCGTCTCCGCCTCCAGCTTGGCTTCTTCCAGCTCGCGGACCGTTTCACCCGCTCGCTTGAAAAACAGCCGCGCCGCCAGGAACATGCAGAAGAACACGGCGAGCACACCGACCGTCAGGACCGGCAGTATCCGGAACCCCGCAAGCACCGGGTTCCACACGAAATGTCCAATCGTATTTCCGTCGGCGGTTTCAACCTGGAACCCGGCCTGCCAGAATGCCGGAGGCTCCTTCGACAGTTTCAGATGCGGCAGGCCGTATTTTTTCGACATGTCTTGCATGATGTCGGCGTTGACCGGCCGTGCGAAGACCAATACGTGGTCCGTGCTCTTGTCGCTGTCCGCGTCGTAACCCGTCATGAGCACAGCGCTCGCAAGGTAAAGGCTCGACAGGCTGCCGACCAGACCGGTTGCCGGTTCCGGTGCCTCGTCCTTTTCGGTCTTACGCGCATTGGCGATGAGCACATTCACGGAGCTGCCGTACCGGGCCGCCATGTCCGAGTCTTTGACCAAGCCTTCCACGACGTGCAATTTCGGCTGGCCCAGGCCATCGATCACATGCAGTCCCTCGATCTGCAGCTCGTCCTGCATGTAATCGACAAACGTTTCCCGGACCCAGCTCATGTTCAGGTCTTCGACGACATTCTCGATCGCGTCGTTCCAATAGCCGTATTCCAGGGTAATATCTGCCAGATATTCGAACCGGTCGCCGAGCATGGCGGTGAAAATCCGTTCCGAGGACCGTATGGAATTGCGGTCAAGCGTGAAGGACAGGAAAGACACGAATGCCAGCAGGCTCACCGCACTGATAATGACGGAGGCCCAGAACGGCTTGGAAAGTCGGCGGATCTCCACCGCTTGCGCTTCGCCCCTTGCCCTTTGAAGCGCCTGCGGGGATCCGGGCCCGAGAGGCTTTTGATGCACGTATTCGTTCGCTTTCTTCACTGCGTTGCCGCAAAGATTTCATGGCTGCAGGTCGAGCTTTTATCGTAGACAAGCCTTACCACACTATCAACAGCCTTAAGTCTAACTATAACAATTACTTAGACGATTAAACCCACAACAGACACGTCAGAGATTAATAATAATAAAAAATATCAATACCAGGATGCCGATTTGGCTTAATTCTATTCGTAATATTGTCAGTAAGTTATCTGAGAATTGGGGCGACAGGCCCTGCCCGTTCGAGACGCCTTTTCCTGAAACCTCACGGAAAGGCCCCGGTGAGGCCGCAAATATTATCTTTGCGGCCCAAGCAGGGCCATGTCGCGCTCGGCCAGAAACAGGTTTGAATAGAGATTGGCGATCCATTGGCGGCCGGAGGCGGTCACCTTCAGATACTGGATCGCCTTCTGGATATGGGGCGCGACGCTGTTCCAGTAGAATTGCGGGTACCGGTGCACGAGATCGGCCGGCGTGTCATAGCCCAGCTGCCTGTTGAGCCCGGCCTCCTCGAATTCGAAATAGAGCGCGTTGGCCTTGCGGATATAGTGCGGATCGCCGAGCTGGCCTATGAAATCCGCCGCCCGCAGGAGATTGGCGTCAACACCCAGGTCCTCGCCATCATCGGGGATCGAGCCGGGAAAGCGCGTGCCTTCCACGGCATCGGCAACCCGTTGCGGGTCCAGGAGGACGGTGCCCTCAAGGCGCTCGAATACATAGAGCTTGGAACGGTCGACATGGTATCGCGTCAGCGCGGCATCCGATGCACCGCGCGGCAAGGACACCGTTTCGCCCGCCTTGTTGATCACATAGGCCTCACGGGTGTCGGCCGGCAGGATGCCCCGGACGTAGCCGATATCATGGGTCAGGCAGGCGACAATGACATGGGCATAGTCGGTGGGCGCCATGTGCGTCTGCAACGCCCGTCCGCGCAGGATGTCGTGCCCGGCCATGGTCACCAGCATGGTGTGCTCGATGTTGTGATAGAGCGCATCGCTGTTGCCGATGCATTCCATCGCGATCCGGGCGATGGACGGTACCAGCTCGGCCAGTTCAGGCTCGGACTTGCCGAACCGCCTTTGAACGTAGTCGGTCAGAAAATTGCCCAGCGTATCCGCCGCGAGTTCCGGCAAGGTGATCATGGCACGGCCCGTCCCGGACTGGTCTGTCAAAAGCAAGAAGTTCCCTCAATTTGGCACCTTTGCCAAAGCAGATGTCAAGTTCATGACGGATAGATGAAAGGGCTTCGTTGCGGACCCCGCATCGCCCTGGTCGCTGTGTTCGGTCTCCGCACCCGTCGTCCCGCACAAGATATACCCTCCCCACAGACCCTGGCAGCCACCACCGGCTGCGCGATCAGCGGACCGGTACATCCTCCAAAATCGAAACAACCTTTAGGCATATCTATACAAAGAATCAACTTAAACTAGAAATTCATTGCTTAATGCATGCATTGCTGATACTCGTTTTACGTGTATCGGCGCCGATCACACTAAACCGGAAACCCATTTCAGGGAGGATCTCATGGCAGATCAAATTATGGATGTCGGCGAAGTTTCCACTGCGACTGTGAATGCAACGGGTACCTGGTCATGGTCGGTCAGCTTGTCCAACCTGCGTGGCAATTGCGTGATCAGCTGGTCGTCGGACGCTCCGTTTCGCGCCCAGCAATCGCAGGTTCAACTGATTGAAATGCCAAGCGGAAATGTCGTTGCCACGGCTTGGGCGACCGACCAGGCCGGCTCCTGGGACACCGGCAAAAGCTACGGTCCCGGCTGGGCCGCGCGTTACATCGCGCAGATTGGCGCCCTGGATCAGAATCCGGTCCAGACTGTCCTGCAAACGTCGACTTCCGAGTAGGGACCGGACGCGCCGTGCGGGTCGCCTGCCCGCACGGCGCAATATCCAGATTGCAGGACCAGGCCTGGATCAGGCCTCGTAGACGATCTCGCGGGTTTCGCGAAAGGTCACGTCCGGGAACTTCTCGGTGACGTGGCCGATTTCCCAGGCGTTCTTGAACAGGAACACCGGCTTGTCGTCGCGGTCGTTGGCGACCGACATGCGGTGACCCTCGATGATCTTCTGCAAGGTCTGCGGATCGGTCTCGATCCAGCGGGCCGTGGAATAGGGCACAGCCTCGAAGCCGATCTCGGTGCCGTATTCGGCCTTGAGCCGGTCGACCACCACATCGAGCTGCAGCGCGCCGACCACGCCGACGATCCAGTTGGAGCCGAGATCCGGCTTGAAGATCTGTACCAGGCCTTCCTCGGCGAGATCCTGCAGGCCCTGGCGCATCTGCTTGACGCGCATGGTGTCGGACAGGCGCACGCGGCGCAGGATTTCCGGCGCGAAGGCCGGCAGGCCGGTGACGTGGATGTTCTCGCCCTCGGTGAGCGTGTCGCCGACGCGCAGCTGGCCGTGGTTGGGCACGCCGATGACGTCGCCCGGATAGGCGAGATCGGCGATCTCGCGCTCCTCGGCGAAAAAGAAGATCGGCGCGGACACGGCGATCTGCTTGCCGGCGCGCACGTGTTTCAGCTTCATGCCGCGCTTGAACGTGCCCGAGCACAGGCGCACGAAGGCAATGCGGTCGCGGTGTTTCGGGTCCATGTTGGCCTGGACCTTGAAGACAAAGCCGGTGACCTTGTCCTCACCCGGCATGATGGTGCGTCCGCCGGTGGCCGGCTGGGAATGCGGTGCCGGGGCGTTGTCGGCGATGAAATCGAGAATTTCCTCGATGCCGTAGTCGCGCAAGGCCGATCCGAAGAAAACCGGCGTCAGGTGGCCTTCCAGGAAACTTTCCTTGTCGAATTCCGCATAGCCTTCCGCGCCGAGTTCGACGTTCTCGGTGAGCTCGTCCATGATCCGGTCGAAGACGGTGCCGGTCAGGATCTCGTCGTCGAGGCCGGAGACCGTCTTGGTCTCGGCGTAAGGTCCGCCGCGCTCGCCATCGGACGTGTGAAACTGCTTCTTCTGCCAGTCATAGACGCCGAAGAAGTCGGAGCCCATGCCGACCGGCCAGGTCTGCGGGGAAACGTCCAGCGCCAGCGCTTCCTGGACTTCGTCGAGGATCTCCAGGGCGTGGCGGCCTTCCCGGTCGATCTTGTTGACGAAGGTGATGATCGGGATGTCGCGCAAGCGGCACACCTCGAACAGCTTGCGGGTCTGGGTCTCGATGCCCTTGGCGGCATCGATCACCATGATCGCGGCGTCGACGGCGGTCAGCGTGCGGTAGGTGTCTTCGGAAAAGTCCTCGTGGCCCGGCGTGTCCAAGAGATTGTAGACAATGCCCTTGCGCTCGAAGGTCATGACCGACGAGGAAACGGAAATGCCGCGTTCCTGTTCGATCTTCATCCAGTCCGAGCGGGCGCGGCGGCGCTCGCCGCGGGCGCGCACCTGACCGGCGGCGCGGATGGCGCCGCCCGAGAGCAGCAGCTTTTCCGTGAGCGTGGTCTTGCCGGCATCCGGGTGGGAAATGATCGCGAAGGTGCGCCGGGCTTGGTGAGGCGCGGTGCCGTTGAGGCTGGTCATAAAGATCTCCTGATCCGCAGATCCGGCGCGGCTGCGCAAACGCATCGGCTCAAAACCGGGGCGCAACCTCACTCTTCAAGGCCGGACGGATTGATGTTTCGTTGGCGCAAGGTCATAGAGAGAATCCTGCTAAATTTCCAGCATAGAATCGTTACCGCCCCCACCTGCTCGAGGAGACCGGCTTGAGCCACAGCAAATGCCTGATCATCGGCCTTGTCATGATCGCCGCCACCGCCGCCATTCTCTTCGGGATGGGACGGATCCCGATCTGCGACTGCGGTTATGTGCTTTTTTGGACCCCGGCGGACGATCTTGCCGGCTCCTCCCAGCATATCGCGGACTGGTACACGCTCTCGCACATCATTCACGGGTTCATCTTCTACTGGGTGCTGTGGCTGGTGTTCCGGCGCAAGAGCGTGTGTGAACGGGCCCTCGGCGCGATCTTCATCGAGGCGGCCTGGGAAGTGGTGGAGAACAGCCCCTGGATCATCGACCGCTACCGGGAAGCGACGATTGCCGTTGGTTATACCGGCGACAGCGTCCTGAATTCCGTCTTCGACATTGTCTGGATGCTGACCGGCTTCTTCTTCGCCTGGCGCATGCCGGTCTGGGTGACGGTGCTGACCGGCATCTTCTTCGAGCTGCTCGCGCTCTGGGTGATCAAGGACAACCTCACGCTGAACGTCCTGATGCTGGTCTATCCGGTCGAGGCAATCAGGGTCTGGCAGGGCGGGTAGGGTTTCAGCGTTTCGTGACAGACACCCAGTGGACTTGGCCATTGCAGGGCTTTCCCCTGCAATCCATGCCGCGACCGTGGGCGCATCCTCCACCGCTTGGAAGGACTGTTTCAATGCCTTCGGATCCTCGACGGCATAGCCCTTGTCGGCTGCCTCTTCCGCCAGCTCTTCGGCAAGGCCAAGCACAACCATCCGGACACTCCGGGCGAGAACAGGGCAACCTGCTCGCCGCCATCCTGAACGGCGCACTTATCCCAGGGCCTGTGGGGAATTAGGATTTGGCCTTGGTTTGGAAGCAAATCGCTCCTGTTCAAGAAGCGAAGGTGCAGGAAGGGTTGACCCTTTCAAACCTTCGCGACGCCGAACAGAGCGATTTGTGCCAAATCCTTGTCGGACGCGGCGGATTTCGGCCCCGGGATCGTCGGAAAGTCCTTGTGGTGGCGCACACCACCGCGGACTTCCCTTCTACCCGGAGACCGAAATCCGACACGCGCCAAGGCCGAAACCCAAATCCCCACAGGCCCTAGACTGCCTGGCCGTAAAGCGCGATCGGTCAGCCCTGGCGATGCGGCCGACGCGATCAAAACGGCCGTCAACCAGGACTTTGAAATCATCGCGTTCGGGCCGGTTGAGTCCGGCGGCAACATGGGCACCAGAGCCGTGACCAACGAGCTGCCCGGCGTATCCGGGCCAGGCAGACCGGCAGGTTCGTCGCAGCGGCTGATCTTATCCGGTTCGGGACGAGACCGGATCGTGCCCGAGAACCGGCAGGAGCACCTCGTCCGCGAAGACCTCGAACGATCTCGCAGGCTGTCCCGTAATGTCATGGACATGCCCGGTCACGAAATCCCCCCAACCGGAACCGTAGGCGGCGCCATAATCGCGCAGCAATTCGGCCATCCACGCCCCCCAGCCGCTGCCAAGCACGTAATCATGGGCTGCCTCCGGCAAGACCGGCTGATACCGGATCTTGCAGCCCAGGCTCGCGGTAAGCCGTTCGGCGACATCGCCGAAGCTGATCGCTTCCGGGCCCGTCAGCTCAAAGGCCTCGCCGTTCCAGGCATCGCTCAAGACGCATTGCCTTGCGCACAGAGCCACATCGCGCGCATCGATCAGGCCCATGCGCGCGTCTCCATTGGCAAAGGAGAATGCCTGGCCGGTCTTCAGCGCACCGGCGACCAGGAGCATATTCTGCATGAAGAAGTTCGGACGCAGGAACACATGTTCCATCCCTGCCTCCCGGATTTCGGCTTCCGTTCTGGCGTGAAGACGGGTGTTTTCGGACGGACCGTCCGGACTGGCCTTGATTGCCGATATCCGGACGATCTTGCGGACACCTGCCTGCCCGGCCGCCGCGATGCAGGCCGAGGCCTGCCCGGCAGCCTGAGGCGCGGATGGCGTGATCAGGACCAGCGTGTCGACGCCGTCCATCGCCACGCGCAGACGCTCCCGATCTGCAAAGTCTCCGGCAAACGGTTCCAGCATTGGCACAGCCGCAAGCCGGTCCACCGAGCGGGCCATGGCTCGCACCGGGTGTTTGTTGTCCACCAGCAGACGGATCAGCTCGGAGCCGATGTTGCCGGTCGCGCCGGTCACGAGAACGGTCATCGGCCTGTATCCGTCCAGACACCGAGTTCGTTCCCATTCGGATCGGCGAAATGAAACCGCCGACCGCCGGGAAAGTCGTAGGGTTTCTTGATGATATTGCCGCCGGCATCTTTTACTGCCGCCAGCGTTTTCTCCAGATCAACGGCGTAAAGCACGACCAGAACGCCCGGTGACGTCACCGGGACGCCGCTTTCACCGTTGAAACCGCCTTCCACACCGGCGTCGCTGAAGCTGATATAGCTGTCGCCCCAGTCCTGAAAGCGCCAGCCGAAGACGGTTTCGTAAAACGTCTTGGTCCGCGCCGCATCGACGAGCGGGAACTCGATGTAATTGATGGTCTTGTCCGCTTTGGTCATGGTCACCTCGCTTGGGTCTCGATGCCGCTCAAGCTAGGCAACTTCCGAATTTGGGAATATATGTCTTTTCTGAAAGATAATTTCCATATTTGGGATGCTCATGCGCCAACTGGATGCCATTGCCATATTCGTGGAAGTCGCCCGGCTGGAAAGTTTCACCGGCGCGGCAAAGCTCCTGAACATGCCGCTGTCGACCGTCAGCCGAAAGGTCGCGGATCTCGAGGCAGAGCTTCAGGTGCGGCTGATCGACAGGTCCCACAAACCTCTCAGGATCACGGAAGCCGGCCGGCTCTATTTCGAGCATGCCAGCAAGGGCATCAGCGCACTTGCTTTCGCCAACCAGGTCATTCGCGGAAAACAGGAAGGCCTCGCCGGAAAACTGCGGATCTCGGTCCCGCCCAACCTCGCCGAATTGCTGTTTGCCCGGCCGATCGATGCTTTCCTGTGCAAACAGCCGCAGGCCCGGCTTCAGGTGACCGTCAGCGAACGCATGCTCGATTTTGTAGACGACAACATCGACCTGTCCTTCCGGGTTGCCAGGCCAACCGCGCCCAACCTGGTGATCCGCAAATTGCTCACGCACCGTCACCGCCTGTGCGCAGCGCCTTCCTACCTGGCAGTCCACGCTCCGCCCAGGACGCCGGAAGAATTGCTCACGCATACCCTGATCGGCTTCAATTTTCTCTCAAGGGAGGAAACGGTCTGGCGACTGAGGAAGGGGGAGAACGTTTTCGAGACGCCGTTTGTTCCGGCGCTGGCCGTCAACGACTATCTGGCTGTCAAGACTTCCGTTGAACTCGGTACCGGGATCGGAGACGTGCCGGGCCTGTTGTGCCAGGAAGACCTGGTTTCGGGCCGCCTCGTTGAAATCCTGCCGGACTGGCGCATGCCGGAAATATCGCTCTATGCCGTTCATGCCGGCAAAACGGGCCTTTCCAAGCTCGCCCGGGCGTTTCTGGACGAGGTCACCGAACAGCTTTCCCTGTATCGCGAGAAAGGCCGGGACCGGCGGTCACCTTGACAGGCGGCTGACCCCGCCGCAGCTTTCGCGCACGATCAGGTCACCATGCAGCAGATGGGTCCGGCTCTCGAGCGACCGGTTGGCCAGCCGGTCGAGCAGGATGGTCATCGCCTTCTCACCGATGTGGTGGCGTGGCTGGCGGATCGTGGTCAGGCCGGGCGTGAAATTGTTGGCGAAGGGAATGTCGTCAAAGCCGAGCACGGAAAAGTCCTCCGGAACCCGGTAGCCGCGCAGCTGCAGCGCCGAGATCACGCCGATGGCGGTGTTGTCGTTGAAACAGAAAAAGGCGGTCGGCAGATCGTCCTTGATGAACAGGCGCTCGACGGCCGCCCGGCCGCTTTCGGCGGTCCCCTCGCCCTCCACCCGCCAGTCGCGCAGGGCCTCCGGTGATTCCTTCAATCCCTGCCGGTAGCCGGAATGGCGCAGGTCGCTTCGAATGTCGGCAGGTCCGCCGGAAATATAGGTGATCTTCCGGTGGCCGAGAGAGATCAGGTATTCGGTCGCCATCTTGGAGGCGGCGACATCGTCGACGCCGACATAGCTGATCTCCGCGTTGGCGAGCGGCCGTTCCGTAGCCACGATGGGCGGAAGGCTGCTCAGGGGTGCCTGCGGTTCCCCGGCAACGGGAATATGCCCGGTCAGAAGCACCAGCCCGTCGGCCATGCCGGTCGACAGGAAGCGCATGTAGGACTGCTCGATCCCCGTGGTGCCTTCCGTGTTGCCGATCAGGACGCCGTAGCCCCGGTCGGCGGCGGCCTTTTCCAGCCCGGTCAGGATGCCGGCGAAATTCGGATCGGCAATGGAGGACGCAAGCACCAGCACCATTTGCGATCGCTGCATGCGCAGGTTCTGCGCCATGGCGTTGGCGGTGTAGCCGGTGCGCGCAATCGCGGCGGTGACCTTCTTGCGGGTGCTCTCGGCGACCTTCTCCGGCGAGCGCAAGGCCCGGCTGACCGTCGCGATCGAAACGCCCGCGAGTTTTGCAACATCTTCGATTGTGGCCGGCCGGTCTACCGGTTCGCTCATTTTGCGTGTCCAGACATGTTGCAGTGCGGGCATGGCCCAAGCTCATGAAACTCCACACCGTTTACGCTGTATAGTGCGCATTGCACCTAATGAAAAGGTTTTCAACGGTCAATGTAAAGGTTTACATCACTTATGAAAACGTTTACATGATCGCTGTGGCGTGAATGTGGAAGAGGGCATTCCCGCTTGGGAGGACACAAGAATGAGCGTGGACGCGCCGACTCAGCCGGCGGTCATCGAGGCCGTCAACATCAGCAAATCCTTCGGACCCGTTCCGGTGCTGTTCAGTGTCAGCATGGACGTGCGCCCGGGCGAGGTGCATGCGCTGATCGGCGAAAACGGCGCCGGCAAGTCGACATTGATGAAGATCCTGTCCGGCTTCCACGATCCGACATCCGGGCAGATCCGGCTCGACGGCAAGCAGACCGCCCTGCCCCCGAACGGCGCGGCCGAGCGACTCGGCATCGTTCTCATTCACCAGGAACTCAATCTCGCAGAACAGATGACGGTCGAGGAGAATGTCTTCCTGGGACGGGAAGTCCGCTCGAAAGGGTTTCTGGACAAGGCCGCCATGCGGGCGACCGTGCAGAACTATCTCGACGAGATCGGCCTCGACATTTCCCCCAGCGACCGCATTTCCGACCTGACCATCGCCCAGAAGCAGATGGTCGAGATCGTCAAGGCCGTGAGCCGCAACGCGCGCATCCTGATCATGGACGAGCCGACCGCCGTCCTCACCGAGGAGGAGACGGAGGTCTTTTTCCGCCAGGTGGAAAAACTGAAGGAAAGCGGGGTCGGCATCGTCTTCGTGTCGCACAAGCTCAATGAAGTGAAAACCATTGCCGACCGGGTCACCATCCTGCGAGACGGCCAGTGGATCGACACCCGTTCGTCCGAGGACCTGACCCCGGACATGATGGCCCAGATGATGGTCGGCCGGGAACTGTCCGACCTCTACCCGCCCATGCATGAAGCCGATGTGGACGCCGAACTCGTGCTGGAGGTCGACAATCTCGTTGCCCCCGGTGCCGGGCCTGTCAGCTTTGCCCTGCGCAAGGGAGAGATCCTGGGTTTTTCCGGACTGATCGGCTCCGGCAGAACCGCTGTTTTCGAGGCGATCTGTGGCCTCAACCCGATTGAATCGGGCTCCATCAGGCTGTTCGGACGCGACACGGGCGCCATGACCGTCGCGGCAGCGCGGGACCTGGGCCTCGCCTATCTCACCAAGGACAGGAAGGAAAAAGGACTGCTGCTCGACAAGAAGATGCAGCCGAACCTCACCCTGTTCGCCCTGCCGAAATTCGTGCGGAATTTCGGGCTCGACCGGAAGGCGGAAGAAGAGGCGCTCAATCGCGCCATCCGCCGCTTCGACGTCCGGGCCAAGGACAGGGAGATCACCGTCGGCAAGCTTTCCGGCGGCAACCAGCAGAAACTGCTTCTTGCCAAGATCATGGAATGTGATCCGAAGATCGTCATCATCGACGAGCCGACGCGCGGCATCGATGTCGGTACCAAGCAGCAGATCTATCACTTCATTGCCGCTCTTGCCGCCGAAGGCGTCTCGGTTGTCGTGATCTCCTCCGAAATGCCGGAGATCATCGGCATCTGCCACCGGGTGGTGGTCATGCGCGAAGGCCATATCACCGGCGTCCTGACCGGCGATCACATCAACGAAAACGAAATCATGCGCTACGCCGCCGGGCTGAAACGGGAGGACCTCCATTGACCATGATGACCGCATCCAACGATACGGCCACCAAGCCGGCCAAACGGCCTTCCGTCGATTTCAAGACCATCGGCCCTGCGCTGGCGCTGCTGCTCTTGTGCGTGATCGGGTTCATGCTGAACCCGGCCTTCGTCAGCGAGGGCAACCTGACCAACCTTCTGACCCGGTCCGCCTTCATCGGCATCATCGCGGTCGGCGCGACCTTCGTCATCACCGCCGGCGGCATCGACCTCTCTGTCGGCTCCATGGCGGCCGCGATCGCCGGTGTCATGATCATCATCATGAACAACGCCGTCGAAACAATCGGCACCGGTGTGCCGACCGTGCTGCTCGGCTGCGGCTGCGCGCTGGTGCTCGGCATCGGCGCCGGCTGGATCAACGGCGCGCTGACGACCAAGGGCAAGATCGAGGCCTTCATCGTCACGCTCGGAACCATGGGCATCTACCGCTCGCTGGTGACGTATTTCGCCGATGGCGGCACGCTGTCGCTCAATTTCGACATCCGCGGCACCTACCGGCCGGTCTATTACGACAGTTTTCTCGGACTGCCCTACCCGGTCTGGGTGTTCATCGGCGTCGCCATCTGCGGCTGGCTGCTGCTGAACCGGACCGCTTTCGGACGCTACTGCACCGCAATCGGCTCCAACGAAGCGGTCGCCAGGTATTCCGCGATCAATGTCGACCGGGTAAAAACGCTGACCTATGTCATCCAGGGCCTGTGCGTTGCCTTCGCAACCATCATCTACGTCCCCCGGCTCGGCTCGGCCTCGGCGTCCACCGGTGTCCTGTGGGAACTGGAAGCGATCGCGGCGGTGATCATCGGCGGCACGGTGCTCAAGGGCGGTTACGGCCGGATCGGCGGCACCATCCTGGGCGCCCTGATCCTGACCACCATCGGCAACATTTTGAACTTCACCGATCTGATCTCGAACTACCTGAATGGAACCATGCAGGGCCTGATCATCATCGTTGCGGTTCTCCTGCAGCGCAGCGACTGGAAGCTCGGCAAGGGCAAGTAGGCCGCTCGCGCTGAACTCAAGCGAATAGGGACCCGTCCCCGAATTTTGAACCGGCTCGCACCGGACGGGAGAGGTGCGTCCAACTGGACTAGCGTTGGAGGAGGAAACAATGCTCATGAAAAAAGCTCTGGGAGCGGTGGCAGCCGTCGGGTTGCTGGCCTTTGCGGGAACCGCCCTCGCCCAGGACAAGATCAAGATCGGCGTCAGCTACCCGACCCCGACCCACGCCTGGGCCGCCGGCATGAACTGGCACGCGGAACAGGCAGAGAAACGGCTCGAGGAACTCTATCCGGATGTCGACCTGATCCTGGTCAACTCACCGGATCCGGAAGCCCAGGCTAGCGCCCTGGAAGACCTGGTCTCGGTCCACCAGATCGACGCTCTCGTCGTGCTGCCGTTCGAATCCGAGCCGCTCACCGACCCGGTCCTGAACGTCAAGAAATCCGGTGCCTGGATCACGGTCGTCGACCGCGGTCTCAGCCAGCCGGGCATCGAGGATCTCTACGTTGCCGGCAACAACCCGGAACTCGGCCGCGTCTCGGCCCAGTACATGAAGGGCCGGCTGAAGGACGGCGACAATATCGTCGTGCTGCGCGGCATTCCGACCGTGATCGACAACGAACGCTTCGACGCCTTCATGGAGGAGATCGAGGGCTCGGGCATCAACGTGCTCGATCACAAGCACGCCAACTGGAACCGTGACGACGGTTTCGAGGTCATGCAGGACTTCCTGTCCCGCTTCCCGGACATCGATGCGGTCTGGGCACAGGATGACGACATCGCCATCGGCGTGGTCGCAGCCCTGAAACAGGCCGGCCGCGACGGTGACGGCATGTTCGTGGTCGGCGGCGCCGGCATGAAGGAAATCATCAAGGGCATCATGGACGGCGAAACGCTGATCCCGGTGGACGTGCTCTATCCGCCCGCGATGATCGCCACCGCCATGGACGCGACTGTCCAGGCCTTCAAGTCCAACGGCCCGGTTGCCGGCCGCTACATCCTCGGCGCGACCCTGATCACGCCGGAGAATGCCGAGAGCTACTACTTCCCGGATTCGCCATTCTAAGGCACCGGTAAGTTTAGGTCATGGACTCACAAATGGAGATGAATTGGTTTGAGTCAGCTTGCTTCTATCCAAGGAACGGAAGTTTTCGAAATGTGGTTCATTATGAAATCTTTCGCGACGCAGGAGAGGAGCAAGCTGGCCAAATCCGAAGGACATGGAAATAGCTGCAGCCCGCTTCGTCAGCAGTCTTGACCGGGCTGTAAGCCCGCTCTGCGAATGCTTCCTTGCCGGCTGTTGCCATTTACCATGCCAATTCAACTCCATTTGCGAGTCCATGACCTCGGGCCGGGGCTTTTCGCGATGGAGCCCCGGCCCTTTTTTGTCCCCAAACCCGATTTCGGAAGGCAATCATGAAAACGATAAAAGGCCCGGCTTTGTTTCTCGCCCAGTTTGCCGGGGACGAAGCCCCTTTCAATTCCTGGGACGCGATCACCAAATGGGCCGCCGATTGCGGCTATCGCGGCGTGCAGGTGCCCAGTTGGGACGGCCGCCTGATCAACCTGGAAAAAGCCGCAAGCTCCAAAACCTATTGCGAGGATTTTGCCGGTACGGCGCGGGAAAACGGCGTTGAGATCACCGAACTCTCCACCCACCTGCAGGGCCAGCTCGTCGCCGTGCATCCTGCCTATGACACCGCTTTCGACGGCTTTGCCGCCCCCCATGTGCAGGGCAACCCGGCCGCGCGCCAGGCCTGGGCGGTCGACCAGGTCAAACTGGCGCTGGCTGCCAGCCGCAATCTCGGCATCACCGCCCATGCGACCTTTTCCGGTGCGCTCGCCTGGCCCTATGTCTATCCCTGGCCGCAGCGGCCCGCCGGCCTGATCGAGACCGCGTTCGACGAGCTCGCCCGCCGCTGGCGGCCGATCCTGGACTATGCCGACGAGATGGGTGTCGATGTCTGTTACGAGATCCATCCGGGCGAGGACCTTCACGACGGCATCACGTTCGAAATGTTCCTGGAGCGGCTGGACGGCCACGCCCGCTGCAAGATGCTCTACGATCCGTCCCACTATGTCCTGCAGTGCCTCGACTACCTGGACAATATCGACATCTACAAGGACCGGATCGGCATGTTCCACGTCAAGGATGCCGAATTCAATCCGACCGGGCGACAGGGGGTCTATGGCGGCTACCAGTCCTGGGTCGACCGGGCCGGCCGGTTCCGCTCGCTCGGCGATGGCCAGGTCGATTTCGGTGCGGTCTTTTCAAAGATGGCCGCCAATGACTTCGACGGCTGGGCCGTCGTCGAATGGGAATGCTGCCTGAAGCACCCTGAGGACGGCGCCCGCGAGGGCGCGGTCTTCGTGCAGGACCACATCATCCGCGTGACGGAAAAGGCGTTCGACGATTTCGCCGATGGCGGCAGTGATGACGCCGCCAACCGCAAGATGCTGGGAATCGGGTAAGACCGGGATCTCAATGGCGCACCCGAGGCATCTGCTGCACGGAAGCCGCCGCAATTTCAACCTCCTCCCGAGGGGGATCGCAAGGTCCGTCTCGAAGGACCGGCTGCTGTCTCCGGAACAGGCGGCCCATCCTTCGAGACGGTGCTAACGCGCTTCCTCAGGATGACGGTTTAGGTATGTAAACAAGTTATGTAATCGATTACAGTGCGTGAAACACGCAGATCACGACAACTCGAGGAGGACCACCATGGCCATCGAAGGAACAGACAGCACCCAGACGCGCCCGATCCGGCTCGGCATGGTCGGCGGCGGCAAGGATGCCTTTATCGGCGCGGTGCACCGGATCGCCTCGCGGATCGACGGGGACTACGAGCTGGTTGCGGGGGCCTTGTCCTCGACCCCGGAAAAGGCGCAGGAATCCGGCAGGGCGCTCGGCCTCAAGGAAGACAGGATCTATGATTCCTTTGCCGACATGGCCAAGCGGGAAGCGCGCCTGAAGGACGGCATCGAGGCGGTGGCCATCGTGACGCCGAACCACATGCACTACCCGGCCGCGAAGGAATTCCTGAAGCGCGGCATTCATGTCATCTGCGACAAGCCGCTGACCTCGACGCTCGCGGACGCAAGGAAATTCGTCAAGGCGGCGGACAGCTCCGGCGCGCTCTTTTTCCTGACCCACAATTACACCGGCTATCCGATGGTGCGCCAGGCACGGGAGATGGTCGCCAATGGCGACATCGGCACGCTCCGGGTGGTGCAGGTCGAATATCCGCAGGACTGGCTGACGGTGGAGCAGCACAACAAGCAGGCCGACTGGCGCACCGACCCGGCCCGCACGGGCCTTGGCGGGTCGACCGGCGACATCGGCACCCATGCCTTCAACCTTGCCGCCTTCGTGACCGGAGAAACACCGGAAAGCCTCGCCGCGGACCTGCAATCCTTCGTGCCGGGCCGGCAGGTCGACGACAACGGCCACGTGATGCTGCGCTATGCCAGCGGCGCGCGCGGCATGCTGTGGTGTTCGCAGGTGGCGCCCGGCAACGAGAACAATCTCAAGATCCGTGTCTATGGCGACAAGGGCGGCCTGGAATGGCACCAGGAAGACCCGAACTACCTTCATTTCACGCCCTTCGGCGCACCGAAACAAATCCTGACGCGTGGCGGTGCCGGCATGCTGGGCAGCATCGCGTCGGCCACCCGCATTCCGCCGGGCCATCCTGAAGGCTATCTGGAAGGCTTCGCCAATCTCTACAAGGACGCGGCCGGGGCCATTCGCGCCCACAGCCAGGGCAAAAAAACGGACACGCTGGTGCCCGGCATTACCGACGGCCTTTCCGGCGTCCGCTTCATCGACGCCTGCGTGCGCTCCTCGGCCAAGAATGCCGCCTGGGTGAAGCTGGACGGGTGATCTCGCCCGCCACAAAATCGGGAAGCCCGGGTCAACTGCCCGGGCTTTTGCCGTTTTACACGCCTGTCATCCCCGCCCCCGCTTTCACGGGGCATAAATTTCAGCGGGAACCAGGGAACCCGCATCGTCCTTTTTTGCAGATCGCGGGCGCCCGGGTGTCCCGGGTCCCTGCTCTTCGCTGTGCTGCGGCTGCGAGGAAAGGGCCATCGCATTTGGTAGAGCATGGCTCCCTCTCCCCGTGGGAGAGGGTTGGGGTGAGGGAACAAACGCCTGAGACCTGCAGAAAAGTCTGTCCCCTCACCCGGACCTTCGGTCCGACCTCTCCCAGTGGGAGAGGTAAATTTGGCGACTGCGGACAGGAAGTCAGTCAAATGCGATTGACCTGCCCTCCAGGTGGAGACTGGAACAAGCAGCGAAGCCTGTATGTGGACAGAGACTCCTGCTTAACCGGGCACCGTAGTCGCGCCATGGCATGACGAGGAGGAGAGATGGAACTCACTATTTAATCCATATTCTCAACCACTTATACCAATTTCCCGCACCGCACAACGTCTCGCGCTTTACAAAAGTAATAAAGTAATACTTAATGACTTTTGTGAGGAGAACAAACTCTGTGGAGGAGACACTTATGAAACTCAAGGCAATGCTTATTGCCGGGGCAATGACGTTTGCCCCGATGACCGCAATGGCTGCCGATCTGACGATCGGCTTTTCGCAGATCGGATCCGAATCCGGCTGGCGCGCGGCAGAAACAACCGTCACCAAACAGGAAGCGGAAAAGCGCGGCATCGACCTGAAATTCGCCGACGCCCAGCAGAAACAGGAAAACCAGATCAAGGCAATCCGGTCGTTCATCGCCCAGGGCGTTGATGCCATCCTGCTCGCACCGGTCGTCGCGACCGGCTGGGACGAAGTGCTCGAAGAAGCCAAGGACGCCGAAATCCCCGTGGTCCTGCTCGACCGCACGGTCGATGCTCCGGACGATCTCTACATGACCGCCGTGACCTCCGACCTCGTCCATGAAGGCCGGGTGGCCGGCAAGTGGCTGGTCGATGAAATGGCCGGCGAGAAATGCGACATCGTCGAGCTCCAGGGCACCACCGGCTCGTCCCCCGCGATCGACCGCAAGAAGGGCTTCGAGGAAGGCATCGCAGGCAACGACAACCTGAACATCGTGCGCAGCCAGACCGGCGACTTCACCCGCAGCCAGGGCAAGGTCGTCATGGAAAGCTTCCTGAAGGCCGTTGGCGGCGAGAACATCTGTGCGCTCTATGCGCATAACGATGACATGGCCGTTGGCGCCATCCAGGCCATCAAGGAAGCCGGCCTGAAGCCGGGCGAGGACATCAAGATCGTCTCGATCGACAGTGTTCCGGACATTCACCTTGCCATGGCAAACGGCGAAGCCAATGCCACGATCGAGCTGACCCCGAACATGGCCGGCCCGGCCCTGGACGCCCTGGAAGCCTATCTTGCCGACGGCACAAAGCCGGCGAAATGGATCCAGACCGAGTCCAAGCTCTACACGCTCGATGATGATAACATGGCCATCTACGAGATGAAGAAAGACCTGGGATACTGATCACGTGTCCCGTGCCGGGCGGTTCCGCCGCCCGGCATTTCAAAAAGGTTTTTGACGAAAGACGCCGGGGGAAGGCCATCAATGGCGAGCGCAACCGAGCCTGTGCTGGAATGCAGGGGCATATCCAAGTTTTTTCCGGGCGCCATTGCCCTAGATGAAGTCGATCTGACGCTCTACCCGGGCGAAGTGCACGCACTTCTCGGCGAGAATGGTGCCGGAAAGTCCACCTTGATCAAATGCCTGACCGGCGCCTACCGGCGCGACGGCGGCAGGATTCTCATGAGCGGGCAGGAAATTTCACCGCACAGCACCCAGGACAGCCAGAAGCTGGGCATCGGCACCGTCTACCAGGAAGTCAATCTGCTTCCAAACCTGACCGTGGCGGAAAACCTCTTTCTTGGCCGCCAGCCGATGAAGCACGGCCTGATCTCCCAGCGCAAGATGATGACGATGGCACAGGAGCTGCTGGCTGAATTCGGCCTGTCGATCAATCCCGCGGAACCGCTGTCCGCCTATTCCGTTGCCGTGCAGCAGGTGATCGCAATTGCCCGCGCCGTGGAGCTCTCCGGCAAGGTCCTCATTCTGGACGAACCGACCGCCAGTCTCGACCGGGACGAGGTTGCCCTTGTCTTTTCCGTGGTGGAGAAACTCAAGGCCCGCGGCCTGGCAATCGTCTTCATCACCCACTTTCTCGATCAGGTGTTCGAGATCTCCGACCGGGCAACCGTTCTCAGGAACGGCCGCGTGATCGGCACCCGTGTGCTCAAGGATGTCACTCAGACCGAGATCGTCACCCTGATGCTCGGCCGCCAGCTGGAAGATCGTATCCAGGACCGCGCGCCGACACAGGCCGGCGACACGCTCGTCGAACTGAAGAATTTCGGCAAACGCGGCGTCATGGAGCCGTTCGACCTGACGGTTCGCAAGGGCGAGGTTGTCGGCCTCGCCGGGCTCCTTGGCTCGGGCAGAACCGAGACCGCCAGCCTGATCTTCGGCGTCATCCAGGCAGACCAGGGGGAAGCCCTGCTGGAAGGACGCAAGATCGGCCTCGGCAGTCCGCGCGAAGCGGTCACGCACCGCTTTGCCCTCTGTCCGGAAGACCGCAAGAATGACGGTATCGTCGGCGATCTCTCGGTGCGTGAGAACATCATCCTGGCGGTCCAGGCCCGGCAGGGCTGGTTCCGTCCGCTGCCCAAGGCCAAGATCAACGAGCTGGCCGAAGCCTATGTGAAGGCGCTCGACATCCGCCTTGCAAGTCTCGACATGCCGATCCGGCTACTGTCCGGCGGCAACCAGCAGAAGGCCCTTCTGGCGCGCTGGCTGGCAACCAATCCGGCCTTCCTGATCCTGGACGAGCCGACCCGCGGCATCGATGTCGGAGCCCACGCGGAAATCATCGCCCTGATCGAGAAACTGCGCGAGGACGGCATGGCCCTGCTCGTGGCGTCCTCCGAAATGGAAGAGCTTGTGGCCTATTCGACTCGGGTCATCGTGTTGCGTGACCGTCGCCAGGTGCGCGAACTTCACGGTGACGAGATCACGACCTCGAACATCGTCGCGGCGATCGCCGACGACACAATGGCGGAGGCTGTCTGATGTCGGCCCTGGCTCATTCCACCCTACGACGCATCATGCCGCAGCTGATCATTCTGGCCGCGGTCCTGTTCCTGAATTTCCTGGTGTTCCCGGACTTCTTCCGGATCGAGTTCCAGAACGGCCGCCTGTTCGGCAACCTGATCGACGTGCTCAACCGCGGCGCACCGACGGCCCTGCTGTGCATCGGCATGACGCTGGTGATCGCCACACGGGGCATCGACCTTTCCGTCGGCGCGGTCATGGCGATTGCCGGGGCGGTCGCCGCCTCGCTGGTGGTCGACGGCCACGGCTGGCATACCGCCCTCATCGGTGCACTGGCGGTCGGCGCCATCTGCGGGCTTTGGAACGGCATCCTCGTCGCCGTCCTGCGCATCCAGCCGATTGTCGCAACCCTGGTGCTGATGGTCGCCGGTCGCGGTATCGCCCAGCTGGTCACCGAGGGCACGATCCTGACCTTCGTCAATCCGGGCCTGATCCATCTGGGTGCCGGCACGGTTTTCGGTATCCCGACTCCCATCCTGATCTGGATTTCGCTCGGGCTTCTTGTTGCGGCCGCCGTCCGCAAGACCGCGCTCGGCATGCTGATCGAAGCCATCGGCATCAACGAGAGCTCCTCGCGGCTGGCCGGTATCAACAGCCGGGTGCTGATCGTCTCGGTCTACCTGATCTCGGGCTTCTGCGCCGCGCTTGCAGGCGTCATCGTCGCCGCCGACATCAAGGGGGCCGATGCCAACAATGCCGGACTCTGGCTTGAACTGGACGCCATCCTCGCGGTGGTGATCGGTGGCAACTCCCTGCTCGGCGGCCGGTTTTCGATCCTCGCCTCGCTGATCGGCGCGCTGATCATCCAGTCGGTCAACTCGGTCATCCTGCTGTCCGGCATGCCGCCCGAATTCAACCTTGTCATCAAGGCCCTGATCATCATCGCGATCCTGGTGATCCAGTCTCCGACCGTGAAACACGCGCTCTATATCCTGCGTGCGTCCGCGGAGCCCGCGCCCCAGGAGCCCATCAAGGAAGCGAAAGAAAGTCCGCAATGATCCGCTCCACCCACCTTCCGCTTCTGATCACCATCGCCACGTTCGTGCTGGCCTACACGCTGTGCGCCTCGCAATACCCGTCGATGCTGTCGACGCGCGTCGTGGCAAACCTCCTGACGGACAACGCCTTCCTGGGGATTGCCGCCGTCGGCATGACATTCGTGATCCTCTCCGGCGGCATCGATCTGTCCGTCGGCTCGGTGATCGCCTTTACCGGCGTCTTTCTGGCTGTGATCCTGAGGGACACCTCGATCCATCCGCTGGCCGCCTTTGTCCTGGTATTGGCGATCACCATCTCCTTCGGCGCGGCGATGGGCGCCATGATCCACTATCTGGAGATGCCGCCCTTCATCGTCACGCTGGCCGGCATGTTCCTGGCGCGCGGTGCTGCCTATGTGCTGTCGACCGACAGCGTGCCGATCACCCACGAGTTCTACGACACGCTGCAGTCGCTCTACTGGAAGGCACCGGGCGGCGGCCGCTTCCGCCTGACCGGAATGATCATGCTGCTGACCTTCCTGACCGGCATCATCGTCGCCCACCGGACCCGTTTCGGCCAGAATGTCTATGCCGTCGGCGGCGGCCTGCAGACGGCCCGGCTGATGGGCGTGCCGCTTGGCTGGACCACGATCGGCATCTACGCGACGTCGGGCGGCCTGGCCGGCCTTGCGGGGATCGTGTTCTCGCTCTACACCTCCGCCGGCTACTCGCTGGCCACCGTCGGTGTCGAGCTCGACGCCATCGCGGCGGTGGTGATCGGCGGCACGCTGCTCACCGGAGGCACCGGTTTTGTCGCCGGGACATTCTTTGGCATTTTGATCATGGGGTTGATACAAACCTTTATCGTGTTCGACGGAACGCTTTCCAGTTGGTGGACCAAAATCGTCATCGGCGGTCTGCTCTTCGGGTTCATCTTGCTTCAGAAGGGTCTCACTTGGGCAACGACACTGCGCAGAAAACCAGCGACAGAGTTCGCCGCGCAATCATGACATTCGTCGCCACCGGCGGACTGGGCAGCCAGATCGGAAATCACACCGATCAGGTGGTCGAACAACTGGGTCGCGCCATCGTTGCCGGCGAGTACCCGCCGGAAACCATGATCCCGCTGGACCCGGACATCTCGGAAATGTTCGATGTGTCACGCACCGTGGTGCGCGAAGCAAAGAAGATGCTGATCGCCAAAGGGCTGATCCAGTCCAAGGCCAAGGTGGGCACCCATGTGCGGCCGGCGTCGGAATGGAACATGTTCGACCCGGATGTCCTGCGCTGGCACGCCGCCCTCAAGAACCAGCGCCCGTTCCTGGAAGACCTGTTCGAGATCCGGCTCATCTTCGAACCGGCCGCCGCCAGCAGCGCCGCCAAGCAGGCGACCGACGCCGATTGCGCGGCCCTCGCAAAACTCTGCGACAACCTGGCGACCGGCAACGACCGCGCCGCGGTCGCGGTCGCGGACCTGGAATTCCACAAGATGATCCTGAAGCTGTCCGGCAACCGCTTCCTGCAGTCGTTGGGTGACCTTGTACAGGCCGCGCTCTATTCCCTGTTCATTGCAGAAGCCAACGAGCGCAACGACCAGGAAACCTACGAATTCGTCGAACGCCACCGGGCCATTGTCACGGCGATCACCGCTGGTGACGCCAAGGGCGCCTATGAGGCCATGGAACAGGTCATCCTGGCCGGTCGGAAGATCGAGCTGAATATCTGAGGCCGGCCGCCGGCGTCACGACCGCACATTTCCAGCCTGTATCCCCCAAAGAAAAACCTCCCCTTGAGGAGGACGACAGGTCTTCCTCAAGGGGAGGTCCGTATTGGTGGCAAAGGCCGGGTGAAACAACCACCCGGCCTTTCAAGCTCAGCTGACCGGCAGCAGCGCGTCCGGAAGGTTCTGGTAGCAGACCGGGCGCAGGAAGCGGCGGATGGCGAGGGTACCGACCGAGGTCGCGCCGAAATTGGTCGAGGCCGGGTAAGGACCGCCATGGACCATGGCGTCGGCCACCTCGACACCGGTCGGGAAGCCGTTGGCCAGCACGCGGCCGGCCTTGCGTTCCAGCACCGGCATCAGCCTGCGGGCCAGATCGGTGTCGCCGTCGTCCATCTGAAGGGTACAGGTGAGCTGCCCCTCCAGGCCCTTGGCGATTTCCAGGAGCTGGACCTCGTCCTTGACGCGCACGACGATGCCGAGCGGTCCGAAGACCTCTTCGCCCAGGGTCTCATTGGCCAGCCAGTTGTCACCGGTGGTCTCGAAGAAGTACGGCGCTGCCTCGCGCGTGTCACAGCTCGTGCCGATCAGTTCGCGCACGCCGCTGGACCCGGCAACACGTTTGCTGCCGGAGCGGAAGGCCTCGGCAATACCGTCGGTCAGCATGGTCTGCGCACCGATCTCTCCGAGAGCGTCCGTCGCCGCCTTGACGAAGGCGTCGGCGTCCGGGCCGTCGAGCACCAGCACGATCCCCGGATTGGTGCAGAACTGCCCTGCCCCCATTGTGAGCGATCCGGCCCAGCCCTTGGCGATCGCCTCGCCCCGCGCGGACAGCGCTGCGGGAAGAAGGAACATCGGGTTGACGGAGCCGAGCTCGCCGAAGAACGGGATCGGCACCGGCCGCTGCGCACACAGGTCGAACAGCGCGCGGCCGCCACGCAGGGAGCCGGTGAAGCCGACGGCGGTGATCAGCGGATGCTGGACCAGCGCCTGACCGACTTCATAACCGTCGCCCTGAATGAAGGAGAAGACACCGGGATGCAGACCGCAGGACTTGACCGCCGCGGCAATCGCCTCGGCGACAATTTCGCCCGTGCCCGGGTGGGCGGGATGGCCGCGCACGACCACCGGACAACCGGCGGCAAGCGCGGAGGCGGTATCGCCGCCTGCCGTCGAGAACGCCAGCGGGAAATTCGACGCGCCGAAGACGGCGACCGGTCCGATCGGGCGCTGGATGAGCTTCAGGTCCGGACGCGGCAGCGGCTGGCGGTCCGGCAACGCCTCGTCATGACGCTTGTCCAGGTAATCGCCCTTGAGGATATGGCTGGCGAAGAGGCGCAGCTGTCCGGTGGTGCGGCCCCGCTCGCCCTGCAGGCGTGCCTGCGGCAGACCGGTTTCCGCCATGCCGATTTCCGTGATGGCATCCGCGCGGGCCTCGATCTCGTCGGCAATCGCGTTCAGGAACTTCGCGCGGTCTTCACTCGAGGAATAGCCATAGGTCCAGAACGCTTCTTCGGCGGCCCGGCATGCGGCATCGACCTGCTCGGCGGTTCCGACCGAAAAGCTGTGAGAAGCACCTGCAGCCGGCTGCGATGCAAAGGTGGCGTCACTTGCAACCCATTGTCCGGCAACGAGCTGTTTTCCGTGTGGCATGAATGTCATGACAAACCTTCTGGTTTCGAATGTGAATTCAGGCTGTCGACAGCCTAGAAGTGAAAGGCGTCCGTGGTGAGCCTGCGGCCCAGGGAGAAGGCGTCACAGACATGGATCATCGGCGACAGGTCAACGTCGCTCTCTCCGTTCTTCACCAGCTCCGCCATGCGGGCATAGAGATTGGCATATTCGTGGTTCGCTCCCTGTATAGCGGGCTCGCCCCCGATTTCCAGTCGTTCCCCCCCAAGAGACAGTTTTGCACTGCCCCTGTCGGTTTCAATATCGATGTCCCAGGTCTGCGGACCTTCCTGGCGCCAGTCGAACTCGGCGCTCATCTCGGCGCCCGTCGGGTCGGCGAAGTCCAGGCTGGCGGCAATCGGCGTTGCCCGGTTGTCCGGGAATTCCAGCGTGGCCCCGGCAAGATGTACCGGATAGGGAAGAATTTCCGTCAGGATCGACAGGGCATTGATGCCCGGATCGAAGACTCCCATGCCGCCCGGTTCCCAGATCCATTCCTGGCCCGGATGCCAGCGCCGCACGTCTTCCTTCCAGGTTATCTTCAGGCTTTTCAGCGTGCGTTCCGCGAGAAAGGCTTTCAGGGCCGGGACATTGTCGGCATAGCGCGAATGCCAGGTGGCAAACAGGGTCACGCCCTGTTCCCTGGCCAGTGCCTCGAGGGTGTAGCATTCCGCCAGGCTCTGTCCCGGCGGTTTTTCCAGCATGACATGCTTGCCGGCCTTGAGGGCCCTGGCCGCGTATTCGAAGCGGGGCTGGGGCGGAATCGCGAGCGAGACCACCGAAATGTCCGGACGCGTCTCGAGCAATTCGTCGATATCCGTGAAGTGATCTATGCCGTCGACACCGGCATGGCGGCTGACCGCCGCCTCGAGCGCCCAGTCCGCATTGGCTTCAATTGCGGGAATATGCTGATCGCGGGCGATCTTGCCGATGCCCACCAGCGCCAGTTTTTCAGCCATCAGTGAGAATCCTTCGGCACGGCGGAGCCGCGGCAGCCTTTCAGGAAATCGAAATCGGCACCGGTATCGGCACCCTGGACGTGATCGTGGAACAGGCGGGCATAACCGCTCTCCGGGACATGGTGACTGGGCGCCCAGGCCGCAAGCCGTTCAGCCAGTTCAGCATCGGAAATATCCAGATGGATTTTCCGGTTGGGCACGTCCAGCTCGATCATGTCTCCGGTGCGCACGACGGCAAGAGGGCCGCCGGCGGCCGCTTCCGGAGACGTGTGCAGGACAACGGTGCCGTAGGCGGTGCCGGACATGCGCGCATCGGAAATGCGCACCATGTCGGTGATGCCCTTCTTGAGCACCTTGGGCGGCAGTCCCATGTTGCCGACCTCGGACATGCCCGGATAGCCCTTGGGACCGCAGTTCTTCAGCACCATCACGCAGGTCTCGTCGATGTCGAGCGCATCGTCGTTGATCCTGGCCTTGTAGTCGTCGATGTCCTCGAAAACGACCGCCCTGCCCTTGTGCCGCAGCAGGTGCGGCGAGGCGGCCGACGGCTTCAGCACCGCGCCATTGGGCGCGAGATTGCCCTTCAAAACCGCGATGCCGCCCTGGCTCGTCAGCGCCTTTTCGACCGGCAGGATGACATCCTCGTTCCAGTTCTTCGCATCCTTGACCTGATCCCAGATCGCCTCGCCGGCAACCGTGATCGCGTCCTTGTGGAGCATGCCGGCTTCGCCGAGCCGCTTGATCACCACCGGCAGGCCACCGGCGTAGAAGAACTCTTCCATCAGGTATTTGCCGGACGGCATCAGGTTGACGATCGTGGGAATGTCCCTGCCGAGCTGATCCCAGTCGTCGAGCGACAGGTCCAGCCCGACCCGGCCCGCAATCGCCAGCAGATGGATGACAGCATTGGTCGATCCGCCGATGGCGCCGTTGGTGCGGATGGCGTTCTCGAAAGCCTCGCGGGTCAGGATGTCGGAGGGTTTCAGGTCGTCCTTGACCATCTGCACGATCCGGCGCCCGGACAGATGCGCCATCACCCGGCGCCGGCTGTCGACCGCTGGGATGGCGGCATTTCCGGACAGCGCCATGCCGAGCGCCTCGGCCATGGAAGCCATGGTGGAGGCGGTGCCCATGGTGTTGCAGGTCCCCGGCGAGCGGCTCATCGCCGCTTCGGCCTCCAGGAATTCCTCCTGGGTCATTTCGCCGGCCTTGACCGCTTCGGAGAATTTCCAGAGATGCGTGCCCGATCCGACCCGTTCGCCCTGGAACCAGCCGTTCAGCATCGGTCCGCCGGTCACCACGATGGACGGCAGGTCGACGGAGGCGGCCCCCATGATCAGGGATGGCGTGGTCTTGTCGCAGCCGACCAGCAGCACGACGCCGTCGAGCGGCGTCGAGCGGATCGCTTCTTCGACGTCCATCGCGGCCAGATTGCGGAACATCATCGCGGTCGGCCGCAATGTGCTTTCGCCGGTCGAGAACACGGGGAACTCGACCGGAAAACCACCGGCCTCGTAGATGCCGTGCTTGACCCGCTCCGCAAGATCCCTGAGGTGACCGTTGCACGGGGTGAGCTGGGACCAGGTGTTGCAAATGCCGATCACCGGACGGCCGTCGAAAAGGTCATCCGGCAGGCCCTGGTTCTTCATCCAGCTGCGATGATAGATGTGATCGCGGCTGGTGCCGCCGAACCATTCGGCCGAGCGCAATTTGCGCGGCCATTTTGCCGGTTTGAAAGACATGATCTAAAGCACTTTCACTTGAATGGCGGCATCTTCCGCGGGCCGGAAAACAAGCCGGTTCTTCAGGGGGACGCCGAAGCCCGGCGCTGAAATCTCGACCTCGTCGCCTTCCCGGCAGGAAACGCCGTCGGCAAAGGACAGGGTCGCGGTTCCGAACATGTGCACGTGAACATCGCCCGGCTGGCGGAAGACGCCGTATTTGAAATGATGATGTTCCAGATTGGCGAGCGTGTGCGACATGTTCGCCTCGCCCGACAGGAACGGCTTTTCCCAGAGCACCGAGCCATCCCGGTAGATCCGGCTGGTCCCCTCGACATTTTCCGGGAGGTCGCCGACCAGCAGTTCCGGCCCGAAAGACGCCGGGCGCAGCTTGGAATGGGCCAGATAAAGGTAGTTCTGGCGCTCCATGACATGGTCCGAGAACTCGTTGGCAAGCGCAAAGCCGACCCGGAACGGCGACCCGTCTTCCGCGATGACATAGACGCCGGCGATTTCCGGTTCCTCGCCGCCATCGTCGCAGAAACCCGGGCTGACCAGATCGCCTCCCGGCGCGACGGCGCAAGCGCCGTTGCCCTTGTAGAACCACTCCGGCTGGACGCCGACATGGCCGGGCGTCGGGCGTCCGCTTTCCAGCCCCATGTTGAACATCTTCATGCTGTCGGTGACGGGCGCATCGCTGTCCTTCGACTTGGCATGCATGGCGTTGCGTGTCGCGGCCGACCCCAGATGCGTCAGGCCGGTGCCGGTCAGATGCAGGTGGGCTCCGTCCGGATGGGTGATCGGCAGCAGCAGGCGGCCTTCGGCGGCCAGCTGTTCCAGATCGACCGCGGCGCCCAGTTCGTACCCGCGAATGCATTCGGTCAGGCTCTGCCCCGTCCGGATGGCTTCCTGAACCAGATGGTAGGTCGATGGAGCCCCTTTCAGGATACAGGCTTCGCTGCCGCTTCGGACGACGACCGCTTGCGCACCGGTGTCATCCAGGATCTGGGAAATCAACATGGACCTACCCTTGCTTGTTCTTGTTGTAGACGTCGAAAATCACAGCGGCGAGAAGGACGAGACCCTTGATCATCTGCTGGTAGTCGATACCGATGCCCATGATCGACATGCCGTTGTTGAGCACGCCCATCAGGAAGGCGCCGACAACAGCGCCGATGATGGTGCCGACACCGCCGGACATGGACGCCCCGCCGATGAACACTGCGGCGATGACATCGAGCTCCAGGGCAAAACCCGCCTTCGGGGTCGCCGTGTTGAGGCGCGCCGCGAAGACAAGACCCGCTGCGGCAGCCAGCACACCCATATTGGTGAAAGCCAGGAAGGTCAGGCGTTCCGTCTTGATGCCGGACAGCTTGGCGGCTTTCTGGTTGCCGCCGAGCGCGTAGATGCGCCGGCCGACCGTTGTTGTCTCCGTGATGAAGGCATAGATGACCGTCAGCACACCCATGGTGATCAGCACGTTGGGCAGGCCGCGGAACAAGGACAGCTTGAACATGACGAAAATCAGAGCAGCTGCGATGATCACGTTGCGGGCAATGAAGAAGCTTTTCGGCTCGTCCTCGATGCCATAGGCCTTGTTCTGGGCCCGCTGGCGCAGGCCGATCCACACCACGAGCGCGGCGGCCGCGATGCCCGTGCCGAGCGCGAGCACATTGACCTTGCGCGCGTCGAAGATCTCGGCCAGCGCCGCTCCGAGGCCGGCCGGGAAGATGTCCGGCACGAAACCGGTGGCCAGAACCTGGAACTCCCTCGGGAACGGGCCGACCGACTGGCCTTCCAGAAGCCAGAGCGACAGTCCCCGGAAGACCAGCATGCCCGCGAGGGTCACGATGAAGGAGGGGATTTTCCAGTAGGCGACCCAGTAGCCCTGTGCGGCACCGATCAGCCCGCCGACCGCGAGACAGACGATGATGGTCAACAGGACGGACTGGTCGTAATTGACGATCATCACGGCCGCCAGCGCGCCGATGAAGCCCATCACGGATCCGACCGACAGGTCGATGTTGCCCGACACGATGACGATCAGCATGCCGAGTGCCATGATGATGATATAGGAGTTCTGCAGCAGCAGGTTGGTGACGTTCACCGCCCTGAGCAGCGTGCCGTCGGTGACAATCTGAAAGAAGGCCATCACCGCGATCAGCGCGAACAGGAGGCCGTATTGGCGCAAGTGCGAGGAGAGATACTCGCCGATGCTCTTGGTCTTCACGACCGGCGCCGCAGTCGTATCGCTTTCTGCCAGTTCCATGGGTACAGCTCTTTCACTCGTTGACAATGAGCGACATGATGCGCTCCTGGCTCGCGTCGCCGGCGTCGAGTTCGCCGACAAGCGCGCCTTCGTTCATGACATAGATCCGGTCGCACATTCCGAGCAGTTCCGGCATTTCGGACGAGATCATGACCACCGCCTTTCCCTGGGCGGCGAGGTCGTTGATGATCGTGTAGATTTCGTATTTGGCGCCGACGTCGATGCCCCGGGTCGGCTCGTCCAGGATCAGGACCTCCGGTGCGGTGAACAGCCACTTGGCCAGCACCACCTTCTGCTGGTTGCCACCCGACAGGTTGACCGTTTTCTGAAACACCGACGGCGTGCGGATGGCCAGCGCCTCGCGGTATCTTTCGGCGACCCTGGTTTCCTCGTTGCGCTTCAGGATCGCGCCGGAGGAAACGCCGTCCAGGTTTGCCAGGGTGGTGTTGAAGCGGATGGTCTCGTCGAGCACCAGGCCGAGCGCCTTGCGATCCTCCGTGACATAGGAGATGCCGGCCTTGATCGCACGGTCGACCGTGCTGACATCCACCGGCTGGCCCTTCAGCTTCACGGCACCGGAAATGTTGCGCCCGTAGGACCGGCCGAAGATCGACATGGCCAGTTCCGTACGGCCGGACCCCATCAGACCGGCAATGCCGACCACTTCTCCGGCGCGCACATTGAAGGCCGCATTCCGGATGACCTGGCGTTCGGCGTGTTCCGGATGCCAGACATTCCAGTCCTCGACTTCCATGAGAACCTCGCCCGGCGTGCGCTGGTGCTCGGGGAAGCGATGGGTCATGTCCCGGCCGACCATGTCCTTGACGATGTCGTCCTCGCTCAGGCCCGCTTTCGCATCGAGATTGGACACCGTCATGCCGTCCCGGATCACCGTGACGCTGTCAGCCACGTAGCGGACTTCGTTCAGCTTGTGCGAGATGATGATGCTGGTGACGCCCTGTGCCTTCAGCTCCAGCATCAGGTCCAGCAGCTTCTTGCTGTCATTTTCCTGGAGTGCCGCGGTCGGCTCGTCCAGGATCAGCAGCTTGACGTCCTTGGAAAGCGCCTTTGCGATTTCCACCAGCTGCTGCTTGCCGACGCCGATATTGTCGACCTTCGTGGTCGGCGCTTCCACCAGCCCGACCTTGGCCAGCAGTGCTTCCGTGCGCTTGTTGGTCTCGCGCCAGTCGATCATGCCATTGCGGGCACATTCATTGCCGAGGAAGATGTTCTCCGCGATGGAGAGCTGCGGCACCAGGGCAAGCTCCTGGTGAATGATGATGATGCCCTGCTGTTCACTGTCCGAAATCCCGGAAAATCTCGCGGTTTCGCCGCCATAGATGATATCGCCGTCGTATTCCCCGTGCGGGTACACGCCCGACAGGACCTTCATCAGCGTGGACTTCCCGGCCCCGTTCTCGCCGACGACGGCGTGGATTTCTCCTTGCTGGACGTCCAGGTTGACCCGGTCCAGCGCCTTCACGCCGGGAAAGGTCTTGCTGATATTCTGCATGGAAAGGAGTGCCATCGGCCCCGGTCCCCGAATTCCGTTAAAGGTCCCGCCCGCAAGTCAGATGCCCACGGGCGGGAAAGTTTGCTTGGGAGATTGGTCTTATTTGACCTGGTCGGCCGTGTAGTAGCCGCTGCCGATCAGCACTTCTTCCCAGTTGCCGGCATCGACCGAGACCGGCTCCAGCAGGTAGGACGGCACAACCTTGACACCGTTGTCATAGGTCTTGGTGTCGTTGATTTCCGGCTCGCCGCCGCCCAGAAGCGCGTCGACCATGCCCACGGTGACACGGGCAAGCTCACGGGTGTCCTTGAAGACGGTGGAGTACTGCTCGCCTGCGAGGATGGATTTTACCGACGGCACTTCGGCGTCCTGGCCGCTCACGATCGGCATTTTCTGGTCGCCGGAACCGTAGCCGACACCTTTAAGGGACGACAGGATACCGATGGACAGGCCGTCATAGGGGCTCAGGGCGCCGTGCAGGGTCTTGTCGGTGTAGTGGGCGGACAGGAGATTGTCCATGCGGGCCTGCGCGACCGCACCGTCCCAGCGCAGCGTGCCGACCGTGTCCATGCCCATCTGGCCGGACTGAATGACGATGGTGCCGTCATCGATCAGCGGCTGCAGGACCGACATGGCGCCGTCATAGAAGAAATAGGCGTTGTTGTCGTCAGGCGATCCACCGAACAGTTCGACATTGTACGGACCGTCGCCGAAGCGTTCCTTCAGGCCGTTGACCAGCGACGTCGCCTGCTGCACGCCGACCTTGAAATTGTCGAATGTGGCGTAGTAGTCGACATTGCCGCTGTCGCGGATCAGGCGGTCATAGGCAATGACCTTGATGCCGGCCGCGGCGGCGTTTTCGAGCGCGTTGGACAGCGTGGTGCCGTCGATTGCAGCAATCACCAGAACGTCTGCGCCCTTGGTGATCATGTTCTCGATCTGCGCCAGCTGGTTCGGAATATCGTCTTCCGCATACTGAAGGTCGGTTTCGTAGCCGGCCGCAGTGAACTGCTCGACCATCGAGTTGCCGTCGGAAATCCAGCGGGCCGAGGATTTGGTCGGCATCGCGATCCCGATCGTACCCTTGTCCTGGGCCATTGCCGCACCGGACAGGGCGACGCCGGACATGAGGGTTGCTGCTGCCGCGACTGCGACAAGCGCCTTGGAAACAAGTTTCATTTCGTCCTCCCAGACCGGTTCCCCACCGGCCTCAAGTCATTCTCAGGCATGCATGGGTAATGCGGGGCCTAAATGGGAGAAAATTCACATGACCGTCAAATTATTATTCATTATCAAATAATATCAAAAATGGTATGCAATTTTCGATTGAGGCTTCACATGAGCTTGGACCTTTTGCGGCGTGGATTGAAAATCTCACATCTGCGCCTGATGGCGGAACTCACAGGTCAGAGCCGCCTGACAGACGCGGCCCAGGCGCTCGGCATCACCCAGCCGGCCGCTTCACGCCTGATCGCGGAAATCGAGCGGATCGCGGATGCCGACATTTACACGAGAAGCGGCCGGGGCATCGAACTCACCGATACCGGCCGCAAGCTTGCCGAGAGATGCGTGCGCATCCTCCAGGAGTTTGCTGACGCCGGCCGGGACATCGACCAGCACAAGGCCGGCCAGAGCGGTCATGTCAGTATCGGCTCCGTGACCGGCCCCGCCATTGAATATGTCCTGCCGGCTTTGCGGCACATCCGGCTGAGCTATCCGGAGATCTCGATTTCCGTCGAGGTGAGCCCGAGCAACGCGCTTGCACCGATGCTCGAGGACGGGCGGCTGGATTTTTCGCTGAGCCGTGTTCCCGTCGACCAGGATCCCGCGCTTTTCGAGGAAAAGCCACTTCTCAGGGAACCGGCCGTGATGATCGGACGCGTTGGCCATCCGCTCACCCGGACC
Organism: Roseibium sp. Sym1; assembly: GCF_027359675.1. NCBI lineage: Bacteria > Pseudomonadati > Pseudomonadota > Alphaproteobacteria > Hyphomicrobiales > Stappiaceae > Roseibium > Roseibium sp. Sym1. The sequence goes on from NZ_CP114786.1 coordinate 6,447,148, forward strand.
CGCGCACCGCTTTCCATCGATTCCTTTCTCGGTTTCGACTGGGTGCTGCCGCCTGTCGGCTCCCCCATAAGGACAACCGTGGAACAGGCGCTCCGGGACAGGCGTCTGCCTTTGCCCGCACGGGTCCTGACCACGTCTTCCTTCCTGTTCACCCTGGCCACGATCCAGCAAACCAATGCTGTGGCCCCGGTCGCCAAATCCGTTGCGGACAGTTTCGCCGCACGACCCGACGGAACGGGCGCAACGCTAACGGTCCTTGACAGCGATCTCACCCTGTCCGTGGAAACCTATTCCTTCCTGACCCGAAAGGGCCAGGTATTGACGCCCGTCGCCCAGGTGGTGGCACGGGAAGTCCTCAGGGCGGTAACAGGCGACACGAATCTTCCGTAACGGAAATTTACACATCTTTTAGTTGCATACCGCATGTAATTGGTATTTTCCGATACAACCGGCCCACAACTGCTTTTGCCAAAATTCTTCCTTGCGTGAAGCTGACCTATGAAGAGCGCGTTCAAAAAAAGAATTAAACCAGTTAACGCGTCACCACCCGCGGGAAAACTTCTTATAAGTCGCACGTAATAACTTCTTGAAAGCAATGATGGCTCAACCGCCAGTCAAAAAGCCAACCCTGACAACAGTTTCGACACGGCAAGTAAAATTCTACTTTTATTTTAAATACTACCATCCAATTCTAATCCAATTATTGTATCTTTTTCGCCTTATTTCGCCAATTTTTTCGCCAAATTGAGGCGAATACATTAAGCGCATAACAACAATTCACCAAATTAATCACTTGTGCACCAACAGAATTAACGCCGTGGGCAAGCCGGCGTACAGGAATTCTTTACCTTGTGGGAGGTCAATTTCATGAATTCGAACGCCGCGTCCAATATCCTTGCGCCTGTTTTTTCCCTGAATGGAAGCACAAGCTTCTCCGGTGAACGCGGCGATTATCTCGATGCCGGCAATCCGGACAGCCTCAACCTGGCGGCAGGCACGGTTGCCCTGACCTTCAACGCCGATCATGTCTGGGGCTCCCAGGCGCTCTTTTCCAAGGACGGCTCGGGCTATGACGACGGCGGGCATCTGACCGTCTGGATCGACAACGGCCGGCTGGTCATCCGCCAGCAGGATGAAGATTCGACCGAATACCTCAAGGTTCCCGATCTCCACCTGTCCGCCAACACCGACTACCACCTCGCCGTCACCTTTGGTGAAGACGGCCTTCAGGTCTATGTCAACGGCCAGCTGCTGGCTGCAGAGCCGGAGTTCAAGCAGGGCATCGACATGAACGAGCGATCCCTCCTCGTCGGTGCCTCCGGCGCCTGGCGCAAGGACGATGCCCACACTGCCCATCAGCAGTTCAAGGGATCCATCTCCGACGTCATGGTCTTCGACGAGCAACTTGCCGGCGAGGACATGGCGGCCCTGGCCGGCGAGGTCGACCCGGCCTTCGAGGATGCCGCCCTTGCGGCGCTCGCCCAGGACGCCCTCATGCCCGCCTTCCAGCAGGTCGACCAGGCCTCCGCAGAGCTCAAGGCGCTTGCCACCGCCTACGGCTTCAACGAAGACGGCGAACTCACCACGGGTGCGGCCACCCAACAGGGCACCGATGCCGGCGAGACGCTGAATGGAACCGACGACGCCGATGCCATCGATGCCGGTCTCGGCAACGACATCGTCAATGGCGGCGGCGGCAACGACGTCCTCCAGGGCGGCTACGGCAATGACGACCTCAATGGCGGCGACGGCGACGACGTTCTCGACGGCGGCCATGGCGAGGATGTCCTCAATGGCGGCGCCGGCAACGACCTCCTCATCTCCCGCTCCGACGGACGCGAGGGACCCGTCGCCTATGATCCCGACCGGGACGAAGGCGATCCCTTGAACGAGCTCACCAACGGCAAGCTCTATCCCGACCAGCCGATCCCCGCAGACGATGTCCTCACAGGCGGATCGGGTGGCGACATCTTCTACTTCCAGACCCTCATCAACGCCAAGCAGCGCTTCATCGAGGAACACACCAGGGATGACGGCACCATCCGCTGGAACGGCGTTGCCGGCGAGAACGCAAACATCCACGACCACTGGGTCGACCAGATCGGCCATGACACGATCACCGACTTCAACCGCGAAGACGGCGACCGCATCGTCATCGAAGGACACACCACCAAGATCCGCTCCATCACATACGGGGATTCAAACGGCGACGGCGTCGTCGACCACACCGTCATCAGCCTCTATTCCGACCAGGGCCGGGGCGGCGGCGCCCACAACAACGACGATCTCGGCACCATCACCGTCTATGGCGACCTCGTCACACAGAACGACATCTCCACCACCTCAAGGCCCGCCTACGGCATCGTCCGCTCTATCGCGGATCTCGAGGAGGCCCTGAAGCCTATCGAGATGGGCGAGGAACGCACCGGCACCCCGCCCCTTCCGGACCTGCCCGGCGTCGACGATCTGCCCCTGCCCGCCGGCATGACGCCCGTCTTTGCCATTGCAGGGGACACCGAGTTCTCCGGTGAACGCGGCGATTACCTGGAGGCGGGCAATCCGGACAGCCTGGATCTGGCCAACGGCACCATTGCCCTGACCTTCAATGCCGACAAGGTATCCGGCGGTCAGGCCCTCTTTTCCAAGGACGGCTCGGGCTATGACAATGGCGGGCACATCACCGCGTATCTGTGTGACAACAAGATCTATATCCGTCAGCAGTCCGACAGCTCGTCCGAGTATCTGAAGGTTCAGAATGTCGAGATTGCCGCAAACACCACCTACCATCTTGCCGTCACCTTCGGCGAAGACGGCCTGCAGGTGTTCCTGAACGGGGAACTCGTCGCGGCAGAGCCCGAGTTCAAGCAGGGCCTGGACATGAACGAGCGCTCCCTGGTGATCGGAGCTTCCGGCGCCTGGCGCAAGGATGATGCCCATACCGCCTCCCAGCAGTTCGACGGCACCATCTCCGACGTCATGGTCTTCGACGAGCAGCTTGCCGGCGAGGACATGGCGGCCCTGGCCGGCGAGGTCGATCCGGCCTTCGAGGATGCCGCCCTGGCGGCGCTCGCCCAGGACGCCCTCATGCCCGCCTTCCAGCAGGTCGACCAGGCCTCCGCAGAGCTCAAGGCGCTTGCCACCGCCTACGGCTTCAACGAAGACGGCGAACTCACCACGGGTGCGGCCACCCAACAGGGCACCGATGCCGGCGAGACGCTGAATGGAACCGACGACGCCGATGCCATCGATGCCGGTCTCGGCAACGACATCGTCAATGGCGGCGGCGGCAACGACGTCCTCCAGGGCGGCTACGGCAATGACGACCTCAATGGCGGCGACGGCGACGACGTCCTCGACGGCGGCCATGGCGAGGATGTCCTCAATGGCGGCGCCGGCAACGACCTCCTCATCTCCCGCTCCGACGGACGCGAGGGACCCGTCGCCCATGATCCCGACCGGGACGAAGGCGATCCCTTGAACGAGCTCACCAACGGCAAGCTCTATCCCGACCAGCCGATCCCCGCAGACGATGTCCTCACAGGCGGATCGGGTGGCGACATCTTCTACTTCCAGACCCTCATCAACGCCAAGCAGCGCTTCATCGAGGAACACACCAGGGATGACGGCACCATCCGCTGGAACGGCGTTGCCGGCGAGAACGCAAACATCCACGACCACTGGGTCGACCAGATCGGCCATGACACGATCACCGACTTCAACCGCGAAGACGGCGACCGCATCGTCATCGAAGGACACACCACCAAGATCCGCTCCATCACATACGGGGATTCAAACGGCGACGGCGTCGTCGACCACACCGTCATCAGCCTCTATTCCGACCAGGGCCGGGGCGGCGGCGCCCACAACAACGACGATCTCGGCACCATCACCGTCTATGGCGACCTCGTCACACAGAACGACATCTCCACCACCTCAAGGCCCGCCTACGGCATCGTCCGCTCTATCGCGGATCTCGAGGAGGCCCTGAAGCCTATCGAGATGGGCGAGGAACGCACCGGCACCCCGCCCCTTCCGGACCTGCCCGGCGTCGACGATCTGCCCCTGCCCGCCGGCATGACGCCCGTCTTTGCCATTGCAGGGGACACCGAGTTCTCCGGTGAACGCGGCGATTACCTGGAGGCGGGCAATCCGGACAGCCTGGATCTGGCCAACGGCACCATTGCCCTGACCTTCAATGCCGACAAGGTATCCGGCGGTCAGGCCCTCTTTTCCAAGGACGGCTCGGGCTATGACAATGGCGGGCACATCACCGCGTATCTGTGTGACAACAAGATCTATATCCGTCAGCAGTCCGACAGCTCGTCCGAGTATCTGAAGGTTCAGAATGTCGAGATTGCCGCAAACACCACCTACCATCTTGCCGTCACCTTCGGCGAAGACGGCCTGCAGGTGTTCCTGAACGGGGAACTCGTCGCGGCAGAGCCCGAGTTCAAGCAGGGCCTGGACATGAACGAGCGCTCCCTGGTGATCGGAGCTTCCGGCGCCTGGCGCAAGGATGATGCCCATACCGCCTCCCAGCAGTTCGACGGCACCATCTCCGACGTCATGGTCTTCGACGAGCAGCTTGCCGGCGAGGACATGGCGGCCCTGGCCGGCGAGGTCGATCCGGCCTTCGAGGATGCCGCCCTGGCGGCGCTCGCCCAGGACGCCCTCATGCCCGCCTTCCAGCAGGTCGACCAGGCCTCCGCAGAGCTTAAGGCGCTTGCCACCGCCTACGGCTTCAACGAAGACGGCGAACTCACCACGGGTGCGGCCACCCAACAGGGCACCGATGCCGGCGAGACGCTGAATGGAACCGACGACGCCGATGCCATCGATGCCGGTCTCGGCAACGACATCGTCAATGGCGGCGGCGGCAACGACGTCCTCCAGGGCGGCTACGGCAATGACGACCTCAATGGCGGCGACGGTGACGACGTCCTCGACGGCGGCCATGGCGAGGATGTCCTCAATGGCGGCGCCGGCAACGACCTCCTCATCTCCCGCTCCGACGGACGCGAGGGACCCGTCGCCTATGATCCCGACCGGGACGAAGGCGATCCCTTGAACGAGCTCACCAACGGCAAGCTCTATCCCGACCAGCCGATCCCGGCGGACGATGTCCTCACAGGCGGATCGGGTGGCGACATCTTCTACTTCCAGACCCTCATCAACGCCAAGCAGCGCTTCATCGAGGAACACACCAGGGATGACGGCACCATCCGCTGGAACGGCGTTGCCGGCGAGAACGCAAACATCCACGACCACTGGGTCGACCAGATCGGCCATGACACGATCACCGACTTCAACCGCGAAGACGGCGACAGGATCGTCATCGAGGGACACACCACCAAGATCCGCTCCATCACCTATGGCGATTCAAACGGCGACGGTGTCGTCGACCACACGGTGATCAGCCTCTATTCCGACCAGGGATCGGGCGGCGGCGCCCACAACAACGACGATCTCGGCACCATCACCGTCTATGGCGATCTCGTCACCAAGAACGACATCTCCACCACCTCAAAGCCCGCCTACGGCATCGTCCGCTCCATCGCGGATCTCGAGGAGGCCCTGAAGCCCATCGAGATGGGCGAGGAACGCACCGGCACCCCGCCCCTTCCGGACCTGCCCGGCGTCGACGATCTCCCGCTCCCCGCCGGCATGACGCCTGTCTTTGCCATTGCGGGAGACACCGAGTTCTCCGGTGAACGCGGCGATTATCTCGATGCCGGCAATCCGGACAGCCTCAACCTGGCGGCAGGCACGGTTGCCCTGACCTTCAACGCCGATCATGTCTGGGGCTCCCAGGCGCTCTTTTCCAAGGACGGCTCGGGCTATGACGACGGCGGGCATCTGACCGTCTGGATCGACAACGGCCGGCTGGTCATCCGCCAGCAGGATGAAGATTCGACCGAATACCTCAAGGTTCCCGATCTCCACCTGTCCGCCAACACCGACTACCACCTCGCCGTCACCTTTGGTGAAGACGGCCTTCAGGTCTATGTCAACGGCCAGCTGCTGGCTGCAGAGCCGGAGTTCAAGCAGGGCATCGACATGAACGAGCGCTCCCTCCTCGTCGGTGCCTCCGGCGCCTGGCGCAAGGACGATGCCCACACTGCCCATCAGCAGTTCAAGGGATCCATCTCCGACGTCATGGTCTTCGACGAGCAACTTGCCGGCGAGGACATGGCGGCCCTGGCCGGCGAGGTCGACCCGGCCTTCGAGGATGCCGCGCTTGCGGCGCTCGCCCAGGACGCCCTCATGCCCGCCTTCCAGCAGGTCGACCAGGCCTCCGCAGAGCTCAAGGCGCTTGCCACCGCCTACGGCTTCAACGAAGACGGCGAACTCACCACGGGTGCGGCCACCCAACAGGGCACCGATGCCGGCGAGACGCTGAATGGAACCGACGACGCCGATGCCATCGATGCCGGTCTCGGCAACGACATCGTCAATGGCGGCGGCGGCAACGACGTCCTCCAGGGCGGTTACGGCAATGACGACCTCAATGGCGGCGACGGTGACGATGTCCTCGACGGCGGCCATGGCGAGGATGTCCTCAATGGCGGCGCCGGCAACGACCTCCTCATCTCCCGCTCCGACGGACGCGAGGGACCCGTCGCCTATGATCCCGACCGGGACGAAGGCGATCCCTTGAACGAGCTCACCAACGGCAAGCTCTATCCCGACCAGCCGATCCCGGCGGACGATGTCCTCACAGGCGGATCGGGTGGCGACATCTTCTACTTCCAGACCCTCATCAACGCCAAGCAGCGCTTCATCGAGGAACACACCAGGGATGACGGCACCATCCGCTGGAACGGCGTTGCCGGCGAGAACGCAAACATCCACGACCACTGGGTCGACCAGATCGGCCATGACACGATCACCGACTTCAACCGCGAAGACGGCGACAGGATCGTCATCGAGGGACACACCACCAAGATCCGCTCCATCACATACGGGGATTCGAACGGCGACGGTGTCGTCGACCACACCGTCATCAGCCTCTATTCCGACCAGGGATCGGGCGGCGGAGCCCACAACAACGACGATCTCGGCACCATCACCGTCTATGGCGATCTCGTCACCAAGAACGACATCTCCACCACCTCAAAGCCCGCCTACGGCATCGTCCGCTCCATCGCGGATCTCGAGGAGGCCCTGAAGCCCATCGAGATGGGCGAGGAACGCACCGGCACCCCGCCCCTTCCGGACCTGCCCGGCGTCGGCGACCTGCCCCTGCCCGCCGGCATGACGCCCGTCTTTGCAATTGCCGGTGACACCGAGTTCTCCGGTGAACGCGGCGATTATCTCGATGCCGGCAATCCGGACAGCCTGGATCTGGCCAACGGCACCATTGCCCTGACCTTCAACGCCGACAAGGTATCCGGCGGTCAGGCCCTCTTCTCCAAGGACGGCTCGGGCTATGACAATGGCGGGCACATCACCGCGTATCTGTGTGACAACAAGATCTATATCCGTCAGCAGTCCGACAGCGCATCGGAGTATCTGAAGGTTCAGAATGTCGAGATTGCCGCAAACACCGCCTACCACCTCGCCGTCACCTTCGGCGAGGACGGGCTAAAGGTGTTCCTGAACGGTGAACTCGTCGCGGCAGAGCCCGAGTTCAAGCAGGGCCTGGACATGAACGAGCGCTCCCTGGTGATCGGAGCTTCCGGCGCCTGGCGCAAGGATGATGCCCATACCGCCTCCCAGCAGTTCGACGGCACCATCTCCGACGTCATGGTCTTCGACGAGCAGCTTGCCGGCGAGGACATGGCGGCCCTGGCCGGCGAGGTCGACCCGGCCTTCGAGGATGCCGCCCTTGCGGCGCTCGCCCAGGACGCCCTCATGCCCGCCTTCCAGCAGGTCGACCAGGCCTCCGCAGAGCTTAAGGCGCTTGCCACCGCCTACGGCTTCAACGAAGACGGCGAACTCACCACGGGTGCGGCCACCCAACAGGGCACCGATGCCGGCGAGACGCTGAATGGAACCGACGACGCCGATGCCATCGATGCCGGTCTCGGCAACGACATCGTCAATGGCGGCGGCGGCAACGACGTCCTCCAGGGCGGTTACGGCAATGACGACCTCAATGGCGGCGACGGCGACGACGTCCTCGACGGCGGCCATGGCGAGGATGTCCTCAATGGCGGCGCCGGCAACGACCTCCTCATCTCCCGCTCCGACGGACGCGAGGGACCCGTCGCCCATGATCCCGACCGGGACGAAGGCGATCCCTTGAACGAGCTCACCAACGGCAAGCTCTATCCCGACCAGCCGATCCCGGCGGACGATGTCCTCACAGGCGGATCGGGTGGCGACATCTTCTACTTCCAGACCCTCATCAACGCCAAGCAGCGCTTCATCGAGGAACACACCAGGGATGACGGCACCATCCGCTGGAACGGCGTTGCCGGCGAGAACGCAAACATCCACGACCACTGGGTCGACCAGATCGGCCATGACACGATCACCGACTTCAACCGCGAAGACGGCGACCGCATCGTCATCGAGGGACACACCACCAAGATCCGGTCCATCACCTATGGCGATTCAAACGGCGACGGTGTTGTCGACCACACCGTGATCGCGCTCTATTCCGACCAGGGCCGGGGTGGCGGCGCCCACAACAACGACGATCTCGGCACCATCACCGTCTATGGCGATCTCGTCACCAAGAACGACATCTCCACCACCTCAAAGCCCGCCTACGGCATCGTCCGCTCCATCGCGGATCTCGAGGAGGCCCTGAAGCCCATCGAGATGGGCGAGGAACGCACCGGCACCCCGCCCCTTCCGGACCTGCCCGGCGTCGACGACCTGCCCCTGCCCGCCGGCACGACGCCCGTCTTTGCCATTGCAGGCGCACTGGAACTGGACGGAACACGTGACAACCAGATGGCAATTGCCCATGACACGGCGATGGAGATTTCGGAAGGCACGATCGCCTTTTCGTTCAATGCAAACCGGATATCCGGCTACGATGCTTTGTTCTCAAAGGATGCCAGCGGCTACGGAACAGGCGGGCATCTGACGGCCTGGGTCACGGAATGGGGCGATGTCAAGATCCGCTTCCAGACCGAAACGTCCGAAATCTGGCTGAAGGCCCATGATGTCGTGGAGGCCGGAACCGAGCATGATTTTGCCTTTACCTTCGGCGATGACGGCATCTTCCTGTTCATCGACGGCGTTGAGGTTGCCAGCGACGAGGACTTCCGGTCCGACTGGCTCGGCAACGAGGAATACCTGATGATCGGGGCCAACGGCTGGGGCAGCCCCTCCGGCGAAATCGGTTGGACCAACGACCATTTCGACGGTGATATCTTCGATTTCCGTGTTCTGGATGAGCAGCTGAGCGCGGACCAGATCGGTGACAGCCTGTTCGTCTGAACCGAATACACGCAAACAGTCCTGACGCCCCTTCCGGAACGGAGGGGGCGTTTCTGTTCCCGACAGTCCGGCTGGATCTCGAGGCACGGCAACAGGCACGAGGTCCTGCGATCAGGGCGCGGCCCTTCGTGAATAGCTGATGATTTGAGAAGAAAAGTGGTGCCCAGAGCCGGAATCGAACCAGCGACACGCGGATTTTCAATCCGCTGCTCTACCAACTGAGCTATCTGGGCGTGCAACGCGAATGGATCGGGACAGAGCCCCGTTCGCCGAAAGCCCGGTCCTTATAGAGGCTCGATCTGGCCTTGTCCAGCGCCCCGGCGAAGTTTTTTGCATTTCAGCGCCAATGCAGCTGTTGAAAACCTTTCCCCTCCTCAAAGTACTGAAAAACAACACCTTTCATACACTCCAAGCTGGACGGAGGTTTGTGGTTATTGCTTTTCTCCCGCGACGATGCCAACCGCGGACCAAGTACCCTGAACAGCGTGAAAATCTCCGATGACCCCCTGGTTATTGGACACAGGACCGGACACGAGAGACGTGTTGATGTCTCCGTTGAGACTTCCGGGAGCGGTAAGCGGACCGGAAAACAGGTTTCCCTGGTCGACGGTCTGTTCGGTGATTATTGCGCTCATCGTCCTGTCATCGAAATTGGAGATGGTTGCCGTTCCCGCGCGCTTGGCGAAGTCCAGCGACATGCTGAAGTCACCCGCGGCCAGATATTGTGCGGTACCATTGACCACATTGCCGACGGCGTGGCCGGCATAGGTCGCGCTTCCGGTTGTGGGCAAATCCGCCGAATTGGTCACGTCGCCGGCGACCCAGGTGCCTATATGAAACGTGTCGAACCTGTCGCCTTCCGCCAGGGCCGCGTCACTGGCCTCGACCTTCGCCCCCCAATAGCCCCATTCCAGAAAGGCACAGGTACATTGTGTCTTATCGGCCAGCAGCGCCGCGTCGGCGTCCTCCACCAGAGTGTTGGCGATCAGATAGCTCTGCGGCGTGGTGCCCGTCTTGGGAGCGATGCTGTCTTCATCATAGGTGACGAGGACGGTCCCGGCACCGTCGACCGTTTCAACGGCGGCATAGGTGTCGGCGTCAATAAAGACCGACTGGCCGGATCCGGACTGCTCTCCAAACGCGATAAGGTAGTCCTTGACTTCCTTGTTGCTGACCGTGATGTCCTCCAGTGACATGGTCGCGTAAAGCGATCCGTTCTCACCGTCGAAACTGATCTCGAAATCCCCCGGGGTGTCGCTGTTCATGACAACGGGCCCCACCGAGGGCGAGGCCAGGTTGACATTCGACTCCAGCACACCTGCGGCATAACCGGTCAGGGTTCCGCCGGTGCGCTCCAGCGAGGAGACATCGACTTCGCTCGACAGTTCCGCGACATGCATCGTGCCGCTCTGCTGATTGGTCGCGATGATCCCGGCAGGAACCTCGGCATAGCCGTCCGTAAAGGTGCTGCCGTTTTCCAGATCCCCCGGACCGAGCAGCATATAATCTGCGTTGGCGCCGAAGATCGTGCCGCCCGTGCCTCCTTCCAGGCTCTCGACAAGGCCGCCATACAGTCCTGACGAATTGTCGGCATCGGTCCGGTGTCCTCCGCGCCGAACCCCGGAAAGGACAAGGGCATCTCCCTCCGAGCCAACGTCGCCCAGCGAAAGCGACACAAAGGACATCTGAGTGTTGCTGCCGCTTGAAACATACATCGACGCAGCCACGTAGCGGGCACCGTCCAGCGTGTCGGGAGTTGTTTCAAGAACCTTCAGACCGCTGCTCTTCACCTCTTCCAGGAAAGCCGTGCCCAGGTCTTGCGCAACGGCGGGATTCAGGAACAAGGCGGACGAAACGGCGGGCTGCAACACCTCGAAATCGTCTTGCGACGCCAGTTGGAACGCGGTCAGGATGTCGCCGTGCAGCGTGTAGGTCCGCAGTTTTTCCGTGCCGTCTCCATCGAGCGCGTCGAAATCGGTGGCTTCGCCGACAAGGCCGTAGAAAAAGTCCGTTCCGCCGTAATTGAAGGTCGGGCTGGACCCGGCTTCCGTTGCGACAAAATTGACGAAGAATCCGAAGCCCTCGCCCGTGATCCTTTGTCCGCGCGCGTTGTGAACGATGGTCCCGCTGATGGACGGCGCATCCGGAATGTAGCTGGAGTTGTAGTTTTCGACGATGTCGCCGTCCGCGTTGACCGACTGGGTGAAATACTCGTTCACCGAACCATTCGGATCAAACACGTATATGTCGGTTCCGTCCGCCGTACCCGTCCACAGCCGGTAGGCATCGTTGTCGGTGTCCGGGTCCCTGGAAAAGACGACAACCTCGTCATAACCGAAAGAGCCGCCGACGAGGCCGAGCGAGCCCGGATCGAGGCTGGCCTGTGATACGCCGGCGAAAGACGTACCGGCACGCAGGATCCTCACCTGGTCGGTGACGACGGTGCTTGTTTCCTCCTCCAGATATTGCGTGTTCTGAAGCTGGGTCAACACCTGCGTCTGGACCAGTGTCTCCTCGGTGTCCGTGAGCTTGGTCGACTGGACGGGGCTCGGCTTGGACGGCGGCGTCGCGAAAATGCCGCCGAGGCCGGAATTGACACGGTCGAGACCGGACTGCGCGACCCTCACATCGGTGGGCGGCAACCCGATGCCGCCATTCTGCCGGCTGTTGGTCAGGGCCGTCTGCACGGCGCCGAAATCGGCCTCGGTGCTGCGCCGTATCCTAGTGCCGCCGCCCGGACCGATTTCCATCGAATAACCGGCCTGGTGGATACGGGATGTCCTGCCGTCCGGACCGGTGAAGATCAGGTCCTTGCCGAACAGCAGCGAGAACACCGGCGGATTGCTTTGAAGGTTGATGTTGGCAATCCCGCCACGAATGCCGATGGTGCCGACCGGTGTCCTGACCGTGACACCTCCCCGCTTCTTGCTGAGCTTGCCGCCGACGAACCGGGCGACGCCCTTGCCGAAGGTGCTCACGAGTTTGCCCGTTCCCGCATTCGGGTCATAGACGAACTCGTCAATCACCAGATCGGAATTGGCTCCGACCGTGAAGGTCGATCCGTCAACAAGCAGGACCTGCACCAGGCCGGAACCGCTGGTTTCGATCCGCTCGTTGTAGATGACGTTGTCGCCCAGGACCTTTGTTTCCCGGGCCCCGCCGGGCGGTGTGCCGAAGGCGTCCGAGTTGACGGCGGCGGCCACACCGACCTCGGCCGCCTGCGCGGACCACACCAGAAGGCAGCTGCCCGCGACCGCCACGGCGGCGCGATACAGGCAGGTCGGCAATTTCTGGCGAGATCCGGGTTTCATGAGCCGATATCCTAAAAGGTCTTGGTCAGCGACAGCAGCGCCGACGAGTTCGTATAGGTGCCAAGGTCATAGTTCGATTTCTGGCGGCGAAACTCGCCGGTGACGCCGAGTGCAAAATCCCGGCTGAGAGGAACCGACAGTCCGGTTCGGAACCAGCCTTCATGATCCTGCTGGGCGGTGGTGGCACTCACAAGGGGATCCGGTCCCTGATAAGACCGGAATATGTATCCTGCCTCGAGGTCCAGTGACCAGGGCAGCCGGAGCCTTTCGAACGGTGCCGCAAACCGGACCGTCGCCCCAAGACCGCCACCGGCCTCCCAGCTCTGTGTCCATTGCTGCTTGGCTTCCTCGAAATCCGCCAGGATCAGCGCGCGCATCGTTACGGCAGGAGACAGTTTGCGGGAGACGACGGCCGCCAGCCTCCAATAGGAGCCGTTGCGGTCGGACACTGTCGAATATTCCGCCGTGTCGTTGTACCACCTGCGGCGCCATTCGACCTTCGCATCCACCAGCACGGCGGGCGTGACCTGGGACACGAAGCGTGCGCCCAGTCCCAAGGCACCGTTGTAATTGGCATGGTTCAGTCTGATCCCGGCCGCGATCGCGTAGAGCCCCAGCCTTGAATCGTCGAGATTGAAGCGTTCCAGGTTCAGGGACGGCCCGAATGTCAGTTCCGCCAGGGCGGTGTCCAGACGGACGATGTCTGCATAGCGCGCGCCGTAAAAAATGAAATCCGCCTCAAGCAGGTCCCCCTGGCGTCCGAGATCGTAGGAACCATGAGCCCGGCCGGCAAGAAAGGCATTTACGTCAGCCTGCCCTGTCGCCGTGTCGTCGAGCAGGAACGTGCCGCCGTTCAGATCGACCCTCCGGCTGCCCGGCGCGGCATTGGCATTGGTCTGGTACCGGACCCCGGTGACGACTGCGGCGCGAAAGTCGGCCGGGTTCTGCTGCTTGTCAATCGTGACGAGATAGGCCTGAACACGCGCTTCGACCTCCGGCGGAACGTCCGGCCCGCTCACGGCCTGCTGGAAATAGTAGCGGGCGGTTTCCGTGGAGCCCAGGCGGAAATAGAGAACCCCGAGTTCCAGCTGCACACGTGCAAGGCCCGGTGCGTAGATCAGCATGCGTTCCAGGGTGGACACCGCCGCCTCGTAGTCACCGAGCAGCGAGGACACCATGGCATATTCGAAGGCCGTGTCCAGATCGTCCGGCGCCGCCAGCATCGCGGCCAGCAAGGCGGACTGGCGTGCGGCGAGCACTTCCGGAGCCTGCGCAATTTCCGGCCGTGCATCAGGCCCGTCTTCCGCGGTTCGCCCCGGAATGGCGGTGGCAGCGACCAGAACAAAGGCCATCAGGAAAACCGCGCTCGCAACAAACGCAAGCCGTCCCAGGCCGGTTACCTTGTCTGTCCCGCTCAAAAAACTGATCTCCTGCCTGAAATAGCGGAGTACGCACACCACAGAAAATTGAAAGCCGGCAGGCTCCGGAGAAACCTGTCGAAACAGCGATGCATATTAAGATTCAATTAGGAAATGGGCAAGGCTTTGGTTCCGCGACGGAAATACATCGACACCAGGGGCCACCGCGCCGGTTTCACGCGCCTTGCGAAAAAAAGGCGCGCCGGAGTTCGGCGCGCCTTGTGTCCCACAGGTGAGTCCCTGTCTTATTTCGCGGTAATGCGGTCGTCGGTATAAGGCGTGTAGCCGTTCTTTTGCGCCAGGTATTCCGACACGACATCCGCCAGGTCGGGACCGAAGTCGTAGGCGTTCATGCCCGCGGTTTCGAAGATGTCGTAGCCGTCCCCGCCACCGCGCATGTAGTTGTTGGAGACAACGCCGTAAGTCTTGTCGGGATCGAGCGGAACAAAGCCGTCGCCGTCCTTGACCATGACATCGGAAATACGTTCACCGGCTGGCTTCGACTTGTCGAAGCTGTATTTCAGCCCGGAGACCTGAGGGAAACGGCCCGCTCCATCTTCGACCTGGCTGACACCGTTTTCCAGCGCCGCCAGCACGTCCGACCCCTTCAGTTCGAAAGTCGACAGGGTGTTCTGGAACGGCAACACCGTCAGGACTTCGCCCTTGGTCACTTCACCGGCATCGATGGAGGCGCGCAGGCCACCACCGTTCTGGATGGCGATCTGGACGCCCTGCCCCTTCACGCGCTCCAGCATGGCATCGGCAACGAGAACGCCCATTTCACAGATCCCGGCCCGGCAGACATCACGCTCGCCACCGATCGGCGCTTCGGTCTGGGCAACCACTTCCTGGCGGATTTCGTCAAGCGGTTCCGCCAACTCCTTGATACGGGAAACGAGTTCGGCATTTTCCGCAATCTGGCCGTCGACGATGATCGGTTCACCAACAGCTTCGGTGATGACGCCGTTGTCGTCGAAGGTCACGTTCAGCTCACCCAGGAACTTGCCATAGGCATAGGCCTGAACAACGGCGGTCGGGGTGCCGTCCGGACCGTCGATCATGGTCGGGTACGGACCCGCGGCCTTGTCTGACGTGTTGGAGAGATAGGTATTGGAATGGCCCCCGACGATCACGTCGATGCCCGGTGCCTTGGCGGCGACTTCCTGGTCGACAGCGTAGCCGGAATGGCTGAGAACGATGATCTTTGTGACGCCTTCGGCGGCCAGTTTTTCCGCTTCGCGGGTCACCGCCTCAACCGGATCGGTAAAGGAAATATTCGCCCCCGGGCTGGCCAGCTCGTCGGTGTCTTCCGGTGTGAGACCGATCAGGCCGATCTTTTCGCCGCCGCGTTCGATCACGATGGAGGGTTTCAGGACATCGGCCAGCTGCGGTTCCTTGGAAACATCCGCATTGGACATCAACACCGGGAATTCGACCGCATCCATGAAACCGCGCAGCACTTCCGGGCCATCGTCGAATTCGTGGTTGCCGACGGTCATCCCGTCATAGCCCAGCTTGTTCATGAACTCGGCCGCGGCCTTGCCCTTGTAATAGGTGTAGAACAGCGTGCCCTGGAACTGGTCACCGCCGTCGACAAGGATCGAGTTGTTGCTGGCCGCGCGACGGTCCTTGATCACCGTATCAAGGCGTGCCGTGCCACCGAAGCACTTGCCTTCCGCGTTGTCTTCCGCACCGCAGGTGGAATCATACTTGTTGATCGGCTCGATGCGGCTGTGAAAGTCGTTCGTGTGCAGGATTGTCAGCGAATAATCGGCATAGGCCGCCGTGGACAGCGCCGTGGTTACGGACAGCACTGCGGCGCTCAGAAATAGTTTTTTCATCGGACCCTCGCCCTTGGACAGGTTGGTGATGCCGTGTCCGGGATTGTCTCCCGTCAGCGGCTCCCGGTGTTGTTTTCGACCCGCAGCAACCATCCCGGCGGCATGTCGTCTTGACAGGACACAACCGGGACCGGTGGCGCCGGGCTCGCCGGTATAAAAGGATCTTGGTGCAGTTTCATGACAGCCGCAAGAGCCGGATGCCGTGAAACTGAAAAAAATTTTGCTGGATAAATATTTTTGCAGACCTGCCCGTTAATCGCACAAATTCGCCAAACCAGCCGGTGCGCACAGAGCTGAACATGACACCTCAGGTTGAAACGGCATGCAAAATGACCGCATTCCCTGCAACGGCGGCGTGACCGGCTCAGGCGATTATCCGTCTAAATTTTGGGCAGGTCAGAAAGCAGGACGAGGAACAGGCTCACTCGTCGGGAAAATTGCTCTCGTCAATGTCGTCGGTCTCCACGACCGGAATGGTGTAACCCTCGGAAAACCAGCGGTTCAGGTCGACCTTGGCGCAGCGATCCGAGCAGAAGGGATAGTCGGCCGGGGTCGACAGTTTCGAACAGATCGGACAGGGACGCATGCGCCGTTCCGGTTTCTGACTGTCAGCCATGACTGTCTCCATTTGGTGGTGTGGAGGTGCACCGCCGTCAGGCGGCGGCCGTTGCCCAGCCCTGGTGAACCGGATATCCGGCCGTGCCGAGCAGATTTGCGGTTTCCACCAGCGGCAGGCCGACAACGGCGGGATACGACCCGACCAGTTTGACGACAAAGCTTCCCGCCAGTCCCTGGATGGCATAGCCGCCGGCCTTGCCACGCCATTCGCCGGACGCAATGTAGTCGTCCATGTCCTTGCGCGACAACCGCTTGAAGCGGACCCGGGTCTCGACCAGCTTCGACCGGACCTTGCCGTTGGCTTCGGCCACGGCCACACCGGTGAAGACACGGTGGCCACGGCCGGACAGCAACGACAGGCACATGAGGGCCTGCTCGGTCAGTTCGGCCTTCGGCAGGGCCCTGCGTCCGACGGCGACGACGGTGTCCGCGGCCAGGATGACGCTGTCTCTCAAAGGCTCCGAGGCGTCCGCCGTCTGGCGCACCGCCTCGGCCTTGGCTCGTGCAAGACGAAGCGCAAGACTGCGTGGCGTTTCGTGCTTCTTGGGAGTTTCGTCGATATCCGCGGGCAGGAGGTGGTCCGGTTCCAGACCGATCTGCTGCAGCAGCGCCAAGCGTCGCGGCGAGGCGGAAGCCAGAATCAACTGAGGAGTGCTGGTCATGTTAGCGCGCGCCTTGCAACCGGTATCACCCAGCAACCGCCTACTTGAAGCGGTAGGTGATCCGACCCTTGGTCAGGTCGTACGGGGTCATTTCAACCAGAACCTTGTCGCCCGCAAGCACGCGGATCCGGTTCTTGCGCATGCGCCCGGCGGTGTGCGCGATGATTTCGTGGTCATTTTCAAGTTTTACGCGGAACGTCGCATTCGGCAACAGTTCTGTTACGACGCCCGGAAACTCCAGAGCTTCTTCTTTGGCCATTTGATATCCTGAATATAGCGGGCCCTGCCCGCGGGTGCCGCGGAACCTAGCGGATCAGCGGGAAAAAGTGAACCTTTCTTTCCACCGCTGTGCAAAGAAACTGCAAGTCCGACATGCGCATCACCTTAACACTTGCCCGACCAGCAGCTCAGCTCCGTGTTTTCTCGGGTCCGGCACCCATTTGCCGCCACTCGTCTTCCAGAAGTGCATAATAAAACTCTTCGTCCCAGCCGCCCTTGAAGAGCGCATGTTCCCTGAAATGCGCTTCGCGGCGCATGCCGAGCCGTTCCATGACCCGCCACGAGCCGATATTCCGGGCGTCGCAGCAGGCAAAGACTCGGTGCAGGCCAAGATCCTCGAAAGCGAGCCTCAACAACGCCCGGCAGGCCTCGGTCGCAAAGCCGCGTCCCTGATGGTCCGGATTGAGGGTAAAGCCGATCGTGCCCTGCCGCGCCTCGACCGATGTCACCCGCAGCGAGACATCGCCGACAAACGCGCCGTCCCCCCGGGTTTCGACTGCAAAGGCAAGCGTGCCTTCACCTTCCAGCCGATGCATTTGTGTCCACTCCGTCAGTTTCCCCCGGATCTCCTCAAGGCTGCGCGGCTCCCAGTACTGGTAGCGCGCAATCTCCGGCAGCGACTGGTAGGCATGGATGGCCTCCGCGTCGTGCAGCGTCATCGGACGCAGCACCAGCCGCTCGGTTTCGACCGGGGACGTGACTTCGTATGTCATTGCTTCGCTGCCCCAGATCACCCGCTTGGAGGCGGCGTCCAGTCGAGGCGCTTCTTGATGCGCATCATCAACTGGTCGCGCACGGCGCGGTATTCGTTCAGAATCTGCTCCCGGCTGCCGGTGGCCACCGTCGGGTCGAGGGTCGGCCAGTATTCCACGTCGACAGCATCGGTGCGGGTCATGTCGAGGGCCTTGTGGTGGGCCTCCGGCGCCAGGGTCACCACGAGGTCGAAGCCCGATTCATCGAGGTCCTCGAAGGTCTTGGGCTGATGCCTGCTCATGTCGATGCCGATCTCGGCCATGACCGCATCGACGAACGGATCGATCTTGCCCGCCCGGACACCAGCCGAACGCACGTAAATCTGTCCCGGGAACAGTTTCGAGGTCAGGCCCTCGGCCATCGGCGAGCGCACGGAATTCATCCCGCACGCAAACAACACCGCAGTCGGACGCAGGCCCGGCCCGGTCACCTCCGTCAGCCCTTCCAGTGCAGGGCGTAAACGAGCGTGAACAGCCGACGCGCGGTCTGCATGTCCACCTCGATCTTCCCGGCGAGCCGTTCCATGAGGATCGCCGAGCCTTCGTTGTGAACACCGCGCCGGCCCATGTCGATGGCCTCGATCTGGCTGGGCGTTGCGTGGCGGATGGCCTCGTAATAGCTCTCGCAGATGAGGTCGTAGTCCTTGACGATCTTGCGCAGGGGAGACAGCGACAGAACATGGGTGACCACTTCCCTGTCGTCCTCGGTCCGGATCTGGAAGACCAGTTTCTTTTCAACGACCGACAGCCTGAGCACGTAGTTGATCGCGGGCTGGCCGACCGGCTGGAAGGCGTTTTCCTCGATCAGGTCGTAGATCGCGACCGCGCGGTCATGTTCGACCTCCGGGGTCGAACGGGAAATGGAGGCTTCGTCCAAGACCACATCGACCAGTCGGCCACCGGCCTTCTGCGGATCGGATCCCGGTTGCGGTTCGCTCATGCTCAAGAAGCCTCTCTTGTCGCGGCCTACATATTCAACCTGATGGAAACAGAGCGCGCGTGCGCCGACAACCCCTCCGATTCACCAAGCGCGATCGCGGCCGGGCCGAGCTGGCGCAGATTGTCCGGATTGCATTTGAGAACCGACGTGCGCTTGACGAATTCCAGCACCGAAAGCCCTGAGGAAAACCGGGCAGACCGCGCTGTCGGCAGAACATGGTTGGAACCGCCGACATAGTCCCCGATCGCCTCCGGGGTGTAATGTCCCAGGAAGACCGCACCGGCGTTGCGCACCTTTTTCAAGAGGGCTTCCGGATCGGTCACCGCAAGCTCCAGGTGCTCGGGTGCGATCCGGTTGGCCAGCGGCATGGCGCCGTCCAGATCGTCCACCAGGATGATCGCACCGAAATCTTCCCAACTGGCACGCGCGACATCTTCACGCGGCAGGGTCTTGAGCTGCGCCTCGACAGCTTTTTCCACCTGGTCGGCCAGGTCGGGACTGTCGGTGACCAGGATCGACTGGGCCGCCGTGTCATGCTCGGCCTGTGCCAGCAGGTCGGCCGCCACCCAGTCGGGATTGTTGCCCTCGTCGGCCAGGATCAGCACTTCGGACGGGCCCGCGATCATGTCGATACCGACCGTGCCGAACACCCGGCGCTTGGCAGCCGCCACAAAGGCATTGCCGGGGCCGACGATCTTGGCAACCGGCGCGATCGTCTCCGTACCGTAGGCGAGCGCGGCGACAGCCTGGGCACCGCCGATGCGGTAGATCTCGGAGACGCCCGCAACCCTTGCGGCCGCCAGCACCAGAGGATTGAGCACGCCGTCCGGGCTCGGCACCACCATGACGATGCGTTCCACGCCCGCGACCCGCGCCGGCACCACATTCATCAGGACGGAACTCGGATAGCTCGCCAGCCCCCCCGGCACATAAACGCCAACAGCCTCGACCGCCGTCCAGAGCGAGCCGAGTTCGACACCGATGGCGTCGGTGTAGCGGTCGTCCCTCGGCATCTGGCGGGCGTGGTGGGCCTTGATGCGGTCATGGGCGAGCTGCAGCGCGTCCAGGGTCTCCTGAGGGATCTCCGCAAGCGCGGCCTCGATCTCGGCCTCGGAGACCTTCAGGTCGTCCATGGACGCGGCGTCGAGCCGGTCGAATTTTTTCGTGTAGTCCAGGACTGCGCCATCGCCTTCGGCGCGCACCCGGTCAAGGATGTCGCGCACGATCTGGTCGACATCCTCGGAGACTTCCCGCTTTCCGGCGAGAAGTGCCGTGAACTGCTCCTCGAAACGGGCGTCACTGCTGTTCAGGCGTAGAACCACACGTTCATTCCTTCTGTCCGGCGCGTCGCGCCGTAATCCTCAAGATCGGGCTCAGCCGAAATCGTGCCGCGGCAGGTTCGGGGTCGACCAGGCGGCACCCAGGTCCGACAGCTGTGCCTCGATGCAGTCCACGGCAAGTTCCAGGCTGGCGCCTCCGGCAAAGGCAAGCAGGATCTTGCCTGCCGGCTCATCGCCGGTCTCGAAGGTCACGGCAAGCAGCTCCAGCACGGCGCCCTTGGCGGTCTGGTCGATATTCTGCGCCTTCATGGCGGAGACCTGTGCGAAGGCCAGCGCGGAGCGGCGGCGCTCATGTTCCTTGGAGCGCTTGTCGGCCTCCTTGTCCCAGACGAAGCGATTCATCACGAACACTGCCTTCTTTTCCTTCGGCAGGTAGCGAATGTCGGCAACCGTCAGGACGGCGTCCTGCAAATGGGCGGAGAGGACCTGAAGGTCTTCCTCATCAAGGGCGGCAAGTTTCAGCTGATCCATGTCGGTCTTGTTCTGATCCGGTCATTCATTCATCGGCAGGAGGCATATAGGCGATTTTTGACCTATTCCCAAGGCTGTTGACCTAATCGGGAAATCAGCGTTTGGCAATGTCGAATGCTGAAAACCGGGCTGCCGGCCCTGTCCCGGCCCAGTCCCGGAATATTCACGGCCCGTCATCCACCCGTTGGCGCAGGTCCGCCTTGACCTCGTCCAGGCTGGCGATGCGCCTGAACACGCGCCGCCCGAGCCACAGGCCGAAGATCACGAGAATCAGGCCAAGAGCCGGTCCATGGGGGGCCGGGACAAATACGACGGCGGCAAGGCCCGCAAAGGCAAAGCCGAGCTGAATCAGGAAACGGATCGTCTGGGCACCCAAGTCTTGCCCTTTCTCTTGGCGGTCTTGCTTTCCTGTCCAGCATTTCAGAAAGTGACCTCCAAGTCCTTAACCTGCAGCTGTTTTCGGCAGCTGTTTCCGGAGACGACCATGCTGAAGACGTTGACCGGGGCCGCCTTGCTGATCGCCCTGCTGGTGCCGTTCCGGGTCGCGCGGCCCAGGACCTGCCAGCAAAAGTTCTTGGCGAGACCATCTATGTTCCCGCCTATTCGCGCATTTTTTCCCATCCGAACCGCTCCGACCTGCTGGCCGCCACGCTGGCGATCCACAATGTCGACCCTGATACGCCGATCCGGCTGACGTCGGTCGAATATCACGGCGAGGACGGTACGTTGTTGCGCAGTCTTCTGGACACCCCGCGGGATCTCGCGCCGTTGCAGTCGACCACCGTGCTCATCCCGATCAACGACACCAGCGGCGGCGTCGGCGCCAATTTCCTGGCTGAATGGTCCTCGGAGCAGCCTGCCCTCAGCCCGATCGCCGAGGCGATCATGACCAGCGGCAGCGGCGGTCCCGGCCCGTCCTTCACCTCGCGCGGGCGGGTGATCGAGCGGCGGGTGGCAGAGTAGGTATTCTACTACGCGAGAATACAGAAATGCTTGGGAACGCAGAAAAACTATCGATCCGAACGGACATAAGATTTCCCTATTTGAAGGATCATCCGCTTATCGCGCTTGGATTGGGCAACTTGATACTCAGACTGTATGAAATCAATAGTCTGTTCGATCCGTTTCGCAGCTTTAAACTCATCGCAATTTAGCTTTATCCTGCTGAGCTTCCGGAAGCGTTGCTTTTGTCCGTCCGGAATACGCGGCGCTATCTTTTGAAAATCACCGTCGTGACTTACAAGCACGCACCGCTGGTCTTCAGCCACAAAGGAAACCAGAGGATCTGCCGATCCCTCAGGGATAAGTTCCCGAATGAATTCAGCCTCAAAATCAAGTTCTCGCAGCTTATTCAGTACGGAAACAGCAACATTTTCATCAAGTATGAAACGCATGCGAGCATAAGATCGACTCTACGCGCTTAACGCCAGTTCTTTTTCATGCGCAAGAGCAGCAACAATATCCGCTTCAGTCAGGGTGGGATATTCTTCCAAAATCTGCGCCGAAGTGAACCCTGCCTCATGGTAGCGGCGAATGGTTGCAGTAGGAATGCGTGTGCCAGAAATTACCCAAGAATTGCGGGCAATGTACTTGTGTCGCTCCACCTTTCCGATGGTTTCTTGGCTTCGCTTTTTTAGATCCTCTACTCGCGACTTAACTTCTTCGATCACATCGATAATCGGAAGCATAGCGAGCTGGCCGGTTTCTGCGCCTTTGACCTCATTCTGTTTTGGTCGAAGATAGTGCGGTTCACCCTTGACAACCCAGACACGTGCGTCCGCCCAATGGCTGATGCCGTCCTTTTCCATTTCCTTTGCGAGGTTTTCCAGGCGAGCAAGTCTGATTTTGTACGTCGACCTCAGTTTGGCAAGTGTCCGCAGACCAACAGCATCTCTGAAGGAATAGATACGACTGTATGCAACCGATCGGTTGTCGTAAGCATAACGAGGCACAAAGAAGCCTCTGCGGTCCCAAGCCCTCAGCTGACCTTTAGAAAGTTCAGTGATTTTAGAGACTTGGTCTTCGCTAAGAGCTGCGACAACGTTTTCAACGCCCTGTGTCATAGCTTTATCTTAGTGTCAAAATGTGAAAATGGTAGGTTAATTGCTCTCCGTACGAGCAATTTTGATCCCAGAGACGTTTTTTTCGCCTTGGTCGATTTTCAACAACAGCGAATACCCGCACTCAGCCCGAAATGCGCTCGATCTGCGCGCCGCAGCGGGTGAGCTTGTCTTCGAGGCGTTCGAAGCCCCGATCGAGGTGATAGACGCGGTTGACCGTGGTCTCGCCCTCGGCCGCCAGACCGGCGATCACCAGCGAAACGGAGGCACGCAGGTCGGTGGCCATCACCGGCGCGCCGCGCAGGGTCGACACGCCGTCGACGGTGGCCGTGCGGCCGTCGATATGGATCTGGGCGCCGAGGCGCGCCAGTTCCTGGACATGCATGAAGCGGTTTTCGAAGATGGTCTCTGTGATCCGGCTGGTGCCGCCCGCCTTGGTCATCAAGGCCATGAACTGCGCCTGCAGGTCGGTCGGGAAGCCCGGGAAGGGCTCGGTGGTGACATCCACCGGCTGGATGCCGTTGCCGTTGCGATAGACCTTGATGCCCTCCGGTGTCTGGGTGATGTCGGCGCCGGTCTGGCGCAGGGTGTCCAGCGCCGTCTCCAGCAGGTCGGACCGTGCGCCCCGCAGCAGCACGTCGCCGCCGGTCATGGCCACCGCCATGGCATAGGTGCCGGTCTCGATCCGGTCCGCGACCACCGCGTGATGGGCGCCGTGCAGACGCGGAACGCCCTGGATGCGGATGGTCGAGGTGCCCTCGCCCTCGATCTTCGCGCCCATCGCCTTCAGGCATTGCGCCAGGTCAACCACTTCCGGCTCGCAGGCGGCATTGACGATTTCGGTTTCGCCTTGGGCAAGCGTCGCGGCCATCATGATGGTGTGGGTGGCGCCGACGGAAACCTTCGGGAATTCCACCCGGCCGCCCTTGAGGCCGCCAGGCGCGCGCACGACCACGTACCCGCCCTCGATCTCGATCTCGGCGCCCAGAGCACTCAGACCGTCGATGAAGAAGTCGACGGGACGCGTGCCGATGGCACAGCCGCCGGGCAGCGACACGCGGGCCTCATGGCACCGGGCCACGAGCGGACCGATGACCCAGAAGCTGGCGCGCATCTTGGAGACGAGTTCATAGGGGGCTGTGGTGTCGACGATCTCGCGCGCGGTCAGGTTCAGCGTCTGGCCGGCCAGGTCATCCTGGCCGCTGCGCTTGCCGTTGACCGAATAGTCGACGCCGTGATTGGACAGGATCTGCATCAGCTGGGCAACGTCGCGCAGACGCGGCACGTTGGACAGCGTCAGGGTCTCGTCCGTCAGCAGGGAGGCGATCATCAGCGGCAGCGCCGCGTTCTTCGCACCCGAAATCGGGATCGTTCCGTTCAGCTCGACACCGCCAACGACCTTGATACTGTCCATCTCTGTCCCCGAACCGGACCGCGCGCCCCGCGCGGTCGTCCCATCAAAAACTCACAACAAAGTCGCGGTCTACACGCAACTTATGGCCCATGCAAGGCAGTCAGGTGCCGCAGGGCGGGCGATTTTATGGCCGCGCGTGCCGCCCGTTTCGTGGCCGTTCGCGCGGTCAACCGTCCTTGCGGGACTTGGCCGCGCTCTTGCGGCGGCGCAGATTAGCTCTCAGCGCCTCGGCCAAACGGTCTTCACGCGCCGCCGGCCGGTTCTTCTGCGCGCCCTCGCTCCCGGCACCGGCCGACCTGGACTTGGCCTCATCAACCGGTTGGCCTTTCTGGTCTTTTTCGCTCATGGCAAACCATCTTCAGATCCGAAGGCCCCTGTTTAGCAACCGCCGCCGGGCTTGCAAAGCCCCGCGCGAGCGGGTCACCATCACCGGCGCTACCACGCGGAGACAACCGGCCGGGACCGCCTGGTCCCGCGCCGCATCTTGCGCGGCCCCGGGAGGCGTCCCATGGCGGGATTGCTTGATATCCACAGGCAGGAATGGGCGGCACAATGCCCGCGTTCACGGCCAATTGCGGACTTCACGCCGTCCCTGCCCCCGCGCGGAAATCCGGCTCCCCAAAAAATGCAAATCAGCGCTTGCGTCCCACAGGCTCTTATGGCAAAAGCCCCCTCATTCCGGTCGGCACCGCTGATCGGGAGCACTCCTTGCGTCCCAACCGCCAGCGCCTGCAAGGCACCGGCCCCGACGCAAAGCCCGTCTTATAAAGACGCGCGCAGGCTGCCGTAGCTCAGGGGTAGAGCACTCCCTTGGTAAGGGAGAGGTCGAGAGTTCAAATCTCTCCGGCAGCACCATTCAAGTCATTGATCTTCCTACAAGTCCTTGTTGTCCCTCGGCACCATTGATGGCGTTCGGTCAGGTCCTCGTGCCTCTCTGTCGCCGTTCTCAGATCAGCATACGGCGCGGGTCCGCCAGCAATCCGGCGTAATAACTGAGAAACCGGGCTGCGTCGGCGCCGTTGATCACGCGGTGGTCATAGCTGAGATCGAGGGGCACCATCTGCACCGGCTGAAAGGCTTCGCCATCCCAGACCGGCACGGTCTCCGTGCGGGTGATGCCGAGGATGGCGACTTCCGGCGGGTTGACGATCGGCGTGAAGGCGGTGCCGCCGATGCCGCCCAGGCTGGAGATGGTCATCGAGGCCCCGCCCATTTCCTCCGGGCGGATCTTGCGCTCCTGGGCCCTTGAGGCCAGGTCGGTGATTTCGGACGCAATCTGCCAGAGCCCCTTGCGGTCCACATCCCGGATAACCGGCACCATCAGGCCGTGGGCCGTGTCGACGGCGATGCCGAGATGGACGTAGTCCTTCAGGATCAGGGTCTTGCCGTCGGCACTCAGCGAGGCGTTGAATTTCGGGAATTCGCGCAAGGCCCGCGCCAGCGCCCTGGCGTGAAAGGCCAGCGCCGTGAGCTTCACGCCTCTTTCCTGCGCGTCCCCCTTCCATTCCCTGCGCACATTCTCGACGGCCGTCATGTCGGCGCGGTCGTGATGGGTGACGGCGGGTATGAGAGCCTGGGCCGCGGCCATGTTGCGGGCCGCGACCTGCGCGAACCGGCTGACCGGTTCCTCGCTCACAGGCCCGTAAAGCGCATTGTCCACATCCCAGTAGGAAGTGTCCGCCCCGGTGGCCGGTGATGCGGTTTCCGGTTCACCGCCACCCTCCACATCCTCGCGGGCGATGGACGTGCGGCCAATCTCCCGGGCCAGCTTTTCAATGTCGATGCCCTTTTGCCGGGCGAGCGCCCGGACCGAGGGCGGTGCAATGACCTCTGACATGCGCTCCCCCCTACCAGCTTGCCGAAATATACTGGGTTTCCATGAATTC
The DNA here is from genome assembly GCF_027359675.1 of Roseibium sp. Sym1. Taxonomy (NCBI): domain Bacteria; kingdom Pseudomonadati; phylum Pseudomonadota; class Alphaproteobacteria; order Hyphomicrobiales; family Stappiaceae; genus Roseibium; species Roseibium sp. Sym1. Next base: position 6,473,536 of record NZ_CP114786.1, read on the forward strand.
CAGCATGCCCTCGTGGCCACCTTCCCGGCCGAGGCCGGACTGCTTGGTGCCCCCAAAAGGCGCCGCCGGGTCGGAGACGAGGCCCCGGTTGAGACCGACCATGCCGTAGTCCAGCCGCTCGCAGACCTGGAGGCCGCGCTTCATGTCCCCGGTAAAAACATAGGCGACCAGCCCGTATTCGGTGTTGTTGGCGCGCCGGATGACGTCTCCCTGGTCGACGAAGGTCTGCAGCGCCGCCACCGGCCCAAAGATCTCGTCATGGACGCAATCCGCCGTCTCGGGCACGTTGGAGAGCACGGTCGGCATATAGAAGAAACCCTTGCCGGCCGGGACCTCGCCCCCGACCTCCACACGGGCGCCCTTGGCAACCGCATCATTGACGAATTCCGCCACCTTCTCGCGGGTTTCCGCGTTGACCAGCGGCCCGACATCCACCATTGGATCGAGGCCGTCGCCGACCTTCAGCCTGCCCATGGCCTCGGCGAGACGCCGGGTGAATTCCGGTGCGATCGCCTCTTGCACATAGATGCGGTTGGCGGCCGTGCAGGCTTCGCCGAGATTGCGCATCTTGGCCAGCATCGCGCCTTCGACGGCGACATCGAGATCGGCGTCGTCGAACACGATCAGCGGCGCATTGCCGCCAAGTTCCATGGCCGGTTTCAGCACCTGGTCCGCCGCCGAATGCAGCAGCTTGCGCCCCACCGCCGTCGAGCCGGTGAAGGACACCACCCGAACGCGCGGATCGTGCAGCATGTGATCGACCAGCGCGCCGGTGCGTTTCGACGGCAGCACGTTGACGAGCCCGGCCGGCACGCCGGCTTCCTCCAGCAACGGCATCAGCGCCAGCATGGTGAGCGGCGTTTCGGAGGCCGGCTTGATGATGACGGCGCAGCCCGCCGCCAGCGCCGGGGCGATCTTGCGGGTGCCCATCGCGGCGGGGTAGTTCCAGGGCGTCACCAGCACCGCCAGGCCGGCGGGCTTGTGCTGGACCATGATGCGGGCTCCGGAGGCCGGCGCATGCGTCACGAGACCGTCCGCGCGCACGGCTTCCTCGGCAAACCAGCGGAAGAACTCGGCCGCATAGGTCGCCTCGCCGATGGCATCACCCCGTGCCTTGCCGTTTTCCAAAGTGATCAGCCGGGCAAAATGCTCCAGGCGCCCGGTCATCAGCTCCCAGGCCTTGCGCAGGACTTCCGAGCGCTGGCGCGGCGTCCGCGCGGCCCAGTCGGCCATGGCCCTTTCTGCCGCATCGAGGGCAGCGTTGGCGTCCTCGATCTCCGCCGAGGCGACGGAGGCAATCACCTCTTCCGTGGCCGGGTTCAGGACATCGAAGCGCTCGCCGCCAGAGCCCTGGCGCCAGGTCCCGTCAATATAAAGATCCGTATAATCCATGATGTACCCCGGGGGTCAGAGCAGGTGGCGGAGCGGCTGCTCCATCCGGCCCGCGAAATTGGAAAGAAGATCGAGCGCCTCGTCAGCGCTCAGCTGAACCGTGCCGCATTCAAGGGTCAGGCACAAACCGGTCCCCGAGCGGGTGATGCTGATGGCCGGGCTGTCGCCCGCCCCCAGCCGAACCCCGCTGATGCGGCTGTCACGCAGGTCGCGCAGGATGAGGTCCGGAACGGTTTCCGGCTCCACCTTCGACACGTCGCCGAGCAGGGTCGACGGCACGGAATAGACCCGGCTGGAGCCGAACCTCTCGACCGCGACCGTCACCGGCAGGGTTTTGCCGCTTGCTCCGGCAAGTCCGGCCAGCAGGGCACCGGTGTCGGCCAGCCCTGCGCTTTTCGCCGCCCAGTCCGAGAAGTCGGCGAAACCGTCTCCGGGAATGTCCGCTGTCAGATGGCATGCCGAAACCGCTGCGGCGCTTGCCGAAACTTTCGCCGGCAAGGCCCTGAGCGCTTCCAGATCCCTGACGTGGAACGGCTGGGCGTGACCGGCTTCGGCCAGACGGCCCAGATCCAGCCCCTGTTCCCGGGCAAGGCGTTTTGCCTTCGGAGAGGCCAGGATCCTGCCTCCTTGTCGCGCGTGCTCGAGCGTTCGGGCCGGTAGCGATGGCGCCGGGACGGGCGCTGCCGCTGTCTCCGGTTCCGGTTCCGGTTCCGGTTCCGAGACCGGTTCCGGTCCTTCGGGCGAAGAGGCCGCGGGTGCCCGGGAGCCTGCGCTACGCGTGATGGGAGCCTCCGGTTTTTCCGCACTGATCACCGCGATCACCTGGCCGACCGGCACGTCTTCGCCCGCTTCGGCAAGCAGCGCCGCGACGTAGCCGTCCCGGCCCGCGTTGACCTCCACGGTGCTCTTGTCGGTCTCGACCTCGAACAGCACGTCGTCGGCCGCGACCTGATCGCCGGGCTGCTTCAGCCAGCCGACCAGCAGCCCCGTGTCCTGGGCCATGCCGAGTGTCGGCATGATGACGTCGCGACCCTCGATTTCGGCAGGCTCTTTCGGCAAATTGACCGGTTCGTTGGTCTCATCGGCTCCGCTGCCGGTGCTCCTGCCGTCCGGTGTCTCGGAGATCAGGGCAATCACCTGGCCGACGGGCACATTGCTGCCGGCCTCGGCGGTGACCTCGGTCAGGTAGCCCGGCTTCGGCGCCTCGACTTCCATGGCGGCCTTGTCGGTTTCCACCTCGAAAAGCACGTCACCCGCCGCCACCGCCTCCCCCGGCTGCTTGTGCCAGGCCAGGATCTGGCCCGTGTCCTGGGCCATGCCCAGCGCGGGCATGATCACCTCATGCGGCATGGACCAGCTCCCCGCGGCAGATCCTGCGCGCGTTTTCAACGACACCGGCCGCCGTCGGCACGGTGATGTCCTCAAGCGCCGGCGAGAACGGCACCGGCACATCCATGGCGCCCATGCGGATCACCGGTGCATCCAGATGATAGAAGGCCTTTTCGCTGATGCGCGCCGCGATTTCCGCCGTGACGCCGTAGCTCTGGTGGCCCTCGTCGATGACGATGGCGCGCGACGTCTTGCGGACGGAGGCCAGGATCGTTTCCTCGTCAAGCGGCACGATTGTGCGCGGGTCGATGATCTCGGCGCTGATGCCCTCCCCGGCCAGCGTTTCCGCGGCTTCCTCGGCCACCTGCACCATCGAGGAGGTCGCGACCAGCGTCACGTCACGGCCCTCCCGCTTGATATGCGCCTCGCCGAAGGGGATCAGGTATTCCTCCTCCGGCACGGGAGCCTTGTCGTTGTACATCAGCTTGTCTTCGAAGATGACGACCGGGTTGTTGTCCCGTATCGCGGTCTTCATCAGACCCTTGGCCTCATAGGCCGTAGACGGCATCGCCACCTTCAGCCCAGGAATATGGGCGACCAGTGCCTGCAGCGACTGGCTGTGCTGTGCGGCGGAGCGGCGTGTCGCGCCCATGTTGGTGCGGAGCACCAGCGGCACGGTCAGCTTGCCGCCGGACATGTAATGGGTCTTGGCCGCCTGGTTGCAGAGCTGGTCCATGACGAGATAGAGAAAATCGCCGAACATCAGGTCGACGATCGGTCTCAGGCCCGTCATGGCCGCGCCGACGGCAATGCCCATGAAGCCGGGTTCGGAGATCGGCGTGTCGATGATCCGTTCCGTGCCGAATTCCTCGACCAGGCCGGACAGGACCTTGAACGGCGTACCGGCCTCGGCGACGTCCTCGCCAAGGAGAACGATTGCCGGATCGCGGCGCATTTCCTCCGCGATGGCTTCGTTGACGGCTTTGGACAGGGTGATTTCACGTGTCATGGCGTCTCTCCTCAGGCCGCCGTCTCGGCATAGACATGCATGTCGACTTCGCGCTGGTCCGGATATTTCGCGTCGAGCGCATAGGCGACGGCAGCCTCCGCGTCGGCTTCGATCTCCTTGTCGATGGCGACCAGCTCGTCGGCGGTCATGATCTTTTCCGCGATCAGCCACTTGCCGAAATTGGTGATCGGGTCACGGACCTTTTTCCACTCGGCCTCCTCGTCCCTGGAACGGTAATAGTCGCGGTTGATGTCGCCGACGTGGTGGCCGTGATAGCGGTAGGTGTCGAGCTCGATGAAGAAGGGCCCCTCGCCCTTGCGGCAGCGCTCGCTGAGCTGTTCGGCCAGCTTGTTGACCGCCAGAACATCCTGGCCGTCGACCTTGAAGCTCTCGATGCCGAAGGCTTCGGCGCGGGCCGTCAGCGATCCGGCGGCGATCTCTTCCGTCTTTGTGTATTCGCTGTAGCCGTTGTTCTCGCAGGCATAGATTACCGGCAGCTTCCAGAGCGCGGCCATGTTCATGACCTCGTACCAGAGCCCCTGCGCCGTCGCGCCGTCGCCGAAGAAGCAGACTGTGACCTGCTTGTTTCCAAGCGTCTTCGCCGACAGGGCCGAGCCTGTGGCGATCCCCATGGACCCGCCGACAATGGCGTTGGCACCGAGATTGCCGTTGGCCTGGTCGGCAATGTGCATCGACCCGCCCTTGCCGCGGCAATAGCCCTCCTCCTTGCCCAGCAGCTCGCAGAACATTTCCCTGAACTCCGCGCCCTTGGCAACGCAGTGGCCATGGCCGCGGTGGGTGGAGGTAATCTTGTCCTCCGGCGTCAGCGCCTCACAGATGCCGACGGCCACCGCTTCCTGTCCGGAATACATGTGCGTCAGGCCGGGCATCTTGGCGGAGAGATACAGCTGGTTGGCGTTGTCCTCGAAGGCACGGATACGGACCATCTGCCTGTACATGCGCAGATAGTCTTCCGTGTTGTGCTTCTTTTTCGCTATGGCAGCGCTCATCTTGATGTCCCTTGAAACTCTCGGCCCCAGACAGAACCCGGCCCGTTAGGGCAGGCCGGGTCAGACGGGCCGGTCAGTACCGGTTGGCGATCGGAAGCTCTTCGGCCGGGAACAGGCTGATGACCTCGACGCCCGTGTCGGTGACGACCACCTCTTCCTCGATGCGGGCCGCCGAGTAGCCGTCCGCCGCCGGGCAATAGGTCTCCAGGGCGAAGACCATGCCGGTCTTGATCTCCATCGGGTGATCCAGCGAGACCGCGCGCGAGATGATCGGCCGCTCATGCAGGGCCAGGCCGAGCCCGTGGCCGAACTGCAGGCCGAAGGCAGCCTCCTCGCTCGGGAAGCCGAATTCCTCCGCCTTTGGCCAGACGGCAGCCACCTTGTCGGTGGAAACGCCGGGCTTGATCATCTCGATCGACGCGTCGATCCACTCGCGCGCCTTCACATAGGCGTCGTGCTGGGCCGGCGTGGCGCGGCCGATGTTGAAGGTGCGGTAGTAGCAGGTCCGGTAGCCCTGGTAGGATTGCAGGATGTCGAAGAAGGCCTGGTCGCCGGGCCGGAAATAGCGGTCGGTGAAGTTGTGCGGATGCGGATTGCAGCGCTCGCCGGAGATCGCGTTGATCGCCTCGACATCGTCCGAGCCCATTTCGTAGAGCATCTTGTTGGACAGGGCGACGATGTCGTTCTCGCGAATGCCCGGTTTCAGCTCCTCGTAGATCATGTGGTAGACGCCGTCGACCATGGACGCCGCCTGGGTGAGCAGCTGGATCTCGTCCCAGTTCTTGATCTCGCGCGCCGCCAGCATGATCTGCTGGCCGTCGATGACGTTCAGGCCTTCTTCCTGCAGTGCGTGGAACATGGCCGTCTCGGCATAATCGACGCCGACCGGCATGTCGGCCATGCCGGCATCGCGGATCAGGCCGGCAATGTCCCTTGCGTATTTGCGCATCAGGCCGAATTCCGGCGGGATGGTGCCGCGCATGCCGACGACGCCGGCCAGGCAATGGTCGGGCTCCAGCCAGTCGGAGAACTTCTTGTGGTGATAGGCGGCAGAGCCGAAGTCCCAGACATAGGGGGAATCGTCGCCGGTCAGCAGGCAGAAGCGGCACATCTTGTCCCGCTCCCACTCGCCGATCTTGGTCGCCGACACGTAGCGGATGTTGTTGACGTCGAAAAGCAGCAGCGTGCCGGCCGGCGAGGCCTTCAGGGCTTCCCTTGTACGGGACAGGCGGTAGCGGCGCAGGCGGTCATGGTCGATGCGGCGTTCAAAATCCACCGAGGTATGGCCCCAGGCAGGCAGGCGGTTCTCCCATCTCCAGTTCGGATCGAGATCTTGAGGCGTCAGCAGGTTCGGTGTCAGTGCGCGGGACATGAGCTTCTCCTTCAGGCGCAGCATGCCGCGCCTGTTCCCATTGAATATCAGTAGGTTACGTCGTTATTGCATGATCATGCCGCCATCGATCATGATGAGCTGGCCGGTCATGTAGTCACTTTCGTCGGAACACAGGAACGCGGCGGTTCCCTTGACATCGTCGGGCGTGGACAGCTGCTTCATCAGGATCATGGTCTGGGCCAGGTGATCCATCGACTGGCCTTCCTTCTCGAACATTCCGATCTCGACGAGATCCTTGTCGAGCTGTTCCCAGAGTTCGGTCTTCACCACCCCCGGGCCGTAGCCGTTCACCGTGATCTTGTGTTCCCAGAGCGCCTTGGCCCCGCCGATGATCATCGCGAGCGCGCAGTATTTGGAACAGGAATAGGGCACCACATCGAGAAACGCCGTGCGCGAGACGATGCTGCCCACATTGATGATCTTGTAGGGATGATCGTCCATCGGTCCCTGGGCGATCATCTTCTTGGCCGCCTCCTGCATGCCGAACAGCATGCCCTTGGCGTTGATGTTCATGATCAGGTCCCAGTTGTCCTCGTCGATGTCGAGAAACATCTTGGGTTTGTTCACGCCGGCATTGTTGATCATGATGTTGATCGAACCGAACTCCTCCGCCGTCGCGTTGACAGCGGATGTGTGGTCACCGCGTTTGGTGACGTCGAGCCCGAACGCGATTGCCCTGCCGTTGCCGGCCGCGTTGATCCGGCCGGCGACCTCGTTGACCCCGTCGACATTGATGTCACCCAGCGCGACATTGGCCCCCTGCGCGGCAAAATACTCCGCGTTGGCAGCCCCCATGCCCTGTGCGGCACCGGTGATCAGAATGTTCTTTCCCTTAAGGCGTTCGGGGTCCATGAATTCCTCCCATTATGGTTTTCCCGCCTCCCGCAAGATCCGGTCGGCGCGCTTCTGGGCCGCTTTCAGCGCAGCTTTCGGTGTCTGAACGCCGCGCAGCATGTCGTGGCATTCCTCTCCGCACACGCGGATGATGTTGTTGATTTCCGGGATCGGCGGGCGCGGCCAGAACTGCAGCTCGTCGCGCCAGGACATGGCGTCCACCGCCTCGAAGATCGGCGACAGCCGGCGAACTTCCGGATCGGCTCCCACGGAATAGCGCGGGTTGGTGCGGCTGCCGTGCTCGACATAGAGCTTCTGCGCCTCCGGCGAGGTGAACACGATCAGGGCCTCCGCGGCCGCTTCCAACCGTTCCGGCGCGATGTTCGAGGGGATGCACAGCAGGTAGCCGCCCACAGGCGCGATGTTGGATGCCTTCGGACCGGAAGGATGCGGCAGGTAGCCGACCTTGCCGAACGCGGCGCACGCCGGGTTCTGTTCGAAATACGGCGCCAGCAGCGTGTAGCCATAGGCCATGGCGACCTTGCCGTTCGCAAAGGGCCGGACGCGCTCGTACCAGGACATCGACAGAATGTCCGGCGGCGAATAATGCAGCAGCTCCATGAGATATTCGGCTGCAGCCAGGCCCCTTTCCGTGTCGATGGTGGCGCGGTGCTCACCGTCCGCGAGCCGCGAGGCGTCAAATCCGCCCGCCTGCCTCGGAAGATCCAGAACAGGCTGACCGAAATCGGCGCAGGTCATCATGAAGGTGTGGCCGAGGGCGGTGCCGCGGGCGGCGTTCCACGCAATGCCGTAGCGCCCCTGTGCCGGTTCGTGCAGCACCTTGGCGGCCTTCAGCAGTGCGTCGGTCGTGTGTGGTGGTTCCAGTCCCGCTTCGGCCAGCAGGTCGCGGCGGTAGAACAGCAATTCAGGCGTCGTTTGAGACGGCACGCCGTACGCCTGCCCGTTCCAGTGAGCAGCCTGCCAGCCGGCGGTGTGAAAGTCGCTGGGATTGAGACGCTCGACGTCGAGCGCCTTGTCGAGCGGCATCAGGTAACCGTTTCCGGCAAATTCTCCGACCCAGGGCAGGTCGAGCGCAATCAGGTCATAGCGGCTGGTCGGTCGCTGGGCGTTCTTCACCGCCTCGTCGTGCAGCCTGTCGATGGAGAAGGCCCGCTGCTGGATCGGGCAACCGACCACCTGTTCGATCTGGCGCTTGAGCCCGTGCATGACCATGAAGGTCGGGTCGCCATGCACGAGAACACGCAAGCCGCCGGACAGCTTCAGCGGATCGAGCAGAACCTGCGGCGGCTGGATGGTCTGTGCCTCGAGATAGGACCCGCCGAAATAATAGTCCTGGGTGCCGGCCCGCTTTTCGGCGGTGCCGAAATGCTGCGCCGCGAGCCGGCGGACACGGCTGCTGAACTGGGTCCAGGATTCCAGCATGTCCGCGCTCGGGTGGAGGGAGAAGCTGCGGCCTGAGGCCGTGCGGGGCCGCTGCTCGACCAGACCGCTGTCGACCATCTCCTTGATCCGGCGGGTCGCCGTGGCATAGGGCACGCCGGACGCGCCGATCAGCGATGTCGGCGTGACAACCTTTGCCTCCAGATGTCTTTGAACCAGATAGGCCGACATTTTGACATACGGGTTCGGCACAGACATTTCGATCAGACCGTCAAGCTCGCCGTCGAAACTCTCCAGGAACGAAAGCACCTCGAGAATCTCCGTTTTGGCCTGCGGTGTGAGAAATGACGTTTCGCGAACCAGCTCTCCTTCATTGTGGTTCATCTCGCGTCTCCAAGATCCGGACGGGACAAACCACTGTTGCGTTTCCTCAGATTGAATATTTTTTGGATCGACATTGATCGTGCCCCAAAGAGTGTGTGAGCCTGCAATCCGGCTAAATGGCCAAATTGTTCATTCTGGATATTAAAACATTCATTTTGGATATTTTCGATGGCGCGGCATCATCGGCCTCCATGCAGGCTTGTCGTCGACGCTCAAGACGAGTGCGACATCCGCGTCAGGAGGAGATGCGGAGAAGATCAAGACCCCACCGGTCTTCACGGGAGGAAAACAGAATGACGTACCAGTTTCGCTCGTTGCTCGTGGCAACGACCGCCGTCGCAGGCCTGGCCCTTGCTACTGCAGCTTCCGCCGAAACGATGAAAATCGGCATCACGCAGAACAATGTCGGCGTCGACAGCTACCAGACGACCTACGAAAAAGCCTTCATTGCCGCCGCTGACGCCAACGCCGATGTCGAGACCGTCGTGCTGGATGCCGGTGGCGACGTTGCGCGCCAGATCGCGCAGATGGAAGACCTGATCCAGCAGGAAGTCGATGCCATCATCATCTGGCCGACCAACGGCGAGGCCGTGATCCCGGCTGTCCGCAAGGCCCACAAGGCCGGCATTCCGGTGATCGTGACCAACTCGAACATCGCCGAGCAGGGCTTCGAATTCGTCAAGTCCTTCTCCGGGCCGGACAACATCACCCAGGGCAAGCGCTCTGCCGAGATCATGTGCGACAAGTTCAAGGATATGGGCATCGAAAACGAAGCCAAAGTCGTGCACATCACCGGTCAGCCCGGCTACACGACCGCAATCGAGCGCGCGAAGGGTTTCGACGATCGTCTGCCTGAGGTCTGCCCGAATGTGACGCAGATCGACAAGCAACCAGGTGACTGGAACCGCGAGAAGTCCCAAAAGGTGATGGAAGCCTTTCTGGTAAAATATGATGACATCGACGGCGTTTATGCCGGTGATGACAACATGGGGGTCGGTGCACTGAACGCCGCGAAGGCCGCCGGGCGCGAAGGCATCATCTTTGTCGGCGCCACCAACTTCGCCGTCGGCTATGAAGCCATGGACCGTGGCGAATACTGGGGCTCCATCTACCAGTCCCCGGTGGATGACGCCGAGGCCGCGCTCCAGACCGCCATTGATGTGCTGTCCGGCAAGGACGTGCCGTTCCTGAACTATTTCGACACCCCGAAGATCACCCAGGACAACATGGCCGAATTCTCCAAGCCGGTCTTCTAAGACAAGCCCGACCTGGGCGCGGGCTCCCACCCGCGCCCCTTTTTCTTCAAGACGTTTCAAGTGACCGGGAGGAAACCATGGGCCGGGTGTCCGGGCGTTCCTGCATTGTGACCGGCGCTGCCAGGGGGATTGGCCGCGCAATCGGCGAAGCACTTCTCGACGAGGGCGCGCTGGTCTGTTTCGCCGATATCAACGGCGACCAGGCCAGGTCCGTTGCAGCGGCGAATAGCGAGCGGGCCGAAAGAAACGGCGGGCGGGCGACCTGGGCTGACGTCGATGTGACCAGCCGGGACGCGGTCCGGGCGATGATCGAAAAGACCGTCGCGGAGTTCGGCCGGCTCGACGTGAAATTCAACAATGCCGGCGTCAACAAGCCGATGAATTTCCTCGACGTGACCGAGGACAACTGGAATTTCGTCATGGGCGTGAACGGTCTCGGCTGCCTGATCGGCATGCAGGAGGCGGCCCGCCAGATGATCGCGCAGGGCGGTGGCGGCAAGATCGTCAACACCGCCTCGATCGCCAGCCGCCAGGGCTTCGACAACGTGGCCCCCTACTGCGCCTCGAAATGGGCGGTGGTGTCGCTGACCCAGTCGGGCGCGCGGGACCTGGCCAAGCACGACATCACGGTCACGGGCTTCGCGCCCGGTGTCGTCGCCACCGAAATGTGGGAACAGGTCGACGAAGACCTGATGCGCATCGGCGCCTCCGCAAAGCCTGGCGAGGCCATGGAGGCGTTTTCTGCCGATATCCTGCGCGGCCGTGTGGCAACGCCGGCGGATATCACGGGAACGACGACTTTCCTGGCCTCGCGTGACAGCGACTACATGACCGGGCAGATTGTCATGATCGATGGCGGCATGACGCTCGTATAGAAGAATCAACAGGTTAGAACAATCTGACCGACCGGGACTCCAGGGAGGATCTGTTGTCCGACATAACGACAAAGGCAGAAAGCCGTTCCGGCGGCACCAAGGAGAGACCTATGCGGCCGTCCAACCTGTCGGGCGTGGGGACATTCCTTGCGAAGCAGGGCATTCTCGTGGCCTTCGCCCTGTTCATGATCGGCTTCACGATCGCCAATGAACGTTTCCTGGACCCGGACAACATCATGGGCGTGGTCCGTTCCTCGGCCATCCTGGGCGTGATGGCGCTCGGCGTGACCTTTGTTGTCATCAGCGGCAACCTGGATCTGTCGGTCGGCTCGATGATGTCCTTCGCGACCATCGTGGTCCTCGACCTGCACGACAAGATCGGTCCGACGCTGGCCATACCGTCGATGTATGCCATGGTGCTTTGCCTTGGCGCTTTCATCGGCTTCCTGGTCGGTTATCTCAAGCTCAATTCCCTCATCGTCACGCTGGGCATGCTGTCGGCGATCCACGGCCTGACACTGACCTATTCGGGCGGCAAGAACATGGACATTGCCGACAAGGAGGGCACCTGGTTCAGCTTCTTCGGCCAGTCCGACGTGCTCGGCATTCCCGTGCCGATCCTGATCTTCGCGCTGGTGGCCTCGGTGCTCGGGATCATGCTTGCCAAGACCCCGTTCGGCCGCAAGGTCTATGCCGTAGGCGGCAACGGCACAGCGGCGACCTTTTCCGGCATCCGCCGGGCGCGCGTGGTGTTCTGCTGCTACCTGATGTCGGCCCTCTGCGTCGGCACGGCCGGCCTGCTCCAGGCCAGCCGGTCGCTGGGCAGCCAGAACACCGTCGGCCAGGGGCTCGAGCTGGAAGTCCTTGCCGCGATCATCCTCGGCGGTGCCTCGCTGCTCGGCGGATCCGGCACCATTTTCAAGACCGTCATCGGCGTCCTGATCCTCGGTTTCATCCAGAACGGCCTCCTTCTGGTCGGGCTGCAGTTCTACGCCCAGTACGTCGTCACCTGGATCATCATCATCCTTGCAGTCTGGCTCGACATCGCGGCCAAGCGCGGCAAGCTCTGGTCACCGATTGCGTAGGGGGAAGCACATGGAACCGGGCACACTCAGCACCTTTCTGAAGCGCGGCGCGATCTGGGGTTTCATCGTCGTGGAGCTGATCTTCTTCTCCATCGCCGGCGAATACCTGTCGCTCAGCGACAAGGCCTTCATGGACGTCGACAACATGCTGCTTCTGTTCAAGCAGTCGGCCCCGATCGGCATCATCGCCATCGGCATGACCATCATCATGATCAACGGCAATATCGACCTCAGCGTCGGCGCGACCTTCGCCCTGAGCGCCGTGGTGCTGCTGGACAGCATGACATGGCCGATCTTCGCCGGTCTCGGCGACTGGGTCATCCCGATTTCCTGGGGGCTCGCCCTGATGACTGGGATCGTTCTCGGCGCACTGAACGGCCTGATCGTCTGGAAAACCGGCGTCGATGCCTTCATCGTCACGCTCGGCGCCATGCTCGGCTATCGTGGCCTGGTGTTCATGTATAATGGCGAACAGCCGACCTCACACCTCAACTGGACCTTGGTGGATTTCGCCGAGGCGCAGTTCCTGGGTCTGCACACCGCCACCTGGTTCCTGATCGCCGTCACCGCCGTGATCTGGTTCGTGATGAACCGCACCGTGCATGGCCGCAACGCCTATGCCATCGGCGACAACCGCACCGCCGCGATCAACGCCGGCATTCGCGTCGGCCCGCACATGATGATCAACTTCATGATCATCGGCTTCCTGGCCTCGCTGTCCGCCGTGGTCTTCTATTCCGAATCCGGGTCCGTGAACCCCAATGACGGCGAACTCTACGAACTCTGGGTGATCACCGCGGTCGTCCTGGGCGGCACCAAGCTGACCGGCGGCGCCGGCTCGGTGCTCTCGACCTTGGGCGGCGTTCTGGCGATCCAGTTGCTGCGCAAGGGGCTCGGCCATATCGGCGCGGATACCGAAACCGTCAACCTGGTGATCGGCCTGATCCTGATCGCGGTCCTGTTCCTGGACCGTCAATTGAACCTCAAGGGCCGGGAGGCGCTGAGAATATGAGTGAAGAAACCCCAGCCCTGCGCCTTGAGGGCATCGTCAAGACCTTCCCCGGCGTGCGCGCCCTCGACAACGTGTCCTTCTCGGTGATGCCGGGCGAGGTTCATGCCCTGATGGGCGAGAACGGTGCCGGCAAGTCCACGCTGATGAAGGTGCTCGGCGGCATTTACCAGCCCGAGGAAGGCCGGATCATCGTCAGCGAAGAGCCGGTGGTGATGACATCGCCCCTGCAGGCCAAGTCCAAGGGCATCGTCTTCATCCACCAGGAGCTGAGCCTTGCCGAGGAGCTGACCGTTGCCGAGAACATCTATCTGGGCGAACTGCCGAAAAAGAGCTTCGGCCGTGTCGACTGGCAGCAGCTCCATGCCCAGACAAACGAGATCCTCGGCAAGCTCAAAGTCGGGTTCGACGCAGGCACACGGGTCGGCGACCTGTCCATCGCCAACCAGCAGATGGTCGAGATCGCCCGTGCGCTGACCGTCGAGGCCAAGGCTGTCATCTTCGACGAGCCGACCGCCTCCCTGACGGATGCGGAAAAAGTGGTCCTGTTCGACGTCATCGAAGACCTGAAAAACCACGGCGTCGGCATCATCTACATTTCCCACCGCATGGAGGAGATCTTCAGGATCACCGACCGGATCAGTGTGCTGAGGGACGGCCAGTATCGCGGCACGCTGACCACTGCCGAGACCAGTGAAGACGAAATCACGCAGCTGATGATCGGACGCAAGCTGGACCTGTCGCGCAACGAGAGCCATCACGACATCGGGGGTGTTGCCCTCGAGGTGCGTGACCTTTCCTGCGGCAAGCTGTTCCGCAATGTCAGTTTCGAGGTGCGCCGGGGCGAGGTTGTCGGCTTTTACGGCCTCGTCGGTGCCGGCCGCACCGAGATCGCCGAAACCCTGTTCGGCCTGCGCGAGCCGACAAGCGGTAAGATCCTGCTCGACGGCCAGGAGACCGTGATCCACTCTCCTGCCGACGCCATTCAGAAGGGCATCTCGCTCGTACCCGAAGACCGCAAGGGCCAGGGCCTGGTGCTCGGCATGAACTGCCGGGACAACATGACCCTGCCCCAGGTCAGTGACCTGAAGGCCGGTCCGTTCGTGGCCGAAGGCGCCGAGATCGCCATATTCGACCAGTATCGCGACCGGCTCGACATCCGCACACCCGGCTGGAAGCAGACGGTCGGCAATCTATCCGGCGGCAACCAGCAGAAAATCGTCATCGGCAAATGGCTGTCCATGCACCCGAACGTGCTGATCGTCGACGAGCCGACGCGCGGTATCGATGTCGGCAGCAAGTCGGAGATCCACAATCTGATCCGCGAGCTCGCCGCCCAGGGCTATGCGGTGATCGTGATCAGTTCCGAAATGCCGGAAGTGCTTCATGTCAGCGACCGGATCGTCGCCATGTTCTCCGGCGAGATCATCCGCACCTTCACCTCCGAGGAAGTCACGGAAGACAATCTCATCCAGGCGATCTCCGGCATCACACCCGAGAAGGCGGCCTGATGCGGGTACACCTTGCCATGCGCAAGGCAACGACCGGAACAACTTACCAGGTACTGTCCTGGCCGACGCGCCTACTCGTGGACATGCATACAGAGTGAAGATCTCTCCGGCGGCCCCTTTCACACACCGATTTGTGCTGTGAAACCCGCCCGGCTCGTATGGCAAGGGCCAGTCAGGCACCCATGCGCTTTCGGCGTATCTGTGTGGGTGTCTCGCCGTATTCGGCCTTGTAGGCCTGCGAGAAGGACGGCGCCGTCAGAAAGCCGCTGGCGAGGGCGATTTCGATCAGGGAAATGTGGGTGCCGGTCACCAGCGTGTGTGCCTTCTTCAGGCGGATCTTCTTGTAGAACCTTGCCGGTGTGGTGTTGAGATAGACGGTGAACAGGCGCTCCAGGTGACGGGGAGACAACCCGACCTGGCTTGCCAGATCGGCCAGCCGCAGCGGCACCTCGATATTGTGCTCCATGAGCTGCACCACCTTCTGGAGCCGCTTTTCGAACAGGTTGGTGTTGTCGCTCATGCCCCGCGGCTGCGGGTGGGCAAAGCCGCGCACATTCTCGACCACCAGAAGACTGGCTATTTCCGCGCATTCCCAGGCTTCCAGCACATCGGCCAGAACTCCGATCACCGCCTCGACGGTGTAGCCCTCCCCGGCACAGGTGACGATGCTGCCCTTTTCCTGCGCAAGATGGTCCGACAGTGCCGGGCCGTTGCCGACCTCGCGCAGCAGAGCCGCGTCGCGCCAATGGGCGGTGGCACTGCCGTCCTCCAGATTGGACGCCTTGACATATTCCCGCGAGGCTTCGGAGAGCAGGACGACGCGCCGCTGCAGCTTCTGCATCGCCCTCAGCCGGCGCATCCATCCCTCGCGCGGCGCGCCAGTCCCGGCAACGACAAACAGGCAGTCCCGCAGAAACTGGTCACCGATTGTCGGGTCTGCGCGCGCAATCAGCTCCGAACGGCTGTTGACGAAACCCGGACTGTCCGACGTTACCTGCCAGGAGAACCGGTCCCGGCTCAGGATCTCGTTGGCGGCCCTCAATACGGCAATCACCGAGGACAGTTCCAGTTCGGAAAAGCCGGGCTGGATGAAGATTTCGACCGTGAGCCTGTCATCTGCGTTTCGGTCGAGGGACATCTCCCGGGTCCTTGAGTTTGACATGCGGCGTTCGGTCTTCCGGCGTGGCGAGTTCGTGAGAGGATTGCAAACGCAGCCTCGCCAATGGGTCTACTGCCGCTTCTTCACTCTAGTCAAATCGAAGTTCTCCGACCGAAGACAGCAGAAGACGCCCCCACGCGCCTGACTGCACTTGCCTTTACTTGCACGAGTTGGCTGAACCGTCGTTTTTCCGGCCCCAGAACGAAGCTTGTGCAGCCGCAAACTCAACAAAGGGCGGGGAGTGTCAGGTTTCGGTCTCCGTCCACAGGCTGGACTGGCGCGTGATCAACTCGACATCGTAGCGTTTCCGGTCCGGCGGGCGCTCGCCATGGGTGATCCAGGCCAGCATCGCCTCGGCGGCATTGCGGCCGAAGGCGGCGGAGTCACAACGGACGGAACTGAGCCGGGGAAAGGCGATCGAGCATTCCTCGATGTCGTCGAAGCCGACGATCCTGAAGTCCCGGCCGGTCCGGATGCCGGCTTCGGCAAAGCCGCTCAGCATGCCGAGCGCGACAAGATCGCTGAAACAGATCGCCGCTTCGATGTCCTTGTGATCCTTGGCAAGGCGCAGGGCGATCTCGCGGCCAAAGGCCCTTGATGGGCGGCCGTAGAAAGCCCGTGGTGCCAGGCCGCCCGCCGCCATGGCCGCGTTGTATCCGGACATGCGCTCCAGCGTGATCGGCCGGTCCTCGATGCCGCCGACAAAGGCAATCTTCCGGCAGCCCTGGGCGATCAGGTGTTCGCCAGCAAGCCGGCCGCCCGCCGCATAGTCATGGGAGGCAAAGGGAAACAGGTTGGTGCGGTCATCCACCTGGCGGAGCACCTGCATGGTCGGGATCCCGGCCCGTTCGATGCGGTCGAACGGCCGGTCCTCGCCGCCATAGGTCGGCGACACGACAAAGGCGGAGACACCGTGTTCGATCATGCTGTCGATCACCTGCGCCTGGATCTCCGGATCCTCGTCCGTGTTGGCAATGACGGTGGAATAGCCCTGCCGGGCGAAGCTCATCTGGGCGCTGGCCGCAAACTCGGTGAAGAAGGGATTGCGCAGGTCGTTGATGATCAGCCCGATCAGGCCGGATGCCGCCCCGCGCAGGCCGGCCGCCGAGCGGTTGTAGACATAGCCGAGCGCTTCCATCGCGGCCATGACCTGATCCCGGGTCTGCTGCTTGACCAGGGAGGAATTCTGCAGGACGAGAGAAACGGTCGACTTGGAGACGCCCGCCTTTTTCGCCACATCCAGTATGGTCGCTCGCTTGCCCATTCCCCCGCCCAATCCTGTTCAATCCACCCCGTGGAGTTTCAACAGCAGCTTCATCCGCTCGACCGCCAATTCCGGTTTTGACAGCACGCGCGCCTGATCCGCAAGCCGAAAGACCTCCGCATAATGGGTGATCTCGCGGGCGGACTGGAAGCCCGCCGGCATGATGAAGTGGCTTTGCGCTCCGTTGAGCCAGGCCAGGAAGGCAATGCCGGCCTTGTAGAATTGCGTCGGCGCCTTGAAGATCTCGCGGCTGAGCGGCACCGTTGGTGCGAGCAGGCCGTGATAAGTCTCGAGGTCATCGCGGGCCAGGGCTTCGAGCGCCTGGCACGCCGCAGGCGCGATGGCCGCGAAGGCGCCCAGGAGCGCATGCGAATAATGCGTGCCGTCACCGGCGATCAGGTCGGCATAGTTGAAATCGTCGCCGGTATAGAGCCGGACACCGTCCGGCAGGCGGGCGCGGAAGTCTTCTTCGCAGGCCTGGTCGAGCAGCGAGATCTTGATGCCGTCAACCTTGTCCTCGTGTGCCCGGATGATGTCCAGCACGGCTTCGGATGCGGTTTCGAAGTCGGCAGCGCCCCAGTAACCGGCAAGGGCCGGATCGAACATGTCGCCAAGCCAGTGCAGGATCACCGGCGCAGCGGCCTGGTCCAGCAGCCTGCCATAAACGTGGGCATAATCGTCTGCTGTTGCGCTCATCGCGGGAAAGGCGCGCGACGCCATCAGGATCACCTGCCCGCCGGCCGCTTCGACAGCCTCCATCTGCTCGGAATAGGCGGCCAGGATCTCGTCCCGTGTCCTCAGCTCGGCAAGCGGTTTCTGATCGGTGCCGGCGCCGCAGGCAACCCGCGGCTTCAGCGGATGGGCTTTCGCTTCGCGCATCGTGCGTTCGATCAGTTCCTTCGCGGTCGGCCAGTCGACGCCCATGCCGCGCTGCGCCGTGTCCATGGCCTCGGCAAGGCCCAGCCCCTGGTTCCACAGCCAGTGCCGGAACCGGAGCGTGTTGTCCCAGTCGACGGCCGGCGAGCCGACCCAGGGATCCCGCTCGGCCAGCGGATCGGAAACCACATGGGCCGCGGCAAAGGCCGTGCGGGTGAGCGGCACTTCAGGCGCGCGCGGCACCAGCGGCTCGCCCGTCAGCCGGTAGGGTTCAAGGGTCTTGTCATAGGTTGGAAGGGTCAGCATAGGCAGCTCCAGAATTGGCAACGGGTCAGGCGGCGACGGGAATGTCCAGCACCAGGATGCCGTCGATCCCGCCGATCGCATTGGCGACCAGCTTGCTGCCGAGAGCCTTGTGGTCCGGGTGTGTCTGGTAGCGTTCCAGCGCATCCCAGTCGTCGAAATCGACGACAAAGCCGTGCATGTAGCCGCGCTCGATCTTCTCCGGGCTTTCGCTGCGCCCGGAAGTGATGTCCCGGATGCCGGAGACCTTCTTTTCGATCTCGCGCAGTTCGGAAAACAGGCCCGAAATGGTGTCCTCGGAGACGTCCGGCCTGAACCTGATGAGGACGATATGGCGGATCATGTCCGGGCTCCGTGGTCTTCGCGGATCATGTCGGCGGCTTTTTCGCCGATCATGATGGCCGCGGCATTGGTGTTGGAGGAAATGACATTCGGCATGATGGAGGCGTCGACGACGCGCAGCCTGTCTATGCCGTTGAACCTGAGGCGCGGGTTGACGACGGCATCGTCGTCGACACCCATCCGGCAGGTGCCGGCCGGATGATGCGAGGTCTTGGAATGCTCGCAGATGAAACGGAAATAGTCGTCGTCGGTGAGCACATCCGGCCCGGGCAGGCGCTCGGCCTTGATGAACGGCTTGAGCGGCGCCTGCCCCAGGATCTCCTGGGTCAGTTTCAGGCCGCGGATCGACATCTCCCGGTCACGCGGATCCTCCAGGTAGTTCGGATCAATGAGCGGCTCGGCGGACGGATCGGCACTGCGCAGACGCACCGAACCGCGCGAGCGCGGACGCAGGTAGCAGGAATTGAGGGTCACGCCGCCGTCGGGCATGGCCGCGACACCCGATTCAATGCCGGTGCCTAACCCTAAGTGAAACTGGAGGTCGGGTGACCGGGCTTCCGGATCCGCGTACCAGAAGCCTCCGGTCTCGAACAGGCTGGAGGCCACCGGCCCGCGCCGGGTGAGGAGATACTGCAGGCCCGCGATCACCGACATGTGCGGCTTGGCGTAACGGTCGTAGGTGTGCGGACCGCTGACCTCGCAGATACAATAGAGATCGAGATGGTCCTGGAGATTGGCGCCGACGGACGGACGGTCGAGGATCACGTCGAGGCCAAGAGCGCGCAGCTCGTCCGCCGGGCCGATCCCGGAGAGCTGCAACAGCCTGGGCGAGCCGATCGAGCCGGACGACAGGATCACCTCCGATGAAGCTGTCAGCCGGGTGCCGTCGACGAGTTCCACTCCGGTGGCCTTTCCGGCCTCGACCACGATCCGGCGCACATTGGCCCCGGTGCGCACCACGAGGTTCGGTCTGCTCCGGTTGGGCGCGAGATAGGCCATGGCGGCCGAGGAGCGGCGGGCATTGCGCTGGGTCAGCTGGTAATAGGCAACCCCGTCCTGTTTTTCGCCGGTGACATCCTCGTTCTTCGGGATGCCGAGCGCGGCCGCGGCCTCGAAATAGGCTTCGCAGATCGGCAGCGGTGCGCAGGGTTTCGACACGCCAAGCGGTCCGCCCTTGCCGTGGTAGCGGTTGTCGTAGCTGTCATTGTCCTCGGCCTTGCGATAATAGGGCAGCACGTCATCGTAGCCCCAGCCCTCGCAGCCCATCTGGCGCCATTCGTCATAGTCGAGCGGATTGCCGCGGGTGTAGATCTGGGCATTGATCGCGGAACCGCCACCGATCACCCGGGCCTGGGTGTAGCGGAAGACGCGGTCGTTCATGTGCCTTTGCGGTACCGTGTGCCAGCCCCAGGAGCCGATGCCCTTGGTCATTTTCGCGAACCCGGCCGGCAGATGATAGAACGGGTGCCGGTCGCTCCCGCCCGCTTCCAGCAGCAGCACCTGGATGTCCGGATCCTCGGTCAGCCGCGCCGCCACGACGGATCCGGCACTGCCGCCGCCGATGATGATGAAGTCGAAGCCTTTTTCCATGTTCATTCCAAAGAGTGCTGTTTCTCAAAGACGCGGGATCGACAGGCCGCCATCCACCTTGATGGTGGAACCGGTCGCAAAGGCCATTTGGCCCCCGGCGAGCGGCAGCACGGCAGCGGCGATATCTTCCGGCTGCCCCCAGCGCGCCGCCGGCACCAGCCCCTGTTCGATTTGCGCGGTGTATTTGTCCTTCACGCCCGCCGTCATCGGCGTCTCGATGATGCCCGGGCGGATTTCGAAGACGCCGATGCCGTGAGGTGCCAGGCGCACGGCGAAGAGTTCGGCCATCATGGCGGCACCCGCCTTCGACAGGCAGTATTCGGCGCGCTCGACGGAGACCATGCCGGCGCTGACCGAGGTGATGAAGATCAGGGAGCGGTAATTGTCTGCTTCGCGGTCCAGCATGCGCCGCGCAACCTCCTGCGCCAGGAAGAACGCGCCGCGCAGGTTCACCCCCATGACGAAATCGAAGCTGTCCGGCGCAAGATCCAGCAAGTCGCCGCGAACCTTCGCCGGAACGCCGGCATTGGATACCAGCGTGGTGACCGGACCGAGGGCCTGCTCGATCCGGTCGAGCAAGGCCGCATGTCCATCGATGTCCTGAAGATCATGCTGGAAATAGGCAGCGCCTTGACCGAGCCGGGCAAGCGCCCCGACGACTTCCGGATCTTCGGCCGGCAGCTGCGCCACAAGAGCCACCTTGTAACCCGCTGCAACCAGCGCTTCGGCGATGCCGAGACCGATGCCCCTCTGTCCTCCTGTGACCAGTGCCAGCCTGCTCATGCCGCCAGATCCTTTTGAATCGTTTCCGCTGTCCTGAGCGCAAGCGCCGCGACGGTCAGGGCCGGGTTGACGGCGGCCGAGGTCGGCAACGCACCGGCATCGGTGACAAAAAGGTTCGGATGATCCCAGGACCTGCAGTCCGGGCCGAGCACCGATGTCGCCGGGTCGTTGCCCATGCGAACGGTGCCGCATTGATGGGACGGCACCCGGCCGTCGAAGAGACGCGTCAGGACAAGGGGGAACCCGGCCCGGCGCAGCGTTTTCCGCGTCCTGGCAACCAGCTTGTCATGAGCCGTCATGTTGGACCGGCGCCAGATGAGCTGCACCTTGCCGTCCTTCAGGACCACCCGGCTCTCCGGGTCGGGCAGGTCTTCTGAAATGAGATAAAGATCGAGTGCGTGTCCGGAAATCCAGCGGGCCGCGAAACGTGGCAAATGCGGGACCTGGATCTTCAGGATGTCCGGTGTGACCCGGCCCAGAAGCTGGACATTGCCCAGCGGCCTGCCGGCCTCGCCGTCGTCCAGGTACCACGCGTTGATGCCGAAGGTCTTCTGGTAGACGGCGGTGTTGCGGAAGCGCGGATCGATGGCGATCATCGCGGTCGCATTGTGGTTCATGAAGCAGCGGCCGACGTAATCGGATCCGTTGGCGATGCCGGAGCGCAGCAGCAGCGCGGCGGACTGGACGGCGCCGGCACACAACGCCACCACACCCGGCGTCAGAACGATCTCCTCACCATCCTTCCGGTAGGCAACCTCCTCGATGCGGCCGGACCTGTCACCCTTCCTCAGACCGGTCACCTCGGCACCGGTCACGAGCCTGACATTGTCATGGGCGAGCGCCGCCTCGAGCGGACAGGTTTCCGCATCCATCTTGCCGCAGCGCAGATCCGGATAGCCGTCCCAGCCGGTGCGCCCGGCCTCCAGCCAGCGGTCGATATCGACCCCGAGCGGCAGGCTGAAGGGCTTGACCCCTGCCTGTTCCAGGCGGTGTCTGGCGAGGCGGATCGGTTCTTCGTCGGGCACGGGAGGAAACGGATAGGGCCGGCCATGCGGCGGTTCGGTGGCATCGGACGCGGCGTCGCCGCGGACCTGGAACAGCTGCTCGGCGGCGTCGTACCAGGGCGACAGCTCCTCATAGGCGAAGGGCCAGGCAGGCGAGACGCCGTCGAAATGCTCTAAAGTATCGAAGTCCTCTTTCCGGTAGCGGATCAGGACCGCACCATAGAGTTTCGAATTGCCACCGACATTGTAGTAGTTGCCCGGCTCGAACGGGGTCCCGTCGGCATCGAGCCAGGTCTCGGCGGAGCGGAACGCGCTGTTGGTGTAGATGCGCCAGGGATCACGCGCCGGCGCATCGTCCGGGATGCGCTCGCCCCGCTCCAGTATGAGGATGTTGGCACCGGACGGGGCAAGGCCTGCGGCAAGCGTTGCGCCGCCCATGCCGCTGCCGATGATCACGATGTCCGGGGCATTGCTCACGGGTCAGGCAATCCTGTTTTCGGTCTGAGGATCGAAGGCGACCGCCTTTTCCATGTTGAAGGCAAAGGGAAAGACATCCCCTGCCCGCACATTGACGTCGGCGCGGAACCGGCCGGTCACGTCCTTGCCGCCGATCTGACTGACGACGAACGTGTCCGAGCCCGCCGGCTCTGTCACTTCGACCGGGGCCTCAACCATGTGAACGGCTTTTGAATTGCGGTCGGCGCCATCCTTGTCCGTAATTGCTTCCGGACGGATGCCGAGCACGATGTCACGACCAACGCTCGAGGCAAGGGTTTCACCTGCGAAGGGAACTGACGCGGTCTTGCCGTCCGCCAGCGAGATTTCGGCTGCCGGCCGGCCGTCGACGGCAACGACCTTCGCCGGAAACAGGTTCATCGACGGCGACCCCATGAAGCCGGCGACGAACATGTTGGCCGGATTGTCGTAGATCTCCTTGGGCGTGCCGAGCTGCTGGACATAACCGCCGAACATGACCGCAATCCGGGTGGACAGTGTCAGGGCCTCGATCTGGTCGTGGGTCACGTAGACAATGGTGGTGCCGAGCTTCTGGTGCAGTTTCTTGATCTCGGTGCGCATGTCGACACGCAGCTTGGCGTCGAGGTTGGAAAGCGGTTCGTCGAACAGGAACACGTCCGGTTCCCGCACCAGCGCCCGGCCCATGGCGACACGCTGGCGCTGGCCGCCGGAGAGCTGGCCGGGTTTGCGGTCCAGCAGATGGCTGATCTGCAGAAGGTCGGCCACCTGGCCGATGCGCTTTTCGCGTTCCGGCTTCGGGATGCCGTGCATTTCCATGCCGAAGGAGATGTTCCCTGCAACGGACATGTTCGGATAGAGCGCGTAGGACTGGAACACCATGGCAATATTGCGATCCGCCGGCTTGACGCCGTTCATGCTGCGGTCGCGAATGGCGATCTCGCCGGAGGTGATGTCCTCAAGGCCCGCGATCATGTTGAGCAGCGTGGACTTGCCGCAGCCGGACGGTCCCACCAGGACGAGAAACTCGCCTTCCTCGATGGAGATGTTCGTCTCGTGCAGGACTTTCAGGGCCCCGTATGATTTTGTGGCTTGTTTGATATCCAGGAAGCCCATGGTCTTATCCTTTGACTGAGCCGGCCATCAGGCCGCGGACGAAGTAACGCCCGGCGACGATGTAGACGAGCAGCGTGGGCAGCGCGGCCATGATCGCGCCGGCAAAATGAACGTTGTATTCCTTCACGCCCGTCGACGACTGCACCAGGTTGTTGAGTGCGACAGTCATCGGCTGGCTGCTGAAATCCGAGAAGGAGGCACCGAACAGGAAGTCGTTCCAGATGTTGGTGAACTGCCAGATGATGCAGACCACCGCAATCGGCCCCGACGACGGCAGCAGGATGCGCCAGAAGATCCGGAAGAACCCGGCTCCGTCGATCTGCGCCGCCCTGACCAGCTCGGTCGGA
Source organism: Roseibium sp. Sym1 (assembly GCF_027359675.1). NCBI lineage: Bacteria > Pseudomonadati > Pseudomonadota > Alphaproteobacteria > Hyphomicrobiales > Stappiaceae > Roseibium > Roseibium sp. Sym1. The sequence continues at coordinate 6,497,282 of NZ_CP114786.1, forward strand.
AACGCGGCGTAGTAGTTGCGGAAATAGAGCGTCGAGAAGCCGATGCCGTAGACGAAATGCACGAAGATCAGCCCGGTGACGGAACCGGCAAGGCCCATCAGCCCGAGCATGCGCGCCATCGGGATCAGCACCATCTGAAATGGAATGAAGCAGCCGAACAGCAGCAGGCCGAAGACGACGGTCGCACCGCGGAAGGTCCATTTTGTCAGGACATAGCCGTTGAGTGCGCCGACCAGCGTCGACAGGGCGACGGCCGGTACGACCATGATGATCGAGTTGAGGAAATAGGGCCTGAGGCCCGTGGCCTCGACACCGACCTGGGCGGTCGACCAGGCGCTCAGCCAGGGCGCTATCGTCCAGTCCTGCGGCAGTGCCATCATGCCGCCCGCGGTGATTTCCGACAAAGGCTTCAGGGAATTCACCAGCATCACGTAGAGCGGCAGCAAATAATAGATGCAGAACAGGGCCAGCAGTGCGTAGAGAACGAACCGGGCCGCGCTGAAAGAGCGGGATTTCGTTGCCGTCGCCATCACTTTTTCTCCCGCAGTTCCGACCAGAGGTAGGGCACGATGATCGCCGCGATCGTCATCAGCATGATCACGGCGGAAGCCGCGCCGATGCCCATCTGGTTCCGGGTGAACGTATAGGAATACATGAAGGTCGCCGGCAGTTCGGTCGCCGTGCCCGGACCGCCCCCGGTCAGCGCGATAACGAGGTCGTAGGACTTGATCGCCATGTGGGCCAGGACCACGAACGCGGACATGAAGGCCGGACGCAGCTGGGGAATGACAATGCGGCGGTAGAGCGCGAAGGTGGACGCGCCGTCGATCTGCGCCGCCTTCATCATCTCGCTGTCGATGCCGCGCAATCCGGCCAGGAACATGGCCATGACAAAGCCGGAGGTCTGCCAGACCGCGGCGATCACGATGGTGTAGATCGCCATTTCGCGATCCTTGATCCAGTTGAACTTGAAATCCGTCCAGCCCCAGCCCTGGACCACGGCCTCGATGCCGATGCCCGGGTCCAGGAACCATTTCCACGCCACCCCGGTGACGATGAAGCTGAGCGCCATCGGATAGAGATAGATGGTCCGGATAAAGCCTTCCGCTCGTATGCGCTGGTCGAGCAGGATCGCCAGGAGTAGTCCCAGCGCACAGCAGATGGCGATGTAGAGCACCCCGAAGATGACGAGGTTGGAAACGGCCGTGTCCCAGGCCCTGATCCGGAACAGGTTCTCGTAGTTCTGCCACCCGACCCAACCGAAACTCGGCAGGATCCGGCTGTCAGTGAAGGACAGGTAGAGCGTGAACAGGATGAAGCCGTAGACGAAGATCGCCACGATGGCGACGGTCGGGCTCAAGACCAGCCTGGGCAAGGCGTCACGCACTCTGTCGGCAACGGAACCGCGCGGGTTCTCCGTTTCGGAAATAGACATTGTCAGTCCCCGGTCCCTTGCAGAGAGCGGTGACGCATCACCGCTCTCCAGGGCATGTTTACTTGTTGATCTGGACCGCGGTCACGAGTTCCTCGACAGCGGTCTCGCTGTCGTATTCGCCGTTGAAATGCGCGGTGATGACGTCGTACATCGCGTTTTTCACAGCTGCCGGATTGGCATGACCGTGGGCCATCGAGCCATAGAGATTACCGCTGTCGGCGGCTTTCGCCAGGTCTGCCATGCCTTTCTTGCCGCAGGCATCGAAGGCATCGTTCGGAACGTCCGTACGGGCCGGGACGGACCCTTTCACGACGTTGAAGGCAGACTGGAAGTTCGGCGACAGGATCGCGGTTGCGAGCGCGGCCTGTTCCTTGCCGACTTCGGGCCCCTGCGAGAACATGGCGAACTGGTCGGCGTTGAAGGTGACCTGGTCCTGCGTGCCCGGGAAGCGGAAGCACAGGAAGTCCTCGTCCGGCGTCTTGCCGGCATTGAGGAACTCGCCCTTGGCCCAGTCGCCCATCATCTGGAAGGCGGCGTCGCCGTTGATGACCATGGCGGTCGCCAGGTTCCAGTCGCGGCCGGAGAAGTTGTCGTCCACATAGGAGCGGATGACGGCCATGCGGTCGAAGGTTTCCTTCATGGTGTCGGAGCCGAGCGTTTCCTCGTCGAGATCGATGAACGCCTTCTTGTAGAATTCCGGACCGCCGGTCGACATGGCCACGGCGTCAAACACCGTTGCGTCCTGCCAGGCCTGGCCGCCATGGGCAATCGCGGTCTTGCCGGAGGCCTTCACCTTTTCCAGAGCGGCGACAAACTCGTCCCAGGTCTGGGGCGGCGCGATGCCGAGTTCGTCGAGAACGGCCTTGTTGGCCCAGACCCAGTTGGTGGAGTGGACGTTCACGGGTGCTGCGACCCATTTGCCGTCATGCTTGGAGAATTTCTGCAGCGCCTCGGGCACCACGTCGTCCCAGCCTTCCATGCCGGCCAGGATGTTCAGGTCGGCGAGCGCGCCTTCCTTGGCCCAGTCGGTGATGTCGAAGCCGAGCATCTGCACGGCGGTGGGCGGGTTGCCGGACGTGACGCGGGCACGCAGCACGGTCATGGCCTGGGAACCGCCGCCGCCGGCGACCGGCATGTCCTGCCAGCCGATGCCCTGGCTTTCCAGGTCTTCCTTCAGGACGTTGAGGGCAGCAGCCTCGCCGCCCGACGTCCACCAGTGCAGGACCTCGACGTCCTCTGCTTTCACTGCCGTACCGGCCGCAATCAGTGCGGCGGCGGCTGTCATCATGGTCGTGAACTTACGCATGGTTTCCTCCCTAGGTGCGTATCTTCATCCTTCCAGTCCGGGAATCAGGTCCCCGGGTCGACCCAAGGCGCGCGCGTGCGGCCGATCCGCATCGTCACGGTTTTCGCCTCGAGAAACTCCTCCAGTCCGTATTTGCCCAGTTCCCGCCCCTGGCCGCTTTCCTTGACGCCGCCGAAGGGCAGTTCGGCGAAGCCGTCCATCCAGGTGTTGGTCCAGACGGTCCCGGCCTGCGCACGGCGCGCAAATTCCAGACAGGTGTGAACGTTCTCGCTCCAGACACCGGCGGACAGGCCGTAGTCCGCGTCGTTGACCAGTTCGATGGCCTCGTCCGGCGTCCTGAACGTCAGGACCGTGAGTACCGGCCCGAACACTTCCTCCCGGGCAATCGGCATGTGGCTCTTGGCGTTGGCGACCACGGTCGGCTGGTAGAACTGGCCGGCGAGACCGGGAACCTCAAGGCTCCCGCCGCCGAGCCGCACATCCGCGCCCGCCTTTGCAGCGTCCCGGACATAGGCATCTATTTTCCGCTGGTGGTCGGGGGTGATGATCGCCCCGACCTTGGTCGATGGGTCCAACGGGTCACCGAAGGGAACCTTGCGTGACACCTCCACGGTGCGCGCAATGAATGCCTCGGCAATGTCCTCGTGCACGATAATTCTCGATCCGGAGTTGCAGCATTCGCCCGCATTGAAATAGACACCGAACACGACCGCATCGACGGCACTTTCCAGATCAGCATCCGGAAAGATGACCTGCGGGTTTTTTCCGCCAAGTTCGAGCGACACCTTCTTCAATGTGCCGGATGCCGCCTTGACGATGGCCTTGCCGACGCCCGTCGAGCCGGTGAAGGTGACCATGTCGACGCGCCTGTCGGCCGTCATCGCGGTGCCCACCGGATCGCCATGTCCGAGCACGATGTTGACGACGCCAGCCGGCAGGCCGGCCTCTATCAGCAATTCGCCGAGAATGACCGTGGTCGCCGGGGTCATTTCGGAGGGCTTGATGACCGCCGTGCAACCGGCGGCCAGCGCGAAGGGCAGCTTCTGGGAAACGATCAGGAACGGAAAGTTCCATGGCGTGATGATGGAGACGACGCCGACCGGTTCCTTGAGGACCAGGCCGAGAAAGTCCTTGCCCAGGGAATTGTAGCTCTCGCCGTGAAGGGTTCGGGCCAGGGACGCTGCAAAGCGCCAGATGTCGGCAGCGCCCTCGATCTCCGCCCGCGCCTGGCTGATCGGTTTGCCGGATTCCAGCGTTTCCATGAACGCGATCCGCTCGCGCTCCCGGTCGATGAGATCGGCGACCTTCAGAAGGAGCGTCGCCCGGTCCTTGCCGCTGGTCCAGGACCAGCGCCCCTTGTCAAAAGCCACCCTTGCTGCGGAAATCGCCGCATCGACGTCGCGTACGCCGCCCCGGCTCGCCCGTGTCACAAGGCTCGCATGCGAGGGCGAGACCCGGTCGAATGTCGCGCCGTCGGCGCTGTCACGCCAGCTGCCGTCGATCAGGTGACGGGCAATGAAGGGTTCGGTCGGGATCTTTGCTTCGCTGATCGAAACTACGTTGAGGTCGCTCATGGTCATTTTCCAGGGAAATTCGGTTTGCGTTTTTCACGGAAGGCGGTCACCCCCTCGGTCCGGTCCGCCGTTTGCCCGATCATGCCCGCGCCAAGGGCCTCGATCATGGCACCGCGGTCTTCATCGACGGCTGCGTGGATCATGTATTTCGCGACCTCGATGGCGCAGGATGACCGGTTCGCCTGCTCCTCCGCGATCTCGAAGGCCCTGGTGCGCGGGTCTTCCGTGATCTCCGCGCAGAACCCGGCGGCAAAGGCGCGCTCCGCCGATATCCTGCGGCCGAACAGCGCCATTTCCTTCACAAGCGGTTCGCCGAGCAGCCGGACCAGCCGCTGGGTGCCCGACCAGCCGGGCACGATGCCGACCGCAGCTTCCGGAAGGGCCAACGTTGCGCCCGGCGACATGACGCGCATGTCGGCTGTCCCGGCAAATTCCAGACCGCCGCCAAAGGCGTGACCGTTCACGGCCGCAATCGTCGGCTTGGCGAGCCGCGCCAGGCGGTCGAAGATCCGATGCCCGTAGCGCACCCAGTTGCGGGCGAATTCCCAGGGTTCCAGTTCAGACCAGGCAACAATGTCGGCACCGGCACAGAAGGCACGGCTGTCCTCGGCGCTGATGACAACGGCGCGGATGCTGTCATCCCGCAAGATCTCGGCACAATGCGGTTCGACGGCTTCGAGCATTTCGAGCGTGAAGGCGTTCAGTTTCGCGGGATTGTCCAGCCTCAGCTCGGCGACACTGCCGTGGCGGATCAGGTGCAGGGCGCTCATAGGGACAGCTCCATCGCACCTTCATTCAGCAACGATGTCGGCATCACCCGCAGGTTGCCTGCCAGCTTCACCCGACCACCGGACGCGTCGACAATGTCCTTCTGCGGGTCGATGCCCGGCATGATTTCGGTTGCCGTCAGGCCGTTTCCGGTCAGCTCGATCACGCAGCGCTCGGTGACATAGAGCACCTCCTGTCCAAGGTCCCGGGCGCGGCGTCCGGAGAAGGTGACGTGCTCGACCTCGTCGACCATCTTGGTGAACCTGCCCGGCGTCTTCACCTTGAGGGCATCGGGGGTCAGGTCGATCTCGGCACCGGCCTCGAACAGGCCGGAAAAGACGATTTTTCCGGCATTGGCGGTGATGTCGACAAAACCACCGCAGCCCGCGGTGAGGTAAGGCTTCTTGCCGAGCTTGGAGACATTGACGTTGCCCTCCAGGTCGACCTCGAGAAACGACAGGAACGAGACGTCGAAACCGCCACCCTGAAAATAGGTGAACTGCTGCGGCGACGGCATGAAGGCATCGGCATTCGACGCGCAGCCGAAGGCAAAACCCGTCAGCGGCATGCCGCCGGTCGCACCCTGCTCGATCGCCCAGGTGACGGCCTGTTCGTGGCCCGCCTCCAGCAGGACGCGGGGAACGATCGCGGAAATGCCGAAGCCGAGATTTGCCGTCTGGCCGGCGCGCAGTTCCATCGCCGCGCGCCTTGCAACAACCTTTTCCACACTGTGCTCGGCCAGGGAAAAACTGTTCCAGGGCCGCATGACTTCACCCGAAATGGCGGGATCGTAATCCGTTTCGGTGGTCTGGCGCTGGTCGGGATCGACCACGATCAGGTCGACCAGGTGACCGGGAATGCGCACGTCATGGGGCCGAAGGGATCCGCAAGCGGTGACACGCTTGACCTGGGCAATCACCAGGCCGCCATGGTTGCGCACGGCGATGGCCTGTTCGAGGCCGCCGAGATAGGCGCCCTCGTGCTCGTAGGTCAGGTTGCCGCTTTCATCCGCCGTCGTTGCACGGACGATGGCGACGTCGGGCACGATGTTCGGGAAATGCAGCCATGTCTCGCCGGCGAGTTCCAGACGGTTGACGATCGGTCTGGCCGCGGCCGCCTCGTTCATGGCGCAACCCTGGCGAACGGGATCCACAAACGTGTCGAGGCCCACCTTGGTCATTACGCCCGGACGGCGCGCCGCGACGTCGCGGTGCATGTCGAAGAGGATACCCGAAGGCACGTTGTAGGCAGCGACCCGGTTGTCGACCAGCATGCGCCAGATCTCCGGCATCGGCAGGGACGATGGTCCGGATGGGTAGGACCCGGCGATGATGGTCGACAGCAACCCGTCCTTGGCAATGTGGTCGATGCCCTTGATGCCGTACATGTCACCGGCGGCGATCGGATGCAGGGTCGTAAGGTTCCTCGGGTGCCCTTCCCGGTCGAACCTGTCGCCAATGGCTTTCAGGATCCGGTCCGGGCACCCGAGGCCGGAGGAAGAGGAAACGGTGACGACCGCACCGTCCGCGATGCGGCCGGCCGCGTCTTCCATGGAGACGATCTTGGAGACCATGGTTCAATAGCCTCCGTAGTCGACGGCAACGGCCCGGCCGCTCTGCGCGGCCTCCCGCACGGCCAGGGCAACCGCAAGCGACTTGATGCCGTCAACGCCATCCGCCGACGGAGCTCCTTTGCCCGCCACAGCGCCTCTGAAGAGGCCGAGGGCGTATTCGTAGAGATTGTGTGTCTCGAACGGGACCGCGTGCGTGCCCGCCGCATCGACCAGGGTGACCTCGCCGACCGGTTCCTGTGTCATGACGTTGCGCGCGAAGATCGATCCCCTCGTGCCATGGAACTCGATGCCGGTGCCGGCAAAGGGGTGAGTGAAGCTCTCGTGGCTCTCCACCATGACGCCAGAGGGCATCGACCAGACCGACATGACGCTGTCCTCTACCCCCTGCCCCAGGCCGGACGCGCCTGCCTTGGCGACGACGTCCAGAGGATCCTCACCCAGATGGAAGCGAACCGTGTCGGCGTCATGGACGGTGATGTCCGGAATGACGCCGCCGCCGGCGGCCGCGTCGTTGATGCGCCAGCCCCGCAGGGCCTCCGGCAGGCTGACGGCGTGAAAGACCCGTGCACTCAGAACCTGGCCGATGCGGCCCGACCGGATCAGCTCCCGGATGGCAAGGTGGGAGCCGGCATTTCGCAAATGGTGGTTGGTCGCGAAGACGACACCCTTGTCCCGTGCGGCGCGGACCATCTCGCACGCTTCGTCCAGCGTCATTGCCAGCGGCTTTTCGCACAGGACATGCTTGCCGGCCGCGATCGCCGCCAGCGCCTGCGCATGGTGTTTTTCGTTGGTCGTGGAGATGTAGACGGCATTGACGCTGTCGTCTTCAAGCAGCGTACCGAGATCGGTATAGCTCCGGTCAATACCGTGTTCGCGCGCATAGTCTTCGCCGCGGCCGGCATCCGAGCTGAGCACCGACAGGATGCTTCCACCCTGTGCCCGCATCGCATCCATCATGTAGCTCGACGCAATCCGGCTCGCGCCTATCAGAGCCCACCGCATTCTGATCTCCCAACTGCAACACTTGTTCTATCTTTTTTGGAACGTTCCAATTCTTCATTTTGATTATTGGAACGTTCCAAAATTGTCAAGAAAGGAATCTGAAAAAGTCGAGGCCGCGACGGTTCGAGGCTGCTGGGGCGGCCACGCGGCCATGCCAGCCGGTGGTGGTTTCAACGCGCGTAACGCGGAAATACCGGCTTATACCAACCGCAATTAATAGGAACCCATCTGACCGCGTTTGGAGACTGTTCGGCAAGGAGCAGATTGCAGATCGATACGGGGTATCGTCCAAAATCTGCGACGCGGCAGAACAGCCTCCAAACGCGGCCTTCGGTGGCCTGTTCCGGCCCGCCGGACGGCGTTGCGCCGCTTGAACGGCCAACCAGGCCGTCCTGCGCAACGCGCCTTGCCGGCAAACCGGAACAACGACATCAGATCGGTTCCCATTAATTGCGGTTGGTATTAAAGAAGGCTGACCGACCTGACCGGCACCTTCAGCCGCTCGGAAGCCCCGCCGATATGCGCGGCCATGGCCTTGCGCGCTCCGGCGCGGTCGCCCGCCTCGATCGACTTCAGTATCTTGAGGTGCTCGTTGCGTGTCACCTGCACGAGATCATCTCTTGTGTAGATGTTTGAGGTCACACGCGTGGTTTCCTTCAATCGGGACGATATGTAACAGATGATCCCATAGAGATAGGCATTGCCCGCCGCCTTGCCGACCGCCCGGTGAAAGGCCGCGTCGGCTTCCAGGCGGCGCTCGTCGAACTGGAAGTCACCATCGAGTTCGGCAATCGCCTTGCACATTTCCTCGATATCCAGGGACGTCCTGCGGACCGCCGCCAGACCCGCCGCCTCGATTTCCAGAAGGCCGCGCAGTTCGAACAGGTCGGCCAGGTTCCCGGATTTTCCCAGCGAATGAATGTCGACGCGAAACGTCTCCCGCTCCGAGATCGGCTTGACCACTGCGCCGCGTCCCTGGCGTGATTCCACGATCCCGTCCGAACGCAGGCGGGCGATTGCTTCACGCACCACATTCCGGCTGACACCGAACGTCCCCGCAAGCGCGTGCTCGGTCGGAAGCGTGTCCCCCGGCAACAACTCGCCGTCCGATATTTTCGCCATGATGTCGGCGGCGATCTGATCCGGCAACAGCGACGAACGCCGCACCTCCCGAAATTCCGTCATAAGCCACGCTCCTCTTGCCCTATCCCGCGGGCGTTTCTTTCTTGTCAGCGGCCCCGCGCGCAGCTCAACCCATCTAATCCTTTTGGCTAATACCGCGCGCCAATGCATGCATAGGGCAAGGCGCGGGTCTTGTCGAGCCGCGCTTTCCGTTCGGAAAGCCTTTGCGCGCGTTCAGGTCGGAATCGTTACAGTGAAAAGATAATTTCGGCGGCGCGAACCGCCGCCGAGGCCCGGTTCTCGACACCGAGTTTGACGAAGATCTGCTCCAGATGTTTGTTCACCGTACGCGGCGAAAGGCCCAGGATTTCGCCGATATCCTTGTTGGACTTGCCCTTGGAAATCCAGATCAGGACCTCTGCCTCGCGCTGGGTGAGCTCGAAGCGTTCCTGAAGCGCCTGCACCTGGCCGGCCTCGTCTTCCGCGGTGACCCGGAAGAGATTCTCGTCGGGCCCGACACGTCCAAGCGGATGCAGCTGGACGGCAAGATCCTCGGAGAGGCCAAGCATGAAGCTCTTGCGTCTTCCCTCGCCCTCGCTCACGCCCTCGAGCCAGTCACCCAGCGCCTGACCAAGCCGGAACAGGCTGGTCTCCGCGGCCCCGGTACGCGCCAGCAGATTATGGATCTGCGGTGTCGACCACAGCACCGTGCCTTCCGCCGAAACCGCAACCAGATGACGGCCGGCCGCGTCGAGCGCCACATGGGCGCTTTGAACGGAACGTGCATTTTTCAGGTGGACCCTGATCCGGGCCTTGAGTTCGTCGACATCGATCGGCTTGGTGAGAAAATCGACACCGCCGGAATCCAGCGCCTTGACGATATGCTCGGTTTCGGACAGCCCGGTCATGAAGATCACGGGGACATGCCGCAGGGCCGGATTGTCCTTGATCCGGCGGCAGGTATCGAACCCGTCCAGCCCCGGCATCACGGCATCCATCAGGATCGTGTCCGGCGTCACCCGCTCGCATATCTTCAGCGCCGCCTCGCCGCTGGTCGCGACCAGGACGGCAATGCCGGTTTTCTTCAGGGCTTCGGTGACGAACCCCAGGGTGTCCGGACTGTCGTCCACCACCAGAACCGTATCTCGGCGTTCATCCGTCATGGGTTTCCAGTCCGCTCAAGACATTTCTGTAGCCATCGAAATCAAACCGGGCGAGATGGCCTTGCAACTCCTCGATCAAGGGCCGGTTTTCCGGGGTATCCGCCAGTTCGCTCAATTTGGCCTCGATCCCTTCCACAAATCCGATATCGGCGAGGGACATCAGATCGGCTACGTGATCCGCGCCGGGAGAGCGCAGCGGAGCAGCAGGCGCAGGCGAACTTGCACGGTCATTCGCCTGTTCCGTCCAGACCACGCCCATATGCTTCTGCAACAGGTCGTAGAGCTGGCCGATGTCGAACGGCTTTGCAAGCGTTGCCGAGTGGTGGACAGGTCCGTCCGGGCGCAGGCTCTGGTCGCCGATATTGGCCGAGAGCATGATGATCGGTGCCGCAACACCGCCGTCCCGCAAGGCCTCGGCCAGCTCCCAGCCGTTCATGCCCGGCATCAGAATGTCGACCAGGTAAAGATCCGGCCCCAACGCCGCAACGCTTTCCAGACAGGCGCGGCCGCTATCGGCTTCCACCACGTCGAATCCGATGGGTTTGAGTATATCGCCCACCAGGGCGCGATGATCCGGATTGTCGTCGACCACGGCAATGGTCCGCCGCGCACCCTGATAGCCCCGGACCTGCCGCTCCAGCCTGATGGTGTCCACCGGGCGGTCCACCGCCGCCAGCATCAGGCGCACCTCGAAAGAAGCACCCTTGCCGGCTTCGCTGGACAGGGCAATCGCCCCGCCCATGGTCTCGGTCAGGAGCTTGGTGATTGTCAGACCGAGCCCCAGACCCGGCACGCGCCCGCCGCTGGCGGCACGGCTGCGCCCGAACGGTTCGAAGATCTTTGCCTGGTCCTCCAGCTCGACACCCGGTCCGCTGTCGGAAACGACAAAACTGGCCACCTGCGACCTGTAGCCGACCGCGATCGAAACCCCGCCTTCCCCGGTAAACTTGATCGCATTGGACAGCAAGTTGACGAGGATCTGGCGCAGGCGTTTTTCGTCCGTGCGCACGAACACCGGCAGGTTGGAGGCCCGCTCATAGTGGAAGCTGAGCCCTTTTGCGGCGGCCTGCATGCGAAACATGTCGACGATCTGGTCGAGAAACTCGTGAATGTTGATCTCGTTGGAATAGATCTGCAGCCGGCCCGCCTCGATCCGGGAAATGTCCAGCAGGCCGTCGATGAGACCGGACAGATGCTCGGCACTGCGCCGGATCGTGCTGATTGCCGGTTTGCGTTCGGGCGGCAGGCTCTCGTCGCGCTCCAGCACCTGGGCATATCCCATCACCGCATTGAGCGGTGTGCGAAGCTCGTGACTGAGACCGACAACGTAGCGGCTCTTGGCAAGGTTGGCCGCTTCGGCGTTTTCCTTGGCCTTTTGCAAGGCCGCGTCGGTGATCCTGTGCGCATCGATTTCCCGTTGCAGCAATGCGTTCTGCCGGGCGGACTCCTCTTCCGCCACGCGGCGCGTGTCGTGGGCCAGGACCAGGAACCAGCAGGCAATTCCCGCGACGACCGCAAAGACGAAGAAGATCAGGGCGACTGTCTGGGCAATGATGCCCGTCGGATCCCCCAGCCGGCTGGCGGCCTGGGCATAGATGATCCACAGCACGAGACCGATGCCCGTCATGGACAGGGCGGACGCGAGCGCATAACGGCCCAGCCGGGACCGAAGATAGACCAGCGCGGTTTCCGGCAGGAACCGGGAGGCAACCGTACCGACCTGGTGGGCGACGCGTGCCTTCGGCTTGCAGCTGTCGTGACAGCGCGCATCGAGGGAACAGCACAGCGAGCAGATCGGCGCCTGATAGGCCGGGCAATAGGCCATGTCCTCCGGCTCGAACGGGTTCTCGCAGATGGAACAGGCGATCTGATCCTTCGCCTGCCAACTCTGGCGCGGCTTGCGGGCAAGGTAGAACCGCCCCTTGGTCAGGTAGGCAATCACCGGCGCGGCGACGAAAGCTATGGCCATGGCCAGGAAGGTCGCCAGTGCCGCGGCGATATCGCCGAACAGCTCGAAATGTGCGGCCAGCGAGACGGTCGTCGCCAGCAGCATCGCTCCCGTGCCCACCGGATTGATGTCGTAAAGATGGGCCCGCTTGAATTCGATTCCCGGTGGAGACAGCCCGAACGGCTTGTTGATGAAGAGATCCGCCGAGATTGCAGACAGCCACGCCATGGCGACGATGGAAAAGACGCCGAGCGTCTCCTCAAGCAGGCCGTAGATGCCGAGCTCCATCAAAAGCAGCGCGATGCCGACATTGAACACGAGCCAGACCACCCGCCCCGGGTGGGAATGGGTCAGCCGGGAAAAGAAGTTCGACCAGGCGAGCGAGCCCGCATAGGCGTTCATGACATTGATCTTGAGCTGCGCCACCACCACGAAGGCGGCCATCAGCAACAGCACCACGGTTTCATTCGGGATCATGTAGCCGAAGGCAACGGCATACATGCGCGAGGGTTCGTCCGCGTGGCCGACCGGCACACCGTGCGACAACACCAGCACCGCCAGAAAGGACCCGGCGATCATCTTCGGTGCGCCGAGAACGACCCAGCCCGGCCCGGCCAGGAACAGCGCCAGGCGGTGGCGCTTGCGGGCGAAATCCTGGGCAGGCAGGAACCGAAGGAAATCGACCTGTTCGCCGATCTGCGCCATCAGCGCCAGGATCACGGCGGAGGCTGCTCCGAAGCTGATCAGGTTGATGCTGGCCCATCCGCCCTCGCTTTGACGCGGCGCCTGCGTGACCGGATCGATCCCGGTGAAACTCAGCCATGTGCCGACCGCCTGCCAGTCGGTGAAGATGATGAAAATGAATGGCAGGATGTTCAGGATGATCCAGAAAGGCTGGGTGGCAAGCTGGAACCGGCTGATCCAGGTGATCCCGTGGGTCACCAGCGGGATCACCGCCACCGCACTGATGATATAGCCAAGCCAGAGCGGCACGCCGAAGGCGAATTCGAGCGCGCTCGACATGATCGACGCCTCGATAGCGAACAGGATGAAGGTGAAGCTGGCATAGATCAGCGAGGTCACGGTCGAACCGATATAGCCGAAGCCCGCCCCCCGGGTCAGAAGATCGATGTCGACGCCGTAGCGCATGGCATAGCGGCTGATCGGCAGGCCGACGACGAGCAGGACGAGGCTGCCCACCAGGATGGCGAGAAAGGCGTTGGCGGTACCGTGCGACAGGGTGATGGCGCCGCCAATGGCTTCCAGGGCCAGGAAGGATATTGCGCCGATGGCCGTTTGCGAGATGGCACGGGAAGAGAACCGGCGCGCGCTCTTGGCGGTAAAACGCAGGGCATAGTCTTCCAGGGTCTGGTTGTTGACCCATTTGTTGTACTGGCGTCGAACCGGCAGAATGCGTTGGCGAGCCGTCACCAGCCCGCCTCACAAATAGGCATTCGCCTAATTTTTACGCACATCTTTTCAGAAAGCAAAGGAACGCCGCCCGCTACAACCTCATTCTTAACCGATAATTGCGACTGAGCAAATTTTGTGCCGGGACTTGCTCCCCTGTGCCGGGGTCCAGTCTTCCCACGTCTCCGACCAGCCGGAAGCGGCTAGAAGCGCTTGTCCGTTCTGGTCAGCTGCCAGAACTGTCCGGAGTAATTTGCACAGTTCGTGAGGTGAGGCATGTTGTTGTCCGGGCCGCCGTTGAAAATATCCAGGCACATGCCGGTACCGCGAAACTGCGTGGTCAACCGGCTCCAGCCACCTTGTTCCGTGATCTGCCACAATTGTCCGGAGTAGTTGGCGCATTGCGTAAGATGGGGCTGGTTGTTGAGCGGCCCGCCGTTAAACACGTCAAGGCACATGTTTGCGCCGCGGAACATGGTCGTAAGCCGGTAATATCCCGGGCCGGCCGCCTGCAACCGCCAATATTGTCCGCTGAAGTCCGCACAGGGCGCGAGGTGGGTCATGTTGTTCTTGTCGCCGCCGTTGAAGACATCGAGACACATGCCGCTGCCACGGAACTGGGTGGTCAGACGGTAAAAGGATTGCTGGTCGATGGACGCCGCAGCAGCCGGCAAGACTGTCGTACCAAGGGCGACGGCAGCGGTGAGAAACAAAGAAATTGAATTTGCAAAATTGCCGTGATCACGACGTCCAAACATAAGTTCCCTCACTCTTGTCTCGATGGCAATACAAGTCAGTCACTCCCGGAAATCATTTCGGAATACTGCGATTGGTACCGTCCCCCTTTTTGATCAAACCCCAAAAACACTTCAATAGCGAACGCAAAACGTTCTTCCTGGGCAGTCCGCATGACAATCAGAGCATATCTGTGAGGTGTGAAAGGCAATCTCACGCGACTTACGTCAATTGACGTATGTTGCGGCGCGGCACATCCGGCGCACGATCCTTCCCCGACAGCGGCGCTCCTTCCTGCCGCAGATCACCGGCGTGGGAACCGGTGATGTCATCAATAGGGGAACATTCATGAAAACGACTTTCACCAAACTTGCACTTGCCGGCCTGATGGCCTCCACCATGATCGGCGGCGCTGCCGCCCAGGAAGACACCATCAAGGTCGGTATCCTGCATTCGCTGTCCGGCACGATGGCGATCTCGGAAACCACGCTCAAAGACGCCATGCTGATGCTCATCGAGGAGCAGAACAAGAAGGGCGGCCTTCTCGGCAAGAAACTGGAAGCCGTCGTCGTCGACCCGGCCTCCGACTGGCCGCTGTTCGCGGAAAAGGCGCGTGAGCTGATCGAGGTCAACGGTGTTGACGCCGTCTTCGGTTGCTGGACCTCCGTGTCGCGCAAGTCCGTTCTGCCGGTCTTCGAGGAACTGAACTCGCTGCTGTTCTATCCGGTCCAGTACGAAGGCGAGGAAAGCCAGCGCAACGTCTTCTACACCGGCGCGGCGCCGAACCAGCAGGCCATTCCGGCCGTCGACTACCTGATGAACGAGGAAGGCGTCGAGCGCTGGGTCCTGGCCGGTACCGACTATGTCTATCCGCGCACGACCAACAAGATCCTGGAAGCCTACCTGAAGTCCAAGGGTGTCGCCGAAGAAGACATCATGATCAACTACACGCCGTTCGGTCATTCCGACTGGCAGACGATCGTCTCCGACATCAAGACCTTCGGCTCGGCCGGCAAGAAGACCGCCGTGGTCTCCACCATCAACGGCGACGCCAACGTTCCCTTCTACAAGGAACTCGGCAATGCCGGCATCAAGGCCGAGGACATTCCGGTCGTGGCCTTCTCCGTGGGTGAAGAGGAACTCGCCGGTCTCGACACCGCTCCGCTGGTCGGTCACCTCGCCGCCTGGAACTACTTCCAGTCCGCCGACACCGACGCCAACGCCGAGTTCATCGAAACCTGGCAGGCCTTCATCGGTGACGACGAGCGCGTGACCAACGACCCGATGGAAGCGCACTTCATCGGCTTCAACATGTGGGTCGAAGCGGTCGAGAAGGCCGGCACCACCGATCCGGACGCGGTCATCGACGCCATCGTCGGCGTCTCGGTTCCGAACCTGACCGGCGGCATGTCCGCCATGATGCCGAACCACCACATCACCAAACCGGTGCTGATCGGCGAGATCCAGGATGACGGCCAGTTCGAAACCGTCTGGGAGACCTCCGGCCTCGTCGTCGGCGACGCCTGGTCCGATTACCTGGAAGGCTCCAAGGACCTGATCTCCGATTGGCGTGCACCGCTCTCCTGCGGCAACTTCAACACCGCCACCGGCAAGTGCGGCGGCTCCGGGTCCTAAGGGAGGAACGGAGTTGGGACGGGCCTCCGGGCCCGTTCCTTTTCCCGGCTTCGAGCCGGGAAGGCCCCCCACCCCTACCCCCTCCCCACAAGGGGGAGGGGAATTCCGCCGAACCAGACCCTGCTGCCCGTTTCACATAGGCAAGGTCGCATTAGGCAGGGTGCTAAGGCAGGCAAGACCTGGTCTCCCTCCCTCTTGTGGGGAGGGGTTAGGGGTGGGGGTTCATTGCAAATGAAAGCCGCCAACAGGCGGCCGAAATCTTCCAATCCTCAAGGCGGACACGATGTCCCTGGCAAGACCATTACTTCTTTTCTTCGCGCTGATTACCAGCGTTGTTGCGGGGCCAGCCCTCGCCCAGTCCGATCCGGAAAGCCTGCGCCCGCTGATCAACGAGCTGGCGGAAGGCAAATACGACCAGACGCAGAAACAGATCGAAGCACTGGCCGCCACCGGTGACCCGATTGTCGCGCCCGCGCTCGAGGCGCTCGGTGAAGGCGATCTCTATTTCCGCAAATCCGACGGGGCAGTGTTCATCACGAAGAAGGAGGGCAAAGGCTACGCGCTGACCGACCCTCTGACGCTGGAAGCCGCCGGTGAAGCCGGCCGGCGCGAGGTCAAGAAGATCAAGGTCAACAACCGGCTGCGCCGGGTAATCCGCTCCGCACTCGGCTCGCTGACCCTGATGGCACCGGACCCTGCCGTGCGCCGCCAGGCGGCCGAAGCCATTTTCAAGGCGCAGGATCCGGACGGCATCGAGGCGCTCGACGCCGCACTGGCCGCCGAAACGGATGACAGTGTGCGCAAGGTCATGGAAGAAGCCCGTGCCGCGGCGGTTCTCAATTCCGACATGGACGAGGCGCAAAAGCTGGACGCGGTCCAGACCCTGTCCGACATGGGCAACCGGGACGCGCTGTCACTCCTGCTCGGTGTGCAATCCTCCACCGAAGGCGCCGTGCGCGACGCCGCCACGCAGGCGATCGCCAAGATCGAGAAGTCCATCGCCGCCTGGGATGCGGCACAGAATATCTGGTACGGCCTGTCGCTCGGCTCCGTCCTGCTGCTGGCCGCCATCGGTCTGGCCATCACCTTCGGCGTCATGGGCGTCATCAACATGGCCCATGGCGAGATGGTCATGATCGGCGCCTACACAACATTCGTGGTGCAGGAACTGATCCGCACCTCCGCGCCGGGCCTGTTCGAATACTCCCTGTTCATCGCCCTGCCGCTGGCCTTCCTTGCCTCCGGCCTTGTCGGCGTTGCCATCGAGCGCGGCGTCATCCGCTGGCTTTACGGCCGGCCGCTGGAAACGCTGCTGGCCACCTGGGGCATTTCCCTGGTCCTGCAGCAGGCGGTGCGCTCGCTGTTCGGCCCCACAAACCGCGAGGTCGGCAATCCGGACTGGATGTCCGGCGCCTTCGAGATCGGCCAGATGACGATCACCTATAACCGCATGTGGATCATCGTCTTTGCGATGCTGGTCTTTGCCGGACTGATGCTGGTCCTGAAGAAGACCCCCTTCGGGCTCTACACGAGGGCCGTCACCCAGAACCGGCGCATGGCCGCCTCCATGGGCATCCGCACGCCCTGGGTCGATGCCCTCACCTTCGGGCTCGGCTCGGGCATTGCCGGCATTGCCGGCGTGGCGCTCAGCCAGATCGACAACGTCTCGCCGAACCTCGGCCAGGGCTACATCATCGACAGTTTCATGGTCGTGGTCTTCGGCGGGGTCGGAAATCTCTGGGGCACGCTTGTCGGTGCAATGACGCTCGGCGTGGTCAACAAGTTCCTTGAGCCCTATGCCGGTGCGGTGCTCGGCAAGATCTTCGTGCTCGTGTTCATCATTCTCTTTATCCAGAAGCGTCCGAGGGGGCTGTTCGCCCTCAAGGGCCGGGCAGTCGAAGCATGATGTCGTCCTTCCTTTTCCGCGCCATGGATGCCCGGGCCGGGGTTTTTCTCGCCCTCATGGCCGCCGTGATCATCCTCGTGCCGGCCGGCAACCTGCTGGTTCCGGAAGGATCGGCCTTCCACGTGCCGACCTATGCCGTCACGCTGATGGGCAAGTACCTGACCTATGCGCTGCTGGCGCTGGCGGTCGACCTTGTCTGGGGCTATTGCGGCATTCTCTCGCTCGGGCACGCGGCGTTCTTTGCGCTCGGCGGCTATGCCATGGGCATGTACCTGATGCGCCAGATCGGCACGCGCGGTGTCTATGGCGACCCGATCCTGCCGGATTTCATGGTGTTCCTGAACTGGCAGGAACTGCCCTGGTACTGGTACGGCTTCGACATGTTCTGGTTCGCGGCCCTGATGGTGCTGCTGGTGCCGGGTCTGCTCGCCTTCGTCTTTGGCTGGTTTGCTTTCCGCTCGCGCGTCACCGGAGTCTATCTCTCGATCATTACCCAGGCGCTGACCTATGCCCTGCTGCTGGCCTTCTTCCGCAATGACATGGGATTTGGCGGCAACAACGGCCTGACCGATTTCAAGGACATCCTCGGCTTCGACATTCAGGCCGACACGACCCGCGCCGGCCTGTTCGCAGCCTCGGGCCTGGCGCTGGTCGTGTGTTTCGTGATCTGCCGCGCGATCACGCGCTCCAAGCTGGGCAAGGTGCTGGTGGCGGTACGCGATGCTGAAAGCCGGACACGCTTCCTCGGCTACCGGGTCGAACATTACAAGCTGTTCGTATGGACGCTGTCCGCCATGATGGCCGGCATCGCCGGGGCGCTCTACGTGCCCCAGGTCGGCATCATCAATCCGGGCGAGTTCGCACCGGCCAACTCCATCGAGGTCGTGATCTGGGTGGCAGTCGGCGGCCGCGGCACGCTTGTCGGCGCCGTTCTTGGCGCGGTTCTGGTGAACTTCGCCAAGACCTGGTTCACCGCCGCCCTGCCGGACATCTGGCTGTTCGCGCTCGGGGGATTGTTCGTATTCGTCACCCTGTTCCTGCCAAAGGGTATCCTGGGCACTTTCAGCCAGGGCTGGACGGCCCTGCGCCAGCGCAAGGTATCGGCGGCCTACGAGGCAGGTTCTGACGAACCGCCCGCGCCGCCGCAATCACCCGCCTCACCGGCGAATGTCAGCCCGAAACCTTCCGCCTCGACCGTTCCGGCCGACGCCGAACCCCAGCCAGCGGAGTAAGCAGATGGCCAGAGCCACAAGCCTATTGTATCTCGACGGCGTGTCTGTCTCCTTTGACGGCTTCAAGGCGCTGAACGACCTGTCGCTGACGATTGCCCCCGGCGAGATGCGCGCCATCATCGGCCCGAACGGCGCCGGCAAGACCACGATGATGGACGTCATCACCGGCAAGACCCGGCCCGACACCGGAGAGGTCTTTTTCAACGGCACCGTCGACCTGACCGGCGAAGACGAGGCCTCGATCGCCGAACTCGGTATCGGCCGCAAGTTCCAGAAGCCGACCGTGTTCGAAAGCCACACGGTGCAGGACAACCTGGAACTGGCCCTCAAGGCCCCGCGCGGGCCTTTCGCCACCCTCTTTCACGTGATCGCGCAGGCTGAAAAGAAACGCCTCGACTATCTGCTCGACCTGATCCGGCTGGGGCCGAAACGGGGTGAGCTGGCCGCCAACCTGAGCCACGGCCAGAAGCAGTGGCTGGAAATCGGCATGCTGCTCGCCCAGGATCCGAAATTGCTGCTGGTCGACGAACCCGCCGCCGGCATGACCGATGCGGAGACCGCCGAAACCGCCGAACTCTTGAAGGATATTGCCAATGATCACTCGGTCGTCGTGGTCGAGCACGACATGGTGTTTGTGCGTTCCCTGGGTGTCAAGGTTACGGTCCTCCACGAAGGCTCGGTCCTCGCAGAAGGCTCGCTCGACCATGTGTCCGCCGACGAGCGGGTTGTCGAAGTTTATCTGGGACGGTGAAGAATGCTGCAAGTAGACAACATCGATCTGCACTACGGCGCGGCCCAGGCGCTGAAAAAGGTTTCGCTCTCCGCCGAAGTGGGCAAGGTGACCTGCCTGATGGGCCGAAACGGGGTCGGCAAGACCTCGACCTTG
Source organism: Roseibium sp. Sym1 (assembly GCF_027359675.1). Classification (NCBI taxonomy): domain Bacteria; kingdom Pseudomonadati; phylum Pseudomonadota; class Alphaproteobacteria; order Hyphomicrobiales; family Stappiaceae; genus Roseibium; species Roseibium sp. Sym1. The sequence goes on from NZ_CP114786.1 coordinate 6,516,977, forward strand.
CGCGCCGTCGCCGGCCAGCACGGCATCAGCTCGGGCAAGATCCTCTGGGACGGCGAGGATATCTCCGCCCTCCCCGCCCATGCCCGCGCCAAGAAGGGCATCGCCATCGTGCCCCAGGGCCGGGAAATCTTTTCCCTTCTGACGGTCAAGGAAAACCTGGAAACCGGCTACGCCCCGATCGCGCGCAAGGACCGTTTCGTTCCGGAGACGATTTTCGAACTGTTTCCGGTGCTGAAGGACATGCTCTCGCGCCGCGGCGGCGACCTCTCCGGCGGCCAGCAGCAGCAACTGGCCATTGCCCGCGCACTGGTCACCCGGCCGAAGCTTCTTGTCCTGGACGAGCCGACCGAAGGCATCCAGCCGTCGATCATCAAGGACATCGGCCGGGCCATTTCCTGGCTGCGCGACCAGGGCACCATGGCGATCGTCCTGGTGGAGCAGTATTTCGAATTTGCCCGCGATCTCGCCGACGACTACGCCGTCATGGACCGGGGCGAGATCGTGCTTTCGGGCCGCGGCGCGGACCTGTCGGAGACGGAAGTCCGGCGGTTCTTGACGGTTTGATCCGGTGACCAAGCAAACTTCCGCGTCATCCTGAGGAGGACCGCAAGGTCCGTCTCGAAGGATCGGCCGCTTGCTCCGGAATGTGTTGCGGATCCTTCGAGACGGCGCTTCGCGCCTCCTCAGGATGACGCAGTCCTACTTGACCCTGTCCGGGATTTGACGTGCGGTCCGTGATTGATAGGGTGCGGGCAAATCACCCGCCTCTTTTCAACCACTCCGGATTCCCATGCCTCTTTCCCAAGACGCCATCGCTGCCATAACCTCCGCTGTTGACGCGCAGTTTGAAAACCAGGTCGCTTTCCTGCAGGAGATCGTCCGCGCGCCGTCCCTGCGCGGCGAGGAGGCAGGTGTCCAGAGGATCGTTTCCGGGGCGCTGAAGGAACGAGGCTACGAGGTCGAGACCTATCCGCTCGACGTCGCCGCCCTGAAGGAGCACCCGGCTGGGTCCCCGGCAACAATCGACTATGCCGATACATTCAACGTCTCGGGCAGAAAGGCACCCGCCGCTTCGTCCGGCCGCTCGCTGATCCTGAACGCCCATGTCGATGTGGTACCGACCGCGAAACCGGATTGCTGGACCCGGCCGCCCTTTTCCGCCAGCCGCGAGGGTGACTGGCTGTTCGGCCGCGGTGCCGGAGACATGAAGGCGGGTCTTTCCGCCAATCTCTTCGCGGTGGCGGCCATCGAGGCTGCAGGCTTCAAGCTTCAGGCACCGCTGGAATTCCAGTCGGTCATCGACGAGGAAGTCACCGGCAACGGTACCGCCGCCGCCATCCTGCGCGGTGCGACCGCGGATGCGGTATTGATCCCCGAACCGACCGACGAAGAACTCACCTTCGCCAACTCCGGTGTCATCAAGTTCCGCATCACCGTCCAGGGCGTGCCTGCCCATCCGCGCGAACCGGAATCCGGCCTCAGTGCCATCGAGGCGGCCTATCTGGTGATCCAGGAGCTCAAGGTTCTGGAAGCGCGCTGGAACGCGGAAAAGCTCGATCACCCGGGTTTCGACCAGCTCGCGAATCCGGCCAGTCTCAATATCGGCACGATCTCGGGTGGGGAATGGCCGGCCTCCATTCCGTTCGAGTGCCGTTTCGAGGGCCGGATCGGCTTCTATCCGGGGGACCGGCCGGCAGACCGCATGGCGGCCCTTGAAAAAATGCTGTCTGAAATCGGGTCCCTGGATCCGCGTCTCGAGCAAGCCAATCCAAGGCTGGAATGGATAGGCACCTGCCAGGCCGGGTATCGACTTGAAGCAGGAACCGACGCCGAAGCGGTGCTGGCATCGGCGCACGGCGCCGTGACCGGTGCATCGCTCAACCGTTCGATCATGGCCTGCTACCTCGACGCCGCGCTCTACATGAACCATTGCGGCATTCCTTCACTGACCTACGGCCCGCTGACGAAGAACATTCACGGCATCGACGAATGCGTGAACCTGCCGTCCCTCAAACGGGTCACGCAGACGATCGCGCTGTTTGCGGCTGCGTGGTGCGGCATCGCGCCGGCTTAACCCGCCCTGAGATGCCGCCTCTCGTGTCACCGCGACCGTCCATAGCCATGTAAACGTCCCAAAACCGGACGCGGCAAATTGACGGCCCGGCCGACTTCGGGTCTGGTCTTTTCGAACCCGGGGATGTAATCCGGGCACACTTCGACAGCCTCGCGGCGACCGGCATCTGCCGGCATGACGCCCAGAAGCAGGAACTTTAGAATGCGCGTTGCAATGATTGGTACCGGCTATGTCGGTCTGGTATCGGGAACATGTTTTGCAGATTTCGGCCACGTGGTGACTTGCATCGACAAGGACGCAGCGAAGATCGATGCCCTCAACGACGGCCAGATCCCGATCTACGAGCCCGGCCTGCAGGACCTCGTTGCGAAGAATGTCGACGAGGAACGGCTCTTTTTCACCACCGACCCGACCGACGCGATCCGGCAGGCCGACGCCGTGTTCATTGCGGTCGGCACACCGACACGCCGCGGCGACGGTCACGCGGACCTGTCCTATGTCTACGCGGCGGCGGAGGAAATTGCCGGGCTTCTGGACGGTTTTACAGTCATCGTGAACAAGTCGACCGTCCCCGTCGGAACCGGCGATGAAGTTGAAGCCATCATAGCCAAGACAAATCCGACTGCCGATTTCGCGGTTGTCTCCAATCCGGAATTCCTGCGCGAAGGTGCGGCCATCAACGATTTCAAGCGCCCCGACCGGGTGGTTGTCGGGACGGAAGACGACAGGGCCATCGAGGTGATGCAGGAGCTCTACAGGCCGCTTTATCTCAACGAAACGCCCATCATCGTGACCCGCCGGCGCACGTCGGAACTGATCAAATATGCCGCCAATGCCTTCCTGGCCGTCAAGATCACCTTCATCAACGAAATCGCGGACCTGTGCGAAAAGGTCGGTGCGAACGTCCAGGAAGTGTCCCGCGGCATCGGCCTGGACAACCGGATCGGCGGCAAGTTCCTGCATGCCGGTCCCGGCTATGGCGGTTCCTGCTTCCCGAAGGATACGCTGGCTCTCTCCAAGATCGCGGCCGACGCAAATTCCGACCTGAAGATCGTCGACAGCGTCATCGAGGTGAATGCCGCCCGCAAGAAGAAGATGGCCGACAAGGTCATAGATTTCCTGGGCGGCGACGTCCAAGGCAAAACCATCGCGCTCCTGGGCCTTGCCTTTAAACCGAACACCGACGACATGCGCGAGGCGCCCAGCATCGACATTGTCGAAAAACTTCAGGCTGCCGGCGCCAAAATCCGGGCCTACGACCCGGCCAGCATGGAAGAAGCCGAGAAGGTGATGTCGGACGTCCTGTTCTGCGACGGCCCCTACCATGCGATCGAAAATGCGGACGTGGTTGTAATCGTCACCGAGTGGGACCAGTTCCGCGCTCTTGATCTGAATCGGGTCAAGACGCTGGTCAATGCACCGAAGGTGGTCGACCTGCGCAACATCTACAAGCTGGACTACATGACTGCCCAGGGCTTTGAGTATACCAGCGTCGGCCGCAGCTACTGACAACCACCTTAACGCGCATCACAACCACTTTTGCAACGCCGGGCTGAACAGGCCCGGCGTTCTGCTTTTCAGATTACCAAAATTTCACATCACATTTTCTTCGGGCACGTTGCCCCTCCCCCTTGGTCATGGTATCCAAATCCTTAATAAGCAACAATTTTCCGGACTTCGTTAACCATTCGTTAACGAAAACATGGCGCGGTTCAGCGCGGCCGGATATCATGCAACTTGTTAGAACCCCTTTTGTGAATCATTACGGGTTGAGGCTGGCGCAACGTGGCAAACGAAACTGTTTCTTACGACGCTCACGACCACGGCCATAACGCCATCAGGCTCCCGGGCAACGTCTGGCACGGTCAGGATCTGACCGTTCAGGATGTGCCGGCAGCACGGCGAGTGCGTCGGCTCCGCCTGGCGCGGCTGCTGAACGGTGGACTGAAAAAAACGCTCGACATAACAGGCGCAACGGCGGGCATGATCCTGCTTCTTCCCCTTCTGGTTGCAGTTTCAATTGCGATCAAGACAACCAGCCGCGGCCCGGTGCTGTTCCGCCAGCAGAGATACGGACGCAATGGCGAGCTGTTCACGGTGCTCAAGTTCAGGACCATGCATGTCGAGCGCTGCGATGCCTCCGGCGTTGCCCAGACCGTGGAGAACGACCCCCGCCTGACGGCGGTCGGCGCTTTCCTGCGCAAGAGCAATTTCGACGAGTTGCCGCAGCTGATAAACGTTCTGAAGGGAGACATGTCGCTGGTCGGTCCCAGGCCACATGTGCCGGGCATGCTTGCGTCCGGCGTGCCCTACGAAATCTTCGACCCGAGATACATGGACCGTCACGCGGTGCTTCCGGGAATAACCGGGCTGGCCCAGGTAAAGGGCTTCCGCGGAGAAACCAGGGACTCCTACGCGGCACGCATGCGGCTGGAATATGATCTCGCCTATGTTCGCAGGCAATCCGTCCTGCTGGACGTCAAGATCATATCCGTCACCCTCATGAAAGAGTTCTTCATGGGCAACGGTTACTGACCGGCCTGTTCCAGCATGAAGGGAAGGCCGTGCCCGCGTTCCGTCCCGATCGCGTCAAGGCGACCCGCACAAGCTCGCCAGCCGCCGCAGCGCCAACAGGTATCCTTCGACACCACACCCAGCGATGACCCCGTCCGCGCGCGCGGACACATAGGAATGGTGGCGAAAATTCTCACGCTTGTGAATGTTCGAAATGTGAACCTCGATCACGGGGCCGTCGAAGGCATTGAGGGCATCCAGAAGCGCCACCGAGGTGTGCGAATAGGCCGCCGGGTTGATGACGATGCCCGCAGCGGTTTCTCTCGCCTCATGCACCCAATCGATCAGGTCGTGCTCGGCATTGCTCTGGCGGAAGACAATGTTCAGCCCAAGTTCGCTGCCCCCTTCCTCGCACAAGCCGCAGACGTCATCCAGGGTCTGCCGGCCATAGATTTCCGGCTCTCTCAGTCCGAGCAGATTGAGATTCGGTCCGTTCAGAACGTAGATCGAAAGCGCCATGCAGAAATCCCCCGTGTTGCCTTGGCAACATCCTGTGTCATTGCGTTTTCTACCAAGATTCTCGCGGTTTATCAGCAAAACGCTGTGGACGGCTTCCGGACGCGGCGCAAGCGCCGGAGCGCGCCCTTGCGCTGAACGTCTTTACGCATTATTAACGATGAATATCCAGGGCAAGAGAATGACGGCTCAACGGGAAATCATGGTAAAGCGGGAACGGCTGGACACACTCGAAGCACTGATGGCAGCGGTTGAGGGATACCAGCACTTGCCGCTCGACGTGCTTTCGCAGTTCCTGCTGGACCACTATACCGTCGACCTGGATGTCCTGGCGCAATTTGCCGAAACATCCGACAGTTCCGGCGCCACCGCGCAGAACGGCTCCTCGTTCCACGAAGACGCGCGGTCAAGCGCGCAGTCCGCAGCCTGAGACTTTCCGGAATTTTCTGGAGCTTACCCGATCGCGGTGAGACTTCCGTCGCCGCCTTCCTGACTGGGAGGTTGACCGGGACCGCCTTGCCAGATTTTCTGGCGGTTACGGATTTCTCGCGGCGCGGGTCCGAAATAGGTGGCCGTCTTGATGAAATCGCGCGGATGCAGGATCACGCTCGAAACCCTCTGATACAGAGACTTGGCTGAAATCGGCTTTGACAGCAACTCATGCACCCCAAGCCGCCGCGCTTCCACGATCCGGCTTCTTTCCGTATGCGCTGTCACCATGATGATCGGGATGTAGGCGAAGGGGTTGTTCGGGCTCCGGATCATGCGCACCATGTCGGCGCCATCCAGGATGGGCATGACCCAGTCGAGGATAAGAATGTCCGGGTTTGCGCGGTCCATGGCCTCAAGCCCGGACGCCCCGTCTTCGGCCTCGACAATACGGCGCGCGCCGAACCCCTGCAGCATGGTGCGCAGGATCGTCCGCATATAGGCACTGTCTTCGACCAGCAAGAATGTCAGCGAGGCAAGATCGAGGCTCACCTAGTCCTCCATGTTTCAGCCCAGTCTTGTCATGAAAGTCTGAATAATGAGTTAGCCCGGACAACGGCCGACAGGCCCGGCCCCTCGAAACCGGACCTTTCGTGACCTCGGCCAGACACGACACCTTGCGCGAAAACTTCGGAATACAGGAATTGATTTCATGCCTTGGTAATATTGCGGCGAATTAATCTTTTGCAGCCGGCCAAATTAACGGGACTTTCAAAACTGGCGCCCATCTTGTTGCAAAGAGAACAAACACCACGAGAAGCCTTTGCCAACGACTGTAAGAGCCATGTCCCGGGAACCTGACCCTTTCGGGGAAGACAAACCGCTCCCTCACGAGCCCCAGATGTCCGACCCGCGCGTCAATGGTCGCCTGCGCGACAATGTTCTTCTGCTCGCCGGTGTCGGCCTGGTGCTGCTCGCCACCGGAATGGCCCTCTCCAACATCCTGTCTTAAGGCAGCGGCGATATCTGTCTCCCGGCCGCAGACAAATAGCTCGCCTCCATCAGACCTTCGCCCTTGCGCTGAACAGCGCCACGCATCCGATCAGCTCGATCCGAACATCCTCGAATCGTGACGTCAGGGCCTTCTCCAGCTCTTCGCGGGTGTCGTGTTCATTGGAGAACACCCCCTTGGAATTGTAGACCGCCATCAGCTTCCGCGCGGCCCAGGATCGCGGCACGTCGCCTTGCAGGATCGTCGACCCGAAGACGGTGCCGCCCGGTGCGAGGTGAGGACGGAGATGGTCAAACAGGACCGTCTTTTCCCCCATGGTTCCCGGCAGGCAATGGAAGACGTAATTCAGACCGATGGACTGGAAGGTGCCGAGCGTCTCCGGCCAGGGGACCAGTGCGTCGGCCTGAACGGTCCGAGGCTTGTAGCGGCTGATCCGGGCCACGGCCGTTGCCAGGCATTCCGCGTTCGGATCGAGCAACGTTATGGTCGGCTGCGCCACCGGAAAGGTGGCCTTGTCGAGGAAATAACCGGTGCCGACACCGATATCGAGATGGTCTGCAGACAGGTGCCTGGAATAGAGATCGACGAGGTTCCCGCTCGGACAGCGCCATATGAGGCTGTTTGAAAAGCCGAGCACCAGGGCGTCATAGACGGCAAGGGACTTTCTTGAATAAACCGCGTAGCCCGGCTTGTGCGCTTCGGGAAACTGCTCCATGGCCTCGACCTCGCAAAAATGACAGTGCCTCCCGCTAGGGGGCCTTTGCGGCACTGTCAAGGCGCACCTGCCACCGGTCCGGCTTCAGTCCGGGAGATCATCGTCGTCCAGAATGCGCCACTTGGCCCCCTCAAGGTCGTCATACTGGCCGCTCTTCAGGGACCAGAGAAAGGCCCCCAGGCCAAGCGCGCCCAGCAGAAGCGCGATCGGTATCAGGAAGATCAGGACATCCATGGTCGTTACCCTTTCACCGCTGCCGTTTCGTTGGTTTCCGCCGGCCGGGCGGCTTCAGGGCGGCTCTCGCCCCAGCGCAGCTTCAGGGCATTGGCGGTGACCGCCAGGGACGACGCCGACATGGCGACGGCGGCCATCAGGGGCGTGACGAAACCGGCAACCGCTATCGGCACGGCTATGACATTGTAAACCGCCGAGATCCAGAGGTTCTGTTCGATGGCCGCGCGTGCGCGTTTCGACAGGCTCAGCGCGTCGGCGACGGGCTGCAGCCTGTCGCCCAGAAACACGGCATCGGCCGCGGCCTGGCTGAGGTGAACCGCCGAAACCGGAGACAGCGAAACATGAGCCCCGGCCAATGCCGGCGCATCGTTGAGCCCATCTCCCACCATCAGCACCTTGCGCCCCTGCCGCTGCAATTCCTCAAGCCGGGCGATCTTCTGGGCAGGTTTCATGCCGGACTGCCAGGAGGAGACGCCCAGGGTATGCGCACAGTCTGCGACGGCGGGGCGGGTGTCGCCCGAAAGGATCTCCAGTTCAAACCCCTTCGCCTTCAACGCGCCGACAACCGCCTTTGCGTCGGGACGCAGGCGCTGACGGAAAGCCAGCAGGCGCACCGGGCGGTCCCCGAAGCGGATCGCCAGCAGCGAAGCGCCGGGCGCCCGTTCCAGGGCGTTGTCGATCTGGTCCTGCAATGCACCACAATAGAGAGGACTGCCAAGACGCAGGCGTTCACCGCCAATGTCGGTTTCAAGGCCTGCTCCGGAAACTTCCGTGACCTCAGGCAACGGCGTCAGGGCGCCCGTCGCCCTGACCAGGGCCATCGACAGGGGATGCCGGCTGGCAAGCGCCAGGCGCCCGGCAAGGGCAATGTCCTCTGACTGGGGATCGATGTCACCGCAAAGGTCGGGTTCGGCCAGCGTCAGCGTCCCGGTCTTGTCGAACAGGATGGTGTCGATTTCCGCAAGCCGCTCAATCGCGTCCCCGGAGTTCAGCAATACGCCGCGCCGGAACAACTGACCAGAAGCCACGACCTGGACTGCCGGAACAGCGAGCCCCAGGGCACAGGGACAGGTGATGATCAGCACCGAAATGGAAATGACCAGAGCCGGTTGCCATTCCAGACCGGCGAGCAGCCACCCGAGAAAGGTGAGTGCGGCGGCACCATGGACCAGGGGCGCGTAGAGCCGGGCGGCGCGGTCCGCGATACGAACATATTTCGACTTCGCCTGCGAGGCGGCCTCAAGCAACCGGTTGACCTCGTCGAGCAGTGTCGCGCCGGAGGCGGCCTCAACCAGCACCTGCAGAGCCCCTGCCCCGTTCAGTGTGCCGGCATAGACCCGCTGGCCGGAGGTGACGGGCACCAGCACGCTTTCGCCCGTGACAAGGCTCTGGTCGATCTCCGATGTTCCGGTCTGCACAACCCCGTCGACGGGTACGCGCTCGCCGCCAGAGACCAGAACGAGGTCGCCCGTTGCGATCTTCGAAAGCGGCACCTCGCGCACGCTGCCATCACCGTTGATACGCGCTGCGACTTCCGCCTTGAGCGCGGCGATGTTTTCGGCGAATGACCGTGTGCGGCCCTTCATGTTGTGGTCGAGATAGCGGCCGACCAGCAGGAAGAACAGCAGCATCACCGCGGATTCGAAATAGGCGTGATGCTGGTGCTGGATCGTCTGCACGACCGAGAGGGCCACGGCGAGGAAAACGCCGATCACGATCGGCACGTCCATATTGAGCCGTCCCGCCGCAAGGGCCCGGAAAGCGCTGGAAACGAAGGGCCGGCCCGAATAGGCAACCGTCGGCAACGCGATCAGGGCGGACAGCCAGTGGAAGAAGTCCCGGGTTTCCGGAGTGATGTCAGTGGCGTTGCCCGACCACACGGAGACCGACAGGAGCATGATGTTCATGCCCGCGAAACCGGCCACCGCCAGGCAGCGCAGGAGCTGCTTGCCGGTGTTGTCCTGGCGCTGTTTCTGGCTTGCCGGATCAAAGGGATGCGCGGTGTAGCCGAGCCGGGTGAGTTCGGCGACGATCTCGTCGGCGCCCGTCTCATCCTCGACCCAGTCGACGGCGAGACGCTGGCTGGTCAGGTTGACGCGGGCCGTGCGAATACCGGGAAGCCGTTTCAGGCCGCGCTCGATCTCGCCCATGCAGGCGGCACAGGTGATGCCGTCGACGGCAAGATCCATGTGGACCGCGCCGTCCTTGCCGGGTGTTACAAAGGCCTGCCAGTCGCGCTGATGTGCCGTCACCGTGTCACTCTTTCACGAAGATCCGGTTTTCGGATTTGAACTTGCGCTCGCCGTCCTGACTGATCAGAAGAATCAGCGTCCAGTTGCCTGCCGCCAGGTTCTCGACCTCACCCACATACCGGCCGCCGCCATCGGCGTGGAACGTTACCTGGACGTCGGCCCCGTCATGGACAGGGTTGCGCAGCATGGCGTTCAGCTCGACCCCATACAGCGGTGCGCCCTCCGCATCCTTTGCCGTCACGACCAGTTTGCCGCTGTCAGATCCGTTGAGCACAAGTTCGCTCGACACCTGCCATTTCAGATCCGCCTGCAATTTGGCGGCGGCGATTTCCTGATTGTAGGCCTGGCCGGCTTCGTAGGAGCTTTCCACCACCACGCCCGGGAAGGACCCGAGCGCGAGATAGATGAAAACGGCATTCGCGGCGAATATCACACCGAAGAAGCCAAGCAGCCAGGCGAGTACCGTCTTGCCGGTGATGGCCTTGGGGTCTTTCATGTTCGACTGAACCATTGTCATCAGTTGCTCCTCAGGGGGTTCCCGGTGCCTTGAACGTGTCGTTGGCCGTCACGACCTCGCCCATGACGCTTTCGGTGATCCGGAAAGTCACAGGCGTTGAATGCGGCATCTTCACCCAGGGTGGCGATGTCACCAGGACGCGCACTTCCCGTGTCGTGTCGGGCCCGACGGAAACGATCGGCCGGCCGGCAAAGGTTGCCTCGACACCCACGGCCTCGACCAGCGTATTGGGCGGCATGCCTTCCACATGCAGCATGAAGCTTCGGTCGTGCCGGCGCTTGTTGGCGAGGCGCACGGTGTAGCCGTTGCGGACCGTGCCGTCCGACTGTTCGACGAAGACCGGATTGCGGTCATGCAGCACGCTGATATCGGAGAAATCGCGGTTCAAGAGCGTGAACAGCATGATCGCACCGACCAGCGCGATGATGGCGGCATAGATGACCGTTCGCACCCGGACGATCTCGTAGACCGGTTCCTTGCCTTCGATCCGGCGCTCGATATTCTCGTCCGTATCATAGGCGATCAGGCCCGTCGGCTTGCCGATCTTGGTCATGATGTTGTCGCAGGCATCGATGCAAAGGCCGCACTGGATGCAGTCCAACTGCATGCCCTTGCGGATGTCGACCCCGGTCGGGCAGACCTGGAAACACTGGTAGCAGTCAATACAGTCACCCGCCGGCAGACCTTCGGCCGCAAGTTTCTTGTTCTGCTTGAGCGACCCCCGCGGTTCGCCCCTGTCCCAGCGATACGTGACGTTGAGCGCCTTCTCGTCGGTCAGCGCCGCCTGGATGCGCGGCCACGGGCACATGTAGATACAGACCTGTTCGCGCATGAAACCGGCCAGCAGATAGGTGGTCGTCGTCAGGATCGCGATCCAGATGTAGGCCACCATGGGCGCCTGAAAGGTCAGCAACTGCCAGACCAGCGTCGGCGCGTCGTTGAAATAGAGTACCCAGGCCCCGCCGGTCCACCAGGCGATCATCAGCCAGAAGAAATGCTTGGTGGCCCGCTTGCGCACCTTGCCGAAGGTCCAGGGGTCCTTGTCGAGCGCAATCCGTTCGCGGCGGTCGCCTTCAACCTTGCGCTCGACCCACAGGAACAGGTCGGTCCAGACCGTTTGCGGACACAGGTAGCCGCACCATATCCGGCCGGCGACCGCGTTCATGAGGAACAGCGCCACGGCGGCGATGATCAGGAGCCCGGTCAGGTAATAGACTTCCTGGGGCCAGATCTCGATGAAGAAGAAGTAGGCCCTCTTGGCCTCCATGTCGATCAGGACGGCCTGATCGGGCGCGTTCGGTCCGCGATCATAACGGATGAAGGGCAGGAAATAATAGATGCCCAGGGTGATGAAAAGCAGCGTCCACTTGATCCTGCGGAACAGGCCGTGGGTTGCCATGGGATAGATTTTCTTGGCAGACGCGAACCAATCCTCGGATTGCGCGCCCTCCTGCGTCTCGGTGTCCGTAGACATACCGTCCGTCCTTTTCAACGCGACCCCGCCCCAATGGGATCTTCGGAAAAACATTCACCGCTCAACGTTAGCAGCGTGAGCTTAAAATAAACCGGCGCAAAGCGTCACACTTTGCGCCGGATCAATTCGTTGCGGCGATCCGGCACTTTTGTCGCACCGGATCTCCTAGGTGTTACTGACCGCCCCCGAAGGAATGGACATAGACGGTCAGCGACTTGATTGTCGCCGGGTCCAGACGGTCCACCCAGGCGGGCATCACGCCGTTGCGCGGGTTGTTGACCTGCGCCTTGATGGCCTCGAGCGACTTGCCATAGAGGTAGTTTGCGGAGTTCAGGCTCGGCGCGCCGAGTTCCTGAATGCCCTCGAGATTCTCACCATGACAGGCTGCGCAATTGTCCACGTAAAGGGTCTGCCCAGCCGCCAGGTCGACGCCGTCGTCGGTCTCGAGACCGGCACGGGACGCGACAAAGTTGGAGACCTGGCTGACTTCCTCACGGCTCAGCAATTCGTCGCGGCCGAAGGCCGGCATTTCACCGATGCGGGCATCGTCGTTGCCGCTACGGATGCCGTAGAGCAGCGTGGTGTGAATGTCGTCCAGCGTGCCGCCCCAGAGCCAGGTGTCGTCCTGCAGGTTCGGATAGCCTTCCGCGCCCGTACCGCCGGAACCGTGGCACGGTGCGCAGTTGTCACCGAAAGCCGCCTGGCCGTTGGCCAAGGCGAACTGCAGAAGCTCCTGGTCCGCCGCAATGTCGTCCAGCGACGCCGCGACGATCTTGTCGGCAAACTCCGAGCGGCCGGCAACGCCGTCATCATAGGCCTGGATCGCTTCCAGGCGCTGGTTGGCCCCCAGGACACCGGAGGTGTAGCTGGAGATCAGCGGCCAGGAGGGATAGAGCACCCAGTAGATCACCGCCCAGACGATGGTGACGTAGAACAGGTACAGCCACCATTTCGGCAGGGGATTGTTGAGTTCCTTCAGGCCGTCCCATTCGTGGCCGGTGGTTTCGACCCCGGAGATCTGGTCGACTTCCTTGTTATGTGTGTCTGACATCAATCAATCCTCCCGAAACGGGATCTGAGCAGCGTCGTCGAACTTTTTGCGGTTCTTGGGCCACAAGGCGTAGGCCAGGACGATGCCGAACAGGAGCATGAAGTAGAGAAGGCCCCAGGTTTGAGCGAAGCCTGCGAATGCGGAATAAGTCTCGTTCATCGTCCTTACCTCGCGTTTGCAGCGTCGTCATAGATGGAGAAGTCGACCATCGTGCCGAGGACCTGGAGATACGCCACGAGAGCGTCCATCTCCGTGACCTCGCCCGGATTGCCGTCGAAATCGCGGATCGTGGCGGTCGGCCAGCGCTCCTCGAAGGCGTAGGCGGCATCCGAATCCGGCCTGGCCTGACCCAGCAAGTCGCTTTTCGCATTGGCGATCTGCTCTTCCGTGTAGGGCACACCAACGATGGTGTTGACGGAAAGGGCCGCTTCGATGTCACGCGCATCCAGCTTGTTTTCCGACAGGAACGGATAGCCCGGCATGATCGAGGCAGGAACCAGGGAACGCGGATCCTTCAGGTGCTCGACATGCCAGTCGTCCGAGTATTTCCCGCCGACACGGGCCAGATCCGGACCGGTCCGTTTGGACCCCCACTGGAACGGATGGTCGTACATCGACTCCGCAGCCAGCGAGAAGTGTCCGTAGCGCTCCATCTCGTCGCGCATCGGGCGCACCATCTGCGAATGGCACAGATAGCAGCCTTCGCGGATGTAGATGTCGCGTCCGGTCAGTTCCAGCGGCGTGTAGGGCCGCATCCCTTCCGTCTTCTCGATCGTGCTCTTCAGGTAGAAGAGCGGTGCGATCTCGACCAGGCCGCCGATGGCGACCATGACCAGAATGCCGACCAGCAGGACGAAGGAGTTCTTTTCAAAGACTTCGTGTTTTTTCCATGCAGACATGTTTCTCGCCTCCCTTATTCGGCCGGAGCCAGGGAGCCAGCCGGCGTGGCATCGGCTTCTTCAGCCTCGCCGTGACGGACGGTCATCCAGAGATTGTAGGCCATGATCAGGGCGCCGACCACGAAGAGCGCACCGCCGAGAGCACGGATGATGTAGAAAGGATGCATCGCTTCCACGGTTTCCACGAAGGAGTATTCCAGGAAGCCGAGGCTGTCATAGGCGCGCCACATCAGGCCCTGCATGATGCCGGACACCCACATCGCGGTGATGTAGAGAACGATGCCGAGCGTGGACAGCCAGAAGTGCCAGTTCACCAGTTTCAGCGAATAGAGGCTCTTCTTGTTCCACAGCCACGGAACCAGGCAGTAGATCGCACCGAAGGAGATGTAGCCGACCCAGCCGAGCGCACCGGAATGCACGTGGCCAATGGTCCAGTCGGTGTAATGCGACAGGGAGTTGACCGAACGCAGGCTCATCAGCGGACCCTCGAAGGTGGACATGCCGTAGAAGGCGACCGAAACCACCATCATGCGCAGGACCGGGTCGGTCCTCAGCTTGTCCCAGGCACCCGACAGGGTCATCAGACCGTTGATCATGCCGCCCCAGGAGGGCATCCACAGGATAATCGAGAAGGTCGCGCCGAGGGTCGAGGCCCATTGCGGCAGAGCCGTGTAATGCAGGTGGTGCGGTCCGGCCCAGATGTAGATGAAGATCAGGGCCCAGAAGTGCACGATCGACAGGCGGTAGGAGTAGACCGGCCGTTCGGCGCGCTTCGGGATGAAGTAATACATGATGGCCAGGAAGCCCGCGGTCAGGAAGAAACCCACCGCGTTGTGGCCGTACCACCATTGCACCATCGCATCCTGCACACCCGCCCAGACGATGTAGGACTTGGTCGAGTAGATCGAGACCGGGATCGTCAGGTTGTTGGTGATATGCAGCATGGCGATCGTGACGATGAACGCCAGATAGAACCAGTTGGCCACATAGATATGCGGTTCCTTGCGCTTCCACAGCGTGCCGAGGAACAGGAGCAGGTAGAACACCCAGACGATGGTCAACCACAGGTCGGCGTACCATTCCGGCTCGGCATATTCCTTGCCCTGCGTCGCACCGAGCAGATAACCGGTACCGGCGATCACGATGAAGGCGTTGTAACCCAGGATCACGAACCAGGGCAGGATCTTGCCCGGCATGCGTACACGGCAGGTCCGCTGCACCACATACATGGACGTCGCCAAAAGCACGTTGCCGCCAAAGGCGAAAATCACCGCGGAGGTGTGCAACGGGCGCAGGCGGCCGAAGTTGGTCCAGGGCAGATCGAAGTTGAGTGCCGGCCAGGCCAGCTGCAACGCGATCACCAGGCCAACCGTGAAACCGGCAATGCCCCAGAACATCGCCGCGATCGCGCCGAACTTGACCGGCCCGATATTGTAGTTGGGTTTGCCATCGATTTCTGCCGGGATCGGTTCCCCGCCATCGTCGAAGTATTTTTTGAAGATCAGAAAGACACTGACGGCGGCGAACAATGCGCCGATGCCAGCGTGAAATGCCATGACCTGATCAAAGGTCTTGCCCGCCACGATGATGCAGGCAAATGCAAGCAGCACGAGGAAGATGGCAAAACCACCTTCCTCGAGCGAGACCATTTTGGCCTTGTTTTGTGCCATTTTAGCGCCCCAGTCCTTAAAATCGTTACAAGGTGCCAACGATGGCACGACCATGTGCACGACTTCGTGAAAGCCGCGTTGATTCATATCAAGATACCATGCCTGAGTTGGGTTGAAATGGTCGAACACCGTGTCGCGCAAGACCGGCAGATTGTCGCACACAAAGGCAGAAAACTGCCCTAAGGCTCCGAACGGGCCGCTTTTTCGACGCCCTCTCCCGTTGATTGTGCTAGGCCATGAGCTGCTCCCCACCAGCCGGGTTGCCGGCAAGCCTGCGCTGCCCTCTCCAAGCCGTTCCAGCCTTACCGGACCCCGCGCCTTGACCACGCAGTCTTCCAACAACGCCCTCTTGCAGCCCAATGTCGCCGGCAGCCTCTGGATGATCGCCGCCATGGGGGCCTTTGCGCTCGAAGACGCCTTTGTCAAACGCGCCGCCCTCCAGCTGCCGGTGAGCGAGATCCTGCTGTTGTTCGGACTTGGCGGGGCATTGGCCTTCTGGGCGCTGGCAGCGATGAACAGGGAGCCGATATTCAGCCGTGACGTTACATCACGCGTGATGCGGATCCGATTCGTCTTCGAACTGGTCGGCCGCCTGTTCTATGTGCTGGCCCTCGCCCTGACGCCACTGTCGTCCACCACCGCGATCCTGCAGGCCGCCCCGATTTTTGTCGTGCTTGGCGCCGCGCTGTTCTTCGGTGAAACCGTCGGCTGGCGCCGCTGGACCGCGATCTTCACCGGCCTTTTCGGCGTGCTCATTGTGCTGCGCCCCACGGGCGACAGCTTCTCCATGCTGTCCCTGCTCGCTGTCATCGGCATGCTGGGATTTTCCGGACGCGACCTGGCCAGCCGTGCGGCGCCCGCGTCCCTGAGCACCAACATTCTGGGCTTCTACGGCTTCGTGACGATCATTGTCGCCGGATTGGTGTTCGGCCTGTGGGACCGCACACCGCTGATCCTCCCCTCCGCGTCGGCACTGACGGCCCTTGCCGCCGCCGTCGGCTGCGGTGTGTTTGCCTATGGGGCGCTGATGAAGGCCATGCGGACCGGCGAGGTCGCCACCGTGACGCCCTTCCGCTATTCACGGCTGCTGTTCGGTGTGCTTCTTGGTGTCATCTGGTTCGAGGAAAGCATCGACGCCCAGATGCTGATCGGCTGCGGCATCATCGTCGGGTCCGGCCTGTTCATCCTGTGGCGGGGCAACAAGGCGCGGTCGCGGAACTAGGGTCCGTCACCTAGTCCGGCGTGCGCATCTCCTCCCGGGCAAGCAGCCGGAGCTCCGCAGCGAGCCTGTCGACGGTCTCGTCGCCGCGTCCCCCGGGAAGGCTCCACAGCGAAATCGGTTCCGGCAACGGAACGGACACCGAAAAGGGGGCGACCAGCGCGCCCGAGGCCAGGTGTCCCGCGACCAGCGACCTGTGCGCCATCAGGACCCCCGCTCCACTGAGCGCTTCCTGGACCGCAAGCGAATAGAGTGAGAACACCGGCCCCCTGGGAGCAAACTCCAGTCCGGGAAAGGCTCCGTCCGCCCAGGTCTGCCAGTCCCCCGCCCAGGCCGTGTCGGTCAGACAGACCGCGTTGAGCAGGTCTTCAGGCCGTGTCAGCGACCTGGCCACCTCCGGTGCGCAGACCGGCAGCATCTCGTCCTGCACAAGGGCCGCACCATCCGCGGCCCCGGATCCGGCATAAAACAGGCACAGATCGAAGGGAACGCGTTTCAGGTTCGGCGGCACCTCCATGGCGGTGATCGAGACATCGACCTCCGGAAGCCTGGTCCGGATGGCCGGCAGTTTCGGGGCCAGCCATAGTTCGGCAAGTGCCGGCAAGGCCGCAATATGCACCCGCCTCGGCGCGGCCTCCCGCCTGAGTGCCGTGACCGCGAGACCGAGGCTGTCAAATGCGGCCACGAAACCCGGCAGCGCCCGTTTCCCGAGCGCGGTCAGGCCGACACCCCGGGCGTGGCGAACGAACAGCGCCGCGCCGATGTCCTCTTCAAGTGATTTGATCTGTGCCGCCACCGCGCCCGGCGTGACCTGGAGCTCCTCGGCCGCCAGTGCGAAACCGCCAAGCCGGGCGGCAGCCTCGAAAGCCCTGAGAGCGTTGAGAGACGGCAGTCTGGGGAAGGGAGGCGCAACCGGCATGATCAAGACCTATTTTTTCTAGCCCTTGAAATTCTAAAATCTGGTTTGCCGAAACGCAAGCCGTGCCTGAAACTGGTATCAACCTACTTGTCCCAGCCAGGAGCCCCCAATGAGTGTCGTGAAAACAAGTCCGTGGTTGCCGCAAGCCGCCATTGCCCGCATCGACGAGATCACGGCGGCAACCGCCGCGCTGTCCAGCGAAGGCCTTGCGTCGCGCATTGAGGCGCTCGCGGAGGAAAACAGGAAGATCCACGAGCGCGATTGCTTCAACCTCAACCCGGCCACCAATGTGATGAACCCGCGGGCCGAGGCGCTGCTCGCCAGCGGTCTGGGGTCGCGCCCCTCCCTTGGTTATCCGGGCGACAAATACGAGATGGGCCTGGAGGCGATCGAGGAAATCGAGGTGATCGCCGCGAACCTGGCCTGCGAGATCTTCCGCTCAAAGCATGCTGAAATCCGGGTCGCCTCGGGCGCACTCGCCAATCTCTATGCCTTCATGGCAACGACGAAGCCAGGCGACACGATCATCGCACCACCTGCATGCGTCGGCGGTCATGTCACTCATCACGCCCCGGGCTGTGCCGGGCTGTACGGCCTCGACATACATGAAGCAC
Organism: Roseibium sp. Sym1; assembly: GCF_027359675.1. Taxonomy (NCBI): domain Bacteria; kingdom Pseudomonadati; phylum Pseudomonadota; class Alphaproteobacteria; order Hyphomicrobiales; family Stappiaceae; genus Roseibium; species Roseibium sp. Sym1. Next base: position 6,535,086 of record NZ_CP114786.1, read on the forward strand.
CGGTGGACGCGGACGGCTACACCATCGACCTGGAAGGCCTGCGCGCCCTGGCAAGACAGGTGCGGCCGAAGCTGATCACCATCGGCATGAGCCTCAATCTCTTTCCGCATCCGGTGCGTGAAATCCGCGCCATCGCCGACGAGGTCGGCGCCCATGTGCTGTTCGACGCGGCCCATCAATGCGGCATGATCGCCGGCGGCGTTTTTGCCGATCCGCTGGCGGAAGGCGCGCATCTGATGACCATGAGCACCTACAAGAGCCTGGGTGGACCGGCGGGCGGGCTGATTGTCAGCAACGATGGTGACCTCGCCCGGAAGCTGGACGCCATCGCCTTCCCGGGGCTCACGGCCAATTTCGACGTTGCCAAGTCCGCGGCGCTGGCGATCACGCTGCTGGACTGGAGAGACTTCGGCAAGACCTACGCGCAGGAGATGGCGGCAACGGCCCGCGGTCTCGCGGAGGCGCTTGCCGCCGACGGCCTGCCGGTCTTCGCCACCTCCAAGGGCATGACCGCCTCGCACCAGTTCGCGCTGGAGGCGGCGGCCTTCGGCGGTGGCCAGACCGCCTCGAAAAAGCTGCGCATGGCCGGGTTCCTCGCCTGCGGCATCGGCTTGCCGATTGCTCCGGTGGAAGGCGACATGAACGGTCTGAGGATCGGAACCCCGGAGCTGGTGCGCTGGGGCATGAACGAGGAGCACATGCCGGAGCTTGGCAAACTGATTGCCGAGGCGCTGCGCTCAAACGACCCCCACGCCATGGCAGGCCGTGTCGCGGACTGGCGCAAGCAGTTCGACCGCCTGCATCATATTCACGGCTGAAATGCAGTCAGGGCTGTTGCCGCCCCAGAACAAGCCCCGTGACAAACGGCAGGAGCAGCACCATGCCGGTGAAGCGGGCGATCTGGTGGGCGGCGACAAATGCCGGGTCGAGGTCGAGCATGAAGGCAAGCAGCGTCATCACCTCCAGCCCCCCCGGTGCGTAGGCCAGCAGTGCCTGGCCGAAGGGAATGTCGACAAGGCTCGACGCGAGCAGGGCACCGGCAATCGATGTCAGGAAGGCCGCGCTGAACGCGGCCAGGGAAGCGCCAAGCACACTCACGAACTGGCGGAAGGTCATGGTTGCAAAGCGGCACCCGATCATGGCGCCCATCATGACAAACGAGGGCACCACCACGTAATGCGGCAGCACCAGCGTCAGCGCACCGGAGGCATTCAGCCCCGCGCTCATGAAGAATGCCCCGGTCATCCAGCCACCCGGAACCCTGAGCCTGACCGCCAACCAGCTTGCAGCGAGACACAACGGCACGCCGAGCAGCGTCTCGAGCGGACTGGAGACATACGGCGCGCTGCCGTTCCCGCCGACCGCGCCGCTGGAGGACACCACCGCGAATGGCAGGATCGCAACCAGTACAAACAGGCGCAGCGACTGGCTGGAGGCAATCCGGGGCAAATCGGCGCCGCGGTCGGTCGCCAGTGCGATCACGTAGGACAGCGCGCCCGGAATGGCGCCGAAATAGGCCGTTTCCCGCGACCACTTCGCACCGAAATGCAGGACCACGTAGCCCACGAGCGTGACGCAGACGACAACCAGCACCAGAAGCGCCATGGAGATCGGCCATTCCCCGACCCGCTCGACCACGTCCGGCCGCACGCCCGCCCCCATGGAAATTCCGATGACGATGAACAGGGCGTCGCGCAGCCTGTTCGGCAAGAGGGTCGGGGCACCGGCCAGCGTTGCCACCGCCACGAACACCATCGCGCCGGAGAGCCATGCCGCCGGCAGGCCGATAACCTGAAAAATCGCGCCGCCACAGGCTGCGATCACCAGCGTCAGGCCCAGGCGGAGCGCGGCAGTCTTTATTTGGGAGAGCGTCATGGGCAACCGGATATCATCATCGGACATCCGGAGCTATAGCGCGAAGAAAACGACCTTTCATGATTGATTGCATGGATCAACATAATCAATATCAATCAGTCACGCCCGCCAGCGAAACCGGCTTTGGTTCCGTGAAGGGCAGCCCCTCAATTCCTTCCCTTTCGCAGGCCCGGCGGAGTGCGGCCCTTTCCTCGAGGCGCTCACACACCCCACGCAGAAGCGGCGTTGCCGCGAGGTCCCACCTGCCCTTATTGCCATAGATCTGTGTCCAGCGTGCACAGGCGGCAAGATAGATGTCAACGCAGGTGAGTTCCCTGCCCAACAGGAATGGGCCACCTGACGCGTCAAGTTCCGCCTCCAGATGACGGAAAGCCGCGGCGATCCGGCCCAGCAATGTGTCCGCAAACAATTGTTGCCGGGTTTCATCGGGCAGGTAGCGTTCCACCTTGAAGGAAATGCGCAGGTCCGAATGAAGTGTGTTGGACAGGAAAAACAGCCATTTCAGATACCGGCCGCGCGCCGGTGACGTCGCCTCCGGAGCAAGCGCCCCGTACCGGTCACACAGGAAGAGAAGGATCGCCCCGGTCTCGAACAGCGGCGCATCCTGGCCGGGAACTTCAAGGACCGGGATCAGCCCTTGCGGATTGAGATCAAGATAGGCCCTGGACTTCTGCTGCGCGGCGGCCCTGTCAACGGGGACATAGTCATAGGCTGCACCAAGTTCCTCCAGGACCATGCGGACCACCAGGTTCGCGCTGTCGGGAGACCCGTGCAGCCGGTATCGCGTCAGCGTGGTTCCGCTTGCACCCTGGTCATGCCCGGAAGGAAGACACTGGTTCATGCCGGCTTTCCTCTTTTGTTTTCGGTTCGGCTTCCGCCTTGAGCAATATCAAGGCAGCCCGAAGCGTCGGCAGCCTAAATGACCGCATGATGAAAGATCCGCTCTCCCACGCCATGCGCAGCGTTCCGCGCTACACCAGCTATCCGACCGCGCCCCATTTTCACGACGGGGTTACGGCAGAGACCTATGCCGACTGGCTCGGAGCGGTCGGACCGGACGACTCTCTGTCGCTCTACCTGCACGTTCCCTACTGCCGGGAACTCTGCCATTATTGCGGCTGCCATACGAAGGCGACCCGCCAGGATGCGCCACTCAAGGCCTATGCCACGACACTTGGCGCGGAAATCGGCCTGGTCGCCTCCCACCTGACACAGGCCGGCCCTGTCCGGCATATTCATTGGGGTGGCGGCACGCCGAGCCTGCTGCCGCGGCAGAGCCTGGTCGATCTTGCCGGCCTGATGCGGGTCCATTTCGACCTGGCGGAGGATCTGGAACACGCCATCGAGCTCGATCCCCGGCTGGTCACTGCGGAGCTCGCCGAAACTCTGGCGCTGATCGGTGTCAACCGGGCAAGCCTCGGCGTTCAGGATTTCGATCCGGGCGTCCAGAAGGCCATCGGACGCGTTCAACCCTATGAGACCGTGGCAAGGGCGGCGGCGCATCTGCGCGGCGCCGGCTTGAACGCGCTCAATTTCGACCTGATGTATGGCCTGCCGGGACAAAGCCGCGAAACCATCCTGGACAGCGTTGAAAGAACCCTGACGCTGTCACCCGGACGGATTGCGCTGTTCGGCTATGCACACGTACCCTGGATGCGCAAGCACCAGCGGCTCATCGACGAGAGCACCCTGCCCTCGGCCGCCGAGCGGCTCGAACTGGCGGACCTGGCCCGTGCCGAGCTTCTCAAGGCCGGCTATGTCGCCATCGGGCTCGACCATTTCGCCCGCCCCGACGACAGCATGGCCATCGCGCTTGGCGACGGCTCGCTGAAACGCAACTTCCAGGGCTACACCACCGACCAGGGTGACCAGTTGATCGGCTTCGGCGTTTCCTCCATCGGCAAACTGTCCTCCGGCTTTGTCCAGAACATGCCTGATGTCGGAAACTGGCGCCGCGCCGTGGAAAAGGGACATTTGCCGGTCTCCAAAGGCTTGGCCCTGTCGACCGACGACCGGCTGCGCGGGCGCATCATCGAAGAGATCATGACCAGCTACGAATGCGACCTGACGCCGGTCTGCAAGTCTTACGGCCTGACACCCGGCCATCTGCAGGACGCGCTCGCAACACTGGGCGAGCTTGCCGCGGACGGGCTGGTCCGGCTTGAAACGGATACAAACGACAATGCCAGGGTCGCGGTGACCGAGGCTGGCCGCCCCTATGTGCGTCTCGCCGCGGCAGCCTTTGATGCCTACCTGGCGCATGGCAAGGCGCGGCACTCGGCGGCCGTATGAGCCAGCGGCCGGCGCCGCGGAAAGGAAAAGGCATCGCCTCGCGCAACCTGAATTGCGACATCGCCGTCGACTGAAACAAAAAGAGCCGCGAAACCGCGGCTCTTGCAAAGTCAGAAAGGTGACGTCCGGTCAGTGCATGCCGGTCATCTGGCAGAGGTTGCAGACCTTGTTGAGATGGATCTTGTCCGCCTTGTCGACCCGGATCACGCCCTTGCGTTTCAGGTCGGACACGACACGGCTGACGGTCTCGATGGTCAGGCCGAGATAATCGGCAATTTCCTGGCGGGTCATGTGCAAATGCAGGTCATACCCGTCGCCCCCGGCCTCCGCCGGTCCGACACAGCCCACTCCGCCACGATCCGGCACCAGGTGCAGCAGGAAGCTGGCAACCCGCTCCACCGCGGATTTGCGGCCGAGCAGCACGGCGTGTTCATGCAGGAGCCGCATCTGGTTGGTCAGGCTTTTGGTCAGGGTGCGCTGCAATTCGTCGGACCGCTCCACGTGCCGGAGATCGATTTCCTGAACTTCGGCATCCGTCAGCGTTTCGGCAGTGCAATCGTTTTCCTCGCCGCCGGCCAGACCGAAAATGTCGCCCGGCCGCAGGACTTCAACGACCTGGCGGCGCCCGTCCGGCAAGAGCTTGTAGAGCATCACCGATCCCTTGACGAGCTCGTAGAGCCGCCTGGCAGGGTCGCCTTCATAGTAGATGACGGCATGGGTGTCGTAATGCGCCACCTTGCCGCCGAAATCAGAAAATGATGTCCCGTTGGGAGTGCAAAGCGGTACGCCTTGATGTCTTGCACCGGTGCCCTGGCCCGGGAGGCCCGCGTCGAAATAAGCCATAGTCCCTCCTTCGTGCATCTTGCACGGCAACTGATTGCGGCAGTGCCGCAGTGTTTTCCCCGACGCCGATCGTCCATGCGTCCGGAGAAAGGCCAGCTGCGCATGGCGTCCCGTCCGACGCTTCGCAGCTTGCAGGAGGAACACTAACCCTCTAACCGGCCTGAAGAAATTCGTTCGACTGCGTAAGAAGAACTACATATGAGACGCATCGTAGCAGGCGCGCGGAAGACAAAACCCGCTGCGCCTTACACCAGGACAGCGGTAATCATCTCAATCGACAAGGGTTTTCTGAGAACAGTCAGGTCGGGCAGATCACGCAAGTGCCGCTGCAGTTTGGTGTGCGACTTTCCGGAAATGGCGACAATGCTCGGCGGATCATTCCGGTTCTTAAGTTCCTGCACGATCTCGGAACCGCTCCGTCCGGGCAGCCCCAGATCGACAATCACAAGGTCTCCGGCAGACGGGACGCCCGATGCAAGAAAGGTCTCGCCGTCTCGATACGTAACGGCATGATGATCGAGGGCCTGCAGCACAACCGCAAGCGCGTCAGCCACCGCCTCGTCATCTTCGACGATATGAACGATCACGCACATTCACCCTTCAAGCCGGGCGGGATTGCCCGGACCATCGGCCTATATACGCCAATTTTGACATGGGTGATGTACGCAATACTACGCTTTCGAGGGATTACGTATCTCAAGGTTCGATCTTGGAGCATGTCTGCTCCGGATCAATCGTGGTTCGGATGCCCCAATACAATGCGAACAAGGTCTGCCGCGTTGCGGGCACCGAGTTTTTCCATGATGCGCGCCCGATGCACTTCGACCGTCCTGGGACTGATGCCGAGCGTGCGTCCTGCCTCCTTGTTGGAGGCACCGTCGGTGATTTCCTTCAGCACTTCAAGTTCACGCCTGGTCAGCAGGTCCGCACCCTGGAAAGAAGGCGCAGCCGCGTCGTCTTTGCGCTGCTTGGTGGCGGCGATGCTCTCGCGGACCCGTTCCAGAACCGTCTCGGCGGAAAAAGGCTTTTCCACGAAGTCGAATGCACCGTTGCGGATCGCCTCGACCGCCATCGGAATATCACCCTGCCCCGAAATGATGAAAATCGGCGCGGGGTAGTTCTCGGCATTGAGTGCCTTGAGGATCTCGATCCCGGAACGGCCCGGCATGTGCACATCGAGCATCACGCAGGCCGGTACGGACTTGAGCGCGGAATTCACGAAGGCATCGCCGTCGGAAAAGGTCTCGACGACAAAACCTTCCATGTTGAACAGAACCGACAGGGCGTCGCGAACCGCTGGATCGTCGTCAACAATGTAGATGGCCTCCGCGTCAGCTTTCATTTGTGTGCGTTCCCTGGTTTGTCGTCAGTTCCGATGGTGGCAAGCAATCCGCCCGGATCATCATCCTGCGGATCGAGCGGCAGGGTCAGCAGGAAGGAGGCACCGCTTTCGCCCTGCCCCGTTTCCAGGCGCAGATCGCCGCCATGATTTTGCGCAATCGAGCGCGAGATGGCCAAGCCGAGCCCGACGCCCTTGTGTTTGGCTCCCGTGAAGGCACGGAACAGGCCATCGACCAGTTCTTCCGGGACGCCCGGGCCGTTGTCGGTCACGCGAAATTCCAGCCTGTCCGCGTTGCGGCGGACCGACAGAACAACTTCGCGCCCCACCTTGTCCGCAACCGCTTCACGCGCATTGCGCAGAAGGTTGATGAGAATTTGCCGGATCTGTACCGGGTCCGCCTTCAGGGCCGGCAAGCCGGGTTCGATGTCGGCCTGCATGTAGGATGCGCCCTCGCCGCTCCCGAGCTCGGCCATTTCCAGGCACGTCCCGACCAGATCGGAAACCTCGATTGCCTGGCGTTCCGGAGCCTTTTTCTCCACGAGCTGGCGCATGCGCTGAATGATCTCGCCCGCCCGCTCGGCCTCGCGAACGGCCTTGTCGATCACCTCGAGTATCAGCGGGTCAAGCGACCCATCCGTCCTGGTCTTCCGGGACACCGACTGAAGATAGAGCAGGACCGCCGTCAACGGCTGGTTCAGCTCGTGTGCAATCGCAGCGCCCATTTCATCCAGGGCGCTGATTCGCGTCATGTGCAGTAGCTGCGCCTGGGTCTTGGCCAGCCGGTCTTCCATCTGCTTGCGGGACCGCAAGTCACGCAGAATGCCGATAAACTGCCGGCCGCAGGGTGTGGATGCCTCGCCGACCGACAGTTCGATCGGAAAGACCGTTCCGTCCTTGTGGCGCGCCAGGACCTCGCGGCCGATGCCGATGATCTTTCGCTGGCCCGTGTCGAGGTAATTCTGGACATAGTGGTCATGCGCGCGGGCATATTCTTCCGGCATGATCCTGCTGACATTGCGGCCCAGGAGGTCTGCCGCCTCATAGCCGAACAAGCGCTCGCAGGCCTTGTTGAAGGCCAGAACCTGCGCCCGGTCGTTGATCACAACCATGCCGTCCGCCGCCGTATCGAACACGCTGGCAAGCCGCGCTTCCGTTACCGCGGCATTTTCTTCATCTTGTTCAATAACGCCGTCGCGGACCATCCCGGCACCCAAATGGAAATCACTTCCAGTCAAGGTTTAAGGGGTTTCCCGTATACCAGCAACCCTGTGAAACCCTAAATTGCTGGCAACCAAGCGCTAATTCGACGCACCGCCTCCTCCAACTGGTCCTGGCTGCGGGCGTAGCACAGCCGCAAACAATGGCCGCCGCCGTCTCCGAAAGCTGTTCCCGGTGCCAGACCAACGCCGGTCTGGCGCACGAGGTCGAGCGCGAACTGACGTGTGTCGGTTACGCCGTCGATGGAAAAGAACAGGTAGAACGCCCCCTGTGGCGGCGCCACCCTGACACGGTTCAACGCCTTGAGCCCCTTGAGCACACAGTCCCGACCCGCCCGTGCTCTCGCCACCTGTTCGGTGAGAAACGCGCGGCCGTCGGTCAATGCCGCGACCGCGGCCCATTGAGAGAAGGACGGCACGCCCGACGTCGAATACTGGATCAGGTTTTCAAACACCTGCCCCAGCTCGGCCGGAGCCGATATCCAGCCCACACGCCAACCGGTCATGGCCCAGTTCTTGGACATGGAATTGACGAAAATGATCTGGTCGTCGTCGTCGGCAATGTCATAGAAGGAGGGGGACCGCTCCCCCTCGCCATAGTGGAACAGGGCATAGATCTCGTCGGCAATGATCCAGAGCTTGTGCCTGCGCGCCAGATCGAGGAACGCCTTCAACAGGCTTTCACCGGCAACCCAGCCCGTCGGGTTGCAGGGCGAGTTCAGGAAAAGGGCCGTCGTTCGCGGCGTGATCGCCGCCTCGATATCCTCGATGCGCAGTTCCCAGCCGTTGTCGTCTTCGTGCATCGGCACGGTAACCGCGCGAGCACCATGGATTTCGACTGCAGCCGTTATATTCGGCCAGGCCGGTGTCGGCACGATCACTTCGCTGCCGCTGCCACAGACGGCCTGAACCGCAAGCTGAATCGCCTGCATTCCGGACCCGGTCACGAAAAACCGGTCCGGAGAAAAGGAGCGCCCGTAAAGGTCCCGGTGATAGGCCGCAAGTGCCTCGCGCAGGGGCGGGATGCCCCGCTGGTAGGTGTAGAAGGTCTCCCCACGGTCGAGCGAGGCCTTGGCGGCATCGCGAATGAACTCCGGCGTCGGCAGATCGCCCTCGCCCGCCCAGAGGGGAATCAGGTCCTCGCGGCCCCACCCCGCATTGAACACCTCGACAATTCCGCTTTCCGGAGCGCCGCGTGCACCCGCGCTCAACCGGTCGATCAGGCTGGTCAAATCGATTTCCTTCCACGTTTCGTCAGCGCACATTAGCGGGTTTGCCGCGGGATGATTCATGAAAGGATGTGAAGGAAACTTCACCATCCGTGATCGGTTGCCTGCTTCGCGCTTCATGGATATTGAGCCTCGCCGCTGCCGGTCTCGTTCACAAGGCGAATAGACAGAACAACTTAGCTGTGTTCCGATCGGGCTTTGCAGCGGAACACAGCTCCGTGCAACAGTTTGAAGCGACCCGGCAAGAGGCGCGGCAAACACTTAACCGCTCGGGAGGACGGCAAGGCAGACCATGCTGCATGGATGGCTCGTGATATTGGCCGCGACGGCCTACATCCTGTGCTTGTTCGCCATTGCCAGCTATGGCGACCGCATGACTCGCCGCAAGGCGCCACGCTCGAGCGGCCGTCCGTTCATTTACGCACTGTCGCTTTCGGTCTACTGCACGTCCTGGACCTTTTTCGGCTCCGTCGGCAACGCCAGCCGCACGGGCATCGAATTCCTGACGATCTACATCGGTCCATTGCTCGTCTTTGCCCTCGGCTACCCGCTCCTGCAGCGGATCATCCGGATCTCGAAGACGGAGAGCATCACCTCGATTGCCGATTTCATCGGCGCCCGCTACGGCAAGAGCCAATCCGTGGCCGCACTTGCAACGCTGATCGCGGTGATCGGCGTCGTTCCCTATATCGCCCTGCAGCTCAAGGCCGTGTCGCTTTCCATCACCACGATGGTCGGTCCGCTGATCTCGCCCAGCGACATCTTCACCCCGGTCTTCGACGACATCACGCTGCTGATTGCGCTCGGTATGGCAATCTTCAGCTGGGCTTTCGGCACACGGCACATCGACGCCACCGAACACCAGGAAGGCCTGATGCTGGCGATTGCCACCGAAGCGGTGGTCAAGCTGCTGGCGTTCCTGGCGGTCGGCGTCTGGGTCACCTATTTCCTGTTCGACGGCCCCGTCGATCTCATCCGGGCAATATCCGAGGCACCAGAAGTCGCCGACCTGTTTGAAAGGCCTCTGAATATCGGCAACTGGCTGGTCATGTCGACCCTGTCCGCCTTCGCCGTACTGCTGCTGCCGCGCCAGTTTCACGTGACCGTCACGGAGAACAACTCCGACGCGGAACTGCGGCGCGCAACATGGATGTTTCCCGTCTACCTGGTGCTGATCAACCTGTTCGTCATCCCGATTGCCGCCGCCGGCCTGCTGCGCTTCGGACAGGACGTCAACCCGGACACATTCGTGCTCGCCCTGCCCATCGACGCGGGCCAGAGCTGGCTGGCGCTGTTTGCCTTTATCGGCGGATTGTCCGCAGCAACCGCCATGGTAATCGTGGCGACAGTCGCACTCGCCATCATGATCTCCAACGACATCGTCGTGCCGCTGATGCTCAGACGCCACAGCGAAGACGAGATCATCAACGCCACCGGTCAGGACATGAGCAACAGCCTGCTCACCATCCGGCGCCTGGCGATTTTCGGCATATTGCTGCTGGCCTATGCCTATTACAAGGCCGCGGGCAACACCGCCGCGCTCGTCTCGATCGGGCTGTTGTCCTTCGCGGCCATTGCGCAATTCGCCCCGGCCTTTGTCGGCGCCCTGTTCTGGCGGCGGGCAACGTCGCTTGGGGCGATCGCCGGCCTGAGCGGCGGTTTCCTGATCTGGGCCTATACGCTGCTGCTGCCGACCTTCGCCAAATCGGGACTGATCTCGGACGGGTTCCTTGAAACCGGCCCCTTCGGCTTCGGCATGCTGAAGCCCCAGGCGCTGCTCGGGATCGAGGCCGATCCCTTCATTCACGGCACCCTGTGGAGCCTTTTCGTCAATATCCTCCTGTTTGTCGGCGCGTCCTTCCTGAGGAAGCCGCTGCCGGCAGAGACCCTGCAGGCAAATGTCTTCGTGCCTGTGGAACTGGCTCCTTCGCCGAACCTGCGCTACTGGCGCACCTCCGTGACCGCCGGCGACCTGCAGGCAACGGTCGCCCGCTATCTCGGAGAAGAACGTACCGAGCGGTCTTTCCGCCGGTTCGCCAGCGAACGCGGCAAGGAACTGGATCCGAATATTCTGGCGGACGCCAACCTGCTGCGGTTCTCCGAACAGCTGCTGGCCAGCGCGATCGGCGCGGCCTCGTCCCGCCTGGTCCTGACCTTGATGCTGAAGCGGCACGACCCGTCCACCAAGGGCGCAGTCAAGCTGCTCGACGACGCCTCAATGGCGATCCAGTACAACCGGGACCTGCTGCAGACCGCGCTCGACCAGGTCCGTCAGGGCATCGCCGTCTTTGACCGGGACCTCAGGCTGATCTGCTGGAACCGCCAGTACCGCGACATGCTCGGATTGCCGGCGGAATACGGGCAGGTCGGCACTACCCTGGATGCGATCCTGCGCTACAATGCCGAACGGGGCGAACACGGCGCGGGTCCGGTTGAAAGCATCATCGCGGACCGCATCGAGAAACTGGTCCTCCTCCAGGAAACCTTTCAGGAAAAGCTGGAATCCAGCGGAACCGTTTTCGAAGTCCGCATCAGCCCCATGCCTGATGGCGGTATCGTGACCACCTACACCGACATCACGGAACGGGTGATGGCCGAAGAAGCGCTAGCCCGGGCGAACGAAACCCTGGAACGGCGGGTGCGGGAGCGGACCGAGGAACTGACCCATGTCAATGTACGGCTCGTGGAGGCCACACGTGCGGCCGAGGAAGCCAATATCGGCAAGACGCGTTTCCTGGCGGCCGCCGGCCACGACATTCTGCAGCCGCTGAACGCGGCACGCCTCTATGCCTCCGTCCTGGTCGACAAACTCAAGGAAGGTGACGACGGCGCGCTGGTGCGCAACGTGGAAATGGCACTGGAATCGGTGGAGGACATTCTCGGCGCCGTTCTCGACATCTCGCGGCTGGATACCGGGGCCCTGAAACCCGAGCCGACGGTGTTCCGCCTCGACGAACTCCTGAACGGACTGGCGCTCGACTTCCGGCCGGTCGCGGAAGAAAAGGGGCTGGAGCTCCGGATCGTGCCGACCTCGGTTTCCGTGCGCACGGACAGAAGGCTGCTTCGGCGCCTTTTGCAGAACCTTGTCTCCAATGCCCTGAAATACACGCAGCACGGCCGCGTCCTCGTCGGATGCCGCCAGCGCGGCAACCGTGTCCTCGTCGAGATCCACGACACGGGCATGGGCATCCCGAAAAGCAAGCAGAGAGCCATTTTCCAGGAATTTCACCGCCTGGATGACGGCATGCGCGTGGCCAAGGGGCTCGGCCTGGGCCTGTCCATCGTCGAGCGTATCAGCCACGTGCTGGACCATCCGGTGAAACTCCGGTCCGAGGCCAATCGCGGTTCCTGTTTCTCGGTCGAATTACCGCGGTCCGCGTCCATTCCCGACATTGTCCCGATGCAGCAACACTCGACCCCTGCCGGCCAACTGGACGGCCTCTGCGTCGTCGCCATCGACAACGAACCGGATATCCTGAGCGGCATGCGGCACCTGCTGACGAACTGGCACTGCAGGGTCGTGACCGCGCCCGATGACACGGAGGCGGCCATCGAGCTGAACAAGGCAGGGCTCACACCCGACGTTATCCTGGCCGACTATCATCTGGACAACGGCACCGGCATCGAGGCGATCGTCAAGCTGCGCTGGAAATTCGGACAGCAGATCCCGGCCATCCTGATCACGGCGGACAGAAGCCGCGCTGTTCGCACCGAGGCCAGCGAAAAGGACATCGCCTTTTTCAACAAACCGCTGAAACCGGCGGCTTTGCGCGCTCACCTTGCCCGTTGCCAGGCCGGCCAGGCCGCCGAATAAACCGGCTCAGGACCGATATTGCGCCTTCCTGCGCTTCCCGCCGCGGGCAAAACCTGTCGTACAAAGCTTCAGGAGGCAGAGCGCAGGTCAGCCGGGTTCTTCGGTGCGGTACTGGGTGAACGGTCTTCCCAGTCCTCTTTCCTGATCTGGGCGACCATCAGCGGATTGGGATGCGGCTTGCCAAAATAGTATCCCTGCATGGTGTCGCAGCCGAGCGTGCGCAGCGCATCGACCTGGAACTGGCGTTCCACCCCTTCCGCCGTCACTTCGAGACCGAGATTGTGCGCCAGTGCGATGATGGCGGAAATGATCGCGAGACCGTCGCTGCGTTCGCCGATCTCGTCCACGAAGGACTTGTCGATCTTGATCTTGTCGAACTTGTACTGTCTCAGATAGGACAGTGAGGAGTAGCCGGTTCCGAAATCGTCCAGGGCGATTGAAATGCCGAGGTCACGCAATTTCTGGAGCTTGGCGGCGGCGGAGCCAAAGTCCCGGAGAAACACGGATTCGGTGATTTCCAGGACCAGACGCTCCGGCGGGAAACCCGTTTCCTGCAAGACCGAACAAATGTGCTCGACCAGATTCGGGTCCATGAACTGCACCGGCGACAGGTTGACCGCGACGCTGTTCAGTTCCGGGCACCGGGCAGCGGCCGCGCAGGCCTTTCTCAGAACCCAGTTGCCGAGCGGCAGGATGAGACCCGCGTGTTCCGCGATCGGAATGAACGTGTCCGGCGGCACCTCCCCCCGGACAGGGTGCAGCCAACGCACCAGAACCTCGCTGGAAACCACCTTGCCGGACCTGGCCTCCACGATCGGCTGAAAATCGACATTGAGCTTTTCGTACTCGAAGGCTTCTCGCAGGTCGGCCTCAAGCTCTCGGCGCTCACGCACCTCGCGTTCCATTTCATGTTCAAAGGCAAGAGCGCGGCCCCGGCCCCCCTCCTTGGCCTTGTAGAGCGCGATATCCGCCTTGCGCATCAGATCATCGAGCGTGTCGCGGCTGTCGCGGAAGCGGGTAAAACCGACCGTCGCGCCGATGGCGAAATCGCGCCGGAAAATTCGGAACGGTTTCCGGGTCACGTTGACCAGTTCGTCCGCAAAGGCATAGGCCGTCTCGTCATCGTCGAATTGACCGAGCGCTGCGAACTCGTCACCGCCGAACCGTGCGAGAATGGTCTTGTCCTCGCTCAAGGACATGAACCGGCTCGCAACCTGACGCAGCAGTTCGTCGCCGGCCGGGTGACCGCTGGTGTCATTGACAACCTTGAAATTGTCCAGATCGATGAGGAACAGCGTCAGCGTATTGTCGCCGAATTGGTGCTGTCGCTCCAGGAGCGCCTCGGCCTCCTTGAGGAACCAGCTGCGATTGCCGATCCCGGTGAGGGAGTCATGTTCCGCCAGATGCGACACCAGCGCGCTGGCACGCCGTGCCTCGGTGACGTCGGAGGCGACACCGCGGTACCCCGTGAAGGAACCATGATCGTCGTACATCGGACGGGCCGCCAGCGACCACCAGCGTTCCTCGCCATTCACGTCGACACCGATCACGACATCACGAAAGGCGTTCTGCGTTTTCATGGCGTCTTCGAGGACCGCCACCGCGGAACGGGCGTCATCTTCCTCCAGCGTGTAGGCGAGGTCGACCATGCGCATGGTTTCCAGTACCGGCCGGGACTTGCCGCTGGCGTTCAGGAACCGGTCGGAAACATTGCGCAAGCCGCCACGGCTGTTTGTCTCCCAGATCCAGTCGCTGGCCTTTTCCTCAAATTCATTGAGGAGCAGCGCAATCAGTTCACCCCGTTGTTCCAGCTCGGCTTCCGCCAGGAAATGCGAGGAGAACAGCCAGCCCGCGGAGGCCACGCTGCCGATCACCACCAGCGTGTAGCTGGTCAACAGCAGCAGCAATGGCCACAAGTCCGTGGTTTGCCCGATGGCAAGTGACACAAGGGCCGACAGGTAAAGAATCCCGACCCAGCGGAAGGCTGCCTGAGGCACGGTCGCAAGCGTGAAACCACCACCGCAAAGCATGCCCGTGGTGACGCAGGATGCCATCCAGATACCGTCCGGATCCCCGTACGCAAACGCAGTTATCGGAACGACCGCCCAGAGGCCGCTGAACACGGTCGCGTGCAAGACCGCCTTTTTCAACGACCTGCGGGACGCGAGGTCGACCGGCGACCTGTTTGCCTTGATCCATCTCAGCGTCGTGTAAGCCAGAAAGGCGACGACCGAGACCACCCAAAGCGTCAGAAATCCGATCGGGACAAAGTCCCGGAAGGCCAGCGTGATGACCAGCGTGTTGATGATATTTGCAAAGACAATGAGGGGCGTCAGCCTGGCAATGCTGGAAATCTGTGCAGCCCGCACCCGCCGAGCCAGCAATTCGTCAACAACCGGGTGCCCGAACGCCAGCAGGAATGCCTGAGCCGGGTCGGACGCCTTTGTGCCGGCCTGTTCCGCAGGCCGAAAACGGCTCGCAGCCTGGAACGTCTGTCCCGGCTTCAGAAAGGCCATACAAATCGTCTGAAGGACCAGGTTCCAGTTGGAGCTGAGCCGCATTTTGTCTCCGCAATTGGGTCTCGACCGTGCGCGGCACAGCCCCGCGGAACCTACCGTTACAGCTATTCCCTGAAATTCCGGTAAAAACGCACCCCCGGATTCGGCGGTACTTGCAACTCTTTCAGCAACGTGTGGATGCGGCAGGGCATTTTCTCACGCGTTGCCTGCACCGGTTCCATCTCTGGAACCGGAGACCGCGTGACGAAGTCGTGCGGCTACTGTGCGCTTGCGGCTTCGGTGGCTTCGCCGCCCAGCTGCCATTGACCCGCCTCGATCTTCGAAGCGGCGATGACCGCCTGGGTCCGGCTTTCGACACCCAGCTTTTGCAGGATCGCGGAAACATGTGCCTTGACGGTCGCTTCGGACACGGACAACTCGTACGCAATCTGCTTGTTCAAAAGCCCTTCCGACAACATCATCAGAACGCGGACCTGCTGTGGCGTCAGGGTGGAAAGCCGCTGGACGAGGTCGCCGCTGCCATCATCCGCGGCCAGATCCACATCCGGCGGTGTCCACATGTTGCCCGACATGACCTCGGATATGGCTTCGCGGATCACCTCGATCCCGTGCGACTTCGGAATGAAGCCGGAGGCGCCAAATTCAACCGCCCGCCGGATCGCCTGCGGATCCTCGTTGGCCGAGACGACAACCACCGGCACGCCCGCATATTGCGCGCGCAAATACATGAGCCCGGAGAAGCCGCGCATCCCGGGCATAGACAGATCCAGCAGGATCAGGTCCACGTCGCCATCCTGTTCCAGCCGGTTGGTCACGTCCTCCAGGGCACCCGCCTCCTCGATCGCGGCATCCGGAAACTGGGTTTCCAGCGTTTGGCGCAGGGCGCCCCGAAACAGGGGGTGATCATCCGCGATTATGAACCGATACGTTGTCGCCGACACGTTGCTATTCCTCCCTCACCGGCCTTGAATGTGCAAATTGCCCCCGATTTGGCGCTCGCCCATTCCTCCCGGCGCGCGCTCAGGTCAATTGACTTCAAGGCAGTGACACTTTGTTGCGGCCTTTTGGAAGTATGTTTGCAACACCGGTTACGCGCAAGTCAAACCATGCTTTTGACCTACGCTGGCATTTCTGCGGAGGCTCCCAACACATTCGATGTGCAATCGGGCCCGTGGAAACCCCTCAAAATTGCAGCGCCTCCCTTGGAGCAACCCAGGATCTGCAGCGCAGCCGTCCTGCCTGAAAAATAATCTTCAAACATCACGGCATCGTCGGATAGGCTCCTTGATCACAGTCCACGTTTCATGTTTCTCATCACCACAAAGACAGCAACAAATGAGCTGCCCGAGAACAACAGATAATCAAAATCACTGAGTGTGCGAACCCTATCATGACTCTTCAGGCGACCCTGTTTTCGTTTGTCAATCGCTGGGAATGCGATGAGAACGACCACCTAAACGTCCAATTCTACTTCAGCCGTTTCGACGAGGCTGACCGCCAATTCCGATTGCTTTGCGGACTGAACGAAACCCTCGTGGGCGCTCGCAGGGTCCGTCATGTCCGGTTTCATTCCGAGTTGCGAACAGGCGACCTGATCACCGTGCATTCGAGCATTGCCTTTGACGGTCCGCACATGCTGACCGTCATCCACGAGTTGCGCGACGGCGCCACCGGTGAGCTCGCGGCAACAGCCCTGGACGGCTACGAACCGAACGCCAACTCGGTCAAACCCCTGAGGCAGCGGTTCAAGGACTACCAGACATCGATGATTGCGGAGGCCGGCCCGAAGGGAATTCCGGCGGGTCCCGCGAACGCGAGGACCACCCTGTCCGGACTGGAGGCCAAGGGAGCCAGGATCATCTATCGCGGCACGGTTCTGCCGCGGGACCTCGGGATCGACGGCAAGGCCGACGACCGCTACGCCCTGTCCTGCTGCACCGACGGTGTCGCCCATGTCTGGCAACGCACGCCGATGAGCCATGGCTACCTGACCGAAAACGGCTACGGCCGGGTTGCCGTGGAAATGAAACTCACCTGGGCAACGCCGCTGAAATCGGGTGACATGATGCTCGTCATCTCCGGTTTCACCGGTGTTGGCGCCAAGACATTCTCCATGCGCCATCATCTGTTTGAAAGCAGAACCAGCCGGCTCGTTGCCACGCTGGATGTCGTTGCCCTGACGATGGATCTTGCCAAACGGAGCGCGGTCGAATTGCCACCCGAAGCCCATCAGGCCATCAACAAGATGCTGATCGACTAGGCTGCAGTGACAATTTGGGGGCAGCCTGGAATTAGATTGTTTCCTGAGCGTACGGCTCAGTTCCCGTCGCTCTCGAAGTCCTTCTGGAGATCGCGGACCATGCCGAAGAAACGCCGCATCGCGCTTTCGGTGAAGGTCAGGACCTTTTCAAGTTCTTCGTCTTCCTCGCTCAAAGGCGCGGAACCATCCTTCTTGTCCGGGCCTTTTTCCGGGCGGTCCAGCGCTGCTCCCGGCGGCAATTGGCGATCCGTTTCCTCAACCCCGGTTTCAAGTTCCGCCAGGCGGGCTGACAGCCGGTCGACCTCGCCGGCAAGCTCACCGATTTCGGCGAGATAGGCTTCCTCCGCAAGCGGAACCGGATTGCAGCGCCAGGCACCGTTCTGCTCGAGGCAGATGGAAACCGTGCCGTTCTGGCGATCGATTCTCAGGATGTCCCCGTCGACGGCAACGAGGGAAAACCGTCCGGGCTGTCCGTCCGTCGCAGCTTCGGCATCTTCGGGCGCAATCTTGTCCTGTGCGGCGGCGGTGCTCAGCATGGCCGCGGTCAAACCAGCGGCAACAAGCGCGAACAGGGGGGTGCGGATCGTCATGGAGCCTCTCCGGTGCCGGCATGTGCCGACTGTTCGTGTTTCTACAATGGGTGCCATGATTCCGTGGCCAAAGCACGGCCAATCGCGGTTTTTTCGCCATTCAATCCCGACCGCCGCTAACCAGACCGCGCCGGCAGCATCCTTTCGAGCGTCTCCAGGCGATCGGCTTCAGCCGCCGGCTTGTCCCATCTCAGACGTGAAATTCGCGGAAAGCGCATGGCAACACCGGACTTGTGGCGGCCGGACCGGTTGAGCCCCTCGAAGGCGACTTCCAGAACGAGCCCGGTTTCGCTGCCATAGGCGACCTCGCGAACGGGACCGAACCGGTTGGTGGTGTTGTTACGGACGAACCGGTCAATCTGCCGCAGCTCCTCGTCGGTGAAACCGAAATAGGCCTTGCCGACCGGCACCAGTTCCGGACCGTCGTCGCCATCCTTCCAGACACCGAACGTGTAGTCCGAATAGAAGGAAGAGCGTTTGCCGTGGCCGCGTTGCGCATACATCAGCACGGCATCGATCAGGTGCGGCTCCTTCTTCCACTTGTACCAGAGCCCCTTGGGCCGGCCGGTGACATAGGGCGCGTCCCATCTTTTCAGCATCAGACCCTCGACAGCCTCGGCATCGTCCTGCGTCAAGTGAGCGTGCGGATTGGCCCGTGCAGCGGCGAAGCCTTCCCAGCCCTCGACCGTCACCATCGGCGACAGGTCGATCCGCCGGTCCGGCAGCCCGGCAACAAATGTTTCCAGCTTCCTGCGGCGCTCGGAAAACGGCAGACCGCGCAGGTCTTCTTTCCCGAGGCTGAGCAGGTCGTAGACGCGGATGGCAGCCGGATAGTCGCGCATCAGCTTCGGTCCGGCGGTCTTGCGGTTGAGTCTTTTCTGAAGATCGGAAAACGGCCGCACCCTGCCATCGGAGACCACCAGCAGCTCGCCATCGATGCAGGCCTCGAAGTCGAGCAACTCGACCACATCCGGAAAGGCTCTGGAAATGTCCTCGCCCGTTCGGCTGTAAAGGCGCCGGATCTCCTGACCGCTTTCCAGCCGCCCTGCCGCGGCCTGGATGCGGATCCCGTCCCATTTCCATTCCACCGCAAACCTTGCCGCCTCCAACTGGCCGGGGTCCTTTTCCTCGTCGAGCGGATGCGCCAGCATAACCGGCCGGAACGGTGCCGGATCACGTGTTTCCGGCCGGCCACTGCGCCCCTCTGCCCAGGCGAACAGGTCAAGATAGGGAAGCTGAAGGCCGTGCCAGACCTCCTCGACATCAGCCACGTCCAGGGAACCGAACCTGGCGACGGCCGTCTTTGCAAGCCGGGCGGACACACCGACCCGCATTCCGCCGGTGACGAGTTTCAACAAGGCCCAGCGGCCCGTCTCGTCAAGCGCATCCATCCAGTCCGACAAGAGACGGGGCACCTGGGTCTTTCCCGCATTTTCGAGATTTTCGACAACCTCGGACAAGTGCGGCGGCGCGGACCGGGCCGGAAAGCGTTCCGTTCGCGGCCACATCAGCGCAATGGTTTCAGAAAGGTCGCCGACAAAATCATAGGACAGCGCAAACAACCGCGGATCGGTCCGCTCGCCGATCAGGGCTCTCAGCAGCGCGGGCTTGGCATGTTTGAAACTCAGCCCCCCGGTAAGCGCCGCCAGGGCATATCCGCGCTCCGGATCCGGTATCTCCCGGAAATAGCGCACCAGCAACGCCTCCTTGGCGAGGCGCCGGGGCTCAAGCGAGAGCCTGTCAAGCAATCGGGCGAAGGCATGCATGGTCACGATCCAACCGGGAAAAACGGTTCAGGACAAGTCCTTCCCGGTTAGATGACACTCAAGGTCCGGTGATCAAGACCGCACCTGTCAGGCCGCAACAGCATTGCTGCCTTCCGCTTGCAGAAACTGGAGACCGGCAACGTTGTCGCGCACCCATTTCACTTCCATGGGGTACCGCCTGCCCGAGACATCTTCATAGGCGACCTGCATGCCTTCCCGGGCCCCGTGGAAGGCGCTGACGCCGATGCCGCCTTCCGAGCTGTTCATGAGCCGGGTCCGGATTTCTTCGCCCGACCCCGTGACCAGTTTCACATTCTGGCCCAGCTCCTGTTTGCGGCTGGCGCGGCGGCGCTCCTCGACGTCTTGGGTCATTTCCTCAAGGAAGCCCTCGATGCCGTGCGCCATTTGATCCGCAACCTGCCTGACCTCACCCGCGATACGGTCGACGGATTCCGCTTCGCCTGCCGTGGACCGGATTGCCTTGTCCACAGCTTCGGCACTGTTGACGGCATTGCCTGTTTCGCTCGCCGCCATGGTGATGCTCTGCGAGATCTCCTGGGTCGCCACGCTCTGTTCTCCAACGGCGGCCGTAATTGCACCGGTCACCTCGCTGATCTGACCGATCGCGCCGGAAATGAGACGGATCGACTCCACCGCCTCGTTGGTTAGGCCCTGAACGGAGGAAATCTGGCTGGAAATCTCCTCGGTCGCCCTGGCGGTCTGCGTCGACAGCTCCTTGACTTCAGCTGCGACAACCGCAAAGCCCTTGCCGGACTCCCCGGCCCGCGCCGCCTCGATGGTTGCATTCAAGGCCAGAAGGTTGGTCTGTTCCGCGATCGCGCGGATCATCTCGACCACCGTACCGATCTTATCGACGGCGTCGGCAAGGCTGGAAACATTCGCGTCCGTGCGTTTTGCAACATCCGTCGCTTCCTCGGTAACGCTCGAGGCCCTTTCCGACTGGCTCATGATTTCCTGGATGGCAGCCGACATCTCTTCCGCCGCCGCCGCAACCGTCTGGACATTGTTTGAAGACGATGTCGAGGCATCCCTTGCCTGAGTGGCGGCACCGGAAGCGTCCTGCGCAATCGTCCGCACCCGTGACGCGATCTCCGTCATCTCGCCGGTTTTCCGGTCCACATCGCTGCTCACGGTTGCCATCAGCTTTTCGAATTTCGCAATCAGGCCTTCGACATGGTTCTGGCGCATGCGCTCGCGGTCGCGCTCCTTGACGGCTTCCGATTCCAGGGTCGCCCTCACCCTCGCGTTTTCCTGAAAGATCTCCCCCGCCCGGGCAAGGTCGCCGATGGCGTCCTTGCGCTCGTCGAAAGGCATCTTGAAGTCGATGTCGCCTTCAGAAATCCGCACGAGGTTTTCACGCAAGCGGCTCAGCAGGCCGTTGATGCCGCGCAGTTGCCAGATGCAAATACCGAGGGTGACCACGACAACCACGATGGTTTGCAGCAGAACAAAGTTGAAATGCGACGATGCCGAAACGGCGAGCGCCTGCGCCCTCATCCTGGCGGACTGGAGCATTTCCAGCGACGAGTCCCGGATGAGGTTCAGGCGGTCTGTTGCCTTGCCGAACCACACGGACCCCTCAATGCCCTGGCCGTCTTTCGTTTCGGGTAGTGTCCGCAGCACCTTGCGCCAGTCCATGACCTGGTCAACCGATGCCCCGGCGACCATGCTGTTGAACGAAGCCGCCTGTTCAGGCGTCGCGACCCTTTTGAAGTTGTTCAGGAAAGCCGTCTCGACAGCAAGCCGGTCGTAATAGGCAAGGAAGCGGTCGGACGGCACTTCGCCCGTATTCCCGACAATTGCAAACAACTGACCGCCGATTGCCCGTTCCAGACCGCCGGCTTCAATGGCTTCCGTCAGCGCGAGAAACGGTGTCATCTGTTCCGCATACGCATTGTCGGAATTTGCCTGGGCGGCGCTTTGTATCAGCGTGATCAGATCGCGGACCTTGCCCGAATAGAACGCCAGATTTCCCGCTCCCTTGACCGACTTGGCATCAATACGGGAGCGGTGCGCAGCAATATCGTCAAGGCCGGCAGCAGTCGACCGGACCTTGTCGAGCAGCTGTTTGTTGCTGATGTCGAACGCGGTAACCTCGGCACGCATGTCGGCCAGCGCGGCATCGGTCTCCTGCCGCTGCTTGGCGAGCAGGCTTTTCGGCTTCTCCGCGTAGCCCGAAGCCAGCATGACGGCCGTTCGGCCCCGTTCCTTCTGAAGTTCATGCAGGGCCGCCTCGGCGCGCTCGGCGATATTCGTGATCGGAACGGTTTCCGATGCCAGACGGCTTTGCATACCGGCCTCGTAAAGGGCGACAAAACTCGTGATCGCGTAGGCCAGCAACGGAACAATTGCCAAAAGTGCAATTTGCGCGCGAATCGATTTCAGCATGGAGATCCCCCAAACTTCAGAAGTTTGGCGATTGAACGCGGCGTCCGGTTAACATTTTCCATAACCAGAAGATGAAATAATAGGCACTTGATTACCCTTGGTAGAAGAAACAGGATATCCCCGTCACAGCTCGAAAACGGATTGGTAAATGTACCTATCGGGCTGGGAACTTCGCGATTTTTGCGGGATGGACGCGGGGGGTATTTGCCTGTATAAGCCCCGGCCATCCAAGGGCATGTGTGGTATTTGCCCGATCCGGTAGACTGCTGACTGGCATGCAGATGATCCGGAGCAGTTGAAAGATCTCTATGACCGAATTGACTTCCGTCGCCCCGGCCCTCAAGGCCGCGCTGGCGAAACGGGGCTATGAAAGCCTCACACCCGTCCAGGAAAGTGTCCTCACCGATGCGCCGCCCGAGGCGGACCTGCTGGTGTCCGCCCAGACAGGTTCCGGCAAGACCGTGGCCTTCGGCCTGGCGCTCGCACCGACCCTGCTCGGCGAAGACGACCAACTCGGCCAGGCGGCCGCGCCCGTGGCTCTTGCCATCGCCCCGACCCGTGAACTTGCCCTGCAGGTCAAGGAAGAGCTGACCTGGCTATACGCCGATGCCGGCGCCGTCACCACGTCCTGCGTTGGCGGCATGGACCCCCGCACCGAACGGCGCGCGCTTGAGCGCGGCGCGCATATCGTGGTCGGCACGCCCGGCCGCCTGCGCGACCACATCGAACGCGGTGCGCTGGATCTGTCGGAACTGAAGGCCGTCGTCCTCGACGAAGCGGACGAAATGCTCGACATGGGCTTCCGGGAAGACCTGGAATTCATCCTGGATGCAGCGCCGTCCAGCCGGCGCACCCTGATGTTCTCCGCCACCGTGCCCCGTCCGATCGCCGAACTGGCCAAACGCTTCCAGAAGGATGCCGTGCGCCTGTCGACCATCAATGCCCGCGAGCAGCATGTCGACATCGACTATGTGGCCCACCCGGTCGCCCCGAACGAGCGTGAAAACGCCCTGATCAACGTGCTGCGTCTGCATGATGCGGAAAAGGCGATCGTGTTCTGCTCGACCCGCGAAGCCGTCAGCCGGCTGACGTCGCGCCTGGCCAACCGCGGTTTTTCCATCGTCTCGCTCTCCGGCGAACTCAGCCAGGAACAGCGCTCCAACGCCCTGGCCGCGATGAAGGACGGCCGGGCCCGGGTTTGCGTCGCCACCGACGTTGCCGCCCGGGGCATCGACCTGCCGAACCTGGATCTTGTCATTCACGCCGACCTGCCGACCGGCAAGGCCGCGCTGCTGCACCGCTCCGGCCGGACCGGCCGCGCCGGGCGCAAGGGGACGTGCGTGCTGATGGTGCCGTTCCCGCGCCGCCGCCAGGCCGAGCGTGTCCTGCATTTCGCAGGCATCACCGCGACCTGGAAAGGCGCGCCGACCTCCGACGACATCCGTGCCAAGGACAAGGAAAGGCTTCTGGCCGATCCGGCCCTGACCGTGGAACTCGAGGAAGAAGAACGCGCGATCGCCCTGGAACTGCTGTCCCTGCACAGCCCGGAACAGCTCGCCGCCGCCTTCGTCAAGCTGCGCCAGTCGCGTCTGCCGGCACCGGAAGAGGTCTCCGATCTCGACGAGAGTTCGCTTCGCGGCCGCGACGCCGGCTCGAAGGGCGGACGCAGCGCCGAAATCACCGGCAAGTTCGAGGACGGCATCTGGTTCTCGCTGTCGCTCGGCCACCGTCAGCGCGCCGAACCGCGCTGGATCCTGCCGATGATCTGCCGTGCCGGGCATGTCACCAAGAAGGAAGTCGGCGCGATCAAGATCTTCCAGAACGAGCTCTATTTCGAGATCGCCGGCAGCCATGGCCAGCGCTTCAACGAAGTCATCAAGCGCGACGGCACCGGCGAGGACAATGTCACCATCACGCTGCTCGACGCACGCGGCGGCAAGGTGCCGTCCCCACCGAAGGAAAGCGGTTTCCGCCGCGACCGCTCGGGTCCGCCGCCCAAGCGCCGTCCGCGCGGCGGCGATGCTCCGGACTATGAAAGCATGGGCCGCGAAGACAGCCTGAAACCCGACCGGCCGAAACGTGGCCACAAGGACAGGTTCGATGGTCCGCGCGGCAAGAAGCGCCGCCACGGCGACGACGATGCCACCCCGCATCACCCCGCCTACGAGCCGCTCGACATGAAGGCGCTGGCACGGGATCTCGACGGCAACGACCGTCCGCCCCGCAAGGCCCGGCACGACGAAGCGGGCGACGGCGAGCGCCGCAAGCCGCGCAGCCGGGCGGGCGCGAAGCCCGCGCCCGGCAAGAAGAAGGCGGTGAAGAAAAACAAGCCGTCACGCTCCGAACGCAAGGCGGCCAAAGCCAAGTCCTGAATAGCAAAGCCGGCAGCGAAATCTGCCGGCTTTGTCTTGTGAGCGAGCACGGCTGGCCAATACCGGTTTAAGCCCCGGCCCGGGTGGCCTATTCGTTGACGATGCCGGCAATCATCCAGTCTGCCCCGTCCTGGATCAGCTGATAATGGCAGGTGAATTCGAACACCGCCTCACCGTCCGAACTTTCCTGCGTCCAGTCCAGGGTGACCAGCGCGGTGGATCCACTGACGTGGCTGGAGGCGACGTGAAAATCGGAATGGCTGACGCCTTCCTTTTCCAGCGCCTTCAAGAGGGCCTCGATGTTTTCGATCAGCTCCTCGTCGTCATTGAAGACATGGCCCTTTTCGTGCTGCCAGATAATCGTCGGCAGCGCAAAGCAGTCGCAGATCCGGTCGATGTCGTAATCGTTGAAGCCGGCCTGGTAGTCATCAAAGAGCTGCGCGATCGCTTCTTCCGCGTCGCCATTGGCGCTGGCTCCGGCGCCATTGGCCGAGCCGTTACCGGCCCTTTCAAATCCACCGTCGTCCGCCATGACTGCCTCCCCAAATGACCTTGCCACCGTCTGAAAGCCGCCGGGCTGGTCAGCCGCTGGCAACCATCCCGGAATCGGCTTCCTCGCCGTCGTCATAGCCTATCATATTGAGCGGGCGGGCCTTTCGTCCATTCAATTCGCACCAGTGGACAAGGGCCTCTTCGGCTCCGTGTGTGACCCAGATCTGTTCGGCCCCGGTTTCCAGGATCGTGCGGCACAGATCGTCCCAGTCGGCGTGGTCGGAGAGGATCAGCGGCAGTTCCGCGCCCCGCTGGCGCGCCCGGGCGCGCACCCGCATCCAGCCGGACGACATGGCGGTGACCGGATCGCCGAAACGCCGGGCCCAGCGGTCGGCGAGCTGGCCGGGCGGGCAGAGCACGATTTCCCCGGCCAGCTCCCTGCCGCGTTTTCCGACCGGTTCGACCGGCCCGAGCGTGATCCCCTGGCTTTCGTAATAGGCCGTCAGCTTTTCCAGGGCGCCATGCAAATAGATGGTTTTCGTGTAACCCGCCGCCCTGAGTTCTCCGATCACCCGCTGTGCCTTGCCGAGCGCATAGGCGCCGACCAGATGGGTCTGTTCCGGGAACAGCTCAAGCGAGGAAAGCAACTTGGCGATCTCATCCGAGGCCAGCGGGTGGCGAAACACCGGCAGGCCGAATGTCGCCTCGGTCACGAAGGTGTCGCAGGGGACCAACTCGAAGGGCGCGCAGGTCGGATCCGCCTGGCGCTTGTAATCACCGGAGACGACCGTGCGCTGTCCCGTAGCGTTGAGCAGGACCTGGGCGGAGCCAAGCACATGGCCGGCCGGATGCAGTGACACCTCGACACCGCCGAGCGTGAGCCTTTCGCCATAGCCGATTTCCTGTGCCTGACCGCAGAAATCTTCGCCGTAACGGATCGCCATGATGTCGAGTGTCTGCCGGGTCGCCAGCACGGCGCCGTGTCCGGCCCGGGCATGGTCGGCATGGCCATGCGTGATGATGGCCTTGTCGACCGGCCGCACCGGGTCGATATGGGCATCGGCCTCCGGCGCATAGAGGCCTTCGGGCGTCAGGGTGAGGAGCTCGGACATTCTCTTACAGATAAGACAATTGACGGGAACTGCCATGGGCTCGCGGGGTCAACCCGCGCGCCCACCAGCCAATGTCTGCGGGCATTTGGCTACTGGCAATAACTGTATTTGACTGTGCACCCTCTCGCGCCGTTGTTGGAGCACCTGCCCATGGCGAAATTGATCGCCGCCTGTTCACTGTCGCCCGCACCGATGCCGTTGCTGTTGGGTGATACCGCCAGCGCATGGCATCTTGCCTGTGTGGTGTCGGCGATCCGGCACTGCGCGTTGCCGCAATACTGCATGGCATACTGCTCAGCTCCTCCTTTGGTCGGCGCCGCGCCGTGGCCGAAGGCACCACCGGGCGCAAGCGCGAATGCCATCCATCCGCGGCCCTGAGCCACCTGCGTTCCCGATCGCGGGGCAGCCGCCTGAGCCCGGCAGGCCTGGAATGTTCCGGCGAGCTGCTGGCCGTTGGAGCACATGATGCCGCCCCACTGGAAACCGCGCTGACCGGTATCCGTCGCAACTTCGAACCAGTCATATCCGTCCATCCGGACGCCGGAATTGGCCAGGATCGTGATCCATGTGCCTTCCGAAAGACTGCCGGTTTGCGGAAAGCTCATGCCCGGCCCGGCACGCAGTTTGCCTCCGAGCGACTGGCCCTGCGCATTCAGGTGCGCACCGCCACCACTGGATTTGATGCCCACATCGGCCGTTGCCAGCTGGCAGGGATGGGATACGTCTCCGAGCCACAGCCTGGACTTGGTGTCGGGTTCGAAGGAAATCTCCTCTGCGTCATTGAAATACCCCCCGCGCCCATCGGGAACCAGCGAGGTGTTTCCGTTGATATCCTCCAGGACGGCGCGCCCTTCTTCAGGGATTGTCTGCACGAAGACAAACTGGTTCCCGAGATTGCACCGGTAAGACAGGCTTTCCGATGCATTGGCAGCGCTGCCGGCAAACAAGATGGCTGCGGTCAGCAGCCCGGCAAAAGCAATCGATTTCAAGTAAACCTCCATCGGTATTTATCACCGCAGAATTGACTATGGGGAACCTGAACACAAGCTGAACATATGACGATGCGCCCCCTCGCCTTTTGCCGCCATTCTGCCTAAAACAAGACCATGGACGCCGCATTGCTTCCCAACCGATTCCAGAGCTGGTTTGCCGCGCGGGGCTGGGCGCCGCGGCCGCATCAGCTGCAGCTGATCGATCATCTTTCGGCGGGGCACTCGACGCTGCTGATCGCCCCGACCGGCGCCGGCAAGACGCTGGCCGGGTTCCTGCCGAGCCTGGTCGAGCTGGAGGCACGCGGCAAGCGCAAGCCGGGCGCGGCCGGAAGCGGCATTCACACGCTCTACATCTCGCCCCTGAAGGCGCTCGCCGTCGACATTGCCCGCAACCTGGAAGCCCCGGTCTGCGAAATGGGCCTGCCGGTGAAGCTCGAAACCCGCACCGGCGACACGCCCTCGCACAAGCGCCAGCGGCAGAAACTCAACCCGCCGGATATCCTGCTGACCACGCCGGAACAGATCGCCCTGCTCCTGTCCGACCCGGCCTCCGCGCGGCTGTTCGCCTCGCTGAAGACCGTCATCCTGGACGAGCTGCACGCACTGGTCACCTCCAAGCGCGGCGATCTTCTGGCGCTCGGCCTCGCCCGGCTGCGCCGTCTGGCACCGGGGCTCAGGACCATAGGACTGTCGGCGACCGTCGCCGAACCGGATGACCTGAGGGCCTATCTGGTCGACCAGCCGGAACCGGAGGCACGCGCTCTTTCCCATGTGGTCGAGGTTTCCGGGGGCGCCCAGCCGGACATTTCGATCCTCGACAGCGAGGAACGCGTGCCCTGGTCCGGCCATTCCTCGCGCTATGCCGTCCGCGACATCTATGAACTGATCAAGAAGCACAATGTCTCCCTGCTGTTCGTCAACACGCGCAGCCAGGCGGAAATGGTGTTCCAGGAACTCTGGCGCATCAACGACGACACGCTGCCGATCGCGCTCCATCACGGTTCGCTCGATGTCGGCCAGAGGCGCAAGGTGGAGGCGGCCATGGCTTCCGGAACCCTGCGGGCGGTGGTCGCGACGTCCTCGCTCGACATGGGCATCGACTGGGGCGACATCGACCTTGTCATCAATATCGGCGCTCCCAAAGGGGCCAGCCGTCTGGCACAGCGCATCGGCCGCGCCAATCACCGCATGGACGAACCGTCCAAGGCAATCCTGATCCCCTCCAACCGCTTCGAGGTACTGGAATGCCAGGCGGCTCTGGCGGCCTCGAAACGGGGCATCCAGGACACGCCGCCGCTGCGCCAGGGTGCCCTCGACGTCCTGGCCCAGCACCTGCTCGGCCTCGCCTGCGCCGATCCGCTCGATGCGCTGGCGACCTTCGAAGAGATCCGCTCGTCGGAGACCTACCGGCACCTGGACTGGGAGACGTTCGAGAAGGTGCTCGATTTTGTCGCCACCGGCGGCTACGCCCTGAAGAGCTACGATCAATACGCCAAGCTCCGGAAAGGCAAGGACGGGCTCTGGCGCATTTCCCATCCGAAGATCGCTCAGCAATACAGGCTGAATGTCGGCACCATCGTCGAGGCGCCGATGCTGAAAGTGCGGCTGGTGCGCTCCAAGGCCGACGGGCGGCGCACGCCGGTCGGCCGCGGCGGCCGGGTGCTCGGCGAGATGGAGGAATATTTCCTGGAACAGATGGCGCCGGGCGACACGTTCCTCTTCGGCGGCGAAGTGGTGCGCTTCGAGGGCCTGCGCGAAAACGAGGCCTATGTCTCGCGCACCAGGTCCGACAACCCGATGATCCCGTCCTATATGGGCGGCAAGTTTCCGCTCTCCACCTATCTCGCAGAGGGTGTCAGGACGATGCTGGCAACGCCATCCTCCTGGAAAGCCCTGCCGGACCAGGTCAGCGACTGGCTGGAAATCCAGCGGGACAAATCGGTCCTGCCGGCGAAGGACGGCCTCCTGGTGGAAACCTTCCCGCGCGCCAACAAGCATTACATGGTCTGCTACCCGTTCGAGGGCCGTCTGGCGCACCAGACCCTCGGCATGCTGCTGACCAAGCGGCTGGAACGGCTCGGCGCCCGCCCCCTCGGCTTCGTCGCCAATGACTATGCGCTGTCGGTCTGGGGACTTGGCGACCTGTCGCTCTTGTTCGCGTCCGGCAAGATCCCGCTCGACCAGCTCTTCGAAGAGGACATTCTCGGTGACGACCTGGACGCCTGGCTCGCCGAATCCAGCCTCATGAAACGCACCTTCCGCAATTGTGCGGTGATTGCCGGTCTGATCGAACGCCGCCACCCGGGGCAGGAAAAGACGGGCCGCCAGGTCACCGTGTCCTCCGATCTCATCTATGACGTGTTGCGGGCCCATGAACCGGACCACATCCTGCTCAAGGCCACCTGGAACGATGCCGCCGAAGGACTTCTGGATATCTCCCGCCTGGGCGAACTTCTTGCCAGAATTCGCGGACGAATCACGCATACTGGTCTTCCACATGTCTCTCCCCTCGCCGTGCCCATTCTCCTGGAAATCGGGAAGGAACCGGTCTACGGGGAAGCCATCGACACGCTGCTGGCGGATGCGGCGGAAGAACTGATCCTGGAGGCCATGGAATGAGTGCCCTGACATCCCATTTGCGCAAATATGCTGCTGCGCCGGTATGTCATGACATTCAGATCAACGGACAGCTGGTCGGCCTGCATGACAGCGGCGTCCTGTGGTGGCCGGACGAGTCCATCCTCGTGGTCGCCGACCTGCACCTTGAAAAGGGGTCCAGCTTTGCCCGGCGCGGCATCATGCTGCCGCCCTATGACACCGGTGCAACGCTGGAAAAGCTGGCCGGCGTGATCGACGCCTTCGATCCGGCCTGTGTCATCTGCCTCGGCGACAGCTTCCACGATGCCGACGGGTCCGACCGTCTTCCCCCGACCTACCGGGCCATGCTGACAACGCTGCAGCTCGGCCGCGAATGGATCTGGGTGACGGGCAACCACGACCCGGTCGCACCGGTGCGCCTGTGCGGTGTCACCGTCGATGAAGTCAAGATCGGCCCCCTTACCTTCCGCCACGAGCCGGTCGAAAAGGTCGGGGCCCCGGCGGCCATCGGCGAGGTCTGCGGCCATCTGCACCCGGCGGCGCGCGTGCGCCGCTTCGGCCGGTCGATCCGGCGGGCCTGTTTCGTCACCGACAACACCCGTCTTGTCCTGCCCGCCTTCGGTGCGCTCACCGGCGGGCTCAACGTCACCAACGAGGCCTACAGCATGATCTTCCGCCGGCGCCAGTTCTCGGTGTTCATGCTCGGCAACGACCGGCTGTTTCCGTTCACGGCCAGCCGGCTGGTCGGCGACTGACCCGCGCACACCAACGTTTCTTGTGCAATCCGGCGCGACTGGCTATGCCTTTGCCATGTCGATTGCCCCGTCTCCTCCCAGTCCCTTGACCCTTCGCGAAACAGCGTCACCCGAAGTCGAACGGCTGTTGTCAGTCGTGCGCGATCTCGCCACATCGGAGGGCGTCACACCGACCCCGCTTGCCAATGTCTGGGTGATGAGGATCGGCAACAACGTGCCCTATCACCGGGGCCGCAACAGCGGGCTGTCGGTCGCGGTGGCGGTCTCGGGCCGCAAGATCGTCACGCTGGACGGCAGGACAGTTGTCAATGACAGCGGCCAGGTCATCGCCATGCATGGCGACACGGCCTACGAGGCGGTCGTCCGGGCAAGCCCTGCCGAGCCCTACATCGCCCTGAAGCTGCAGCTGCCACCGGACCTCGTCGCCGGGACCCTGGTCCGTTTCGCGGAAACCGGGCAGGAACCGCCTTCGGCCGAGAACAGCAGCCTGCTCTCCAGCCAACCGCTGGATAATGCCCTTGCGGGCCCCCTGTTGCGGTTGCTGGAGTGCTTCAGGGAGCCGGCGGATTGCCACATGCTGGCACCGCTGCATCTGAAGGAAATCTGCTACCGCATCCTCCGCTCGCCCGCCTTCGGTGTCCTGAGATCGCTGGTGTCCGGGGCGGATGCGCGGCTGGTCAAGGCCCTGCACTACATCGAGACCCACGCGGACCGCGCCGATCTCACCGTCGCGGAGATCGCTTCTGAAGTCGCCATGAGCCCGTCGCGCTTTGCCCACGGCTTCACCGCGCTCTACGGACAATCGCCGATGCAGTATCGCAAGCAGGTCCGGCTGGAGCGTGCCCGGCGCTATCTGCTCTCGGCCGGGTCCAGTGTTGCCGTGGCCGCGGAACAGGCCGGTTATGCCAGCCAGTCGCATTTCACGCGCGACTTCAAGTCTCTCTTCGGGCTGGCCCCGCGCCAGTACGCAAACGCGATGAGATCCGCACGCCTTGCTTCCGCCTGAGGGCGAACCGGCAGGATCGGGCAGGTCTTCGGCAGGATCGGATCTGTTCCTGTTCAATGGATGGCCGTATCCCTTCGCGGGTCATGTACCGAAATCGCGAAAGGAAGATCATGTCCGTGAAAGTCGTCGTTCAGTTCAAGGCCCTTGAGAACAGGCAGGAGGATTTCCAAGTCCTCATGCGTTCCGTGTCGAAAGACCTGCCGGGTGTCGCCGGATGCCGGGGCGTCGAAGTGCTACAGGACCGCGAGGATGCCTGCCGGTTCACGCTGGTGGAAACCTGGGACAGCGTCGAGATCCACAAGTCCCATATCGACGGCCTCGTCGCCGACGGCACCTGGGCGGCGATCTCCGGTCATCTCGCCGAAGACCCCGTCAGCGGTTATTTCCGGAGCCTCTGAAAAAGGCGGAGCGCTCCGGCGCGTTCACACCGTCTTTCGGCCGATCGGAGCGCTCCTGCGGGTTCACAACAGCCGATACCCGGCCCAGACCAGCACCGCGATCGCCACGACACCCAGAAAAACGGTCTTGCGCAGTTCCTTGCGCAGAAAGCTGTCGAGCTGCTTGCTCATCGGGTTTCCTTGCGGTTGAAGCCGTTATGACTCCGGCATTCCGAACACGGGCGTCAGCCTATGCCATACCCACCAGTTTCACCCCGGGCAAGCGCAGCGCAGACCCGGGGCCTACTCTCAGCACCGCTTGGAAAAGTGTGTCGGTGTCGTTCGAAGAGGGAGTTTCATCGCCGGCTCTCTGGCAGCGAGTAGGCCCCGGGTCTCGCGATGCTCGCCCGGGGTGACACCTGGATTTGCAGCACGTTTGTTCCAGACCAAATTCTGCGTTTTCTTATGACGCATTGTCCTTGGTTTCCTCCCCGACCTTCACCCAGGCGATCACCAGTTCGTAGAACACCGCCAGCACGACCGGTCCCAGGAAAAGGCCGATCAGGCCGTAGGCGATGGTGCCGCCAAGGACGCCGATCAGGATGACCAGCATCGGCACGTCGAGGCCGCGGGACATCAGGATCGGCCGGAGCACGTTGTCGACCAGCATCACCGGCACCATGAGAACGGTGAAGAGGAGCGCGGGCATGACCTCCCAGGAGCTCCACGCCCAGATGATGGTCGGAATGATGACCAGCGCCGGCCCGATCTGGATGATGCACAGGAACAGCGCCGCGAAGGCCAGGACGCCCGCCAGCGGCACCGAGAAGGCGATCAGGAGAATGCCGGTCAGCAGGCCCTGGATCACCGCGACGCCGATCACGCCACGTGAAACGTTGCGGATGGTGGCGCCTGCCAGATCGACGAACTCGGCGCCGCGCGGGGCGATGATCCGGTCTGCAAAGCGCTTGGCCCCCTTTGCGAGCGAGGGGCCGGGCACGAACAGGCAGCCGGAGAGAATGATCGAGACGATGAAAAACAGGACCGAGCCGCTGAGCGCGGCCAGCATCGAGAGAATACGTCCGCCAGCGGGTACCAGCATCGGTCCGACCTTGGTGATGACATCCGCCAGCCCCGTGGCGGCATGGGACCAGGCGGCGGCGATCTTGTCGCCGACCAGAGGCAAGCCGGCCAGCCGATCCGGCAAGGGCGGCAGTTTGAGCGCGCCGGCGGACAGGCCATGCAGCCAGCCTTGCAGCGTCTCCGCCAGACTGACCACCAGAACCGCGACCGGGCCGATGACGATGGCTAGGCAGACCAGTGTCACCAGCACTGCCGACAGGACCTTGCGGCCACCGAGTTTTTCCGCCAGCCAGGCATAGACCGGGTAGAGCGCGACGGTGAGCACAACCGCCCAGAGCAGGAACAGGAAAAACGGCGCGATCAGCTGCAGCGAGAAATAAGCGAACAGGCCAAGGACGCCGAGCCGGATGGCAATGTCGATCACCCTGGCGTCGACGGAAGGTTCGGGTTTGCGCGCTTCTTCCGCGGATGGATCCGACCTCGGCTCTGTCGTCATGGCCCTGCCCCGTGTCTGAAAACTCTGCCAAGTCGACAATAGCCGTGCTTGCCCGGAGTGCCAGCGCAAAGTGCATTGAGAGGAATTGCAACAGAACGGCACACGATGCTGTGGAGCCATGCAAGGTGAGCTTCGAAGTCTGTGGGCGATCCTTCGAGACGGACCTGACGGTCCTCCTCAGGATGACGCCGAGTGTGGGGTCAGCGTTCTTCGGAGTTGCGAGGCAAAAGACCGGGATACCGGCGCATCACCGATGCCGCCACACACACCGGCGTCATCCTGAGTGTCTGGCCTGAAAATGATGGCCGGGGCGAATGCTTCACTCACATTTGTTATTCCCGCGAAAGCGGGAAACCAGGACTCCGTGAGGTTAAATCTAAATTTATAGAGCGAATTCATGAGGTTACCAGGTTCCCGCCTTCGCGGGGATGACAACTGAGAGGGGGCGAGTTCGTGCCAGGAACGATGAAAACCGCGTCCTGGATCACTTTCGGGCCAGACACTGTGGAGCCGTGCAAGCGGCGTCTCGAAGGAGTGGCAACTTTTCCCCGCGGCCAGACGACTCTACGTGCCTTTTCGGGGAGCTGCCCCGCCTTCATTCAATCCCTTCGGAAGATCACCCCGGCCAGCCAGCCGGTGAAGATGGCGAGCGCAACAGCAAGCAGGCCGTAGACAAGGGGATAGTTCTGGGCGAGCTCGAAGGTGATCTGCTCGAAGCCGGTCTTGGCGACATCCAGCGTCTGCTCTGTCTGCGAGACAACGTCGCCGTGGTGAAACAGGAAGCTCTTCACCTTGTACTTGCCGACGGGAATGTTCGCCGGCAGCGGAATGTTGGTGCGGAACATGGTGTCGGTCAGGAAAGTGATCGAGGTTTCCTGCTCCGAATAAAGCCCGGTCTCCTCGCGCAGCCGGACGAAGGCGCGCCGGAAATCGTCCCGGTCGGCAAGCGGGACGTTGGAAACACCAGAGACCGCGAGGTTGATGTGATTCAGGCCGATACCGAGCTCGTCCAGAACCGTCCGGTTTGCCATGTTGCCGATGTCGATGGTGCTGGCAACGGCATAGAAGGACGGCACGTTCTGGAAGCGTTCGGCCTCCCGGTTGACCCAGACGCCCAGGAACCGGCCCTTGCGGCGGGTGGTGATGTCCTGGGGCGGGCCCTCCACGACGATGGCGAGCTCGTAGCCGCTCGGATCGTTGGGCTGGCGCACGATGTTCTGAGCCTGGCCGAAAATCACGATTTCGGTGCCGGTGAAATTGGACTGGATCGAAATCACGTCGGACGACAGCGATGTCACCAGATCGAGGCCGTGCCGGTTCTGTGCGAAGGCATTGGCGGATACGAGCAGCGCCGCCAGGAGGACAGCCAGACGGATCATGAACCGGCCCCCTTGCGAATGGCGATGGAATAGAAGTCGTCCGGCACCAGCAGAAGGTCGATCGCAAAGCGCAAACCGACCCCAAGCACAAGCAGAGCCAGCAGCAGGCGCAGCTGGTCGCCGCGCAGGTTCTGGCCCATGCGGGCCCCGAACTGCGCGCCTATGACACCGCCGACCATCAAGGTCATCGCCAGGACGATGTCGACGGTCTTCGTCCCCATCGAGTGGAACACGGTTGCCGCCGCCATGGTGAACAGGATCTGGAACAGGGAGGTGCCGATGACGATGTTGGTGGGCACGCGCAGCAGGTAGATCAGCGCCGGCACCATCATGAAACCGCCGCCGATGCCGAGCACCGTGCCGAGAAAGCCGATTATCGCCCCAAGCCCGACCACGGGAATGACGCTGACATAGAGCTTGGACCGGCGGAACCGCACTTTCAGCGGCAGGCCGTGGATCCAGTTGTGCTGGCCGGGTTTTCGGGCTTTCGGGGCAGCCCCGGACTTGCGCCGGCGGATCGCCCTGACCGATTCAAACAGCATCAGGCCGCCGATCGTGCCCAGGAAGGTCACGTAGGACAGCGAAATCACCAGGTCGAGCTGGCCGACCGATTGCAGGACATCGAAGAGCACGACACCGATCAGGGACCCGAGGACACCGCCCGCGAGCAGGATACCGGCCAGTTTGAGATCAATCGCCTTGCGGCGCCAGTAGTTGACCACCGCAGACGCCGACGAGGCAACGACCTGGGTGGTGACAGTCGCGACGGATACAGCAGGCGGAATGCCCGAGAAGATCAGCAAAGGGGTCAGCAGAAAGCCGCCGCCGATCCCGAACAGGCCCGACAGAAAACCCACGGCGCCGCCCATCGCAAATATCACGAAGATATTGACCGGAATCTCGGCTATGGGCAGGTATAATTGCACAGGGTCACGCCGGAACTGACTGCAGAGTAAGTTGAGGAAAGGCTACCTATGAAATGGTTAAAGACCCGTGCTGGCCGGTGTGTCAACCGGCCAGCGGGTCCGTTCGGTTCGGTTGGTCGAAATTGGACCACTGTCAGCCGGATTCACATCAGATTGCCTGGCTTTTGAGCTCGTCAATCAGGCGTTTGTCGACTTCACCGGTTTCCGGAAGGCCAAGGCTGCGCTGGAACGCGCGAATGGCGCTGCGGGTGCGTGGCCCCATCTGGCCGTCGGGCGTGCCGGTATCGAAGCCGAGATAGTTCAGCTTGTCCTGGGCTTCCCGGATCATCGCGGTGTTGTCGGCCGTGCTCACCGAGGCCTTTTCCGCCGGCAGGGACGAACTGTCGGCCCATCCCGGCTCCATGGTGACCTTGTTGGCTGCCGGGTCCGGTGCCTTCAGCGCAAACTGTTCGACAGCCAGCCGGGCATTGGCCAGGGTTTCCTGGTCCATCATGTTGGCGACGTCGTCGCGGCGCTTGGCCGCTTCCGGATCGCCCTGATCGGCAGCGATGGCAAACCACTTGTAGCTGGCAACCAGGTCCTTATCGACGCCGATGCCGCCG
Organism: Roseibium sp. Sym1; assembly: GCF_027359675.1. Lineage (NCBI taxonomy): Bacteria > Pseudomonadati > Pseudomonadota > Alphaproteobacteria > Hyphomicrobiales > Stappiaceae > Roseibium > Roseibium sp. Sym1. The sequence goes on from NZ_CP114786.1 coordinate 6,571,432, forward strand.
GCATAGAGGATGCCGAGATTGAACAGGCTGTCCTTGACCCCGTAATTGGCGGCCGCCTCGAACCATTTGGCCGCGGCCGCGTAGTCCGGCTGACCACCGCCGCCTTCGGCAAACAGCACCGCCAGATTATGCATGGCCTTGGCGTTGCCGGCCTCGGCGGCCTTGGAATACCACGCCTTCGCCTTGGGCACGTCCTTCTCGACGCCGCGTCCCTTTTCGTAAAGGCTGGCCAGCCGGTACTGTGCCGGAGCAAGTCCCTTGTCGGCCGCTTTCTGGTACCAGACCGCCGCCTTGGTCAGGTCAGGTGCGACGCCGTTGCCCTCGGTGTATTTCACACCGACCAGGAACTCCGCCGCCGGATTGCCGCCTGCGGCCGCGCTGCGCAATGCGATCGGGCCGACGCCTTCCGGCGGCAGGGACGCAAGCAGGCTGGCCGATGTGTCGGGCGCTTCCGCCCGCTTGAAGCCGTTTGTCGTATCTTCGGGCGGTGCTCCGAAACTGCCGGAAACCCCGGACGGCGGTGCGAACGCCAGGTCCGTTTCCGGCTCCACCGGACCAGTGGCGGAAGCGGCCTGAACGTCCTCTGCCCGGTTGACCGGATCCACTGGTGCAGCCGGTGCCGAGACAACCGGCGGCACGTTGGCTGCAGGAGACGGGGCAACCGGAACCGCAGCAACCGGTTCGGTGACGGATCCGCCCGTGACCGAGCCCTCCGCGATTGGGCCCTCCGCGATCGGGCCGGGGTCCTCGGCAAGCGCAACGGTCTCGGTGGGCGCCTGCGGGTCTGCCGGCGCGGACGCCGTGTCGGCCGGCATCGCCGCCGGAACCGCCTCATCCGTTTCCTGCGTTTCAGGAGTGGCCGAGGCAAGCTGGTTGCTTTCCTCCCCGCCGGTCGAGGCCAGACGGAACACCTGCAGGGTTCCGATCAGGAGCACCACGGCAGCGGCGGTGTAAAGGATTGCACGGCGGCGGCCGCCGGACGACTGGGGCGCTTCGGGCGCGGGCCGGTCACCGGGCAGGACCGCTGCCTCCTGTTCTTCAAACTCCCGGTCGGTAACCTCTTCCGGGCTGAGTTCCAGATCTTCGTCCTGCGCGACCTTGTCCTGTTTCGCAGCACCCGACTTGTCCCGCCTCAGAACATTGCGCAACCAGCCGACACGCGCCTTGCCGCGTTCCTCGTCTGCGTCCTCGGGTTCCTGGTCCTTGTCCAGTTGGGCGGCTTCCTGAGATGCCGCCTGCGCTGCACGCCGGGCAGCGGCGATAAAGTCGGCCTTGCGGTCCCGGGACTTGTCCTCCGGCCGCCCCTCGGCGGCCTGAGGCCCCTCGGGGGTTTCCGGCCTGTCGGTCTGCGGCGCGCGGCCAAACAGCGGAGCAGGTTCCTCGACCTTGATCGGCGAGAAGCTTGCGGCGGGCGCCGCCTCCCCCGCGGATGCCGGCCGCGTTTCCCCGAGGTGCTCGGCGCGTTCCAGACTGTCCAGCCGTTCGGTCAGCGACCCGAGAACCGACTTGACCCCGTCAAAGGTGTTGCGGGTCCGCTCCTCGCTGCCCTCGGCGGCATCCAGCAGCCGCTTCAGATCTCCCTGAAGTTCGGTGATCGCTTCGTCATACTGGGCATTTTTCGGCCCCGGCGCGGTGGCCACGGCCTCCCGGGCCGCCTGCCTGGCGATGTCGGCGACATCCTCGCGCGTCTGCGCAAGGCCCTTTTCGAGCCGTTCGAAATAGGGTGAGAACTGGTCGACGCTGAACGCCTTGGTGGACGTGTTTTCGATCTGCTCCGCCAGCGCGGCAACCTTGGCGCCCAGCTGTTCGAAGCGGCTGTCGTCGGAAACTTCCGCTCCCTTGGAGACGATTTGCGCGAGATCCGAAATCCTCTGTTCAAGAGCTTCCGTATTCGGAGGCGTTGCGACGCTGGCGCGCATGGACCCGATTTCCTGGCGCAGCTTGTCCAGGTCGGAGGTCGTTACCCTGTCTTGCGGCTGGTCAAGCCGGTCGCTCAGTTCGTTGAGCCGCTCCTGCAGCTCCACCATGACCTTTGTGTCGCCGCCGCCACCGGCGCGCATGGTCGCTGCATCCAGAACCGGAACGGGACGCGAGGATTTCTTTTCGATCGCGTCGATTTTTCCGGAAATTGCCTCCAGCCGTTTTTCAAGCGCCTCGAAGGCACCGCCGTCTCCAGCCGGAAGGGGCGGGCTTTGTTCCATCCGTTCCAGGCGGTCGACAATATCGTTCAGTCGGCGGTCCACCTGCGAGAGGTGGTCACCGTCGGTCGGCAGTGCACGGTCGTCGGACATCATGCCGACGATGTCTTCAAGCCTGCCCTGGAGCCTGGAAATGGTTTCCGGCTCGGGCATGCGCTGTTCCATGGCCGACAGGCGATTGTCGAGGCCACGCTGTTCGCGGGCCAGCCCTTCCAGGTCGTCCAGCCGGCTGGACACGAATTTCATGCGGTCGTCGATGCCTTCGACCAGCCCCTTGATGTCGATCTGTTCGACAAAGCCGCGCACTTCGCGAAGCTCTGCCCGCAGCGGCTCGATATCGGCATGGTCCTTGCGCTGCAGCAACTCTTCCATGCGCTCGGCAATGCTGATCACCCGGTCTTCGAGCACCATCATGTGCTCGGAGCGCGGCAGCACCGCGAAGGCATCCTCAATCTCGTTGAGACGAACCGTCACGCCGCGCAGGATCCTGGGATCCACCGAAGCGCGCGACAATTCATCGAGACGCTGGAGGATATGCGCGTAGCCGTGTTCCAGGGTCTGCAGGGCGCCTTCCACGTTGGTGCGGCCGACCATGGACTTCAGATCGGCGACCTCCTTGCGGATTTCCTTGGCAAGCAGATCGTTTTTCTTGTCGGCGCGCAGGCGCTCGACCATGTCCGCCAGGCGGCGCAGTTCCGCGTTCTGACGGCCGACCGTCTCGTTGGTGCCGCGCGACAGGCCGCCCAACGCGTCGCGCAGGGACCCGATTTCATCACGAACCTGGTTGAAGGCCTTTTCCTGCGGTGCTCTCAGGGAATCGATTCGACGGCCAAGATCCTTGTAGGCATGCATCGAGGCGTCGCGGCTCGCACTGGCGTTTCGACGCCGGCCCCGGCCCCGGCGCGGCGCATAATCCTCGTCGTCGTCTTCGGTGTAGTAGTCATCGTCGGGCAGGTTGTCGATCGCGTAACCGCCTGGCCGGCGCTGACGCCGCGGGGCCGGATCATATGCCTCGTCCGGATCGTCGTGGTCCGACAGACCCTGCACTTGTTCGTCGAGCCGGTCGAGGGCTCCCATGACATCGTCAATGCCAGGCTCGCGGCGCGCTGCCCGCCGGCGGGGCGGATTGCGGCGGCCGGCGGACGGGTCGCGGTCGGCCAGCAAGCGGTCCAGTTCATCGGCCACGGCGTCCAGGTCCTCGTCACGGTCGTCCTGCGGATAGCGGTCACGACCACCGAGCGCCGTCGCCGTGCGGGTCAGCCGCTCAATACGGCTGCGTGCCGGTTCGCGGCGTGGTGCGTCGTAATGGTCGTCGCTGTCATACGCATCGCGGCCGCGGCGTCCTGCCTCGTGTTTCTTCCAAGCCGGCATGTCTTGACCCTGGGCTTACGGTCATTCAGACCGCTGATGGAACAGTCTGTGCCCGGATTTCGCCCAAATGACGAAAAGCACAGTGTTTTGCAAGACTGTGTCGGTTTAGGGTAAACAGGCCGTTAATTGGTCTCGCTAATTGCAAAAACCGATTGTTTTCGAAGCCGTTTTCGCAATCCACAGCCTTCAGGCGGCCGAATCGCCCGACGTCGCGTTAACGATTTTTTACAAGGCAACCTTACGCGACTGGACCTTAACGCAAACGTAAGCTAAACAATGCGCAAGAAACCGGCTGAGCCAATTTGCGCCTTACCGCATCCGCATCGCCTGCAATCGCACCGGGAAACACGTCTCCGGCGCGGGTTTCGACAAACTGAAAATATCAACGATGAGCCGGTGAACGGCTTGAAGATGAGTACAATCTGCCATGAGCGAAGCGCTTTCGATCCTCAATGAGGACGACCTTGTCGACGTTGTTTCCGCAAACGATGACAGCACCAAGAAAACCCAATTCACCATCGGTGACCTGGCCAAGGAATTCGGCTGCACCCTGCGCACACTGCGATTCTATGAAGACAAGGGTCTTCTGAATCCGAAGCGTGACGGCCTCAACCGTGTCTATAACCGCCGCGACCGTGCCCGCCTGAAGCTGGTCCTGATGGGCAAGCGGGTCGGCTTCTCCCTGTCCGAAATCCGCGACATGCTCGATCTTTACGACCTGCGCGACGGTCAGGTAACCCAGCTGCGCGTAGCCCTGTCCAAGTTCAACGAACAGATCGCCGTTCTCGAAGAGCAGCGCCAGGACATCGAGCAGGCCATCGAGGAACTGTCCCGCACCGTCGAGATCGTTTCCGGCATGCTGAAGCACAAGGAAGCCGAAGAGGCGTAAACCTCTCCCTTCCATCTTCGGGTGGTTTTGGAACCGCCGGCCGTCCAGCCGGCGGTTTTTTCGTCTCCGCGTCTTCTCGCGCGGCAATCTCCTTCCAGGCGCCGCCCAAAAACAACAATCAGGGATTGCTTCTTGAATTTTATCGCGATTTGCGCGTATCAGCCAAATCCCACGATTTTCGGGTCTCCAAACACGAAACCGTGCACAGGTTTCCCCAAAATCATTCCATTGAGCACGTTTTGGGCGTATTTTTTTGTCATCCCTTCCCTAGGGACACCACTTGCCGGAGCAATTCTACACGCGTATATAGAGCTTCAAGGTGACGTTTACGGAAACGTAAATCTGAGACCAACCGGCAGATCTGGGAGGATTTCCATGCCGAGCTATTCCGCGCCCGTCGATGACACGCTGTTTCTCCTGAAAGACGTCTTCGGATACGAACGCTACTCAAATCTGCCCGGTTTTTCCGACGCGCCGCTCGATCTGGTCGAAGCGATCCTGCGCGAGGGCGGCAAGTTCGCAGAGGAGATCCTGCAGCCACTCAACCAGACCGGCGACCAGGAAGGCTGCATCCGCAACGACGACGGCACGGTGACGACGCCGAAGGGCTTCAACGAGGCCTACAAGGCCTTTTGCGAAAACGGCTGGGGCACGTTGTCGGCGGATCCGGACTATGGCGGACAGGGCCTGCCGCACACGCTGGCAACGGTGTTCAACGAATTCGCCTCCTCGGCGAACATGGCTTTTTCCATGTATCCCGGCCTGACCGCCGGCGCCGTCGCGGCGCTGACCACTCACGGCTCGGACGAACAGAAGCAGAAATATCTCCCCAACATGATTGCCGGCACCTGGACCGGCACCATGAACCTGACGGAACCCCATTGCGGCACGGATCTCGGCCTGATCCGCACAAAGGCGGTTCCGCAGGCGGACGGCTCCTACAAGATCACCGGTACCAAGATCTTCATTTCCGCCGGCGAACATGACCTGGCGGAGAACATCATTCACCTCGTGCTCGCTCGGATCGAGGGCGCTCCGGAAGGCACCAAGGGCATCTCGCTCTTCGTCGTGCCGCGCAACCGGATCGCCGAGGACGGTTCCGTCGGCGACAACAACGGCGTCTCCTGCGGCTCGATCGAACACAAGATGGGCATTCACGGCAACGCCACCTGCGTGATGAACTACGACAACGCCACCGGCTGGCTGGTCGGCGAGGAGAACAAGGGCTTGCGCGCCATGTTCATCATGATGAACGAGGCCCGCCTCGGCGTCGCCGTCCAGGGCCTGTCCCAGTCCGAAGTCGCCTATCAGAACGCGGTCACCTATGCGAGGGACCGCCTTCAGGGCCGCGCGCTGACCGGACCGAAAAACGCCGACAAGCCCGCCGACCCGATCATCGTGCACCCGGATGTCCGCCGCACGCTGATGTCGATCCGGGCCTTCAACGAAGCCGCCCGGGCCCTGGTTATCTGGACCGCGCTCCACGGTGATGTCTCGCACCGTTCGGACGACGAGAAGTCGCGCCAGTTTTCCGACGACATGATGGGCCTGATGACACCGGTTCTGAAGGGGGTCCTGACCGACACCGGATTCGCCAATGCGGTCAACGCCCAGCAGATGTATGGCGGTCACGGCTATATCGGCGAATGGGGCATGGAGCAGTTCGTGCGCGACGCCCGTATCGCCATGATCTACGAGGGCGCCAACGGCATCCAGGCGCTCGACCTTGTCGGCCGCAAGCTGCCGGCCAACGGCGGCCGCGCCGTCATGAGTTTCTTCAACGAACTCAACACCTTCCTGAAGGACAACAAGGACAACGAGGACCTCGCCGCGTTCACCGGCCCGCTGAAGAAAGGCGCCGACGACCTTCAGGCCGCAACCATGTGGTTCATGAACAACGCCATGAAGAACCCGGACAATGCCGGGGCCGGTTCCACCGACTACATGCATCTGTTCGGCCTGGTCGCCCTCGGCTACATGTGGACCCAGATGGCCAGGACCATCAAGGAGAAGCTGGCGGACGGCGCCGGCGACAAGGCCGAGTGGCTGGAAACCAAGCTGGCCTTCGGCACCTTCTTCATGGAGCGCACCATGCCGGAAACCGCGGCCCATCTTGCCCGGATCTCCACCGGCTCGGACACCATGATGTCGGTCGGCGCAGACGCCTTTTGAGACTTTCCGGCCCGGTCACCGACATGTGTGCCCGTGCCGGAAATTCACCCAAGCAAATTGGATTCAACCTGTTTAGTCTCGCTCCGGATTCAATTTGCCAGGGAGATTTCACGTTATGGCTGATTACGTTCTTCACTGCATGGCCCAGTCCGGTCACTCCTACAAGGTGGCTCTGATGCTGGAACTGTGCGGCGCCGACTGGACGCCCAGATGGGTGGATTTCTTCAACGGGGAAACCCGTACGGAGGAGTTCCGCTCGACATTGAATGAAATGGGCGAGGTTCCGGTTCTTGACCATCGCGGCAAGCTGCTGACCCAATCCGCGGTGATCATGGACTACCTGGTCGAGAAGTTCGGACGCTTCGGCTGGGACACGGATGAGGAACGGCGCGAAGTGCTGCGCTGGACCATCTTCGACAACCAGAAGGTATCCGGCCTGATCGGCCCCTTGCGCTTCATGCGCACGCTGGCAAAGACCGGCGAGACCGACGTGACCAAATTCCTGGACGGCCGTGCCCGGGGGGCGCTTGCCATCATGGACAAGCATTTCGCCGGGACCGAATTCGCCATCGGCGCGAAGCCGACAACCGCCGATTTCTCGCTGTGCAGCTATCTCTTTTATGACGGCGAGCTCGGCATCGACCTTGCCGCCTACCCGAATGTTGTCGCCTGGCTGGACCGGATCAAGGCCCTGCCCGGCTGGAAACACCCCTATGACCTCATGCCCGGCCACCCGTTGCCGGACAGCAATTGAGGATGATCTGATCTAGAGGAGGATCTGATGCCCGAAGCCTATATTTACGACCACGTGCGCACGCCGCGCGGCCGGGGCAAGAAGGACGGCGCCCTGCACGAAGTGCCCGCCGTCCGTCTTGCCGCAACGGCGCTGGAAGCCATCCGCGACCGCAACGGCCTTGACACCGGACGTGTCGACGACGTCGTGCTCGGCTGTGTCGACCCGGTCGGCGAGGCCGGCGGCGACATTGCCCGCGCGGCGGTGTTCGCAGCGGGGTACGAGACATCGGTTCCGGGCATGCAGATCAACCGCTTTTGCGCCTCGGGTCTCGACGCGGTCAACATGGCCTCCGCGCAGGTCATGTCCGGCCAGCACAAGCTGGTCATCGCCGGCGGTGTCGAGAGCATGAGCCGCGTCGGCCTCGGCGCTTCCGGGGGCGCCTGGCCGATCGAGCCGCAAGTTGCCATCCCCTCCTATTTCATGCCGCAGGGCGTGTCCGCCGACCTGATCGCCACCAAATACGGCTTTTCCCGCGACGACTGCGATGCCTACGCGGTGGAAAGCCAGAAACGCGCCGGCAAGTCCTGGGACGAGGGCCGGTTCTCCAAATCCGTCGTGCCGGTGAGAGACATCAACGGCATCACCATTCTCGACCGGGACGAGCACATGCGTCCGGACACGGACATGCAATCCCTGGCCTCGCTCAACCCATCCTTCGAGATGATGGGCGCGATGGGTGGTTTCGACGCGGTCGGCATCCAGGCCCATCCGGAAGTCGAGGCCATCAAGCACGTGCACCACGCCGGCAACTCCTCCGGCATCGTCGACGGTGCCGCCGCCGTCCTGATCGGTTCCAGCACCGCGGGACGGTCGTCCGGTTTGAAACCGCGCGCGCGCATCAAGGCCTTCGCCAATATCGGCTCCGAACCCGCGCTGATGCTGACCGGGCCGGTGGATGTCACCGAGAAGCTCCTGAAGAACGCCAAGATGGAGATGAAGGATATCGATCTCATCGAGATCAACGAGGCCTTTGCCTCCGTCGTGCTGCGCTATCAGCAGGCGTTCGACCTCGACCCGGGGACCGTCAACGTCAATGGCGGCGCGATTGCGCTCGGCCATCCGCTCGGCGCCACCGGCGCCATGATCCTGGGCACCGTTCTGGACGAACTGGAGCGACGCGATCTCAACACCGCCCTTGTCACGCTGTGCATCGGCGCCGGCATGGGAACGGCTACCATCATCGAACGGGTCTGAGCCATGATCAGCAACATCGAAAAGGAATTCGGTGCGATCACCGACTACTGGTCGCCGCGGGTCGTGGCCGATGTCAACAACCAGAGCGTCAAGCTGGCCAAGCTGAAGGGCGAATTCGTCTGGCATGATCACGAGGACGAGGACGAACTGTTCTTCATCGTCAAGGGCTCCCTGACCATCCGCTACCGGGATCGGGAGGACGCGGTGCTTTCCACCGGCGACATGCATGTCGTCCCGAAAGGCGTCGAGCACAACCCGATCGCCGAAGAGGAATGCTGGGTGATGCTGTTCGAGCCCGCGGAAACCAAACACACCGGCGACGTCGTCGTTGAAGGCACCAAGACGGCAGCGCAGCAGCGCGCCCACCTGCCTTCCGGCACCGCCTGACCCCGAGGAGGATTTTCAAGATGAGCTACAAGAATTTCACCATTGAAACCGATGAGGACGGTTTCGCCCTGATCACCTGGGACATGCCGGAAAAGTCGATGAATGTCATCGATCTCTCCGTGATGGACGAATTGGACGCCCTGGTCGACAAGGTCGCCGGCGACGACGCCATCAAGGGCGCGGTGATCACCTCCGGCAAGGCGGCCTTTTCCGGCGGTGCCGACTTGACCATGCTGGAAGGCCTCCTGAAGGACTTCCACGTCAAGCGGGGCAACGATCCGGAGGCGGCCGCAAAGGCCCTCTTTGAAGGCTCGCGCAAGCTGTCTCAGGTCTATCGCAAGCTGGAAACCTGCGGCAAACCCTTCGTCGCCGCGGTTGCCGGCACCTGCATGGGCGGCGGCACCGAGCTGGCGCTGGCCTGCCACGGCCGCGTCGTTGACGAGGGCCTGAAGATGGGCCTGCCGGAAGTGAAGGTCGGGCTTTTCCCGGGCGCCGGCGGCACACAGCGCGTCATGCGCATGACCGACGGCCAGCAGGGCATGCAGTTCCTGCTTCAAGGCCGCACCCTGCGTGCACCGCAGGCCAAGCAGATGAAGCTGGTCGACGAGGTCACCGGCACCAAGAAGCTGGTGGCTGCCGCCAAGAAGATGCTGAAGGCCGGCCTCGACCCGGTCAAGGACTGGGACAAGAAGGGCTACAAGCTGCCGGGCGGCAAGGTCTATTCTCCGGCCGGGTTCCAGTTCTGGCCGGCGGCCAACGCGATCTACCGCCGCGAGACCTACGACAACTACCCGGGTGCCCGCTACCTGCTGCACTCGGTGGTCGAGGGCCTGCAACTGCCGATGGATCTCGCCCTTCAGGTGGAAAGCCGCTACTTCGCCAAGGTGCTGCAGACGCCGGAAGCGGCCAGCATGATCCGTTCGCTGTTCGTCTCCATGCAGGAGCTGAACAAACTGGCCCGCCGCCCTGTGGACCAGCGCCCGAACAAGATCAAGAAGGTCGGCATTCTGGGCGCCGGCTTCATGGGCGCCGGCATTGCCTATGTGACCGCCCAGGCCGGCATCGACGTCGTCCTGATCGACCGCAGCCAGGAAGCCGCCGACAAGGGCAAGGCCCATACCGACGAGCTGATGACCAAGGCCATCAAGCGTGGCCGCGGCACCGAGGAGCAGAAGGTGAAGCTTCTGTCGAAGATCAACGCCACCACCGACTACGAGACGCTCGGCGATTGCGACCTGGTGATCGAGGCGGTGTTCGAGGATCGCGACATCAAGAAGACCGTGACCGAACAGGCGGAAGCCGTGATGAAGTCCCGGGCGATCTTCGCCTCCAACACCTCGACCCTGCCGATCACGTCGCTTGCCCAGGCGTCCAAGCGGCCGAAGAATTTCATCGGCATTCACTTCTTCTCGCCGGTCGACAAGATGATGCTGGTGGAAGTGATCCTCGGCAAGCGCACGTCGGACCGTGCGCTGGCCATGGCGCTCGACTACATCAAGGCCATCAAGAAAACGCCGATCGTGGTCAATGACAGCCGCGGCTTCTACACCTCCCGTGTTGTCATGACCTATATTCGCGAAGGCCTGATGATGCTGGCGGACGGCGTTCCGGCGGCCATGATCGAGAATGCCGGGAAGATGGCCGGCATGCCGGTCGGACCGTTGTCGCTCGGCGACGAAGTAGCGCTGGATCTCGCCTGGAAAATCGTCTCGGCCACCCGCAAGGACCTCGGCGTCAAATATGTCGAGGGCCCGCTGGACAACATCCTGGAAGAGATGGTGGTCAAACAGGAGCGCTTCGGCCGCAAGAACGGCAAGGGTTTTTACGACTACAAGGGCCGGGACAAGAGCCTGTGGCCGGGCATTCCGGACGTGGTCGGCCAGCCAAAGCCGGCGGACAGCTTCAACATCGAGGAGCTGAAACAGCGTCTCCTGGTGATGCAGGCACTCGAGACCGCCCGCATCTTCGAGGAGAAATGTCTCACCGATGTGCGCGAAGCCGATGTCGGCTCGATCCTCGGCTTCGGCTTTGCCCCCTATTCAGGCGGCACGCTCAGCTATATCGACATGATGGGCACACCGGCCTTTGTGGACCTGTGCAAGAAGTTCACCCGCAAATGGGGCCCCCGATTCAAGCCGAACAAACTGCTGCGCGAGATGGCCAAGGAGAACGCGACCTTCTACGGAAAATTTCCTCCCAAGGCTGCGGAAAAGGTCAAGGACGCTGCCTGATTTGATCCTGTTTGCCGCCTCCAATCGGAGGCGGCATTGTCAAATATACGTAAGAAAAACGACATATTTGTTAGCAAATTACGCCAGAACTTGATCCCCTCTGACTTGTCATGCAAAGTTCCTGAAAAGATTTTGTGCACGGTCTGGCAGGAGACTTTCATGCCACTTGATGGCGAGTGGGCGCGCTCGGATGTGTTCCGGGTTCTGCGCGACATTTGTCCAAATGCAAATTTGGACTGGCCGCATATGGCGCGCCTTTACAATTTCGATCTCGCCAGCCTCGACGATCCCCAGGGAACCGTTCCTATCACCGCCTGGCATGCCGTGTTTGAGCATGTCGCCGAAGAGCTCGGCAACGATGCAGTGATGTTCGACCTGTTCAACAATATCGACATCGGCTGTTTTTCCATTTTCGACTACCTGTTTGCGTGCGCGCCTTCTCTGAGGGAGGCCTGTCAGGCCTGGGTCGAATTCTGCCCGATCCGCACCAACGCCTACCGGATGATCTTCGAAGAGGATGAAACGGGAGGATATGTTGAATGGCCCATCCTGGAGGGCCGCGGAGAATGGCGCCAGAACATGTTCGCCCGCATCGGCTGGGCCGTGCAACAAATTGAACTCGCCCTGGATATGAGCGTTCCCCCGGTCCTGATCGAACTGGCCACGGCGGAACCGGTGGGCACGTCGAATTTTCAGAAAAAATACCAGGGCCGCCTGAAGTTCGGCGCGTCTCACAACCGGATCATGATCCCGAGTACCCTGCTGTCACGCCCCCTGTGCCGCAACGACGCGCATCTCTATGAGATCATCCTGAAGTCGGCGAGAAGTGAACTGGACCGGTTCGGACAAATGGAGTCGCCCCTGTCACGCATTGCCAACGAGGTGGCCTCCAACCTGTCCGACGGCGCGTGCACTCTGCCGCAGATCGCCTCAAAACTCGGCATGTCACAGCGCGCGGTACAGCGTCTTCTGGAAAAGGAAGGCACCAGCTTCAGGAAACTCAGCGAGGAGATCCGTCGCTCTGCCGCCGAGCGGTATCTGCGCGGATCGGACATGCCGATGAAGGAAATCGCGTATCTGCTCGGCTTTTCCGAGCTGAGCACCTTCTCACGTGCCGTGAAAACCTGGTTTGGCGTTTCACCCAAGAAGGTTCGCGACAGCTCCTATCGAGCACACGCAAAGCCTGGACGGGTCCGTGGCGCGGTTACCCGCAACACCATTGTTGCAGCTGAGTAACGAACCGCTGCCAGACCAGAATGAAGCCGAAAGAAGTGCGGCACGGGATGGCCTCGGGCCAGCCACCGCCGTGCCGTAGATCGTTTCCTTGCCGGCAAAACCGCCCGGTGTCCTTACCGGAGACTTGCCTGGCATCCCCCTTGTCCGGCCGCGGGAACAACGTGGCGCAATCCGGATAACCAAGGGTCAATGTCCCGCGGCGTGGTCGTGTTTTCGTTTCCCGGTGGCTTTCGCCGCATGCCGGGAAGGCATCTTTCGCCGCAGGTGGAGGAATGCTGGACGCAAGAGAGAGTGGGAGCTTCTCGAAGCGTCGGCTGCAACTTCCTGCCCTCTTGAATATGATGGCAGAGGCGCTTTGTCTTTGGCGGGATGCGAACAGGATTTAACGATTTACGACACCAACTGCAGTTAATCGCCACTATTACCGATGGTCTCGCGGGATAGACTTGAAACCGCCCGCGCCGGACGAGGTACCACATTGTAATTTTGTGCCATCCTCCCTAACTTCCAGCTGGACGGTCACTATCACGCAGGAGTTCCACATGTCCGATACCGGCCTGAGCCGTTTTCTGGGAGGGTCTCCCGCACAGGTTCTGCTGCGGCTTGTGTTCCTGTCCTTTGTGGTCGGCATCGTGCTGTCCGCGCTCAACCTGGACCCGCTCGACCTGGTGAACATGGCGGTCGAATTCGTTGAACGGCTTTGGGACATGGGTTTCCACGCAATCGGCCGGCTGGGCAATTACCTGGTTATCGGTGCAATCGTGGTGGTTCCGATCTGGCTGGTCACGCGGCTTCTGGCGATGGGACGCTCCCGTTCATGACCGCTTTCGCCATGCGATGCAGGTTAAGATGCCGGTCCGCCAGCTCGTCGATATCGGTCGAGTAACCGCCCCCGAGGACCCCGGCCAACGGAATGCCCGCGCTCCGGACGGTTTCGATCACGTACCGGTCGCGCCGCCGCAATCCGTGCCGGGTCAACGCCAGGCGCCCCAGCCGGTCGCCGCCATAGGGATCGACGCCTGCATTGAAGAACACGATATCCCACGCGTGACGCGAGAGCAGGTCGGGCAGGACCCCCGCGAGGGAGGCAAGGTAGACCTCATCTCCGGTGCCGTCCGCCAGAGCGATATCCAGATGCGAGGGCACCTTGCGAACCGGATAGTTCTTTTCCGAATGCATTGAAAAGGTGAAGACGTCAGGGTCTCCCTGGAAGATGTCGGACGTCCCGTCGCCCTGATGCACGTCAAGATCGATAACCAGCGCCTTTTGAATCGCACCGTCCGCCTGCATCACCCTGATGGCAACAGCCACGTCGTTGAACACGCAGAAGCCCGCCCCATGCGCCCGCCTGGCGTGATGGCTGCCACCCGCCGTGTTGCAGGCAATGCCGTGCTCCAGGGCAAGATAGCCGGTCAGAACCGTACCGCCGGTGGCACAGCGCGCGCGCAAAGCGATGTCCGCGCGCATGGGAAAACCGATTTCCCGCGCGACCTTCTCGGAAACCTGTCCGTTGAAGACCTGATCCACGTAGAGCGGCTCGTGAGCGAGTGCGACCCATTCGAACGGAGCGGGCCTCGGCCGGACAAATGGCATGCCTTCCAGCAGATTTTCCGTCCCGATCAACTCGGCCACCGCCCGGAATTTGTTCATCGGGAACCGGTGATTGGCAGGCAGTTCGGCGCAATAGGCCGGATGATGGACAATCGGCAAAGTCATTGCTCGCAATATATGCCAGGTGGTCGGAACCGCCAGCCCCTGTTCACCTCTACCAGGCAGCCACTATTTCGAATACTCGTCATGCCATGCCGGGGATTGACGCCCCGGCCAAAGCTGGACAAGAAGGGCGGCTCAGACAGCCAGAGTCCTTCATGTCCCAGTCCCCTACCGCGCCCCCGCCTTCGGCGCATGCCTTTTCCGTCACGCACCGCTCGGTTCTGGCCATTGCCGTGCCGATGACGCTTGCCTATCTGTCGACCCCGCTGCTCGGGATTGTCGACATGGCGGTGATCGGCCGGTTGGGAGATGCCGCCCTGCTCGGCGGCATCGCGCTCGGTGGCATTATTTTCGACCTCGTCTTCACCACCTTCAATTTCTTGCGGTCCGGCACCACCGGGTTGACCGCCCAGGCCGTCGGTGGCCGTAATGAGGAAGAGGTCAAGGCAACGCTCCTGCGCGCCCTGGTGATCGCCGTTGCCGGTGGCCTCGCCGTGATCGCCCTGAACGCACCGCTACTCCATGTCGGCCTCTGGTTCCTCGGCGGCAGTGAGGATGTCCAGGCCGCAACCAGCCGCTATTTCGACGTCCGCATGTTCAGCGCGCCCTTTCTGCTGGCGAATTATGCCATTCTCGGCTGGTTCATCGGCCTTGGCCGCGCGCGCACCGGCCTTCTTCTGCAGCTGGTCCTGAACGGGCTCAACATCGCCCTCAGTGTGCTGTTCGTGATCGGACTGGGCTGGAGTGTGGAGGGGGTTGCGCTTGCCACCGTCCTGTCGGAGATCGCAGCAACGGTCCTGGGGGTTATTCTGGTGCTGGCGAGTGCCAGGAGAGGGTCCTGGCCCGCTCCTGCGATCGTATTCGACCGGCGTCTCCTGATGCGCATGATGGCAGTGAACCGGGACATCATGATCCGGTCCTTCACCCTGCTCTACGCCTTTGCCTTCTTCATGTCCCGGTCGGCCGAGCAAGGCGACACCATTCTCGCGGCAAACGCGTTGCTCGAAAAATTCATCATGGTGGGCGCGTTCTTCCTGGATGGCCTCGCCACCGCGGCGGAACAGCTCGCCGGCAGGGCCGTCGGCGCCAGATACCGTCCGGCCTTCGACAGGACGCTGAAACTGACCGCGCTGTGGAGTTTCTCGCTGGCCGGCCTTCTGGCCTTTCTCTTCTGGGCTGCCGGTCCAGCAATGATCGCTTTCATGACGACGGCCGAGGACGTGCGCGGCGCCGCGCAATCCTATCTGGTCTGGGCGGTACTGACGCCGCTTTTCGGCGTGCTCGCCTTCCAGATGGACGGCGTCTTCATCGGCGCCACCTGGTCCTCAACCATGCGCAACATGATGCTGCTGTCCCTGGCAATCTACCTGGCCGCCTATCACGCCCTGTTTCCGCTGCTCGGCAATCACGGGCTCTGGCTGGCCCTCCTGCTGTTCTTCGGCATCAGGGGCGTGACGCTGCTGGCTGCCTGCAGGAAACGTGCGGCGGAGACGTTTGCGTGATTTGGACTGGTTGAACTCCGCCGTACACGCCGCCTCAAAAAAGTATGCGCCAAACATAAAGTCGTCATCCTGAGGAGGCGCGCAGCGCCGTCTCGAAGGACAGGCCGCTTGTTCAGGAGTGCGTTGCGGATCCTTCGAGACGGGCCTTTGGCCCTCCTCAGGATGAGGCTGAATATTCTGGCGACTCTTGGCTCTTAAACCGTCTCGGACGCCCAAGCCTCGACATTGGCGTCGCGGGCCTCTCGCAGGGACGACAATCCGTTTTGCTGCAGCTTCGCCGACAGTCCGGACAGGATCTCGTCAACCAGCGCCGTCCCCTTGAACACCAGCGCGGAATAGAGCTGCAACAGGTCGGCGCCCGCGGTGATCTTGATCCAGGCGGTCTCCGCGCTGTCGATGCCACCGACGCCGATGATCGGGAGGTCCGGGCCGGCCAGCTTGCGCGCCCGGGCCAGCATGATCGTCGACCTGCGGAACAGCGGCCGCCCGGAAAGGCCACCGGCCTCGTCAACGGGGCCGGCTTCGCTCAGGCCGTCGCGGGTAATCGTCGTGTTGGAGACGATCAGGCCGTCGACATTCTTCGCCAGAACCTCTTCGACGATGTCGTTGAGGTCTCCGTCGGCGACATCGGGCGCGATCTTGAGCAGAACCGGAACATGGCGGCCAAGCGTATGTGTGCAGGCGTCCCGGGACGAGATCACGGCCGTCAGCAGGTCCGCAAGGGCGGACCGCGCCTGCAGGTCACGCAGGCCGGGCGTGTTCGGAGATGAGATGTTCACCGTGAAATAGGAGGCGATGTCTGCAAACTGTTCGATACCGGCAACGTAGTCGGCAATACGGTCCTCGGCGTCCTTGTTGGCGCCGACATTGATCCCGACAATGCCGGTGAGGCTCTTGCGGGCGTCGAGGCGCGCGCGCAGCGCGGCATGGCCTTCGTTGTTGAAGCCGTAGCGGTTGATGACGCCCTGGTCCATCGGCAGGCGGAAGACGCGCGGTCGTGGATTTCCCGGTTGCGGCCGCGGCGTGACGGAACCGACTTCCGTGTAGCCGAAGCCGAGGCGCAGCAACGCATCCGGCACTTCGCCGTTCTTGTCGAAACCGGCGGCCATGCCGAGCGGGTTGGGAAACGTCAGATCCCAGAGCTTGACGGCCAGGCGCGGATCGGCCGCAGCACGCGATCCGGGCACCAGGCCGGTTTTCAAGGCCTTGACCGTCATCCGGTGTGCGGTTTCCGCATCCAGGCATTGCAGGCCCTTCAGGGCGGCGTTTTCGAGCCAGGGCAGCCTCACTGGTCAAGCTCCGGAAAGACATGCACGCCATCCGCCGAAAGCGGCAACTCGCGGACCCAGAGCGCCGCGCCCGGCTCAAAAGTGCCGTAGAGATGCGGGAACAGCGCACCGCCGCGCGACGGTTCCCATTTCAGGGCATCGCCGAGCCTGTCCGCCTCGAAGGCGACCAGAAGCAGATCGCTCTGGCCTGCAAAATGTTTTGCGGCCGTTTCCCGTGCCTGGTCGCCGGTCGAGAAATGGATGTACCCGTCCGCCAGGTCGACGGGCGCGCCTTCAAAGACGCCACGCTCGACAGCCTCCTGCCAGAGGGACTTCGGTGCGATCTTGAATATCAGTGTCATCTGCGCCTTGAACCTGCCTGTCTGCATGCCGACCGGTCGGGACACTACTCAGGAGACCGTCCGGGAACAAGCCGGGCAGTGCCGCCGTTCCGGCCACTTTTGAACTTTCGCCGGGGAAAACAGTATCCCGGGGAAAGAAAAACCTTCCAGTCCGACCAACTCCGGGGTTCCTGGCAACCACATGCGTGCATGAAACAATCCGGGCAGCAATCGGCACGTTGGCCTTGACCCGATCACGTTCAATCCGAACGATGGAGACCTTGCCCTTTTGAACACACCGGCACAAAACCGGCCGGGCAGAAACTTCGTTCAATGGGGGACAAGCCCGCATCGCCAAGTTTTGGACACTCGGCAATCGGGGGGACAGCCCGTATTATCGGCAAGAGCCAGTGAAAGCGAGTGACAGCGTATGAACATTCGGCCGCTCTTGATGCCAGCCTTCCTCCTGACCGTTTCCGGCGGTCTGGCCGGGTGGCTGTTGCTCGCGGAGCCGCCGGGTCCCTCGCAGGAACAGGCTGCAAGGACGGGTGATGCCGGTGGCGTGCCTGCGGCTGGAACTTCGCCCTCGCCTTCCGTCGACACAGGTCAGACGGTGGCGCAGCAAACGGTAACCGCGCCATTGCCCGACGACATTCGCGACGTGTCGCCTGAAGGCGTATCGGCCCCCAGGGTCGACGGCAGTCTCAAGCGCATCGAACCTTCGAAACGCTACCTGGAACTCAAGGACCCTCCGGTCGAGCCCATTCCCGACGGTCCGATCGAGCTGGTTCGTGTTCAGGTCCTGGACGGTGGTCACATCAAGTCCGACCGTCTAACGGTGACACTTGCACATATCAAACCCTTGAAACTGGACGAAACCTGCCTGTCCCGCCTCGGCGGCAGCTGGCCCTGCGGTGCGCGGGCACGCACGTTCCTGCGTGGGCTGGTCCGCCAGTTCAAGGTGACTTGCGAAAAGATCGAGGAAACGGGTCCGCAACAGATACTTGCCACCTGTAGCCGAGGGAAATTCGACCTGAGCAAGCGGCTTGTTCGTTACGGCTGGGCCGACCCCGGCGACGATGCCGGGACCGAACTCATCGAACTCGCCGAACAGGCCAGGAAAAAAAAGATCGGCAAGTGGCAGTCCGAGTGGCTGAGCGACCTGCCGAAAACCTCCTGGGAAGACGATCCTGCCGCCACCCTGCCCGGTCTGGAAGAACTGGAACCGGAAATCGTCGAATGGAGCTTGAGAACGGACGACCCGTCCGAGGGTCAACCGGGTTTCGAGGCCATACCTCCCTCTCCGGTTCAATGAACCGGAATACCAAACGGCGCCCACTGGCTGCCAGTACGCTCAAGTTTCCTAACGCCCTGTAGACCAACGTCGAATGCGGTTAATACGTACATATTACAGGTCATACAATTAGAACTATTTTTACGCAGATCTGCGAAATTGGGCCCACCCCATCACCAAATCCACAAGGGCCGAGAATTAATGAGCGCAGCCGCCCACAAAAATCCTGCAGAAACTGACAATATCGCCAAGTATATTCAGTTCATGTCGAATTCCGGAAGCGACACCACCGCGGCGCGAAAAGCCTGGAGTTCCCTGCAGTCTGCCCTGCCCGGTATTCTGGACCGGTTTTACGAAGAGCTTCTCAAACAGGATGAGCTTCGTCAGAAAATGGGCGTTCACGAGAACAACACGACGCCGCTCAAGAATGCCCAGAGCAAACACTGGGACTATATCTTTACCCACGATCCGGACCTGGAGTTCATCGGCCAGGCAGCCAGGATTGGCCAGGCGCATGTGAAGATCGGCCTCAAGGCGGAATGGCTGATGTCGGCATTCGGCCGCCTCCTGAACGAAATCCTCCCGGTGATCATGAAGAAAAACAGGTTTTCGCAAGGTGCGATGATCCGTGACATGCAGTCGGTTGTCACGCGCCTGTTTCTCGACATGATCCTTGCGCAGCGTGCCTTCGAAACAGAGCAACGCCGCCTGGAAGACATCGAAAAACGGGAAACCATCGATCTCATCAATCTCCGGACGACCGCGGACACGATCTGCGAACTCAACGAAATCGTCATGTCGATGGCCCTGCTGTCCCGCAACACCAAGGAAGCCAACGCGAACGGCCAGTCGATTTCCGCGGCGGCCGACCAACTGGTTGCCTCCATCGGACAGATATCCGAGAACAGCGAAGGTGCGGCGGACGAAGCCAAACACACCAACAATGCGGCCAAGGACGGTCTGTCCAAGATGTCCGCCGTCTCGAAGGCGATTGGCGACATATCCTCAACGTCCCGGCAGACCTCCCAGAGCCTGGCCGACCTCAGCGAGGCAGCCTCGCAGATCAGCGAGTTCCTTTCCGTCATCCAGTCCATTGCAGACCAGACCAACCTGCTCGCCCTGAACGCGACCATCGAGGCGGCCCGCGCCGGTGAAGCCGGCAAGGGCTTCGCCGTCGTCGCGTCGGAAGTCAAGACCCTGGCGTCGCAGACCGGGAAAGCGACCGAGGACATTGCCCAGCGCATCGAGGCACTGACTGCCGGCATGGAGACCATCCAGGCGGATATCCAGAACTCCGAAGGTGCCATCAAGAACGGCGAGGACGCCATCGGCGCTGCGAACGAGATCATGCAATCCATCGACGGCATGGTCGGCACCGTTTCCGAACGAGTCACCCAGATAACCGAGATCCTGCATCAACAGAAAGATGCCAGCCACGAAATCGCGCGCAATGTCTCCAATGTCGCGGACTCCAACCGCAACACCGACGAGCAGCTCGGCAACATGCAGAAGGTCATGAAGAGCAGCAACGACAGCTTCGGCGATGCGGCAAAATCCTTTTTCGATGCTGATTCCGACAAGTCCCTGATTGAAATGGCACGTATCGATCATGTGCTCTTCAAGAAGCGCGTTGTCGATACCGTCACCGGTCACGACAACTGGGAAACGGCTGCCATGCCCGATCACCATCATTGCCGCCTGGGCAAATGGTACGACAATATCAAGAACGAAAAGATCAGGTCACACCCTGCCTTCAGGAATCTCGTCGAGCCGCACAAAGCGGTACATGATGCCGGACACAGGGCCTTGCACGCGGCGGAACAGGGCAACTCGACCGAGGCATTTGCAGCGCTTGTCGATCTGGACAAGGCCAGCGTGCAGGTTCTGAAGGGCCTGACCAACCTGGCCGCGGCCATGGACAACGAGCTCAAGGATGCGGAAGCGCGCAAGGCACCTCGTCAAGATGTGAAGTCCACGGCGCAGGTCCAGATAGACGGAAAGACCCTGTCGGTCGAACTGGAAAACCGCTCCAAGACAGGTGTCGGCCTGAAGGGTGTGACCGGCGCAAAGGCCGGACAGACGGTGTGTCTGCACCTCGACGGCAAGGAGCGTCTTGGTCACGTGATCTGGGTGGACGGCAACAGGGTCGGCGTGCAGTATTTCGACGACCACAAGTAGGACGCTGCATGCGCGAGCGGGCATTGCTCGCCCGATGACAACACGATCCGTCCCCGCTAGGCTCCGGAGGTCCTGTTTGTGAACTCCGGAGTGCTTCATGTCTCTTCACAAGACCGTCGGCGTGATCGGCGGAACCGGCCAGCTCGGCAGCGCGATGGCCACCGCCTGGCTCGACAGCGGCTGCATCACGCCGGGCAACCTGTGGATTGCGAACAGGTCGGGCAGCAGCTCCGGATTTGACGCCTGGCCGGACATCACCTTCACCAACTCCAACCAGGCACTCGCCGACGCCTGCGACATTATCATTCTCTCCGTGCCCCCGGCCTTGCTGGACACGGTTAAAATCTCGGCACGGGGCAAGCTCATCATCTCCGTTATGGCGGGCGTCTCCCTGAAGCAACTTGCCGCGCATACCGGCTCCTCCCGCCTGGTCCGCGCCATGTCGAGCCCGGCGGCCCGGCAGCAGCTGGCGTACTCCCCCTGGACTGCGGAGAGCGGCCTCTCCGGCCCCGACAGGGAGGCCGTCGATACCCTGTTGTCGGCCTGCGGCCTGTCGGATGCGGTCCCCGACGAAGGTCAGATCGAGATATTCACCGCGCTCACCGGCCCGGTCCCGGGATTTGCGGCCTTTTTTGCCGACAGCATGGTGCAATATGCGCTTGCGAACGGCGTTGAGCCGGACATTGCCATCCGCGCTGTCAAACAATTGTTCCTCGCGTCCGGACAGATCATGTCGGCCGATACGGTCTCTCCGGAGGACCGGGTCCGGGAGATGGTCGACTATGCGGGCACGACGGCCGCCGGCCTGATCAGGATGCAGGAGCTTGGCCTCGCCGGCCTGATCGCGGAAGGGCTGGAAGCCAGCACCGAACGTGTCCGTACCATAGCAGGCGAGGACTGAGTACCGGTGGCCGGGACTACGGTTCCAACAAAAAAGACGGCACACATCGCGCCGCCTTAGAGAGTTGCGTTCAGCTGGCTCAGGCCGCCAGTTCGCCTGCCAGCGCCTTGCGGATCATTTCGCGTGTCTCGGCAATGCCGTAGAGCGCCACGAAGGAGCCGAAACGAGGCCCCTTTTCCTGGCCGAGCAGGAGCTGGTAGAGCGCCGAGAACCACGCCACGGACACGCCCGGGCCGCCATCGGGACCCTTCTTGTTCGGATCCTGGTAGCGCTCGATCGCCCGCGCCACATCCAGAACCGCGTCCTGGATCGCCGCACCATCGGAATCCGCCGGCAACGAGGCCAGCTTTTCATCCAGCTGCTGCAGGGCAGTCCGCTCGACTTCGTCCGCTGTCTTGAACGACTTGTTCGGCTTGACGAAATCGTCGAAGTAGCGGATCGCGTAGCCGACCAGCGCGTCCAGTTCCGGGTGCGTTGCAGCGGTCACGCCCGGCGCATAGCGCGAGATGAACGCCCACAGCACGTCCTTGTTTTCCGCATTGGACGCGGAGACAAGGTTCAGCAGCATCGCGAAAGACACCGGCATGTCGATTTTCGGGATGTTGCCCGAATGGATGTGCCAGGCCGGGTTCTGCAGCTTCTGCTCCACCGGCATCTGCTCGTATTTCTGGACGAAGGTGTAATATTCGTCCACCGCCTTCGGAATGACGTCGAAATAGAGCTTCTTCGCCGTTTTCGGCTTCTGGTAGTTGTAGAGCGCCAGGCTTTCCGGCGAGGCGTAGGTCAGCCACTCGTCGATTGTCAGGCCGTTGCCCTTGGACTTGGAGATCTTTTCGCCCTTGTCGTCCAGGAACAGCTCGTAGACGTAATGCTCCGGCGCCTTGCCGCCCAGGATGTTGCAGATCTTGTCGTAGATCGGCGCGTTGGTCATATGGTCCTTGCCGAACATCTCGAAATCGACATCGAGCGCGGCCCAGCGCATGCCGAAATCCGGCTTCCACTGCAGCTTCACCTTGCCCCCGGTCACCGGGAGCGTAATGTCCTCGCCGGTTTCGTCCTCGAAGGTGATCGTGCCGTCCTTGGCGTTGACATCCTTCATCGGCACGTAAAGCACGCGGCCGGAAGTCGGCGAGATCGGCAGAAACGGTGAATAGGTCGCCTGGCGTTCCGCGCCGAGCGTCGGCAGCATGACGTCCATGATTTTCCGGTACTTCTCGGTCGCCCTGATCAGGACGTCGTCGAACTTGCCGGCCTTGTAGTATTCGGTCGCGCTGGCGAACTCGTAGTCGAAGCCGAACGTGTCCAGGAACCGGCGCAGCATGGCGTTGTTGTGCGCGGCAAAGCTTTCGTAGTCGCCCTCGAACGGGTTCGGCACGGCGCTGAGCGGCATCTGAAGATAGGGTTCCAGCGCGGCCCGGTCCGGCACGTTTTCCGGGATCTTGCGCATGCCGTCCATGTCGTCGGAGAAACACAGAAGACGGGTCGGGATCCGGTCTTCGGTGAGCAGCCGGAAGGCCGTGCGCACCATGGTCGTGCGAAGCACTTCTCCGAAGGTGCCGATATGCGGCAGGCCGGACGGACCATAGCCGGTCTCGAACAGAACCGGTTTGGCCGGATCCCGCTTCTCGATCCGTTTGACCAGTTTTCGCGCTTCTTCGAACGGCCAGGCTTTCGATTTCCGGGCCGCCTCGACAAACTCTTGCGAAAGGTCAAGCGGAGGCAGGGATTGGTCGGTCATTTTGTAAGGTCTGTTCTGTTCATTTGGTTGGATGGAGTGCAGCGCAGGCAGGTTTTTGTGTGGTCCCACCGATTGCTGCGGCGCGACACTAGATCAAGCCGCATGCATGTGCAATCACATGTCGCAAGACCATGACTTGAAGCTTTCCCGCCAACCCGATACACCGGGCCTTCGATTTCGCGTTCCAACTGGCGCCACTGGAGAATGAATAGTGTCTATGAATGAGCCGATCAGCGTTCAGGAAGCCCTCATCTACGTGATGGTCATCGTTTCGGCGTCGGACAATGAAATGACCGACAAGGAACTGGCCACGATCGGCGACGTGGTCAAGATGCTGCCCGTCTTCCAGGGCTATGACGGCGGCCGGATCATTCCCGCTGCCCAGCGCTGCGGCGACATTCTCCAGGAAGACAACGGCCTGCAACTGGTGCTCGAACTTGTCGGCGACGTGCTGCCGCACAAGCTCTACGACACGGCCTATGCGCTGGCGGTTGAAGTCGCGGCAGCGGACCTGCATGTCGAACAGGAAGAGCTGCGCATCCTGCAACTCCTGCGCGACCGCTTCGGCCTCGACAAGCTCACCGTCGCCGCCATCGAACGCGGGGCCATTGCCCGCCACAGGCCGGCCTGAGCCCAGGGAGCATCCCTTGAAACGCAGGCGGGTTCTAGTCTGGACCGGGACAGCATTCCTCGTTGTCCTGGCCCTGCTGGCTCTGGCGTTCCCGGGACTACGGGATTTCGACCTTTCCGAATACAGGACGCGGCCTCTCTCCTTTTTCTTTGATGACGCCACAGTTGCCGGAACGCTGCATTCCCCGGAAACTGACAACCCGCCCGTCGTGCTACTGGTCCATGGCGACGGGCCTGCGGACCGCTATTCCGGCGGCGCCTACATGCCGTTGATCAGCACGCTTCTGGACAGCGGCATTGCTGTCTACAGCTGGGACAAGCCGGGTGTTGGCGAGAGCAGTGGAGACTGGCTGAGCTTTTCCATGGAAGACCGGTCCAGGCTGGCATCAACCGCGCTGGACACCGTAAAAAGCCAGCCCGAATTCCGGTCCTCGCCAATCGGTTTCGTCGGTTTTTCACAGGGCGGCTGGGTAGTGCCCATCCTGGCAGAAGCGCCGGCGAAGGCCGATTTCTTCGTGATCATCGGCGGGGCGGTCAACTGGCTGCGCCAGGGCAGGTACTACACCAAGCGCCGACTGGAACTGGCCGGGGCGGACATCAAGACGGTCGAGGCAACGCTGGCGGACGCTGAGGCCGGCAACAGGAAACTGCTGTCAGCCGGGTATTCCTACGCGTCCTATCTGTCCGATCACACAATCGGCATACCCATGTCCGAAAGCCGCTTCGCATTTGTCCGGCGAAATGCCCTTGCCGATTCCAGCGCCAGCCTCCAGCGCATTTCGGCACCCATTTTGACACTGCATGGCAGCGGCGATCTCAATGTCGACCCGGCCTATAATTCCGGCCACTACCGGGACTTCCTGGAAGGCCGCAACGATGCCAACCGTTTTCTGGTGATCCCGGATGGCAGCCACGCCCTCTTGAGAACAGCCCTCTTCAACCAGCAGAGGGATGGCGACATGCCCGCCTGGACCAAACTTGCCTTTGCACTGCTCGGCCGGAAGGCCTATGCGCCGGGAGCGCTGGACACCCTGACGGGCTGGATCCTGGAGCGGGCTAGAAAGGCCGGTTGAACGTCAACTGCCACTGAACGTTCAAATTGAAACGGTTTTGTTTGCCCTTCCCTAAAACACGGCCCCTTATGACCGTTTCAGGGGACGGGGAGCGGTGCCGGGCCAAGCCGGCCGCCTGCCTCCACCTTTGTGTCACCAGCAACGGGAACGGTGCATGAACAGTCAGGCTTTCGGGGATCAGGTCGGCGTGCGCTATCCCTTGCGGCGCAAACGGCAGCGTGTGTCTGTGCGGAGGCGGCGACCGATCGAAATGCGCACGATCCGCGTGCGCACCGGGCCCAAGCCGGTCAACTGGGGTCAAAGGCTGCTGATCGCCGTTGCTGGGTTCGTCTGCGGCCTGGCGGCAGACTCCCTGGTGATGTTCGCCGAACACCACTTTCACCTTGCCAAGGACCGGGATCCCGACCTTTTTGCCATCGTGCTCGGAACCGGCCTTGCCGGGCACACCCTCTACCTGGTCTTCGGAGCGCTCGCCGTTACGCTGCTGACGGCCTTCAAGCGCCGGAAATGGATCGTCTGGGTCCTGATCGGCTTTGTCGGCGGTTTGCTCAGCGTCTGAGCCCGACCGCTCGAGGGATCAGTTCAGGCTGTAGATCGCGTCCGGCAGGTCAAGGGAAAAGGCCGGTATGACGACGTCGAACGAGGACCCGTCCGGACGTTCCATGGAATAGAATCCGGCCATGATGCCGCTGTCGGTCGACAGGGGGCAGCGTGAGGAATACTCGTAGGTTTCGCCGGGCTCGATCACCGGCTGCTCGCCGACAACGCCTTCGCCGCTGACTTCTTCCTGGCGGCCGATCCCGTCCGTGATCTGCCAGTAGCGCGTCTTCAGCTGCACGGGTTCGCTGCCACCGTTGTGGATCTCGACCATGTAGGCCCAGACGAACTCGCGCTCTTCCGGCAACGATTCATCGTCCAGGTAAAATGGCTCGACCGAGACTTCGATCCCTTCGGTGATGGCGCTGTAACTGCCCGACACGTTTGTTCCTTTTGCCTTCAGGCTTACGTTCCGGAGGCGCTTATAGGGCGAATGACACAAGCGTGAAAGAGGGTTGTTCATCCCTCACCCGGATTTGCTTGTGATTTGCGGAAGGATTTTGCATGTAGACGGCACAATCCAAACAAAGTTGATCCGCCCCATGTTCGATGCCCGCCTGCGCCCCCTGATCGACCCGCCGCTCAACCGCGCGGGCCTGATCCTTGCCCGCGCCGGCGTCGGAGCGAACACGGTGACGCTGGTCGGCTTTGTCCTGGGCCTGGGCGCTGCCCTGGCGATTGCACTCGGACATTCCTTGCCGGGGCTTGTGCTGATTGCGCTCAACCGCCTCGCGGACGGGCTCGACGGGGCCGTTGCCCGCGCCAGCCGCAAGACGGATCTCGGCGGCTATCTCGACATCACCCTCGACTTCTTCTTCTACAGCGCGATTCCGCTGGCCTTTGCGGTCCAGAACCCCGAGGCCAACGCCCTTGCCGCCGCCGCCCTGCTCGCCAGCTTCTACGCCAACGGATCGGCCTTCCTCGCCTTCGCCATCATGGCGGAAAAGAACAGGCTCACAACCGCCGCCCAGGGCTCGAAATCGCTCTATTACATCGGCGGGCTGGCCGAGGGCACGGAGACCATTGCCCTCTTCCTGCTGATGGCGCTGCTGCCCGGCTGGTTCCCGGTGCTCGCCTGGGGCTTTGCCGCCGTCTGTTTTGTCTCCGCCGGCGCAAGGGTGCTGATCGGCGTCCAGGCGCTGCTAATCCACGGCGACTAGATCGCGCCGAGTGCCTTTTCGACATCCTCCAGCAGATCCAGCGGATCTTCCAGGCCGATCGACAGGCGCAGCAGGCCGTCGGAAATGTCGAGTTCCGCGCGGGCTTCCTCGCCGATGGACTGGTGCGTGGTGGTCGCCGGATGGGTGATCAGGCTCTTGGCGTCACCCAGATTGTTGGAAATCTTGATGATTTCCAGCGCGTTGGTGAAGCGGAACGCCGCTTCCTTGCCGCCGTCGATCTCGAAGGCCAGCATGGTCGAGCCACCGCTCATCTGGCGCTTGGCGACGTCGGCCTGCGGGTGGTCGTCCCGGCCCGGATAGATCAGCCGGGAGACCTTCGACTGGCCTGCCAGGAAATCCGCAACCTGGCCGGCGGTCTCGGTCTGGCGCGCGACACGCAGCGGCAGGGTTTCCAGGCCTTTCAGCAGCACCCAGGCGCTGAACGGGCTCATGTGCGGGCCGGTATGCTTGATGAAGGGCATCACCTCGTCGGTGATCCATTCCTCGTCGGACAGGACAACACCGCCGAGGCACCTGCCCTGGCCGTCAATGTGCTTGGTGGCGGAATAGATGACGACGTCCGCGCCGAATTCCAGCGGCGACTGGTAGAGCGGCGTCGCGAAAACATTGTCGACGATCAGCCGGGCACCGGCTTCCTTGGCTATCGCCGAGACAGCGGCAAGGTCGATTACCTCAAGCGTCGGGTTGGTCGGGCTTTCCAGGAACAGCGCCTTGGTGTTCGGACGGACGGCGGCCTTCCACTGGTCGATGTCGGTGCCGTCGACCAGCGTGCTTTCCACGCCGAAGCGCGGCAGCAGGGTCTCGCAGATATAGCGGCAGGAGCCGAACAGGGCCTTGGCGGCGATGACGTGGTCGCCGGCCTTCACCGACGCCATCAGCGCCAGGTTGACCGCGGCCATGCCGCTGGCCGTGCCGCGCGCGGCCTCCGCGCCTTCCAGCGCCTTGATACGGTCCTCGAACATGGTGACCGTCGGGTTGGCATAGCGCGAATAGACGTAACCCGGATCGTCGCCGTTGAAGCGTGCCTCGGCGGCCTCGGCATCGCTGTAGGTGAAGCCCTGCGTCAGGTAGATGGTTTCCGACGTCTCACCGAAGGGCGAACGCATGGTGCCGCCATGGACCAGATTGGTTGCGGGACGCCAGTTCTTGTTTCCGGTCTTGGTGATCTCAGTCATCTTCTTCCATGCTCCAAACGCAAAAAACCCCAGCCTCAAGACCGGGGTTTGCACCTCCGGCCTTTTTAGCGACTTGTTTAACGTGGCTGCAAGCCGGCCGGCCCAAATCACCACGAAGTGCCCTTGTCCTACGGGATAAAGCCGCGGGGGTCAATCTTCTTTGGCGAAAACAGCTTCCCACGCGCAAAGCCGGTTGGCGCGGCGGGCCGCATCCGTTAAGGACGTTAGGAAGGATTATCGCGGGAATTCTCGATGAATATGACAGTGGGGCAGGTCTTGAACGGAAGCGCATCTCTTAAGACCGAGGGCATTCTGCCCGAGCGGATCATTCACGCCATGTTCGCCGCCGGCGAAATTGCCGCGGCCGCCCCGCCGGTCGACGGCCAGGTACAGCCCGCCAGCCTCGACCTGCGCCTCGGCCGGGTGGCCTACCGCGTCAGGGCGAGTTTCCTGCCCGGACCGGCGATCAAGGTGGCGGACCGGCTCGAACAGCTCAAGCTGCACACGGTCGACCTGTCCGAGGGCGCCGTTCTGGAAACCGGATGCGTCTATATCGTGCCGCTGCAGGAAAGTCTCGCGCTGGCCGCCGACATTTCCGCGACCGCCAACCCGAAGAGCTCCACCGGCCGGCTCGACGTCTTTACCCGTGTCATCACCGACAACGGCCTTGCCTTCGACACCATTCCCGCCGGCTACACCGGTCCGCTCTACGCGGAAATCTCGCCGCTGACCTTCCCGATCCTGGTGCGCAGCGGTTCGCGGCTCAGCCAGATCCGCTTCCGCCGCGGCCAGTCGCTCATTCCCGATGCCACGTTGGAAGAGGTGCACAGGGCGCACACGTTGATGAGCGGCGGCAACGAGCGCATCGGCAACGGCGTGCAGCTCTCCATCGACCTGGAAGGCACCGGCGAGGGCAGTCTGATCGGCTACCGCGCCAAGCAGCATTCCGGCCTGATCGATGTCGATGTCGTCGGCGCGCAGGACGTGCTCGATTTCTGGGAGCCGATCTACCGGCGCCAGCGCTCCGAACTGATCCTCGATCCGGATGCCTTCTACATCCTGGTCAGCCAGGAAGCGGTGCATGTGCCGCCGGACTATGCCGCCGAAATGGTGCCGTTCGACCCGCTGGTCGGCGAGTTCCGCGTCCACTATGCCGGCTTCTTCGATCCCGGCTTCGGCCATGCGGGTGCCGGTGGCGTCGGCTCGCGCGCGGTTCTTGAAGTGCGCTCTCACGACGTCCCGTTCATCGTCGAACACGGCCAGACCATTGGCCGGCTGGTCTACGAGCACATGGCCGAGCGTCCCGAGCGGCTCTATGGCGAGGGCATCGGCTCCAATTACCAGGGCCAGGCGCTGAAGCTGTCCAAGCATTTCCGGACGCCTGCCTGATCCGGACATGGCCCTGAAAACCGTCACCCGCGAATATGAAGGCTTCCTGGAAGACAGGAAGTCACGCTTCCTGGCGCATCTGGTCCCGGTGGACGACTTCGACCGGCGTCTCGAGGAATTGCGCAAGGAACACAGGAAAGCGGCCCATATCGTCACCGCGCACCGGCGCCTGCTGGAGGACGACCGCATCGAGGAAAGCGGCAAGGATGACGGCGAACCGGCCGGCACCTCCGGCATGCCGACCCTCCGGGTCCTGCAGGGCGCGGAGCTGATCAATTGCGCGGTGCTGATCGTGCGCTATTTCGGCGGCACCAAGCTCGGCGGCGGCGGCCTCGCCCGCGCCTATTCCGGCGCCGCCCAGGATGCCATCAACAACGCCAGGCTGGTGCCGTTCCGGAAGATCCTGACCCGGACCGTCAGCGCGGACTTCGCCTCAAGCTCGGACCTGGAAGGACGGATCGAAAGCCTCGGCTTGACGGTGCTTGCGCGCGACTACACCGAAGACGGCGTGACGCTGACGGTGGAGGGGCCGGACGAGGTGCTGGCGAAGCTTTAAGCCGGCCCACCATTTGTTCCGTCTTGTTGAACACGCTCCGTCGTCGTCCCATGGCTCGACCATGGGCCTGCCTTCGACGGGATCGGGGGACCCATGCCGTTGCGTATCCCAAACCAATGCGATTGCTGTTGGCCACTGTCACGGCATGGATTGCCGGATCAAGTCCGGCAATGACGAAGATTGAGGGGTTTGAGTGCGGGGCCACTCCTTCGAGACAGCGCTGACGCGCTTCCTCAGGATGACGCAGAAGGAATGGCACAATCACAGGGGCGCAACACATTCTGCGTCATCCTGAGGAGCCGCGCAGCGGCGTCTCGAAGGATCGGCCACATTCTCAACGGCCCTCACAAAACGCCGCGGCTTGGCGAGGGGTTTGTCGTAAAACGGCCAAGACCGAGATACAAGCGCCTCACGCCCTCTGGCCGCCGACCTCCGCCTTCAGCTGCCGCAGCTCCGCCCGGAGCGCCTTGACCTCTTCCAGGATCAGTCCGGTGTCGTCGTGGATCGCCTGGCGGTTGGCGTCGGCTTCCGCGTCATGCTCCTCCTGCATCGCCGAGACGATGATACCGATGAAGAGGTTCAGCACCGTGAAGGCCGTGCACAGGATGAAAGGCACGAAGAACAGCCAGGCCAGAGGATAAGCCTCCATCACCGGCCGGACGATGCCCATGGACCAGCTTTCCAGGGTCATGATCTGGAACAGGGTGTAGAGCGAGGCGCCAAGGTCGCCGAACCATTCGGGAAAGGCCGCGCCGAAGAGCTTGGTCGCCATGACGGCGAAGACATAGAAGACCAGCGCCATCAGCACCACGATCGAGCCCATGCCCGGCAGGGCGGCGATCAGCCCGCCGATGACGCGCCGGAGTGACGGCACCACCGAGATGAGGCGCAGAACACGCAAGATCCTGAGCGAGCGCAGCACGGAGAGATTGCCGGTCGCCGGCATCAGCGAGATCGCGACGATCAGGAAGTCGAACACGCTCCAGGGATCGCGGAAGAATCTCGGGCCGTGGGCATAGAGCCGCAGCACCAGTTCGACCACGAAGATGCCCAGGATGGTTCGGTCGACCAGCACCAGGAAACCGCCCATGTCGGCCATCACCGACGGACTGGTCTCCAGCCCGAGCGTCACCGCGTTCAGGACAATGATCCCGATGATGACAAGTTCCCAATTGCGCGAGGTGACCAGCGCCTTGACCTGATTCCGCATGTATCTGACCCGATTGTCCTGCCAAACGCACGGCTTCGCGCCGCGCCGGGCGGAACATGGCGATTTTAATGCCGCAGTGCAAGATCAGGAGGAACGGGAAAAGCGGCTTTCCCGCAGACAAGCCAGCTTGACAGCTTCGGCGCTTCGGCGCAGAAAGCTTGAACGGTCCGGCACGGACCATAAGCGGGTGTAGCTCAATGGTAGAGCAGAAGCTTCCCAAGCTTAAGACGGGGGTTCGATTCCCCTCACCCGCTCCAGACGCTTTCCCCGTTCAAATAGCCTTTAAAACCGGAATGTCAGATTGGCCTTGACGTCGTGCAGGTTGCTGTCGCCGGAGAGATAGCCGTCATAAGCAACGCCGAGCGTGGCGTTCTCTGTCAGGTCGAGATCCAGCCCGGCATCGATGGTCAGGACGTCGCGCGCGATGGGGGCGCCCCAGACCGAAAAATCCGCACCGCCGGCGAAACTGTTTTGAACCGAGGGATTCAGGGCACCGAAGGCGTGCTGCCAACCGAGGCCACCATGGACCTTCAGGACCGCCTGACCGAGATCGAAGCTGCCGCCTGCACGCAGGCCGAGGGTGGAGAATGTGGCCGAGGAATTGGCGGCGTTGACCGTCAGGGCGGCGGCGCCGCCGCTTTCGGTGAAGCCGTCCGTGTGCAGATTGACATGGGCCAGGCCGGCAAAGGGCTCGAGCGCATAGGCGCCGAGAGCAACCTCGTAGCCGGCTTCGGCGAAGGCCTGGAGGGTTCGGCCGGTATAGTCCGCCGACAGGCTGTCGGAGAAGTTGCCGACCGTGACGCTGCGGTTGGTGTCGATGCCGTGCCAGGCGTAGGAGCCGCCGAACCGCAGGGCGAGTGCGTTGACGTGGGTGGAGCCGTAAAGTCCGAAGAGATAGCTGTCCACCGTCGACGAGGACGCGCGCGCATTCACATCGACCGATGCCCTCTGGTATCCGCCCATCAGGCCGAGATGGACGGCTTCGCCCAGAACGCCGTCGGCGCCGGCCAGGAAGCCGCCCGACGAACTGGAGACGCCCGCCGTGTTCCCCGTTGCGGACCAGTCCCCGAAACCGCCGAGCGCGGTGATCCAGAGCGCGCTGCCCGCTGCGGAAAAGCTGTCCCCGTAGGTGGCGGTCTGCGCCGTGCCGCCGCCCGGTTCCACGTCGATCGTGCCGAGCCGGGTCATGACGCCCCGGCTCCGATCATAGGCGGCGTTGCGCAGGAAGCGAGCGTCCTCGATCAGAACCGTCGAGAGGGACGCGTGGATTTCGCCCGACAGGTCGTCATAGGCCGCGCGCGCACCTGAAGCGCTTTGCGAGATGACCGCCGCGTACAGGCTGGACCCGGTGTCGATATCCTCGAGGGCGGAGGCCGTTTTCAGCTGGTTGAGGGTCTGGGCGGCGCTTGTCAGGTCCGCGTCGTTGCGGGTCAGCGTCAGGTAGACATTCAGCGTGTCGTAGCTGAGCGCCCCGTCCAGGAAGGCAAAGTTCTCATTAAGCGTGCCGAAGGTCCCGGTGATGCCCCCCGCCGCGGTCAGGATGGTGTAGGTCGATACGGCCGCATAGCTGGAGCCGTCGTCCGTGCCGTTTTCGGCAAGCACGGTGACGGAGGCGCCGCTGTCAAGCGTCGCGGTTCCCGATGCGGAAATCAGATCGTTGTTCGTACCCGCCGTGGTGCCGCCGTCATTGACCTCGACCTCGTAGTCCGAGCCGCTCGCGAAAGAGACATTGCCGGAGACGGTCGTCGTGCCGATGGAATTGCCCGGCGCGAAGGTACCGCCGGACTGAACGCTGACGGACCCGACCGTGCCGGTTCCCTGAAGCCTGCCGCCGCTGACGGTCACATCACTGGCAATGCTGCCATTGACCGCGAGGATGCCGGCCTGGATATCGGTTGCCCCGGTATGGGTGCTCGTTCCGGAGAGCGTCAGTGTTCCGGAGCCGGTCTTGGTGAGTCCGAGCGTCCCCGAGCCGTCCTCGAGGCTTCCGGAGAAGGTGGTGGAGCTGTTGTCACCGCCCGTCGTCAGCGTGGCACTGCCCGCCGTGCTGGTGGTGACCGTTCCCGCACCGGCAAGGGAACCGATCGCGTTGGAAAAACCGGCGAGATCAAGGGTCGCGCCTGACGCCACTGTGACTGCCGAATTGCTGCCGAAGGCGGAAGTGGAACCTGCCTGGAGCGTGCCCGCGCTGACAGCGGTTGCGCCTGTGTAGGTGTTCGTGCCGGAAAGCGTCAGCGTGCCGGAGCCCGATTTTGTCAGGCCGCCGGATCCGCTGACGGTTCCCGACAGGGTCGCGGTGTTGCCGTTGGTATCAACCGTTCCGCCGGCGCTGCCAAGGCTTGCGTCCGTGTCGAAATCAAGACCCGTACCGTTGACCAGCAGCGTGCCGCCCGTGAAGTCGGCAGACGTTCCCGTGCAGCGGAGCGCCGCACCGGCGTTGGCGACAAAAGTGTTGCCGCTCGCCAACAGGGTGTCGCCGTAGCCACAGATGCTCGGGTGCAGGGGCGAGTCTCCGGTACCGACCGATGCGATGGATGTCAGAAAACCGGTTGAAGAATCGATGCTGTAGGCGGTGATCTGGTCACCAGCGCCCTGAGAACTAACATAAAGGTAGGCCCCATCGGGCGACACAGCGACACCGTTGGTCGAGGGCCCCACTGTATAGATCGCCACTGATGTGTTCGTTGCCGCATCGATGACAGTGAGGTTTCCGCTCGACCGGTTGGCGACGTACACAAAGCTTCCATCCGGGCTCGTCGTGACACCGTCGGGCCCGAGACCGTTTGTGGCGCCGAAGCTCAGGCTGAGGGTTGCGGTCACGGTGTTCGTTGCCGTGTCGATGACCGAGACAGTGTCATCAGAAAAATTGCTCACATAGACCTTGGATCCATCGGGACTCACGGCCA
The DNA here is from genome assembly GCF_027359675.1 of Roseibium sp. Sym1. NCBI lineage: Bacteria > Pseudomonadati > Pseudomonadota > Alphaproteobacteria > Hyphomicrobiales > Stappiaceae > Roseibium > Roseibium sp. Sym1. The sequence continues at coordinate 6,605,558 of NZ_CP114786.1, forward strand.
CCCCGAGCGGCTGATCGCCGACGGAAATGCTTGTCGTGACAGTGTTCGTGGCCGTGTCGATCACATTTACCTGGTCCTTGAACTGGTCGACGACATAGAGCGTCGAGCCGTCCGGGCTTATCTCCAGATCCCTGTTGCCGCTTCCGGCACCCGTGTCGATGCTTGTGCCGGCCGTGAGCAGACCCGTGACCGGATCGGCGGTAAAGGTCGTCACCTCGCCATTGCCATTCGCCGTGTAGAAGGTCATCCCGTCCGGACTGGCGACCATGCCGGACGGCTGGGTTCCCGCGGCAATCGTCTGGACAACCGTCTGCGTCGCCGTATCGATGACGCTGATCGTGTTGGACGACCTTGCGGCCACATAGGCGAAGGCCTGGTCCGGACGGACATAATTGAAGAGCAGCGTAAACCCGAGGCTGCCGATCGTGGTGGTCGCCGACAGTGTTCCGTCGTTCTGGGTCGTATAGACGCCGACCGTGTTGTCGTTGAAATTCGGAGAATAGACGAGCAGACCTTCCTGCGCCTGAGCTCCCGCAGCTGCCAGTCCGGCTATCGTGGTGGTCAACAGGAGCAGGGAAAAATGTCGCATCTGATCTTTCGGAGCTCGCGATTCAAAGGCGGGATAGCGCTCTTTGCGCGAACGATCAGGAAACCGGCCCCGCGCCTCTTCGTTGCACAGCCTAGCATCAATTTCGAACCAAACGGAAGGAAATCACGACACCCACCCGAACCGCAGCAAGTCTATCAACATGAATTCCCAAGAAGAAACGACGTGGGACGCGCCGGCAATGCATACATAATCTTCAGGATGCGCTTGCCAAAACTGCGCACGTCAAGACCTGCAGATGAGCTCTGTACGCCCGGAAAGAAGGCAGACACCACACTGGTCCGGCACGGACCAAAAACGTGTGTAGCTCAATGGTAGAGCAGAAGCTTCCCAAGCTTAAGACGGGGGTTCGATCCCCCTCGCCCGCTCCATTTTTTCACTTACGCAAATTCAGAAACGAGAAATCCGCTAAATGAACAGTGGATTTTTGAGCCAATTCTATTCCAGTGCCGCAATTTGCAACACAATACCAAGGGGATTCAAGTCCATATCCAACGATAGATACCACAGAACTAATTTTTCATTTTTAGATTTAAATGGTTCCACCTAATTAATCTAAAACTATTCGTCACTTTTCCCACTGAAGCGCACTTGAAATCAAAGGAGCCAGAAAAACGACAAAGAGGAAGCCACACACCCCCAAGCAAAACATTTGCGAGTAGAACCTGTTTCTCCCTGTCAGTGGAACATCACCACCCGGGTCTCCATCGAAAACCTTCAGAGCGCCCTCACGCTTTTCTTCAAAATTCCAACCGTTGGCACGATAAAAAAAGATATCATACAAAATACACTTCGCGATATACGCAAGTAATGCAAACAATAATAGATCAACGCATAGAAATGCGATAAAATCTCTCGTGCTCAGCATATAACCTCACAATCGTTCTATGTATTTCCCCGTTCACCATAGGGCAAATTCAGGGCAACAAAATCAAGTTAAGTATTCGCTGAGTGCTTAGCACATTCCGGATACACTCGATAGCTCGACCCAAAAAATGGATATGTGCGCGAAACTCGCTACCTCATGCGCGGCCTTTCACCGCCACTCCTCCCCCACAGCCGGCGTCCCCGGCACATCTTCTCGGCTGAGCCCGATATCCTCCAGGAGATAGTCCGGCAGTTCGGCCAGATGCGCCCGGTCGCGACGGCGGCGCAGCAGGCGGGCGCAGATTTGCCGGGCGCGCCACAGTGCGCGTTACGGTGCTTTTCTATAACAGTGGCAAAAATTATCTTGGATCCGCCACTATGAATTACTCCAGATTTTCAAAATACCTTCTCGCTACCTCTAACTTAATCTCTAATTTAGAAGCATCAGCCTGAACTATTTTCGCACTCAAGCTCATTTGTCAGCTTCGTTGTTGTTTCTATCTTCCCTTCCTTTACCCATTCGGAAAACCCTATCGCCATTTAAAAACAACATAGGCTGAACCAAACATCACAATAATAAAGGCAAAATATTCATCGTAGGGTTCATTTAGAAAAACATCAGAAAACATTGATATTGCTACGAGCAAAACCACAAAAAAGAAAAATTTTAAATGCTCTTTCATTTTTTTCCCTTTAATACCATTTGGTTGACTCCCAACATCACCACCCCGCCGCACCAGCAGGCGGCCCGGTCACAGCCCTCCATCCGGTCGCGTCGGAAATGGACTGTAACCTATGTAAAAGATCGGGCAATTGCCCGAAATCTTCGAATCACCGCCACCCCTCCCCCACCGCAGGCGTCCCCGGCACATCGGCACGCGTCAGCCCGATATCCTCCAGGAGATAGTCCGGCAGTTCCGCCAGATGCGCCCGGTCGCGTCGGCGGCGCAGCATGCGGGCGAAGATTTGCCATGCGCGCCGCAGTGCGCGTGACGGATTGAGTTGGGACGCAGGTTTTTCTGCAGCAATTTTTGAGATCAGGATCTGGTCGGTCATGGTCTTGCTCCTTCGAGGATCGATGAAACAAGCCTACGAGACTGCCTTGCGATTGGTGCGTGATCTTCGCACTAAATGGATTTTCTGTCGCATATTTTCCTGATCTGCGATAATTTCTCTCGAATTCGAGAGAAAAAGCAGGTTCCCATGGATCTCGACGATTTCGATCACCAGCTGTTGCGGCTGCTCAGCCTGGATGCGCGACAGACCGGCAAGGAGCTGTCCGGGAAGGTCGGCCTGTCGCCGGCGGCATGCCTGCGCCGGGTGCAGCGGCTTCGCGAGATCGGCGCCATCCGCAAGGAAGTCGCCATCCTGGCACCGGAGGTGACCGGAACCACCGTCACGCTGCTGGCCATGCTGGAAATGATCCGTGGCCAGCCGGAACGGAACGCGCGGGCGCGCGAGAGGCTCTTGAGACTGCCGGAAGTGAAGAAGCTCTACCATGTCACCGGCAAGGCCGACCTTGTCCTGACCATCGAATGCGCCTCCATGGAAGACTACGCCGCCTTCACCGAGCGGCATTTCTATGCCGAGGAGATCAAGGGCTTCGACACGATCGTGGTGCTGAGGTCCTATGATCCGTTGGAAGAAGCCGGGGCTGGACTTTAGGCGAAAAGACAAGCTCAGCCACACACACCTGGCGTCACCCCGGACAAGCGAGGCGCCGATCCGGGGCCCACTCGCGATGCCGCTTGTCGAAGCCATCGTTTTTGCGCGGCAGCGTTTCAAACAGCTCGGCGCTCTGGAAATGAGTGGGCCCCGGGTCGCGCGTTGCGCGCCCGGGGTGACACCGAGGTTTGTGGCGAGGCTTTCTACCCTCTTCCAAAGAGCGGGCTGACAAGCGCCGCCGGTTCACGATATTCTGCCGCAGCGATTCCCGGTTCTTCTGGACCGGCCTTGACTTGATACGGAACGGGACGGCCGCGTGCCATTTTCATTGCCTCTTCTGCGGAACCTTCGCCGGCTGACGGCCGGGCTGCTGGTTCTCGCCGGTGCCGCAGCCATTACTGCGAACCTCGTCGCACCTGCCTCCGCCCAGGAACCGGACGTCCGCGTACCCAATTTCTGGGACCCGAAGGCGGTGCATGACCGGCCGACCACCATTCCCGACAAGATCCAGTTCCTGGCGATCGACAACTACCCGCCTTTCGTCTTTCGCGACCCGCAGGGGCGGCTGACCGGGTTCAATGTCGATCTTGCCCGCGCGCTCTGCCAGGAGCTCGGCAGCTCCTGTGCGCTCCGGATCAAGCTGTTCGACATCCTGATGCCCGCGCTCGACGAGGAAGAGGGCGACGCGATCATTGCCGGACTGTCACGCAAGCGCGCCGCCGGACGCGGGCTCAATTTCACCGAGGATTACCTGAAACTGCCCGCCCGTTTCATCGTGCCGGCGGACAAGGCGGAGACGTTCGACGAGCAGGCCCTGACGGGCTTGAAAATCGCCGTCGTCGAAGGCTCGCGCCACGAGGCCTTTGCCACCCGTTTCTGGCCGGAGGCGGAAATTCTCGGCTTCGAAAATCCGCTGGACGCCCGTGACGCGGTGAAGTCCGGCGCGGCGGACGCCCATTTCGGCGACGGCCTCAGCCTGTCCTTCTGGTTGCCGAGCGAGGCGGCCGACGGCTGCTGTGCCTTTGCCGGCGGCCCCTGGCTGGAGCCGGGCTATTTCGACGAGGGCATGGCGATCGCGACCCGCGCCAGTGACCCGGAACGCGCCGCCGCCCTCACCTACGCCCTGCGCCAGCTGCACCAGAAAGGCATCTACCGCGAACTCTACCTGCGCTATTTCCCGCTGAGTTTTTACTGATTTTCTGCGTTTTTTGGACGAACCCGGCCTCGCAGCCGTTGATGCGTGCCTGCAGCCACTCCTTGGACGAATGTGCACCCGGTGTCACCCCGGACAAGCGCAGCGCAGATCCGGGGCCTATTCGCTGAACCACTTGCTGAAGCACCAGACTGCGTCTCCGGCGTCTCTGGTGCCCCAACAAAAGCTCTGCGAACGAGTAGGCCCCGGGTCTCGCCTTGCTCGCCCGGGGTGACGCCGAAAGCCCGGCCAGGTCCGCGGCCTGATCCCCCACCTCCTTGGACAGGGCACGGCGGCACCTGGCTCCCTCTCCCGATGGGAGGGTTGGGGTGAGGGAACAAATGCCCAAGAACTGCTGAAAAGTCTGCTCCCTCACCCGGACCTTCGGTCCGACCTCTCCCAATGGGAGAGGTGACTTTGGCGACCGCGGACAGAATTTCTGTCAAATGCGATTGCCCTGCCATAAGCGGGAGGGAGACGATGGCGGCACCGCTTGGGCGAAAACAAACGTGTCGCCGTTCATCCTGCCGAGCACTTGCCTGACCACCCGGCAGGGCCTGATCCCCCTCCCCCTTGTGGGGAGGGGTTAGGGGTGGGGGTCTTGCTGAATCCGGATTTGCGAGGTCGTTCTCGGCTCGTCTGTACGGCTGCGCCGCTCCCCCACCCTTGGTCCCTCCCCACAAGGGGGAGGGAGACGATGGCGGCACCGCTGCGGAGTCACAACAACAGTTGCCGGCATTCCGGCGGTCAGCGGTCCGGCGCCTTCACGTCCTCCTCGCCGCGTTTCTGCTCGTGTGTCGTCACGAAGGGAATGGCCAGGCTGAAGGGGAAGGAATGGGCCCGCGGCGTCAGCGCCGGGCCGAGACCGATTTCCATGGCCTCGTGGCCCTGTTCGGGGTCTTCCGTGTAGGTGCCGAAGATCCTGTCCCAGATGGAAAGGTAGAAGCCGTAATTGCTGTCGGTCTCGCGGCGGATGACCGAATGGTGGATGCGGTGCATGTCGGGCGTGACGACCAGCCAGCGCAGCAGCCGGTCGGCGCGCTCCGGGATCTTCAGGTTGGCGTGGCTGAACACGGCTGACCCGTTGAGGACGATCTCGAAGATCAGCACCGCTTCCCACGGCCCGCCAAGCGCAACGATGACCGCTCCCTTCCAGACGAAGGACAGCAGGATCTCGATCGGGTGGAAGCGCAGCGCCGTGGTGGCATCGACCTCGCTGTCGGCATGGTGCACCCGGTGGATGCGCCAGAACAGCGGCACCTTGTGAGAGACGAGATGCTGGAACCAGACGGCAAGATCGAGCGTCAGGAAGGACACCAGCCCGGCCAGGAAGCCGGACCAGCCCAGGAGGCCGAACAGGCCCCAGCCGTTTTCCCGGGCCAGAAGGGCGAGACCGACGCCGCCGATCGGAAAGATCAGCCGCACCAGCAGCGCGTCGAGCAGGATGAAGCCCCAGTTGGTCGGCCAGCGCTTCAGGCGGCCGTTTTTCAACTCGCGCCTCGGCAGGCCGGCTTCCAGCAGCGCCATCGCCAGAAAGATGCCCGCGAAACAGGCCATGCGCAGCTGGTTGATGTCGATCTGGTCAAACATGCAGGTCTTTATCGTCTTTCGAGTCGATGCCGCTTGCCAAGGTCAAGACGGCTCTGTAGGGCAGATCATACCCTTCTATACATCTTTGGCCGCTGCGACAGATCACATCACCATGACCGACTTTCTCTGGACCCGTCCCGACACCGACCCGACCGCAACGTTCCTGCTGGCGCATGGCGCCGGCGCGCCGATGGATTCCACCTTCATGGAGAAGCTTGCCGCGGCTCTGGCGGCGGAAGGCATGGCGGTGGCACGGTTCGAATTCGCCTATATGGCCGGCCGGCGCACGGGCGGGCCGAAGAAACCGCCGCCGAAAGCCGACAAGCTGATCGGTGAATTCCAGACCGCGCTGCAGGCCCTGATGGGCGAAGTTGACGGTCCGCTTGTGGTCGGCGGCAAGTCGATGGGCGGGCGTGTCGCGGCGATTCTCGCCGGTGGCGGGTCCCTGCCCGGCCGGGTCAAGGGCGTGGCCTGCTTCGGCTATCCGTTCCATCCGACGGGCAAGGCGGAGGCCGAGTGGCGGCTGGCGCCCCTTGAAGAGGCCCGGCGGCCGGTGAAGATCCTGCAGGGCGACCGGGACCCGTTCGGCACCCGCGCGGAACTGGACGAGATTACCCTGCCCGGCCATGTGTCGGTGGCCTACCTGGAAGACGGCAACCACGATTTCGGGCCACGCGGCAAGTCGCCGGCAACGCTCGACGGCAATATCAAAGAAGCCGCCAGGACAGCGGCCGAATTCGCCAAGTCGCTCTGATCATTCCGCCGGAGCAAGATCACGCCCGGTGCCCGCCGGAGGCTGCGGCAGGCGCCGGAGCCGGACCAGGCCACCCAGGTCGTCGCCGATCTTGATCAATGCGGGAACCAGCACCAGGACCAGCGCCGTTGCCGTGCCGAGACCGAAGACGATGGTGATCGCCATCGGCAGCAGGAACTGGGCCTGCAGGCTGGTCTCGAACATCAGCGGCAACAACCCGCCGATGGTCGTCAGCGACGTCAGCAGCACCGCCCGCAAGCGGTCGCAGCTGGAGCCGACGGCCGCCGTCTCGAGGTCCTCACCGGTCGCCCGGCGTTCCTCGAACCGCGCCACCAGAATGATCGAGTTGTTGACCAGGATGCCGGCAAGGCCCAGGAGCCCGATCATGCTGAGGATGGTCAGGTTGAAGCCCATCAGGTAGTGGCCGACGATCGCCCCGACGATGCCGAAAGGAATGATCGACATCACCACGATCGGGCGGGAATAGCTGGCGAAGATCGCCGCCAGGATGATGTAGATGCCGACCACCGCCAGCAGCACCCCGGTCAGAAGATCGGAAAACGCGGTCGACTGCTCCTCCGCCCGTCCGGCAAAGGAATAGTCGAGGCCGTAGCGCTCGGCGAGTTCCGGCAGGAAGGCCTCGCCCAGCTCGGCGATGATCTGGGTGTTCGAGGTGACCGTGCTGTCGACATCGGCAACCACCGTGACGACGGTCTTGCCGTCGCGGCGCAGGATCACCGAGAAACCCTGGTCGTCCGTGAGGTTGACCACCTCCGTAAGCGGCACGAAATTGCCCGCCGGTGTCTTCAGCGACAATTGGCGCAGCGCGGCCGTGCCGTCCTGGTCGAACACCTGCTTCACCCGGACGGAGACTTCCTCGTCGCCTTCCGCGAACCGGCGCGCGATGTTGCCTTCAAAGGCGTTGCGGATCTGCCGCGCGGCGCTTTCCACAGTGAAGCCGAGCGCACGGCCGCGAGGGGTCAGCTCCACGACCAGTTCCGGCTTGCCATAGGGCAGGTCGTCCTCGACGCCGCTGGTGCCGGGAAAGCCAGACAGTTCCTGCTGCAATTCCTGGGCGGCCGCCTTCAATTCGTTGAGCGACGCGCCCGTCAGGCGGATGTCGAGGTCGCGGCCCGGAGGGCCACCCCGGCGCTCGGCAATCGCGATCCTGGCAATGCCCGGGATGGACGGCAGTGCGGCTCGCCAGGCCCGCACCACTTCCGGCGTGCGGATCGAGCGTTCCTCGGACCGTGTCAGCTGGACCGTGATGTTGGCGACATTGTCGCCGCGATTGTTGCCCGCCCTGCCGAGCGTCGCATAGCTTGCGACGACCAGTTTCTGGTCCGACCCTTCCGTCAGGCTCGCCTCCGCCTCGCCCAGGGCGGCCTCGATCCGCAGAATGCCGTCGATGGCCCGGTCTTCCGGAATGCCGGCATGGAAGAAGATCGACGCCGTCAGGTTTTCCGATTCCGGCGAAGGGAAGAAGGTGAAACCAACCCGGCCGCCGCGCACCAGGCCGACCGCCAGGATCATGGAGGCCACCGCGATGGCCAGCGTGACATAGCGCCAGTTGACCGCGGCAGAGACGAGAGCCCGGAAAGGAAAGTCGCGCAGCCAGTTGAAGCCGGCGTCGAAGGACCGGCGGAACCAGCCCGGCCGTTCGTAATTGCCGCTTTGCCGCCTCGAGCGGCGCATCGCCATCAGCAGGGTTTCCAGTCCAAGCGCCGTGACAAAGCAGACCACAACGAGCATCAGTTCGAAAACGAAGACGCCGGCAGTGTCCCTCAGGCCTTTGAGCGGATCGTACACCTGGTCGAGATAGGGAGAGATCGACATGTCCGGCTGGGACACGAGTGCGCTCAGGAAGAACGCCGGGATGCCGGCAATCAGCACGACCCGCCACCAGCTCCAGCCCGGCCGGCTGTGCAGCGCATGGGAGAGGTGTCCCGGCAGGACCAGGAAACACTCGATCAGCGACGTGATCACCACCGAGACGACGACGACGGGCAACGTTCCCATGATCTGGCCGAGCACGTCGCTCACCAGCAGGATCGGCAGGAAGGCGGCGATGGTGGTCAGGCTGGCGGCGAAGATCGGCGCCAGCATGGTGGTTGCGCCGTTGACCGCGGCGTCGCCCGGGCTGTCGCCGAGGCTCTGCCGGGTTGCCGTGTGTTCCCCGACGACAATCGCATCGTCGACGATCACGCCGAGCATCATGATCAACGCGAACAGGGAGATCATGTTGATGCTCTCGCCCATCAGCCACATGATGCCGAGCGTCGCCATCATTGCCACCGGAATGCCGGCAGCCACCCAGAGCGCGATGCGTGCGTTCAGGAACAGGAACAGGATGGCGACCACAAGGACCAGGCCTGACAGGCCGTTTTCCACGAGCAGTGTGATACGGCCCTCGACCGCATCCGCGCGCACGTCGTATTTCAGGATTTCCAGGGAGCGGGGCAATTGCGGGGTGATCTCGGCCAGGTAGTCATCGACGATCTCGGCCGCCTTCAGCGTGTCGGTCTTTTCCGCCCTGAGGATCTGCAGTTCGACCGCCCTGTCGCCACCGGAGAAGCCCTGGTTCTCGCTGGTGTCGAAATCCCGGGTGACAGTGCCGATATCCTTCACGAGCGTCTTTTCGCCCGAGGCAAAGGACTTGACCTCGACCCGGCTGACCGCGCCCGGCGAGCGTTCTTCGGACAGTGCCCGGATCTGCCGCTCGACGGCACCGTCCAGATTGCCGGCCGGCAGGTCGATGGTGTTGCCGGCGATCTGGTTGGCCACATCCGATATGGTCAAGTCCAGCCTGCGCAATTCGCGTTCCGGGATCTCGACGAGATATTCCGGCGACCTGTAGCCATAGAGCTCGACCTTGTCGATGCCGCGTGCCAGCAGATCGTCCCGGATTTGCCGGGCGAAGATCTTCAGCGCCTGTTCGCCAAAGGGTCCACGCAACGCCAGAGTCGCGACGCCGTCGGTAAAGGTGGAGGCGGACACCACCGGGGTTTCTGAATCCACCGGCAGGGTGGTGACGCCGGAGACCGCCTGCTCGACGTCCGACAGCGCCTGCTGCATGTTGGTGCCTTCGACGAATTCCATCTGCACCGAGGCACTGCCCTCACGGGCATAGGAGACGATTTCATCGAGGCCGTCGATAAAGCGCAGTTCCGGCTCGATCACCTCCAGAATGTTGGCGGCGACATCTTCCGCGCTGGCACCGGACCAGGTGATGGACACCGATATCCGGTCGGTCTTGATGGTCGGAAAGAACTGCGTATTGAGCTTGGCAAAGCCATAGGCGCCGAAAAGCACCATGATCGCCATGATCAGGTTGGCGGCATTGGCATGGCGCACGATCAGTTCGAGGAAGCCGCGGGACCGGTTTGCCGTCATGTCGGAAGACTGCGTCACTGGCCGGTACCGGCGCTCGCGGCGTCCCCTTTCGGCGCCTCGCCAACCGGTGTCTCGTCCGCGGACAGGTTTTTCACCAGCAGGCCCTCGCCGGCCTCCGGGATCCGGGTGGTCAGCAGGACGTCGCCGTCCTCCAGTCCCCCCTCGACAAGGATGTAACCGTCGTCGATGGCCAGCGACCTGACCGTGCGCGGCTCCAGCCGGCTGTCCCTGAGCACGTAGACCGTGCCTTCACCGTAGAATGCGGTCTCCGGGATCCGGAAACTGTCTGCGTAGCTCTGGTCTGACAGGGACACTTCGACAAAGGCTCCGGGACGAAGCGGCACAGTGGTGTTGGACCCGTCGATCAGGGCGATCAGGTCGACGCCGCCACGGGTGCTGGCCACATCCGCACCGATGCGCGTGACCGTTGCCGGGTAGGTCACCGGCTGGTTGCCCAGATACCAGGTCACGATCACGGGGCGGCCGATCACCGTTCCCGTTTCCGCCAGCAAGCGGCCATACTGGTTGTCGGAGAGCGTGAACCGGACTTCAAAAGCGTCGCTGCTGTAAAGCGAGACGATGGCGTCATTGACGCCGACCAAACGGCCCCGCTCGGCGGATTCCGAGCGCACGATGGCATCGAACGGTGCTTTCAGGATCGTGTTTTGCAGCTGGCGCTGCGCGTTTTGCAGGCGCCATTCGAGCCGCATGATCGCAGCTTTCTGCTGGTCGACCCGGGCCTCTTCCAGGGCGAGCGCATTCTGGGCCTGTTCCACCGTCTGCCGGCGCTGCGACACGATCAGCTTGCGGTCGTCCAGCGTCCGCTCCGTGACCGCCCCCTTGCCGAGCAGGTCTTCAGCGCGCTCCAGATCCTTCTGGGCAAATTCCAGCTGCTCCCGGGCACGGACAAGGTTTCCCTGCTGCAACGTGACGCCGCCCTCGCTCTCGACCAGGGCGGCGCGTGCTTCGGCGAGGTTGGCCTCGGCCTCGGTAACGGCGCCCTCGAAATCGAACCGGTCGATGGCGACCAGGACTTCGTCCTGTTTCACGGCTCCGCCCGCCTTGAGGTTCGGATGAACTTCAACGATCTCTCCGGCCACGAGCGCGCGCAGCTCCACTTCCCGCCCGGCCGTCGTCTCGCCGTAGACACTTATCGTCGGAGCATGGTCGGCGGCCGCGACGGTGAGCGTTTCAACCGCATAGCTTGTTTCCTGGATGGGGCGCTTGGGGACGTCCGGCTTCGTGGCGACCAGTGCGTTCATGCCCTTGAAAGCCCCGAACAGGATGGCAAACGCCAGCAGCAGCTGAAGCAACGCCTTGAGAACCAGCGGACCGCGTGCCCTGCGCCGCTCCACCAGCCTTTCGGCGGAAGGCGTCAGGTCGGAGGCGGACTGTTTTCCGGCGTCTGGCTGTAGGGACTGCAACATATCTGCTCACCAAGGCCTTTCGGGCTGTTTTCTGCGCGCACGAGCTAACATTTTGCTTTGCACTGCAAGATTCAAGCCCGGCTTACCTTTGAAGGCAAATATTGGCACGGTGAAATTTGTAACAGAATGTGTCCGGGGGTCGCTGCGGCGACCTCCGGTTACCAAGTATGTACAATCGTAGCGGGCTACGCCGATCAGGCGTCGAAATCGTACCTGCTGCTGCAGAACTCACAGGTGACGACGATCTTGCCGTCAACCGTCATGTGTTCGATCTCCTCCGCGCTGAAGCCGGCGAGCACGCCCTGGATCTTCTCGCGCGAGCAGCTGCACTTGTCCGCCAGGGGCTGGGGTTCGAACAGCCGAACGCCACGTTCGTGAAACAGCCGGAACAGCAACATCTCCACGCTGACTTCCGGATCCGTCAGTTCGATATCCTTGACCGTATCGACCAGCGCCTTGGCTTCCACCCAGGCATCGTCCTCGTCGATCTCGTGCGGGGTGGTGCCTTCCGGCGCATCACCCGGGTCGATATCGGCCTGTTTCATCCGCTCGGGCGCTTCGGGCAGGAACTGGATCAGGATCCCGCCGGCGGTCCATGTCCTGGCGTGGCCCTCGCCTTCCCTGCGGACGAACAGTTCACCGACGCCCAGACGCACCTCCGTCGGGATCTGCTCGGAGCGTTCGAAATAGCGCCGGGCGACTTCTTCCAGCGACACCCCGTCCAGCTCCACCAGGCCCTGGTAGCGCTGCATGTGCCGGCCCTGGTCGATGGTCATGGCCAGATGTCCACGTCCGAGCAGGGTTTCCTGGGTCGCCTTGCCGCCGGCCATGAGCTCTTCCACCACTTCCCTGTCGAAGGTGGCGCAGGCGCGGATGGCGTCAGGCGTCGCGAAATCCACGACCAGCATGGAGACCGGGCCGTCGGTTTGGGTCTGCAGCGTGAACCGGCCATCGAATTTCAGCGACGTGCCGAGCAGGCTGGTCAGGACGATGGCTTCGGCCAGCAGGCGGGACACCGGTTCCGGGTAATCGTGCCGCGCCAGGATGGTTTCCAGCACCGGACCGAGCGCGACCGCTCGGCCGCGCACGTCGAGGGCTTCCACGGCAAAGGGCCGGACTGCATCCAGCCCGGCAGGCGTGATGCCCAGATCATCAAGATTGAGTGCCACGATGGCTCTGCCTCAAGCTGCGCCGAAACACCAGGCCAGGATGCCCTTCTGGGCATGGAGCCGGTTTTCGGCCTCGTCAAACACAACGGAATTGGGACCGTCCATCACCTCCGAGGTGACTTCCTCACCCCGGTGGGCCGGCAGGCAATGCATGAACAGGGCATCGCCATTCGCCTCCGCCATCAGCCGTTCGTTGACCTGATAGGCGCTCAGCAGGTTGTGACGCGATTCCGCGTCATCGTCCCCCATCGACACCCAGCAGTCGGTGATCACGCAGTCGGTTCCCTTGACGGCCTCATATGGGTCCGACGTCACCACAATGGAACCACCCTTGGCCCTGGCGGTGTCGATCAGCTCCTGTGGCGGTGCGAGTTCCGCCGGAGTTGCAACGCGCAATTCGAAATCGAAACGCGGTGCCGCGTGGATCCACGATGCCAGCACGTTGTTGCTGTCGCCGGTCCAGGCGACGCTCTTGCCGGCGATCGAGCCGCGATGTTCCTCGAAGGTGAGCAGGTCGGCCATGATCTGGCACGGATGCGACTGTTTCGTCAGACCGTTGATCACCGGAACCGTCGCCGCTTCGGCCAGTTCCCTGAGCTCGTTATGGTCCAGGATCCGGATCATGATGGCGTCGACGAAGCGCGACAGGACACGCGCCGTGTCGGCAATGGTCTCGCCCCGGCCGAGCTGCATTTCCGCTCCGGTCAGCATCAGGGTCTCGCCGCCAAGCTCGCGCATGCCGACGTCAAAAGAAATGCGGGTCCGTGTCGACGGCTGTTCGAAGATCATCGCCAGCACCTTGCCGGCCAGGGGCCCTTCCCCGCGGTGAACGCCGTTGCGGCTGGCCTTGATCTTCCGGCTGGTCTCCAGGATGGCGCGCAATTCGTCGCCTTCGAAATCGGTCAGGTCCAGGAAATTCCGGTACGTTCCGTTAGCGGTCATCCTGCCGCTCCTTCCGCCAAGCTCGCTTCCACTGCCAGAGCCGCCTGTTCCAGACGCTCGACGGCCAGTGAAATTTCGTCTTCATTCATGGTCAGCGGTGGCATGATGCGCACCACATTGTCGCCCGCCGGCACCGCAAGAAGGCCGGCTTCGCGCGCCGCGCCGACATAGTCTGCCGCCGGCACCACGCATTTCAGTCCAAGCATCAGCCCGTTTCCGCGCACTTCGCCGAGAACCGCCGGATGGCTGTCGACCAGACCGGCCAGCTTCTGCTTGAAACTGAGCCCCTTGCGCTGGACCTCTTCCAGAAAGCCGTCCGCCAGCACCACGTCCAGAACGGCATTGCCGACCGCCATGGCCAGCGGGTTGCCGCCAAAGGTCGTGCCGTGGGTCCCCGGCGACAGAGCAGCGGCGGTTTCCGCCGTTGCCAGGCAGGCGCCCATCGGAAAGCCGCCGCCGATGCCCTTGGCGATTGCCATCAGGTCCGGCGTGACACCGGTCCACTGATGGGCGAACAGCTTGCCCGTGCGGCCGACCCCGGTCTGGATCTCGTCGAAGATCAGCAGGAGGCCGTTGTCGTCGCACAGCTTGCGCACGGCACGCAGGAATTCGGTGGGAATCTCGCGGATACCGCCCTCGCCCTGGATCGGTTCGATACAGATCGCCGCGGTCTGCGGGCCGATGGCGGCCTTCAGGGCATCGAGATCATTTGCGGGAACCTGGTCGAAACCGGGCGCCTTGGGACCGAAGCCTTCCAGGTATTTCGCCTGGCCACCGGCCGCGATCGTCGCAATCGTGCGGCCGTGGAAGGCGCCTTCGAAGGTGATGATGTGGAACCGCTCGGGCTGGCCGTTGTCATAGTGATAGCGGCGCGCGCACTTGATCGCGGCTTCCATGGCTTCGGCGCCGGAATTCACGAACAGGACCTTCTCGGCAAAGGTCGCCTCGCACAGGCGCTGTGCCAGCCGTTCACCTTCCGGGATCTGGTGCAGGTTGGAGATGTGCCAAAGCTTGGCGGCCTGCTCCTGCAGGGCGCCCACCAGATGCGGATGACTGTGTCCGAGAGAATTGACCGCGATGCCGGAACCGCAGTCGAGGAATCGTCGACCGTCAGCCGTTACCAGCCAGACGCCTTCCCCGTGATCGAACGTCAGGTTCGATCTTGCGTAGTTTCCGAATAGTGCCGACGCGGACATAACCTCGTGTGTCTCCTCAACAACGCCCAAACGACCCGACGTCACCCTGACGCGGGCCGACACCTCGTCTCGGTGTCATTGGGCCAAAACGCAACGTGCCGCCTCTTCGGGCGGCACGCAGCGGTTTTCTTATACACCGCCCCCACCATGGACTGTCAATGGAAATGGCGCACAAGATATATGTGTGGGTCCCCGGAGCGGATTTCGTAAAATTCTCAAGGACCTCGGCGAGGGTCTGTCGAGACTTAGGATTTGGTCGTGGTTTGGGTGAAAAGCGCTCAGTTCAAGAAGCGGAAGCAAAGTAAGGGCTATCCCTTTCAAGCTTTCGCGACGCGGAAATGAGCGCTTTTCACCAAATCCCTCCGGGACGCGGCGAATTTCGGCCCCGAGGGCGTCGGAAATTCCTTGTGGTGGGAGACACCACTGCGGACTTTCCTCCTGCTCGGAGACCGAAATTCGACACGCGCCACGACCGAAAACTAAATCTCGACAGACCCTTATTTGGGGAAAAGTCCTTTCATCCCCAACTGGTTTGAGCCGGGCGGTTGCCTGACAAATTAACGTTATTGTAACCTCTGGGTCATCAAACACGAGATCTCGTGAGGCAAATCACCAAGAGGCACTAGATATGCCATCATTAGGCATGCGGACGCGTGCTTAACACGGGGTTAATGGCTGCAACGCAGTCAAAATAAAGGGTGCGGCAATGAGTTGGACGAACGAACGGGTTGAGCTTCTCAAAAAGCTTTGGGGCGATGGCTTGAGTGCAAGCCAGATCGCAGGTGAGCTGGGCGGTGTGACCCGCAATGCCGTGATCGGCAAGGTGCATCGCCTGGGTCTGTCCGGCCGCGCCAAGTCTTCTTCCTCCAGTGCGAAACCCCGCCGTGCACGCACTGCCACACCCGGCAGCGCCGCCCCGAAGAAACCGTCTCATCAGCCGCAGACTGTCGGTGCAACCGCGCTGAAGGCCGATATCGACCCGGTGCCAGTCGTGCAAGCCAAACCCGCAGTGGAGCCGATTGCGGATCTGGTGCCGATCTCGCAACGGGCGTCCATTCTCACGCTCACGGAACGGACCTGCAAATGGCCGATCGGCGATCCTGCAACGGATGACTTCTATTTCTGCGGCCGCCAGTCCGATGCCGGCGTGCCCTATTGCGCCCATCACTGCAAGATCGCCTACCAGCCGGTCGCCGACCGCCGGCGTGACCGCAAGGTGGTCGCCCAGGCCGGTTGACGACCGGGCAAAACAAGGTCCACCCAGGCATTCAAGGCCCGCCTCACGGCGGGCTTTTTTGCCTCCGCGATCCACAGCCTTCAATTGCCGGTCAATTTATCGACCAAAATCGCATTCAGTGCGGAACCTGTCCGGCGCAGCTTGGCAAGTTGCTGAAATTCCGGTGAATTCCAGAATTCACTGGCATGTTCCCGGTCGGGGAACTCGAGGATGAAGGCTGCATCGGGAACCGGGTTGTCACCTTCGAGATGGCCCGGGTTTCCTCCGCGGACAAGGAACTGCCCACCATGAGCGGCAACGAGGTCCGGGACCTTGGCGAAATATTCCGCCATCCAGTCGCGGCTGTGGATCTGCATCTGGCCGATCACGAACGCGGTCATGCCCCCTCCTAACCTGGCGCTGATATCGCAGCCAAGGCTAGTCAATCCGGTGGCGAGAGACAACATTGGCTCATGCCGCGCAGGTCAGCGCCGATGTTTCGCCGTGAACCGCATTCGGCAGGGCGCGCCCAAAAAAGCCCGCCAAAGGGCGGGCTCTTTCCAGGGTCCCTGAAGGTGATCAGGCAGTGGCGGTGAACTGGTCGTTGAAGGCGTAGCCAGCACCGCGCACGGTCCGGATCGGATCCTTGGCCTTGCCCTTGTTGAGAGCCTTGCGCAGGCGCCCGACATGGACATCGACGGTGCGTTCGTCGACATAGACGTCATGGCCCCAGACGCCGTCGAGCAGTTGCTCGCGCGAAAACACACGACCTGGAGACGTCATCAGGAACTCCAGCAGGCGAAATTCCGTCGGCCCCAGATGGACTTCCTTGGCGTTCCTGCGCACCCTGTGGGTTTCGCGATCCAGTTCGATGTCACCGGAGCGCAGCATGGTCGAAACCACTTCCGGGCTCGCCCGGCGCAGGATCGCCCGCACCCGTGCCATCAGTTCCGGCACCGAGAACGGCTTGACGACATAGTCGTCCGCACCGGTGGCCAGGCCGCGGATACGCTCCGCCTCCTCACCGCGCGCGGTCAGCATGATCACCGGCAGGCGTTCGGTATCCTCGCGGGCGCGCAACCGCCTGCAGAGCTCGATACCGGACAGGCCCGGCAGCATCCAGTCGAGAAGAAGCAGGTCCGGCAGGCTTTCCCGCAAGCGGATTTCGGCCTCGTCGCCGCGGACACACGATTCAACCGCGTAGCCTTCCGCTTCCAGGTTGTATCTTAACAGAAGGCTGAGAGGTTCTTCGTCTTCAACGATGAGCACCTTCGGCATGCATTTCGCTCCAAATTCGGCATCCTGCGCGGCCTCCCGGGGCCACGCGCCGGCCGGATCGCTTCCGCGACCGGCGTCAGTGGTTACACGGCACCGGTTTCGTCAACCTTGGCACGCTCTTCCGGCAACCGATCACCCGTCACCATGTAAAAGACGTTTTCGGCGATGTTGGTCGCGTGATCGCCGATGCGTTCGATGTTCTTGGCGCAGAAAAGCAGATGAACGCACTGCGTGATGACCCGGGGGTCTTCCATCATGTAGGTGAGCAATTCGCGGAACAGCGACGTGTAGATCGCATCGATCTCCGCGTCGGCTTCCTGTACGTGACGGGCAGCGTCCGCGTCCTTGCGCGCATAGGCGTCAAGGACCTTCTTGAGCTGTGACAGCGCGAGTTCGGTCATGTGCTCGACACCGATCGCAAGCTTCTTGGACTGCAGATCGCTGTCGATCGCAATCACGCGCTTGGCCACATTCTTGGCCAGGTCGCCGACACGCTCCAGGTCGTTGGCGATCCGGGTCGCGGCGGTGACTTCGCGCAGGTCCTGGCCCATGGGCTGGCGGCGGGCGATGATCTCGATCAGCTTGACCTCGACCTCGTGGTGCAAGGCGTCCAGTCGCGCGTCGTTTGCAATCGTTGCCTTGGCGAGGTCCAGATCCTGCGAAACCAGCGCATGCACGGCATCGGCAAAGGCTTTCTCCGCCAGACCACCCATTTCGGCGATCTTGCCGGCCATCGCCGTCAGTTCCTCGTCATAAGCCGAGACTGTATGTTCAGACATCCCGTGTCCCCTTCAGAAATCGGAAATCGCCTAGCCGAAGCGGCCAGTGATGTAGTCCTGCGTACGCTTGTCTTTCGGATTGGTAAAGATGTCCTCGGTCGGACCTTCCTCAACCAGAATGCCGAGATGGAAGAATGCGGTGCGCTGCGACACGCGGGCCGCCTGCTGCATGGAGTGCGTCACGATGACGATCGTGTAGTTCTCGCGCAGCTCATCGATCAACTCCTCGACCTTTGCCGTCGCAATCGGGTCGAGCGCCGAACAGGGTTCGTCCATCAGGATGACTTCCGGGCTGACGGCGATAGCGCGGGCGATGCACAGGCGCTGTTGCTGACCGCCGGACATGCCGGTGCCCGGTTCATCCAGACGGTTTTTCACCTCTTCCCAAAGACCCGCCTTCTGCAGACTTGAGGCGACGATGTCGTCGAGCTCGGACTTGTTCCTGGCAAGACCGTGAATGCGCGGACCGTAGGCAATGTTGTCGTAGATCGACTTCGGGAACGGGTTCGGCTTCTGGAACACCATGCCGACCTTGGCACGCAACTGCACCGGGTCGACCTTGGGATCGTAGATATCCTCGCCGTCGATCCTGATGGAGCCTTCGACGCGGCAGATGTCGATCGTGTCGTTCATGCGGTTGATGCTCCGCAGGAAGGTCGACTTGCCACAGCCGGACGGGCCGATGAAAGCGGTGACCGAGCGCGGCCGGATTTCGATGTCCACGTCCTTGATGGCGTGGGTATCGCCATAATAGACCTGCACCTTGCTTGCGGAAATCTTGCTGTCGGTCATGCTGTTCGCCCGTTCGGTATTGAGCATCTGGTTCATTGGTTCGTCCCTTACCAGCGGCGTTCAAATCTGCGGCGCAGGATGACCGCAAGTATGTTCATGGTGAGGAGGAACACCAGAAGGACAATGATCCCACCCCAGGCTTTTTCGTAAAAGGCATAATCCGCGCGGGCGGCCCACGTGTAGATCTGTGCCGGCATTGCCGAGTTTGGATCGACGAAACCGGAAACGATGCCGTCCGGATATCCGCGGGCCACGAAACCGACCATGCCGATCAGGAGCAGCGGCGCGGTTTCCCCCAGCGCCTGAGCGAGGCCGATGATCGTGCCGGTCAGGATGCCCGGCATGGCCAGCGGCAGCACATGGTGGAAAATGGCCTGCATCTTGGAAGCACCGACGCCCAGGGCCGCGTCACGAATGCTCGGCGGCACCGCTTTCAGCGAGGCGCGGGTCGAGATGATGATCGTCGGCAGGGTCATCAGCGTCAGCACCAGACCGCCCACGAGCGGCGCCGATTGCGGCAGATGCATGAACTGGATGAACACCGCCAGGCCGAGGATACCGAAGACGATGGACGGGACGGCGGCCAGGTTGGAGATGTTCACCTCGATCAGGTCGGTGAACTTGTTTTGCGGTGCGAACTCTTCCAGGTAGATCGAGGTTGCTACCCCGATCGGCAGCGCCAGGAACAGGACCACCAGCATCATGAAGAAGGACCCGACAACGGAGGCGCCGATGCCGGCGCCCCCCGGATTGTCCACGCCGGAATCCGCTCCGGTGATGAAGTTCCAGTTGAACACCGTCTTGATGACGCCGCTCTCCCGCAACGTGTCGACCAGATCCAGGTCGGACTTCATCAGGAAGCGGCTGTCGGTCATGTTGTCGCGGGTGACGCGGCCGTTCATGTAGCCGTCAACCCTGGACGAGGCCGCCAGCTCGAACTGCACCGGCTCCCTCAGCTTGTCCGGGTTGGCCTTGAAAAATTCGCGGATGGTGCCGCCCGGCTTGCCCACGATGCGCTCGATGGCCGCCGCGTCGAAGGGCACGCTGACACCGCCGGCTTCAAGCTGGCCCTGGAGCGCGCCGACAAAGATCCCCTCGTAGGCCTTTGTCTTGAAAAGCGTGCCTTCCGCCTCGTCGAACTGTTCCTGCGTCAGGGTGAAGTCCACCGAGACCACCGTCTTGGTGAAGGCCGGAAGGCCTTCGGAGATGATCGACACCGCGAGCACGACAAGGAAGAACAGGCCGATCGCGATGGCGCCGATGCCGTAGGCCTTGAAGCGTTTCTCGGCGGCGTTGCGCTTGCGGGTCAGGTCGTCGATCGCGTAGAGCGACTTGGGCTTGGCCTGCGCGTTCGAGGATGTTTCGGAAGTCGGGGGAGTAAGCGTCGTGTCGGTCATCAGTCATACTGCTCCCGGTACTTGCGCACGATGTAGAGCGCGACGATGTTGAGACCCAGGGTCACCACGAAGAGGGTCATGCCGAGGGCGAATGCGACCAGCGCAACGGGTGAGGCGAAGTCGGCGTCGCCGGTCAGCTGGCTGACGATCTTGGCCGTCACCGTGGTCATGGCTTCGAAGGGATTGAGGCTGAGGCGCGCGGCCGCGCCCGCCCCGAGCACCACGATCATCGTTTCACCGATGGCACGTGAGGCCGCCAGCAGGATGGCACCGACGATGCCCGGCAGGGCCGCGGGCAGGATAACCTGCTTGACGGTTTCTGACTTGGTTGCGCCCAGTCCGTAGGAACCGTCGCGCATGGCCTGCGGCACCGCGTTGATGATGTCGTCGGAGAGCGAGCTCACGAAGGGGATCAGCATGATGCCCATGACAAGCCCCGCCGTCATCACCGCCGTGCCGGCCTTCATGACGCCAAGACCGTCGTCCCCGAAGACCGACAGAAGCAGAGGACCGACGGTCAAAAGGGCGAACAGGCCGTAGACGATGGTCGGGATGCCGGCCAGGATTTCCAGAAGCGGCTTGGCAACGGCGCGCACTTTCGGGCCGGCATATTCAGACAGGTAGATAGCCGCGAACAGGCCGATCGGAACGGCAACGACCAGGGCTACGAAGGAAATGTAGAACGTGCCCCAGAGCAGCGGAATGATGCCCAGTTCGGACGAGCCGCCACGACCGGAGAAACTCGGGGACCAGGTAGTACCGAAGAAGAAGTCCAGGGCCGGATAGAGCCGGAAGAACTCCACGGTGTTGAACACCAGCGACAGAACAATCCCGACCGTCGTCAGAATGGCGATCGAGGCGGAGGCGAGAAGAATGAACCGCACGCCCCTTTCAACGCTGTTGCGGGCCCTGAAGCCCGCGTTGGTTTCGCGAAGCGCCCAGAAGGTTCCGGCGATCGAGGCCAGGATGACCACGATGGACATGAACATGTTGCCGGTAGACACCATGATCCGATAGGACTGCGCCGCGCGCATCACCGGCTGGGTGATTTGCGACGTGATGATCTGCCCGGCATCCTTGAGCCGGGCCGTGATGTCGTTGAAGTCGGCACGCGCGCTGCGCGCGAATTCGTCGGTCATCTGACCGGCTGCAACCGCGTTGTCGAGGCCGGTGGCCGCCCGGCGGACTTCCGCCATGACGAGACCGAGTGACGAGCCTTCGCCGATTGCCGATTCCGGGATCACCCCGGAGACAACGCTGTTAATGTAAAAGGGCTGCGCGAGCAGCCAGACAACGAGGATCACAATAGCGGGAACCGCGGCCTTCATCGCCACGTTCGCCCCGTAATAGGACGGAAGAGAATGCAGCGACCGCATGTCTCCTCCGGCACTGGCCAAGGCACGCGCGCGCCCGACGAAATAGCCAACGGCGGCAATCGCGAGCACGATCACAAGGAGCCAGAACAAGGACATGTGGTCCCCCGAGGAATAATAATGTCCGGAAATGAGAAAGGGGCGGCGGGAAAGCCGCCCCTCGAAACGAGCCTGGGCCCGATTACTTCATGGTTTCTTCAGCTTCGATGGAAGCCTGGGTCGCGGCCAGTTCCGGATCGGCAACCAGGCCGTACTGAGCGAGCGGGCCGTCCGGGCCTGCGATTTCGTCAGCGGTGAAGAACTGTGCGTATTCCTTCAGGCCCGGGATCACGCCGATATGTGCCTTCTTGATGTAGAAGAACAGCGGGCGGGAAACCGGATACTCGCCGGAAGCGATGGATTCGGTGGACGGAGCCACGTCACCCATGGTGGCAACTTTCAGCTTGTCCTGGTTGTTCTCGTAGAACGCCAGACCGAAGATGCCGATGCCGTTCGGGTTGCTGTCGATGCGAGCCAGGGTCTCGGTGTAGTCGCCGTCAATGTCGGTGGACTTGCCGTCGGCGCGCACGTCAATGCAAGCGTCTTCAGCGTCGTCTTCGGACATGCCGCTGTCGATCATGGCCTGGAGGGCACCGGTAGCTTCACAACCCACGGCGAGGACCTTCTCTTCGAACACTTCACGGGTGCCGTGCTTGGTGCCCGGGATGAAAGCGGCAATGCCGACATCCGGCAGGTCGCCGTTGAACTCGGCCCAGTTGTTGTACGGATTGTCGACGATTTCGCCGTCTTTCAGCACCTTGGCGCCGAGAGCGTTGAAGATGTCAGCCGGCTGGAACGCGGTGAAGGCCGGGCCGTCTTTCTGGGACGCGAAGACGATGCCGTCATAACCGATGCGGACTTCGATGATGTCCTTGACGCCGGCTTCTGCACAGGCCTTGATTTCCTTGTCGCGGATCTTGCGCGAAGCGTTGGCAACGTCGATGGTGTTTTCGCCAACACCTTCACAGAAGCGCTTCAGGCCAGCGGAAGAACCACCGGATTCAACGACCGGGGTCGGGAAATCGGTGTTTTCACCAAAAGCTTCGGCGACGATGGAAGCGTAAGGCAGGACGGTCGAGGAACCGGCAACCTGGACCTGGTCGCGAGCCTGGGCTGCGCCAACGAATGCAGTGGAAGCAACGGCCAGGGCAGTTGCGCTAACGAGGGTCGTAAATTTCACTTGACCACTCCCTTTGAATGTCAAGGTTTCTAGATGATCACCGGGCAGTGAGCTGCACGAGCGATGCCGGGAACCTAGGCCCCGTGGATGAGAGTTCTATGACAGTTGTTTTTCAGTTTTGTGACAATTTAACTTATTGAAAAATATATACTTTTTGCCGCAGTTGAAAGTTTTGTGTCTCCAGACCGCCGAAAAGCCTGTCACATAGCGGGCGAAAGCGGCCTTGAATCCGACTCCGTATTGCTGACAGGGTTTGCATCCCTCGGCCGATCTTCCGGTGCCGCGTTCGAACCGCCGCCAGGCGATGGAGGGTTCCCGTGGAGGGCGCTCCGCGACCGCAGTCGGTCTTGTTGCAGGACAGTCAGCCTCGCCGGCATTCGTTGAGCCAGCCTATCGGCTCATGCCGACACCTTTTCCGGCAGTCCGTCGGCGTTCTCGAGCGAAGGCAAACTGACCTTGAAGGTCGCGCCGTTTCCGGGTTCGCTTTCCACTTCGAGCCGCCCGCGGTGGCGGGCGAGAATGTGCTTGACGATCGCCAGTCCAAGGCCGGTGCCCTTGGCGGCCCGGCTGGAATCCACTTCGACCCGATAGAAGCGTTCGGTCAGGCGGGGCAGGTGCTCCGGCGGAATCCCCTCGCCGAAATCGCGTATCGCGAGTTGCCAGGCCGGTGCTTCCGGCGCGTCGGCCAGTTCGGTCAGGCTGACATCGACAAACTGTCCGCTGTGCCCGTATTTCAATGCATTTTCGATCAGGTTTTCCGTGACCTGGATAAGTTCGTCGCGATCGCCCTTGATCCTGACGGGGGTGTCGGGAAGCCGGAGACGGATTTCGACACCCATGTCCGCGGCAAGCGGCGACAGGGCATCGCTCGAATGGCGCACGATCTCCGCGAAGTCGACGATACTCGCCGGGCGCACATGGGCCTTGAGCTCGATGCGCGACAGCGACAGGATATCGTCGATGAGCCGGCGCATGCGGCCGGCCTGGTCCAGCATGATCGACAAGAACCGTTCCCGGGCGTCCGGATCGTCGCGCGCGGGGCCCTGCAGTGTCTCGATGAAGCCGGTCAGCGAGGCGAGTGGCGTGCGCAGCTCATGGCTGGCGTTGGCGACAAAATCCGTTCGCATGCGCTCCAGACGGCGATTCTCCGTCAGATCCCTGATCACCACGAGAATAAAGTCCGGCAGGCCGGGACCTTGCTCAACGCCCGCTTGTCCGGGCATGTAGATCGGAGCGATATGGGCTTCGTACCAGGATTCCGTCGGCACCTTCTCGGTCCAGCTGATCCGCTCCGCTTCCCCCGTGGCGCGCACACGGTCGAATGCCTCCAGGAGAGACGGCGTCCTCAGGGAAAAGGAAAGCGGATCCCCGGGCTTCACCCCTTCATAGGTCTTCTGCGCCTGCGTGTTCACATAACGCGTGATGCCACGTCCGTCCGCGACAAAACAGGGTGTCGGCAAGGCATCCACGGTCACCTTCATGCCCGTGCCGGGCCACATCCGCCGGATTTCCCGCTGGGCATTCAGTTTCAACCGCCGGCTTGCGGCACGGCGCGGGATCAGGCCCGCGACGGCGACCATGGCCGCCAGAAACCCGACCACCGGCCAGAACGGCACGTCATAGAGAATGACGGCGGCGGCGGCGGCCAGTAGGGCCGTGAGCAGCACCCAGCGCGCCTCGCCCAACCGTGTCAGCGGCGATACGGCCTGCGGGACGTCGGTGGACTGCTCAGGGGGCGATTGCGGATTGGTCATGGGTTCGTGGGTGACGTGATACCAAGGGGTGTTGCTCAGGAGACCGGCGGATATCGCCAACCGCGGACACTATTTCGACGCCTCAGGAAATGTGCAAGGCTGAAACAGGGGAAACGCTGTGTTTCGGAGACCCCACGTAGCACGGCAAACATGTCAAACAGGCGACAGGCAGGCGATTTTTGCGTGCGCACCAGGCAAGCTGCCCGTCAACGCATTTCCTTGCTCCGCGCAGCCGTTTTGAGGTTGCCCAGAATTCGGGGCCAGCCTTCGGGGGCACACATGCGCGCAAGGTATTCGGCGCCGGCTTCGCCATGCCTCAGAAAGGCATTGTGCACGAGCTCCAGGCGGGTTGCACCGCCCGATTCGCGGAAATTGACCATCACCCGGCTCGCAGCGGCCGGGTCGGCGACCTCTTCGCCATCCTGGCTCACCTGCCAGGCCAGCCGGATGTACAAGGGAGCTTCGATGGACAGCACCGTTCCCCAGATGCGCCGGCGTCCGTTGCCGTCGATCTCGTAACACGCGCCGCCGGCGAAGGGTTCAATTCCCGCCTCGACCTCGCCGTCGCCCGCTTCCCGGAACGGCGACGGCCACCAGAGGTCGAGCCGGTCGACAAACAGCGAGAAGGCCTGATCCCTGGGCAGGTCAAGCAAACTTTCGAACCGGCATTCTGTTTCGTGCGTCATCGTGTTTCGTAGAGCATTGGTGACAGTTAAACGATTGAATCCATTTCATACTGTTTCACAGAAAGCCCCGGATTGGCAAAGTTCTGCTTCCCTATCCGATTCAAACGTCAGATACATGACGCGGCACCGCGTGCATGACAAGGGAAACCGGCCGGCATGAAACATGATCGACAGTTTGATCCGAACTACGGAAGTGCCACTGAAGTGGCACCGGGCATCCGCCGGCTGACTGCGAACAACCCCGGCCCTTTCACATTCTTCGGAACCAACACGTATCTTCTCGGCACACGCAGGCTGATCTGCGTCGACCCGGGTCCCGCCATGCCGGAGCATGTCGAGACGATCCTCAGGATTGCGGACGGCGCGGAGATCGAGGCCATCCTGGTCACCCACACCCATGTCGATCATTCGCCCGGCGCGCGCCTTTTGAAAGAGCATTGCGGCGCCCCGATTGTCGGTTGCGGCCCGCATAAACCCGCCCGCGCGCTCGGCGAGAACGAGATCAATCCGCTCGATGCCAGCGGTGACAAGCTCCACCAACCGGACCGCCTGCTCGGCGACGGCGACATCTTCGCCGCCAGCGAACTGCGGCTTGAGACCGTCGGCACGCCGGGGCACACGGCCAATCATCTGTGTTTTGCCATTGAAGGCACGCAATTGCTGCTGTCGGCCGATCACGTCATGGGATGGGCGACGTCCGTCGTCGCCCCGCCCGACGGCAACATGCGCGACTACATGGCGTCCATAGACACGCTGCTGAAACGGAGCGAAAACATCTATCTTCCCGGGCATGGCGGCGCTGTTGCCGATGCCCTGACCTATGTCGAAGCGCTGAAACAGCACAGGCTCAAGCGCGAAAGCGCCATTCTGGACCAGCTGGCAGGTGCCGAAAAAACCATTCAGGAGATTGTGGCGGCGCTGTACGCGGACATCGATCCCGCCCTGCATCCCGCCGCGGGCCTGTCGGTGTTTGCCCATCTGGAGGACCTGTCCGGCCGGGATCTTGTGACACCCACCCCCGCGCTGACGCTCGGCGCCCGCTACCGCGCCAGCGCTTGAGACAATGTCCGACCGCACATGGCGCGCAGCCTATCCTTCCAGATCGGTCTGGTCGGGCCCGTCCGCGACGGGCGCGTCCTCCTCCTCGAAAAAGGGCTTGAACCCCGGCAACGGGATTGTCTCGCGCGGCTCCACGGCAGGCTCGGGCTGCAGCTCCTCCTCCTCCACCTGGCTCTCGTCGACCGCGAGCCGGGAGAGATCGCCATACGTCTCCAGAAGCACGCGGTCGATCTCGGCGAATACACTGCGAATGTGATCCGCGTTTCCCGTCAGGTCCTTGAGCGGTGTGCGGGACCGGGCGCGAACATCCAGGAGCGCGCCCACAGGATCGGGCCGGATGCGAAGGACCACATCCGTTTCAAGTCCCAGGAGCTGCGAAGAGCCTTCCGCCTGCAGGCGCGTGGCGGCATCGAGCAGGTCGGGCGGCAATTCGTCCACGACCTGCCAATTCAGGCCTTCCAGCGCCTTGGCACCGGCGGCGTGCAATTGCGCGGTCGAGATGCGATACCGTCTCGAAACGATGTCCGCAAAACGCGCGGGCTGCCTATCGGCCTGCAGACGCCCGTCCTGCGCCGCACCGGTAAAAGCGGGCCAGACATGTTGTTCAAGCGCATCGTCAAACCATGCCAGAAAGGGTTGATCTTCCGCGATGGCCCGCAACTTGATTTCCGGCGGTTGCGCGGCGTCCGTCGACAGGTCATGCGCACCGGGACGAAGGATCAGTATGCCGACGACCAGCGCGGGCGGCCCGAGCGCAAGCAGGCCGAAGACCGTTCCGGTCAGCGCGGCGGGAACGCCTGGCCCTCCCCTGGCCCAGATGCGGTTGAAGGCGTAAAAGGCAAGCGCGAGCGCGCCCAATGCGATGACCGCGGCCACCATGAGCGACAGAACGAAGACGTCTGCATCGATCAAGCCGAAGCGTTTTGCCAGGAACGCGGTCGCGGCAACGGCCAGGCCGATGGAGCCCAGCTTGCGGCTGGCAGGAGCCGCGGAGGTGCGATAAACGGCGTAGCGCTTCATGTTGTCCCGTCTTGCCATGCGAACACGCGGCCATAACGGACGGCCGGACGTGACCTCATTGTTTGTTCGTATACGGCCCAAAAGTCAAAAATGAACTTCACTTCCGCGTCCGACGGCGCATAAATGTTCACAGGGCAACACGAAATCCGCACTGGCGGACAAGCAGCAACCAGTCGAAATTCGGGGTGGGGAATGACCGGAATACGCTCCCGTCATCCGGCAGAAGGGCCGGATCACCGGAGAAGCAGGAGACCCGGCAGCGCCGGCCGGTTTCCAGCTGCGCTGTTCCGTCCCGGATATGTCAATATCTGCCTGTGCCACCTGATGGTCCTGGCTCTTCTGACAGTGCCGCTTGCCCTGGCGATTTCCATTCGCTACGCGGCCCCCGAAGGCCGCTGCCTGGAGGCTCACTACCTCTATCTCCGTACAACGATTGCCGTTCTCGTGATCGGCACCGGAACCGGCGGCCTGTTGATCCTCTTCGGTGCACCCCTGTCGTCGGGCTTGATGCTTGCAGGCCTGGGCCTGATCGCGGCAACCCTGACGCTGACCCTTGCGCGCTGCTGCAACGGGTTCTGCCGGGCCCTGCTCGGCCGCCCGCTTCGCAATCCGAAAAGCTATCTTGTTTGACCCGGCGAGACCGCCTTCAAAGGTAAGATCCGCCATTTGGTAAATAAAACCTTACCTCAATACTTCATTTTCATCTCCTTTTCGTTACATCTTGTTATGGTTTTTGACTGGCCGTTTTCCGCCATCAGGCGCATGCTTTAACCGTCGAAATCAGGAATCGACAGACGCAAGGGCAACATGCCCTTCCTTTGCCGCATTTGGATACGACATGCACGCGGCCCGCGGAAACCAACTCTCAACCAGTATGCGGGCCCTGGTAATGAAAAACGGACCTGACAAATGTCTGAGCAAACCAACCGCCCGACCCAGTCCAATTCGGCCGACGCGAAACTTGTCAATCTCTACAAGCCGGTCGGAATTGCTGCACTCAACGCGGCGGCGCTGTGCCGGAAACCGGCCACGGTGACGAAAAAAGGCAAGTAAACCGCCTCGACCCGGCGGCACCTGATCATCTGATTGCCGGACCGGGCAACGGTCCGGCCCGTGCCGCCTGAAGGCCGCTCGACGGTTGCCGAGACAGGGCCACTTGGGCAAACTGCCGCCGACAAGGGCACGCTTCGTGTCCATGCGGAGATTGCCGAAATGATCATTGCCTACTGTCCCTCGGTCAATGGCCTGGAGCGCGTTGAACTGGCGCCCGGCGATTCCTTGCCCCCCACCTCCATCTGGATCGACCTTGTCGCGCCCACCCAGGCCGAGCAGCAATCGGCCGAAAAGCTGATGGGCGCCGAGATTCCGACTCGCGAGGAAATAGCTTCGATCGAGACGTCGGAGCGGCTCTATCTGGAACCGGGTGCTGTCGTCATGACGGCACAGCTGCCCATTGCCACGCGGATGATCGATCCGGCCCTGTCTTCGGTGACCTTCGTTGTCAACGCAAAACGGTTGGTGACGGTGCGCTACGGCGAGCCCAGATCGATCTCGCTGGTGTCGAAGAAGGTGCAGGGTGACAAGACCATCGCCCACAAGGGGCCAGCGGTCCTGTTCGCGATGCTGGACATCATCGTCGACCGCTGCGCCGATGAAATGGAGAACGCGTCCGCGCGTTATGACGATCTCGCCGTCGAGGTCTTCGGCGAAGGGCTCAACACGCGCAAGACCGCGAGTTACCAGATCGCCATCAAGCGTCTGGGACAGGTCGGCCTGCATGTTTCCAAGATGCATGACGTGTGCACGAGCCTGTCCAGGATGCTGCTCTACATGAGCACCAACGCCAAACGGCTCGGCCTTGACGAGCAACAGGTCGCGGACTGCAAGATGTTCGGCCGCGATATCCACTCGATCAAGGAGCACGGCGACGCCCTCGACAACAAGCTGTCGTTTCTGCTGGACGCCACGGTCGGTCTGGTCACGCTCGAGCAAAACCAGATTTCCAAGATCTTCACGGTGCTAGGGCTGGTTTTCCTGCCGCCCACCCTGATCGCGTCGATCTACGGAATGAACTTCACCAACATGCCCGAACTGGAATGGCAGCAGGGTTTCCTGTTTTCCATCGGAATGATGCTGGTCTCGGTCGTTCTGACCTTTTTGTTCTTCCGGTGGAAGCGGCTGCTCTAGGCCGTAGTGACCTATTAAATTGTGTATTCAGGGATACAGCCGCACTTTCGACCAGGGCTGATCCGGCCCCGTGCGGGTGAACTGAACCCTGTCATGCAGCCGGAACGGCCTGTCGTGCCAGAATTCGATTGATGTCGGCACGAGCCGCATGCCGGACCAGTGACCGGGCCGCGGAATTTCCCCGATGCCAAACCGGGCGGTGTATTTGGCAACTTCCTTTTCCAGCGCGAAGCGGCTTTCCAGCGGCCGGGACTGTTTCGATGCCCAGGCCCCTATCCGGCTGCCGCGCGCACGCGACTGGTAATATTCGTCGGCTTCCTCGCCGGAAACCTCAACGACATTTCCCCGGATCCGGACCTGCCGGCGCAGGGACTTCCAGTGAAAACACATAGCCGCCTTGCCGGAGGCCAGAAGTTCACGGCCCTTGGCGCTTTCGAAATTTGTGTAAAAAACGAAACCGCCTTCATCGAAACCCTTGAGCAGCACCATCCGCACATTCGGCAGGCCGTCCTCGTCGACTGTCGCCAACGACAAAGCGTTCGGATCGTTCGGTTCGGACGCCTTGGCGTCTTCAAGCCATTCAGAAAAAAGGTCAAACGGTTCCACAACCTGTGTGAAGTCACCTTTTGTTAACTCTTCCGGCGGATCTTTGAGGTCTGTCATCGGTAACCTGTCGAAGGAATTGACGCCCTGCAGCCAGGCAAGCACATGCCGAATACGGGGCAGTCTCGAGATGTTTGTATGCGTTCATATACTGGCCGGCACATCAAGATCCACCCCCTTGCGGCAATCCTGCTTGTGGCAGGCACCGCCCTGGGTGGCTGCAGCCAGGTCTCCGTGCCGGTGGGCAGCAACAACATCGATACGCCAACGGTCCTGACGGGGTCGATCCCCTCCGCGTCCGACGTCGCATATTCCGACATCAGCGAAGGCGACCGCGGCATCATCGCCGCGCATCTCGATTCGCTCAGCGAAGACCTGTCGGACGTCCAAACCGTTGAGACCCTGTCCGTGTCCTGGCTGAATTCCGTCAGCGGCAATTCCGGAACCGTTTCCCGCATTGATGTGTCCTTGCTTGGCGATACCGGCTGCCTGTCCTTCCGCACAACAGCCAACACCATTGCCGGGATCAAGCTTTACGACGGTTCGGCCTGCCGGGACGTGACCCAAAAGTTTGCCGTCATCTCGCTTACCGTTTCCGACGCTTGAATAGCAGGGAAAACCTGCTTAAACCGGGAAGTCTTCAATCCGGTGCGGAGGTCTGGAATTTTTTCCTATCCATCCCGATATAGAGGGCAAGTCCGGCCAGGCCCGGTCGCCACAGTCCGGCTCTCCTGCACCCAAATTCGGCAGGGACAGCTGAGCATGGGACGCCTTGCCGGAAAATCTAGGAAACCTGGTGCAACGAATGCGTGATCCCTACAGCGTTCTCGGGGTGGCGAAATCCGCCAGCGAGGGCGACATAAAAAAGGCCTTCCGAAAACTGGCCAAGAAATACCATCCGGATCAGAACAAGGACGATCCGGAAGCCCAGAAGCGTTTCTCCGAAGCCAACCAGGCGTATGAAATCGTTGGCGACAAGGAAAAGCGTGCCAAATTCGACCGCGGTGAAATCGACGCGGAAGGCAAACCGCGCTTTCAGGGCGGCGGTTTCGACGGCTTTTCCGGATATGAGGATTTTGGCGCGGCGGGCGGTACCCGTGGGTTCCGGTCCGGTGGCGCACGTCCGGGCGGCAGTTCCGGCGGCGGCAGTTTCGACGATATTCTCAACGACATCTTCGGAAGTTTCGGCGGCGGCGGGCGTGCACGTAGCGGCGGCGGCGAAGGCTTTGCCGGCGGGGCGCGCGCAAAGGCCGCGCCCAAGCAGAAAGGCAGCAATGCCGAGATCGTTGCCCGGGTGTCCCTGGAGGACATTGTCAACTCCGGCAAGACCCAGGTTACGCTGCCGAGCGGCAAGACCGTCAATGTCACGCTTCCCAAGGGGGTCGTGGAAGGCGAGAAGATCCGTCTCAAGGGGCAGGGCCATCCGGGAGAAAACGGTGGTCCTCCAGGCGACGCCATGGTGGAAATCCGGCTGAAACCGCACAAGCTGTTCGAGGTCAAGGGATCGGATTTGCATCTCGACCTGCCGCTGACGCTCTACGAAGCGGTGCTGGGCGCCAAGGTGCGGACACCCACGCTGTCAGGGGCGGTCAGCCTGACCATTCCGGCCAATGCCTCCAGCGGCAAGACCATGCGCCTCAAGGGAAAGGGCCTGCCGACCAAGAATGGCGGCCACGGCGACCTTTTGGTCAAGCTGCAGATCATCATGCCGCCGCATGGCGACGATGAGCTGGACACCCTGATGAAGGCCTGGAAGGAAATCACGCCCTACAGGGCACGTGGACCGGAGTTCGACTGAACCGGCCACAGCAAAGTGCCAAGGACCAAGTGCCGCCGTGAGGCGGCACTTTTCGTTTGGGCGGCAAGACACGGCGCCCGGTCAGGCCTGCAGTTCTTCCAGAAGCTCGGCCAGCATCTCCATGCCCTTGCCCCAGCCCTTGTCGAGGCCACTTATGGCGCCGGCGAAACAGGCGATTTCGGCGTCGGTGGCCTCGTGGGGTGTCCAGACCAGCCGGACATCCGTTTGATCGCCCTCCGTTTGAAACGTCACCGTGGTCAGGAGAACACGCGGCCAGTCGGGCATCATCGGATTGGCGGAAACGTTCCAGTCGGCGTCCGAGACAGAATGCAGCCAGACGAGTTTTTCCGGTTCGACCACTTCGGTGTACTCGACCCGTTGAAAGTGGGAGCCGCCTCCGAATTTCATCTCGTTGAGCCACAGGCCGCCTGGCCTGACATCCAGCTTGTGGATGACCGTTTCGACCCCTGGCCCGTACCAGCGGGCCAAAAGGTCCGGCTCCGTCCAGCTTCGCCAGACAAGATCGCGGGGCGCATTAAAACGTCTATCAAGTATGAATTCCGGCAAAGCCACTTTTCGTCTCCCTAACGTTCAACGTTTTTGAGTTCTTCCAGAAGCGCGTCGAGCTGGTCGAAGTTTGATGACCAGAAACGCTGAAACTCCTCAAGCCAGGCGATCGCCTCCTTCATCGGCGCGGCATTCAGCCTTGCCGGTCTGGATTGCCGCTCGACACCGCGCGTGATCAATCCCGCCCTTTCCAGCACTTTCAGGTGTTTCGACACAGCGGGCTGGCTCATCTCGAATGGTTTGGCCAGCTCGTTGACCGGCGCTTCTCCGGCGGCAAGCCTTGTCAGGATCGCCCTGCGTGTGGGATCGGCGAGCGCGGAAAATACCGCATCGAGATTGCCGCCCTCCATTTCATAACCAACCTGTTCCATAACCAAATAGTTATATTACAAAGCGGCCCGTGTCCAGCCACGGTTGCGATTTCTTTCATGCCATGTTATATAACTTGTTATGTTTATAAGGACAGTATGATGGAAGATGTCGTCCGCGCGCTCGGTTATGCCACGCTTGGCAGCCGGTTGAAGCGCATAGGTGAAATGCTGCAGGCACAAACACAGGACCTGACAAGCGAACTTGCCGGAACAGACCTGCCGACACCACAGAACCCGGTGCTGGCGGCACTTGACCGGCAAGGCCCCTTGAGCATCGGCGAGCTGGCCCGGGTCCTCGGCCAAAGCCAGCCGGGCGTGACCCGCATGATCAACAGGATGAAATCCGACGGACTGGTGGCCGCCCGGCCCCATGAAGACGACCGCCGTGTCAGCACCATCGCCCTGACGGCCAGGGGACGAAACCTCGTCGACCACCTGAAAGCGACGCTGTGGCCGGCAGTGTCACTCGCTGTGGCGGATGCCTGCAGGGATCTGGACGGGGCGTTGCTCGATCAGCTCGATCAGCTGGAAACCGCGCTTGCCGACAAGACACTCAGTGCGCGCCAGACGGGACAGCCTCTGCCTGACTGGGACACCCTGACCTCCGCCGAGGAGCAATAGAGATGCACGACGCCATGACTGAAACGGCGGAAAGCGCCCTGATGCGCGTGATCTGGTCCGCGCTCACCACCCGGCAGCGGGGGTTTGTGCGTGGCGGCAACCTCGCCCGCCGGTTCGACCCGTCCGTCTCCCCTTTCGCCGCATCGAAAGACAATTCTCCGGAAGCCCTTGAAGAACTCGCCGGATTGATCGGTCCGGGTGAGGACCACGTCTATCTGGTACAGGCCGAGGACATCGCGCTTCCGCGAACGCTGGTGGCGGACGTGACGGCCGCGGGCATCCTGATGACACAGACACAGATGCCAAAAGCCACCGCTCCCACCGCTCGCATTGTCCGGCTCACCGAGGCCGACATTCCCGAGATGGTGGCGCTGGCCGAGCTGACCAAACCCGGCCCCTTCACGCCGCGCACGCCGGAACTTGGTCCCTTTTTCGGCGTCAAGCTCGACAACAGGCTCGCAGCCATGGCCGGGACCCGTCTGAACCTGACCGGTTTCACCGAGATCAGCGGGATTTGCACCCATCCGGATTTTCGCGGGCGCGGACTTGCGTCCGATCTTGCCGTCCATGTCGCCGCCGCCGTGCGGGCAAGTGGAGATACCCCATTCCTGCATGCCTACGCGGACAATCACGGCGCCATCGCCCTCTACCGCAAACTTGGCTTCGAAATCTGGCGGGAGGTGAATGTCGCGGTAGTTCGCAGGGCCTTTTAGAGATGACGCCCGCACCAGATGGTCCCGCTGTCCCGAACCGCCCCCACCGGCTCGAAGCCCCGTGCTTTCCAGAAGGCCAGCCCAGCCTTGTTCCGGGCGTTGACCCCGGCGTGAACCGATGACACGGCCTGCCCGCGTGCCTCGACCGACCAGGCTGCAAGCAAACGGCTTCCCAGCCCCTGCCCTTGTGCACGCGGCAGAAGGTTCATGTGAATGTGAGCCGGATAAGCCTCGACGACGTACTCCGGCACCATAGCGGGATGGTGGATCGACCGGATCCGGCGTTCATCTGGCGTCCAGCCGGCCGGGTCGCCGGAAGGGTCCGGATAGCGTTGCCGCAGGGACGGCCACCAGTCGCGCTCCAGGCGGCGTTCACAGGCCCGGGTGTCGGCGGCCCCGACCGCATAACCAAGTACGCCGTCACGGTCCTCGGCAACAACACCTATGAACCCGTCGAGCGCCAGATAGGGGCCGGCATAGATATGGCCGATCAGCCGGCTGTCGCGGTAAAGGCCGGTCGCATCCCGGCCTGCATCGCCGGTCTTCAGGCAGATCTCATAGGCCGCCTCCAGATCGCGGAACTCCGCGGAACGGACCCGAACTGTATCATTCATGATCGGTTGTCTCCGCCTTTCAAAAGGGAGTGCCGTCGCTTACCAACCAGACACGGCTGCAGGGTTCAACGCATTTCTGGTCCCGGGCATATCGGCCACACGCCGACACTGTCCTGCACGTCCCGCACCCTGACTGGTTGCAAATCGCGCTTTCGCTCTTTAAAGACACTCCTGTTATAAATTACAGGGGCTACTATGCGTATTTTGTTGACATGTCTGTTTGTTTTGACTTTTCCGGTGATGGCTCAGGCGGACACGTTCCGCGAAACCGTTCCACGCAACAAGGCAACCGTTGTGGGTTCGAGGGCGACGACGCTGCCGGGTTGCGTGGCCGGTGTCCCGCCCAAGATGAAGGTCAGGCAGGCTCCGAAGCACGGCAAGGTCAGCTTCAAGCAGATCAATGGCAAGCTGAATGAAAAATCAGGACGCTGTGCCGGCAAACCCGTCAAGGGAACCCTGGTGATCTACAAGCCCGACAGGGGCTACAAGGGCGAGGACGTGTTCAAGGTGGGTTTCGTCATGGACATGTATGAGGCCGGCTCCGGCAAGATCCGGAACGTGGTCGACAAATACATCATCAAGGTAAAATGACCGGCCAGATCAAATGATCGTGGCCCGCGCCGGGTCTCTGTTTCAGCGATCCCGCCAGCCATACCACCAATAGGCCCCCTGGAGATAAAGCTTGCGCAGAGCCGGCAACGGAAATTTCCGGAAAGGCCTTTGCAACGGTGCGGGCAGGTCCTGCTGGCGAAACTTGCCGGTGATCAGGCCCGCGACCTTTTCACCCGAGATCGACGCCATGGCGATACCGCTGCCGTGCCAGCCCATGGCCGCATAGACACCGTCAAGGCCCGGCACTTCGCCGACAAACGGGGTCAGCGACCGGGACAGGCAGACATGGCCGTGCCAGCTGTAGTCCGGTTCGATACCCGCCCAGGCCGGGAACATCGTGCTGAAATCCGCACGCGCGCGCTTTTGCATCGCTGCCAGCGCCGACGGGCTTTCGAATATGCCTCCGCGTGTCCCGAACAGGAAACGGCGGTCGGGCAGCAGACGGAAGTAATGCAGCAGGGTTCTGGTGTCGGCCGCCATCGTCTCCGATGTCCATCCCTGAGCCGAAAGCTCCGCCTCGCTCAGGGGACGGGTCACCTGAACGGATGACATCACCGGCAGCGTGCGTCCGTGCAGCCACCTCGGCACATTCTCGTTTGCATAGCCGTTGGCTGCGAGCACGACCTTTCTTGCCCGCACGAAACCGTGTTCCGTTTCAAGGTTCCAGCGGTCACCGTCCCGGGTCAGCCCGGTAACCGGCGTTTTGCCAAAGATCTTGCCCCCTGCCCGGCGCACGTGGTCGGCAAGCGCCTGGATGTAGGCCATGGGATTGAGCGCAAAGCCATAGGGCATGTGCATGCCACCATGGAATCCCGGACCGCCATAGCCTTCCGCCTGAAGGTCTTCGCGTGACAGCATCCGGGCCTTGATACCGAAATTTTCCTTCAGAAAGCCGGCTTCCTCGCGGAGCGCTGCAACATCCTTCGGCCGGTGGGCCAGGTAGATCTCACCTTTCGAGTGGCGGTCCGCCCCGACGCCCCAGCTGTCCAGCCTCTGGGCGACCAGATTGATCCCGGCCACCTGGTAGGCGACAAACTTGCGGGCCTCCTCGAGGCCGAATTTCCGGATCAGCTGTCGCTCATCGAGCTTGGTTCCGCCAAGACAGCAGAAACCGCCATTGCGCCCGGAAGCGCCGTAGCCGACATGCTCGGCTTCCAGAACGCAGACGGACACGCCTGCCTGCGCCAGCTTGAGCGCCGCGCTCAGTCCCGCAAACCCGGCGCCGATGACGGCAACCTCGAACATGGCATTGCCGATCAGCTGCCTGTCCTGTTTCGGCGGCGGGACACTCGCTTCCCAAAAGCTGCCGACGGTCCGGCGCGGTTCGTTACGGGTCTGCAACACGTCAGAACCCCAGCCTGTCGCGCAGGGAAAACCACGTCATGGCCAGAACAAGCAACGGGAACCGCAATCTGTCGCCACCGGGAAACGCGGGTATATCCAGCTTTTCAAAAACATCGAACCGGCCGGCCGTTCCGGCAACCGCTTCCGCCAGGAGCTGGCCGCCGAGCGTCGCCATGGCGACGCCGTGTCCGGAATAGCCCGAGGCTGTCAGCATGTTGGGGGCGAGCCGCGCGAAATAAGGCATGCGCTTGGGCGTGATCGCCAGCGTACCGCCCCAGCCATAATCGACCGCAACGTCTTCCAGCTGCGGAAAGATCTCCAGCATCGGTGAGCGGACAAAGGCCTTGATGTCTTCCGGAAAGCGATATCCGTAGTTCTCGCCTCCCCCGAAGAGCAGACGCCGGTCGGCGGACAGCCGGAAGTAGTTGATCACGAACTTGCTGTCGGCGACGGCGGCATTGTTCGGAATGATCGTCCTCGCCTCGCATTCCGAAAGGGGTTCGGTTGCGACGATGAAATTGTTTATCGGCATGACATGTGCGGCCGTCTCGCGGTCAAGCCGGCCGAGGTAACCGTTGCAGGCCAGGATCAGATGATCGGCGCGGACCTCGCCGCGTTCCGTCTTCACGGTGACGCGCCCCGTGCCCTTGCCTTCAATCCCGGTGACCCTTGTCTCCTCGAACAGCTTGGCGCCGGCGGCATCCGCGGCCCGTCCGATACCGAGCGCAAAATTGAGCGGATGCAGATGACCGGCCCCCATGTCGAGTGAACCGCCATGGTAGCGCGGGCTGCCGACGTGGTTGCCGATCTCGTCGCCGCCGATGAAACGGATGTGCTCATAGCCGTAGACGAGCCTGAGATGTTCCACGTAGTCGCGGCTTTCGGTGACGAAGCTCTTGCGGTGGTCGGCATGGAGGATGCCGGGGGTGTAGTCGCAATCGATCTCGTTCCTTGCGATCAGGCTCTTGACCAGGGACTTGGAGTCTTCGGCAAGATCCCAGAGCAACCTTGCGTGGGACTTGCCGTGGCGCTCTTCCAGAACAGTCTGTTCGACCCTCTGCCCCGAGCCGACCTGGCCTCCATTGCGTCCGGACGCTCCCCAGCCGATCCGGTTCGCCTCCAGCAAAATGACATCCAGTCCCCGTTCGGCCAGGTGCAGGGCGGCGGAAAGCCCGGTATATCCACCTCCGACAATGCAGACGCTGCAGCTTCGCGGCCCTTCCAGCGGCGGATGCGTTGTTGTCCAGTTCGCTGTCGTGGCATAATAGGACGGAGCATGCTGGCCCGGGGTGTCATTGGCTGTCAGGAGATCAAGCGCAGTCAGCATGTCAGATCCCCGGCTCCTTTTTCAACAAGATTGGATGCGACCCAGATAGCATGGTCACAATCCCTTGTTCAGCGGCTGGTTTCAAGGTGTAATCAATTCAAGGCGGCCAGGTTTTGCGTGGTTTTGCAAGCTCTTGAGGCTGTCGTAGCGTCAAGTTACCGTCACCTGCCAGCGCCCGAATGACGCAAAAGGAAGGCAAAATTTTGTTTGGACCCGTAGAACACCCCTGGTTTGATCCGCTTTGGCGCAGGATCGTGCTTGTCGCCTTCTGTGCAGGCTGGACCGGCGTCGAATATTCATACGGCAACACGACCTGGGTTTATATCATGGCCGCGATCACCGCTTATGCCGGCTGGTCCTATCTCGTCGCCTACAAGGGGCCGGACCATCCGGATCGCGTGACCCGGCCGAGGATGGATGAGGACGAAGGCTAGTTCTTCATGACCCCGTGCACAGGCCTGTCGTTCGGTTCGTGGCTGAAGCGTCTCCGCCAGACAACCGTCTGGCGCCGGCCGGCAGTGTTGCCCGCTGTCTCGCTGGTGCTGGCAACGGCCGCAGCTGCGCAGGAAGCGGCACCACCGATCCAGGACGTCCTGAACAAGCGCTGCGTTGTCTGCCATGGCTGTTATGACGCCCCCTGCCAGCTGAAACTGTCGTCACCGGACGGCTGGGCGCGCGGGGCAAGCAAGCAGAAGGTCTACGATTCCTCACGGCTGGAGGACGCCCCGATGACGCGGCTCGGCATCGATGCGAGGTCCGTGCCCGCGTGGCGGCAGAAGGACTTCTTTTCCGTGACCGACAACGCCGGCGGCCAGTCGGTTCTCGAGAAGCTTTTGCGGGCCGGACGCGATACGCCCTTCAAGCTCGGCGCGCCGCTTCCGGACAGCATCGACATCTCGACGCTGCGCAAGAATGTCTGTCCGGCGCATGACGGCGTCAAGGAATACCTGGGAGATCATGCCCAGGGCGGAATGCCCTTTGCCATGGCGCCGTTGCCGGATGTCGATTTTCAGAATCTCATCACCTGGGCCGCGGCAGGGGCGCCCGAACCACCCGCTCCGCCGGAGCTGCCGGAAGACGTCACGCGGCAGGTCGACACATTCGAAGCCTTCCTGAACGACGACGCGCTCAGGGCCCGGCTGGTGGCGCGGTATCTTTACGAGCACCTGTTCCTGGCCCACCTGCATCTGGAAAAGGACGAT
Source organism: Roseibium sp. Sym1 (assembly GCF_027359675.1). Classification (NCBI taxonomy): domain Bacteria; kingdom Pseudomonadati; phylum Pseudomonadota; class Alphaproteobacteria; order Hyphomicrobiales; family Stappiaceae; genus Roseibium; species Roseibium sp. Sym1. The sequence continues at coordinate 6,644,892 of NZ_CP114786.1, forward strand.
CCCAGGCGGTTTTTCCGGCTGATCCGCTCGCGAACACCCTCCGGAGAGCCACCGGAACAAATCGCGACGCGGCGGCCGTTCGACGCTCCTGGCGGGCCATTCTTCTACCGGCTCGTGCCGCTCACAGGCACGATCCTGCACAAGGAGCACATGATCTACGAGATCGGGCCACGGCGGCTCGACCGGTACCGGCAGCTGTTCCTGGATGACACCTGGACCCTTGACGCACTGCCCGCCTATTCGACCGCCGCGGGCGGCAATCCTCTGTCGACGTTCCGGGCGATTCCGGCGCGCAGCCGTTACGGCTTTCTCCTCGACGACGCACTCTACTTCGTGCGCTCGTTCATCCGGGGTCCGGTCTGTTACGGCCAGGTGGCCGTCAACGTGATCGAGGACCGGTTTTGGGTGTCCTTCCTGGATCCGGACGCGGATCTGTCTGTCACCGATCCCGCTTATCTTGAACGGGCCATTCCTATTCTCGAATTGCCGGTGGCGATATCCGAGAGCAAGGTCAGCGATCGCCTGAAGAGTTTCCTCCAGCTCGGTCCGGTCAAATACCAGGCGTTCCGGCAATCGCGATACGCCCGCAAATATGCCGCCGAAGGTGGGCCGGACTATTCGGATATCTGGAATGGCGAGGGGCACAATTCCGATGCCCGGCTGACCATCTACCGGAACTTTTCCTCCGCGTCGGTGACGACCGGGTTCACCGGCTCCGTTCCGGAGACCGCCTGGGTGATCGATTTCCCGCTGTTCGAGCGGATCTACTACAATCTTGTGGCCGGTTTCGATGTCTTCGGCAATGTCGAGCATCAGCTGACGACGCGTATCTACATGGACAGCCTGCGCCGGGAAGGCGAGCGGATTTTCCTGTCCTTTCTGCCACCCGATCAGCGCGAGCAGCTCCATGAAAGCTGGTATCAGGGACCGCTGGTCAGTCTTGTCGATCTCTGGAAGGAAAGTGCCCTCGACCAGACATCTCCGTCTGGCATTGCCTTTCAGAGCAGTGATCCGAAGGCAGAGTTCCTGACCCATCTGCTTGCAATCGATCCGGAACTCTGGCCGGGCACGGATCCCATCAACCGTTGCAGGGGCGACGCCTGCGCGCCCGCAGACACGATCGCCGGACGGCTGCGCCCGCTCACCGTGACGCCCGCCCCGTTCGCAAAGTTCCTGCCGGACATCGCCTTGCTCCTGGTCGAAACCACCGACGGTGACGAGATCTTCTCTCTGGTGCATGACCAGGCACACTCGAATGTCGCCTTCATCTTCAACGAGGACCTGCGCCGGCAGCCAGAAGAGGACAGGCTGACCATCGTTCCCGGACAGTTCAGCAGCTATCCGAACTTCGTCTTCCGGGTTCCGGAAGACCGGGTTGACGCGTTTGTCGCCGCGGTCCGGCAGATCAGGACCCAGGACGATTATCTCGCTGTCATCAAGGTCTTTGGCATTCGCAGGACAGATGAGGACTTCTGGTCGATCTATGACCGGATCCAGGCCGGCCTCAACGCCCAGGACGCTGTCGAGGCCGGGCTTCTTGATCTCAACCGCTACCGGGACCCCAAGGCCCTGGATCCGATCGAACGCCTTTTCGAATTCACCTTCAAGGTGGAATGAGCAGCGGCTGACAGCCACTTTTCGGGGTGGCGGGACCGATCCAAAGCCCGGCCGTGCGGGTCGCCCAATCCCAGGGATCGCGGCCAGGTTCCGGCCGGCGACCACCGGGCCGGAGGCCTAGGGTCCGCACCCTAACTGCCCTTTGGCGGCAAAAAGAAATCCGGTTACAGGCGCGAAAAAGTCTGGGAAGGTCCCGGTGCCTGTACCAAGGTAAAGCCGATCACCATCAGCAACGACAGCTAACGGAAGTCACATGAGACTCGACCAAATCGAGACCTTCGTCGTCGGCAACCCGCCGCCCCGTCATGGCGGACGCTATTTCATCTTCGTCAAGCTGGTGACCTCCAGCGGGATCACCGGCTATGGCGAGATCTACAACGCCACCTTCGGTCCGCATCTGGTGGCCGAGATGGCGAAAGACGTGTTCCACCGGCAATTTAAGGGCGAGGATCCGCACCATATCGAGAAGCTCTGGCACAAGACCTATGGCGCCGGTTTCACGCAGCGCCCGGATGTCTCCGTCATGGGCGTGCTGTCGGGCCTGGAAATGGCCTGCTGGGACATCATCGGCAAGGCCGCCGGCAAGCCTGTCTACGAGTTGCTCGGCGGCAGGGTGCACGAGCGGCTGAGATCCTACACCTATCTCTACCCGGCGGAGGGAGACGTCTATCCGGACCCGTCGAAACCCAATGTCTACAACGACGCCACCATCGCCGCCGAAGCCGCGGCCCTTGCCGTGGCAAAAGGCTTCACGGCGGTGAAGTTCGATCCGGCGGGTGCTTACACGATCTATGACGGCCACCAGCCGAACCTGGAAGACCTGGAGCGTTCTGAGGCCTTCTGCCGCGAGATCCGGGCGGCGGTCGGCGCGAAGGCCGACATGCTCTTCGGCACCCATGGCCAGTTCACCGTTTCCGGGGCCAAGCGCATGGCCCGGCGGCTGGAAGCCTACGACCCGCTCTGGTTCGAGGAACCGATCCCTCCGGAAAGGCCCGAGGACATGGCCGAGGTTGCCCGCTACACCTCAATTCCCGTTGCCACCGGCGAGCGGCTCTGCACCAAATATGAATTCGCCCGCATCCTGGAAACCGGTGCCGCGAGCATCCTGCAGATGAATCTCGGCCGGGTCGGCGGTCTTCTGGAAGGCAAGAAAATCGCCGGCATGGCGGAATGCCACTCGGCGCAGATCGCGCCGCATCTCTATTGCGGGCCTCTGGTGGCGCTCGCCAACATCCAGCTGGCGACGTGCAGCCCGAATTTTCTGGTGCTGGAATCGATCCGGACATTTGACGGCTTCTACGCCGAGCTGCTGACAACTCCGATCCGCTGGGAGGACGGCTATGTCATTCCGTCAAGAGAACCCGGTCTCGGGCATGACCTCAACGAGGACGTTGCCCGGGCGCATCCCTACGAGGGCAACGACCTGCATCTCGGGTTTCAGGAAAGCCCGGCGCCGCCGCTTTGAGAGCTCCGGTCTGAAGGAAACTGCCGGGGTCAGGGGGAGACGACCTGCGAACTGGCAAGTCGACACCCGGCGGTATGAATTTAAGGAAGTCCAGCGCGGCTATTGCCGGTCAAGGGGCCGCTTTCGATTGATGAGAGATTGACAGGATTGTGCATTAATATCAAAAATATCCAACATTTTTGGATATGCGGGCTGGAATGCTTTTCTCTGGAAAAACGACTGAAGACAACACGATTGTAGAGCTGCTGGCGTCCGCCTTGCGCAAGGACATCGCGTTCGGGAAATTGCTGCCAGATCAGAAACTGAAGATCAGAGAGCTCCGCATGCGCTATGGCGGGTCGAACCATTCCATGCGCGAGACCTTGAGGATCCTGTCTTCCGAGGGCCTTGTCGAGGCGACCGCGCAGCGCGGTTTCCGCGTGACCTCCGCCACCGAGGACGACCTGCGCGACATTCAACTGGTTCGCCTTCAGATCGAGACAGTTGCCCTTGGCCGGGCGATCCGGCTCGGGGACGTCGCCTGGGAGGGGCGCGTGATCGCGGCGCATCACGCCTTGCAGAAAGCGGAGGCGCGGGTCGCGGCGAGCCCGGACGATCTCACGGCGCTCGAATGGGACAAGGCCTGCGGAGGGTTTGCCGCGGCCCTGATCGAAGCTTGCGCAAGCCCGCGGCTGATCGATCTGCAGTGCAAGTTTTTCGACCAGAGCCGGCGGTTCCGGCTCGCGCAGATGCGCGAAGGAAAGCTTGACTGGACCGGGCGGCAAGCACGCCAGAAGGCATTGCTGGAGGCGGTGCTGGCAAAAGACGAAAAGAATGCGCTCGCGCTTCTGCAGGCAGAGATCGAAGCAGAGCTGAAATCGGCTTGAAAATCATAGGGAGGAAAAAAGATGACCATACTCAACCGCCGGAAGGCACTTGCCCTGATGGGTGGAACACTCGCGGCAACGGGCCTTGCTGCCCCCGCACTGGCGTCGAACAGGAAAATCAAGGTCGGCGCTCTGCGCTTCACGTCACATGCCGGCAATTTCGTCGCGCTTGAGCGCGGCTATTTCGCCGATGCCGGTCTCGACGTCGAGTTCGAATTCTTCCAGGCCGCGCAGCCCATGGCCGTCGCCATTGCGTCGGGCGATGTCGACTATGCCGTCACGGCCGTTTCCGGCGGACTGATCAGCCTGGCCCAGAAGGGGGCGATCAAGGTGATCGGTGGCGCCTTGAGCGAAGAAGACGGTATTGACGGGCAGAAATTCCTGGCCTCCGATGCGGCCTTCCAGGCCGGCGTGAAAACACCGAAGGACCTGGCAGGCAAGAAATTTGCCGTCACCCAGGCCGGCTCGTCCTTCCATTACATGGGCTCGAAAATGGCCGCGGCCGAAGGCATCGAGATGTCCTTCACACCCTTGCAGAAGGTGGGCGCGATCATTGGTGCCATGAAGTCCGGCCAGGTGGACGGCTGGTCCATCGTGCCGCATATCGCCAAGCCGCTGGCCGGGTCCGGTGCCGTTCATATCATCGGCGACGTCTCCGACTACCTTCCGAACTACCAGGTGACCACGGTCTTTACCTCGGCCAGGAACGCAGCAGAGGAACGTGGTCTGACGGAGAGCTTCCTTGCCGGCTACTCAAAGGGCGTGGATGATTATGCCGCCGCCATGATCGACAAGACCGCTGACCAGGACGCCATGGTCGACCTGATCCATAAATATGTCTACACGGATCGGCCGCGTGAAAAAGCGGCCCCGTCGATCATCAACGGAACCATGCGCCTCAACAAGGGCGCGGCCCTCAACCTCGCCTCGATCAAGGACCAGCTGGCCTGGTTCCAGTCCGAGGGGCTGGTCGATGCGGACATCACCATCGAGCAGGTTGTCGACGGATCCTATGTGGACATGATCGACGCCTGACCTTTTCCCGGGCAGGGCCGATTGCATTCGGCCCTGCTTTTTTGCGAGACCCTCCATGGACATCCGACTGGATGGCATCAGCCATTCCTACGACTCATTCGAAGTCATGCGAGACATCACGCTGGACATTCCCAGCGGGCAGATCGCGTGTATCGTGGGGCCGTCAGGCTGCGGCAAGTCCACGCTGCTGCGCTTTATCGGCGGCCTGGAACGGCCCATGGCCGGACAGGTCCTGCAACTCGGCGAACCGCCGGAAGGCTGCCTCAATCCGCTGACCTATATCTTTCAGGATTTTGCGCTGCTGCCGTGGCGGACCGTTTCCGGGAACATTTCCCTGGTTCTGGAAGACCACGGCATCAAGGGCGACAAGGCGCGTGCCATCATTGCCGATGTCCTGGCGCGCACAAAGCTCACCGACTTTTCCGGGGCCTTGCCGAAACAGCTTTCCGGCGGCATGAAACAACGGGTCGCCATCGCCCGGGCTCTTGCGGTCAACCCGGCCGTTCTGCTCATGGACGAGCCTCTGTCCGCGCTCGACAGTCAGACGCGTGAGCTCCTGATGGACGATCTGGTGGACCTGTGGACGCGCCAGCCCTTCACGGCGGTTTATGTCACGCACAATCTGGCCGAGGCGGTGCGGCTCGGGCATCAGGTTGTGGTCCTGTCACGGCGTCCGGGCCAAATCCGCGAGATCGTTACCATCGACAAGCCGCTCGCGGAACGTGAATTCGGCGATGCGGATCTGGAAGCGGCTCAGAAGCATCTCTGGCAGCTTATGCGCGATGAAGCCCGTGCGGCCGATGCGGAGTTGATCCATGTCTGAGGATACTGCAAATGGAAATGCCGTCACCTTCCGTGGTGGCGGCTTCGCCCCAAAGTCCCATCGCTGGGTGGGGTTCGCCGTCTTTGTCGGCCTGATCCTGATTGCGGAATGGGGCACCCGAACCGGGTGGATTTCGGCACTGACGCTCCCCAAACCATCGGATGTTCTGGAGACCTTTGGCGAACTTTACCAGAGCGGACTCCTGTTCAGACATCTCGGTCCTTCCCTGTCCCGGCTAGTGGTCGGCGCGGCGATCGGGGTCAGCATCGGCATCAGCGTCGGCGTCCTGATCGGTCTGTTTTCCTACGTCCGGTCGGGGCTGGTTCCGGTGGTCGCGGCGATCTTCCCGATCCCGAAGATCGCGCTCCTGCCGCTCTTTGTCATCTGGTTCGGGATTGGCGAAGGCTCGAAATATGCCCTGATTGCCTTTGGTACTTTCACACCCACCGTCGTGGCGACCTATGGCGCTGTGGACAATGTCGACCGGACCCTGATCCGCATGGGGCAAAGTTTTGGTCTTTCGTGGTGGTCCATCGTGCGCAAGATTGTGCTGCCCGGCGCCATGCCCGGTATCCTGTCCGGCCTTCGCATCAGCCTCGCCATCGCGATCATCCTGCTGGTCGCGGCCGAAATGCTTGGTGCCGAATACGGGATCGGCGCCTATATCCTCGAAGCGGGCTCGCTCTACGATCTGGAACGCCTGTTCGCAGGTGTCGTGATCCTGTCTCTGCTGGGCGTGCTCGTCAGCGCGACGATCGGCGTGATCGAGCGGCGCCTGCTCGGCTGGCGAATGTGAGGCAGACGAAAAAGCGGCGCTCTTCGACCTCCCCGGGACCGGAATTGCCTCCAGCACCTCAGTCGGAGTGTTTCCGGCTCACGCCACCTGGCTGACGAGGTTGACTTTCGGGACGTCACCGGCCGATGGCTCGCCGTCGGTCGGACGGATCGCCGTCGAGGCCATCAGGGCCCGGCGGATGTCCCGCACCGGCATCGGCTTGCCGAACAGGAACCCCTGGACCTCGGCGCAGCCCTGGGACGCCAGGAAGCCCAGGTGGCCTTCCGTTTCCACGCCTTCTGCAAGCACCGGGATCTGAAGGCTTTCGCCGAGGATGATCGTCGCCCTGACAATGGCCTCGGATTGCTTGTTGCCGCCCAGATCCTTGACGAATTCCCGATCGATCTTGATCTTGTCGAACGGAAACGCCTGCAAGGTCGCGAGCGAGGAATAACCGGTACCGAAATCGTCCATGGCGATACGCACGCCGAGCTTCTTGAGCTGATGGATGATCTGGAGCGCATGGGACGTGTCGGCAATGATCCCGGTTTCGGTGATCTCCAGTTCCAGGCGTTCCGGCCTGAGACCACTCTCCTTCAGAGCATGGGCGACAATGTCCGGGAAGTGACTGTCGGCCAGTTGCACCGGGGCCACGTTGATGGCGACCTTGACCGGGTTCGCCCAGGACGCGGCCTCGCGGCAGGCGGTGCGGATGACCCAGGCGCCGATGTCCTTGATCAGGCCCGTTTCCTCGGCAATCGGAATGAACTCGAACGGCGGCACCATGCCCCTGACGGGATGATGCCACCGCAACAGAACTTCCGTGCCCGTCACTTCCCGGGTCGTGACATCGTTCTGCAACTGATAGAAAAGCTCGAATTCGCCATTCTTGAGCGCATTGCGCAGATCCAGCGCGAGCGCGCTGCGGTCACGGGTTTGCTCATCCTTGTCCGCATCATAGCAAAGGGCCGCGTTGCCACCGTTGGATTTGGCCCGGTGCATGGCCCGGGCGGCCGCTTCCATCAGTTCCTGGCCCGTCGCGGCGTGATCCGGATAGGTGGCATAGCCAACGCTGCAGGCAATCCGGATATCCTCGCCCTTCCAGGACAAGGGCAGGCCCACAAGCTTTTGAACCCGCTTGCACAGGTCGAGCATGTAACCTCGGTAATAGACCGGCTTGCCGACGACGACGAATTCGTCGCCGCTGATCCGGGCGACGTATTCTTCAGGATCCAGGTTCTCCGACAGGCTCTTGGCCACTTGGCGCAGAACAGCGTCACCACCCGCGTGACCAAGCACCTCGTTGATTTCCTTGAACCGGCTGAGATTGCAGTTCAGGACAATGACCCGGGCATTGTCCATGGCCACACTGGAAATGAACCCGTCCAGATGGCGGTCAAGTGCGGCGCGGTTCGGCAGGCCCGTGAGCGGATCGTGGTGGGCAATGTGGTTCAGGCGACTATCAGCCACCTCGGTGTTCACGTTGTCGATCGAATGGGTGATCATTGCGGACAGCATCAGAACGCTCATGGTGAAGACCACCGAAATGCCCATCAGCTGGTTCGACACAAGGTCCTTCACGCTGCCATCCAGGCGCAGAGGCAAGATATCGAGACCACCCATGGCGACGAAATGCAGGCTCGCGACCGCGAGAATAAAGCTAATGGCGGCGCCGTATTTGCAATAGCGGGTGACGGGCCGCGCGATCCGGCTGGTCGCGAACATGCCAAAGACGCAGGACAGCAAAACGGACGTGACCACAAAGGGCGTGGACAGCGTCACGATCCCCGACACCTGCAGCGCCTCGATGCCCATGAAATGCATCGCCGCGATCGACGCCCCGAAGACCACTCCGCCGACTTCGATCAGGTAGGAGCGCTGTGTCACCGAGCTGATCAGAAATCCGGCTGTCGTTCCCGCAACGGCCACAAGGAGAGAGAAAGCAGTCAGTTCCAGATCGTAGCCGAGAATCAACGGGCTCTTGTAGGCGATCATCGAGACGAAATGCGTGCTCCAAATCGTTCCGCCCGCGATCAGGCCCGACAGCAACAGCCACATGTACTTGAGATTGCCCTGCGTGCGCCGGACCCTTGCGTAAAGGCGCATGGTCAATACCGAGCCGACCGTCAGGATTATCACCGCCAGGGCAAGAAACAGCGGATCATGCTCAAAGGCTATGCACGACAGGACAGTTAGCATCATCTACTCCACGAAGATGCAATCTACCGTCTTTTGCCTCGGGAGTCGTAAAAACACGTATCTTGAATCACTTATGGATAACGCGTGGTAAATACGATCAAGATATTGAATTAATTTAATAAAATACTTTTTCACATATGCAAAAGACCCGTTGAAGGTCTGTCTCAATTTTCACCCGTTTACCATTCCCTTCAAACGGTGACCGAAGACAAAAACACGCGCCCGGGACGCGTTCCAAAAAGCAACGAGGCGCCCGCGATCCTGCGCGGACACCTCGTTGCCTGGCTGATCTTTTCGTCAGGCGGCCGTCTTGGCCTTGAACTCGATACGCCGGCGGTGCAGCACCGGTTCGGTGTAGCCGTTGGGCTGCTTCGTGCCTTCGAAAACAAGCTCGCATGCGGCCTGGAAGGCAACGGAACCTTCAAAATCCTCCGCCATCGGCCGGTAGAGCGGATCGCCCGCATTCTGCCCGTCCACCACAGCGGCCATGCGCTTCATCGTCTCCAGAACCTGGTCCCTGGACGCCACGCCATGATGCAGCCAGTTGGCAATGTGCTGGGAGGAAATCCGCAGCGTGGCCCGGTCCTCCATCAGCCCGACATCGTTGATGTCCGGCACCTTGGAACAGCCGATGCCCTGCTCGACCCACCGCACAACGTATCCCAGAATGCCCTGGGCGTTGTTGTCGAGTTCCGCCTGGATGTCTTCCGGCGCCCAGTTGGGCCTCGCGGCGACAGGAATGGAGAGAATGTCCTCGAGCTTGGCGGCCTCGCGGGCCTTCAGTTCCGCCTGACGGCCCGCAACACTCACCTTGTGATAGTGCAGCGCATGCAGGGTGGCGGCGGTCGGAGACGGCACCCAGGCCGTGTTGGCGCCAGACATCGGATGACCGATCTTCTGCTCCAGCATGGCGTTCATCAGGTCCGGCATCGCCCACATGCCCTTGCCGATCTGCGCATGGCCCGGCAGGCCGCAGGCAAGGCCGACATCGACATTGTTGTTCTCGTAGGCACCGATCCAGGTGGCGGCCTTCATGTCGCCCTTGCGGATCATCGGACCGGCTTCCATCGAGGTGTGCATCTCGTCGCCGGTGCGGTCGAGGAAGCCGGTATTGATGAAGAACACCCGGTCCTTTGCCTGGCGGATACATTCCTTGAGGTTCACCGTGGTCCGGCGTTCCTCATCCATGATGCCCATCTTGAGCGTGTTGCGCGCCATGCCGAGCGCGTCCTCGACCCTGTTGAAGATCTCGCAGGCAAAGGCAACCTCTTCGGGGCCGTGCATCTTCGGCTTGACGATATAGACCGAGCCGGCGCGGCTGTTGAGTTCGCGGCCGTTGGGGCCGATGTCGTGCAGCGCGATCATGGCGGTAATCATGCCGTCCAGAAGTCCCTCGGGCACCTCGTTGCCGTCCCTGTCGAGCACCGCATCGATGGTCATCAGGTGACCGACATTGCGCACCAGCAGCAGCGAGCGGCCATGCAGGCTCAGGGCGCTGCCATCGGGAGCGGTGTATTGCCTGTCGGCATTCATGCGCCGGGTGACGGTCTCGCCGCCTTTTTCGAAGGTTTCTTCCAGATCGCCCTTCATCAGGCCGAGCCAGTTGGAATAGACGACGACCTTGTCTTCCGCGTCGACGGCGGCAACGCTGTCCTCGCAATCCATGATGGTGGACATGGCCGATTCCAGAATGACATCAGCGATATGGGCCTTGTCGGTCTTGCCGATCGGATGCTGACCATCGATGTCGATTTCCAGATGCAGGCCGTTCCTGACCAGAAGCACCTTGTAGGGTGCGGCCGTGTCGCCGGAGTAACCCGCGAACTGCGCCGGATCCTTCAGCGCGGTGGAACCGCCCTCCGTCGCAATGACCAGCTGCTCGTCCTGGATGGCAAAGCCGGTGACATCGGTCCAGCTGCCGTCGGCAAGCGGCGCGGCGTCGTCGAGGATCCCGCGGGCAAAGGCGATGACCTGCGCACCACGTGCCGGGTCAAAGCCCCTGCCTTCTGGTTTCGAGCCCATGGCATCGGTGCCGTAAAGGGCGTCGTAGAGCGAGCCCCAGCGCGCGTTGGCGGCATTGAGGGCGTAACGCGCATTCATCACCGGAACGACAAGCTGCGGCCCGGCCACGCTGCCGATTTCCGGATCGACGTTCGCGGTGCCGACTTCGAAATCCGGTCCTTCCGGAACGAGGTAGCCGATTTCCTGAAGGAAGCTCTTGTAGCCCTCCATCTCCGGCGTTCCCGGATGGGCCTTGTGCCAGGTGTCGATCTTTTCCTGGAGCTGATCGCGCTTTACCAGCAGCGCGCGGTTCTTCGGGCCAAGATCGTGCACGAGATCCGACAGGCTCTTCCAGAAATGGTCCCGATCGACGCCGGTGTCCGGCAATGCCTTGTCGTTGACGAAATCAAAAAGATCCTTGGCAACTTGCAATCCGTACGCGTCGATCCGGCCTGTCATGGGTCAGCTCCTGTCTCAAACTCTCACATCAAGATATTGGTTGGTGTTTTGGGGTCAAAGGCAGCAATCGTCAATCTCCGGCTGCCACTCATGACTTTTTCCAATTTCGAAAAGATCAAAATCATTATCTCCAACAGTATATGCCGGTATACAAAAAGAATGGCCTTTCAGAGAGGCGCCTCTTCCGCTACCGATGCGTCTCCGCAGCGGCGGGACTCAATTCTCCTCGCACCATATCCCACAGGACCTCATGATTGCGCTGGCAAAACGACTAGGCGACCTGACCTATGGCAATGCCATCTTGATGCTGGCCTTGACGACCCTGTTCTGGGGCGGCAACACCGTGGCTGGCCGCCTCGCGGTGGGCGAGGTTTCGCCAATGGTCGTCGTGTTCCTGCGCTGGGTGATCGTGGCCGTGATCATGCTGCCCTTACAGGGGCGGCAGATCCGCCGCGAGTGGCCACAGATGCGGCCTTATTTCCCCTATATGCTGCTGATGGCGATCTTCGGGTTTGTCGGCTTCAATTCGCTGTTCTACATCGCCGCCACCAAGACGACCGCCGTCAATCTCGGTATCATCCAGGGGTCCATGCCGATCCTCGTTCTGATCGGGTCCGTGATCGCCTTCGGCGCGAAGGTGCGCCTCCTGCAGGTGCTCGGCATCCTGCTGACCCTGACCGGCGTCACGCTGATCGCCGCCCAGGGCAAGCTGGAGGTGCTGATGGCGCTTGCCGTCAATCCGGGTGACGGTGTCATGCTGGTCGCCTGCGTGCTCTATTCCGGCTACACACTGGCTCTGAGGAACCGGCCGCGTGTGTCGCCGCTGGCCTTCTTCGCCATTTTGTCGGGGATCGCCGCCCTGACCTCAGTCCCGGGCCTGGTCTATGAAATATCCACCGGCACCGCCCAGTGGCCAACCCTTAAGGGCTGGCTCGTTGTCCTCTACATTGCCTTCTTCCCGTCCCTGCTGTCGCAGATCACCTTCATGCGCGGTGTCGAGCTGATCGGTCCGGCCCGGGCCGGTGTCTTCATCAATCTCGTGCCGATCTTTGCTGCCATCCTGGCTGTCTCGATCCTCGGCGAGGCCTTCGAATGGCATCACGGGACGGCGCTTGCGCTTGTGCTGGGCGGCATCTGGCTTTCCGAACGCAAGGCGGCAGGCTGACACCCGGGCCCGGTTCCGTTTCTCACAAACCTCATGAGACTGTGAAATAACAGTCGGCGTATTTGAAATTGCCGCAATCGCGGTGCACCATGCCACGATGGAAACACCTTTGATAACAGGCGCTTTTGCGCTGCTGCTGATCACGATTTCCCTGCTGCAGCCGCTCGCGCGCCGGCTCGGACTGGCACCCAGCGTCCTGTTGGCCACCGTCGGCACGCTGATCGGCATCCTGGCGATCTACCTGCGCTACACGGCCGAGACCGATTCCTTCAATGCCATAGCGGATGTCTTCATCAATCCTCCGCTGGATTCGGAGATGATCCTCTACATCTTCCTGCCGATCCTCCTGTTCCAGACCGCCCTGACCCTGGACGTCCGCAGGATCATGGAAGACATCGCGCCCATCCTGGTGATGGCCGTCGTCGCCGTCTTCGTCGCGACCGCCTTCATCGGCTTCGGCCTCTACCCGCTGGCCCTGCTGTTCTCCCTGCCCGAAATCGGGCTGATCGCCTGCCTCCTGCTCGGGGCAATCGTGGCAACAACCGACCCGGTGGCCGTCGTGGCCATATTCCGGGATATCGGCGCTCCGGCGCGTCTCGGCCGGATTGTCGAGGGCGAAAGCCTGTTGAACGATGCCGCGGCCATCGTGATCTTCGTCATCCTGCTGCACATGCTGACCGGTCAGAACTCCCTGACCGTCAGCGAAGCCCTGATCGCTTTCTGCCGGTCCTTTGCCGGCGGCATCATTGTCGGTGCTCTCCTGGGACGGATCGCCGTCGGCCTGCTGCCGCTGATGCGCGATCTTCCGCTGGCGCAGGTGACACTCAGCCTGGCCCTGCCCTACGGCACCTACGTGCTCAGCGACCAGTTCGTCGATGTCTCGGCCGTGGTCGCGGTAGTTTGCGCCGGCACGGTGTTCAATTTTTACGGACTTGCCCGGATACAGCCCTCGAGCTGGCAGTTCCTGCATGCGGTCTGGGAGCAGATTTCGTTCTGGGCCGCCTCGCTGATCTTCCTGCTGTCGGCGATCCTGATCCCGCGCTTCGTGGAAGGTTTCACACCGCTCGACATTTTGCTGTTGCTGATCGTGATCATTGCCGCCCTGGCCGCCAGAGGCGTCGTGATTTTTGGCGTGTTGCCGTTCCTGAGCGTGTTCAGGATGGGCCAGTCGGTCAACACCAAGTTCAAGACCGTGATCCTGTGGGGCGGCATGCGCGGCGCCGTCACCCTAACGCTTGCCCTGTCCGTGTCCGAACACCCGTTGCTGTCCACGGAGGTTTCGGGTTTCGTGACCAAGCTGGCCACGGGCTTTGTCCTGTTCACGCTCCTGGTCTATGGCACCAGCCTGAAACCGCTGATCCGCCTGCTCGGCCTCGACCGGCTCAATGCCCGCGACGAGGCACTGCGGACGCAGTTTCTGGCACTCGCCCTGTCGGACGTCCGCCACGAACTCGAAACGGCGGCCAGCAACTATCACATTGGCCCTGTCGTCACCGGTGCGGTCCTGAAGGACTACGAGGTCCGGGCCGCGGCAGCCGCGCAGACCAGCAAGCTGGAGGAGCTGAAGGATTGGGACCGTGTGCGCATGGGCCTGATCGCCCTCGCCGATCGCGAACAGCAGCTGGTTCTCGAGCATTTTCACGAGAAGACCCTCTCGGGCCGGTCGGTTTCACGTTTTCTGACGCTGACCGGCAGGACCGGTGACCTCGCCCGTAGCGACGGCCGGTCCGGCTACAACAAGGCCACGCGCCAGCCACTCAAGTTCGGCCTCGGTTTTCGCCTGGCCCAGACCCTGCAGCGACGCCTGCGCATTGCCCGCCCCCTTGCGATCCGGCTGGCCGACCGCTTCGAATTCCTGCTGGTCTACAGGATCCTCGCCGACGAATTGATCGTCTTCAACAACCGGCGGATCAGGCCTCTCCTGGGCGACCGCGTTGCCGACATTCTCCAGGACACGCTGACGATCAGGCAAGACGAGACCCTGGCGGCCATCGACGCGTTGCGCCTGCAATATCCCGATTATGCCGACGCGCTCGAGGGCCAGTTCCTGCGCAAGGCCGGCGTTCGCCTCGAGGAAACAGCGTATGACGAGGCCAAGGAGCAGATGCTGATCGGCACGGAACTGCATCGCGACCTCCTGCGCGATGTCGAGCGCGCACGGCGTGAATGCCACACCAGGCCGAAACTGGATCTCGGCCTCAAGACCCGTGAGCTGGTCAGCGCGCACCCCCTGTTCGCAGACCTGCCGAAGAAGCAGCAAAAGGCAATCCGCCGCATGATGCGACCGCAATTCGCGACACCGGGCGAGACACTGATCCGCAAGGGCGACAGGGGCGACGCGGCCTATTTCATCGCGTCCGGTGCCGTGGAGGTGCGGACGCCGACCCACAACGTTCGTCTCGGACGTGGCGATGTTTTCGGCGAGATCGCCCTGATGACCGGAGGCCGGCGCAGCGCAGACGTGGTCGCGCTCGGCTATTGCCAGTTGCTGAGCCTCCGGGCGCAGGACTTCAAGGCCTTGATGAGCGAACACGAAGACCTGCGCCAGCACGTGGTCTCGCTTGCGAAAAAACGACAGCTGATGAATACGGACGACCAGGAGGCGGATATCGAGGATCCGGTGGTTCCCGTGTTTGTAGACGCTGCGATCACGTCCCGGGACGGCGATACCGCGATCGACGACGGGGAACAGGTGTCCGAGATCAGCTCTGCGGAAACGGCGGCAGCCGAAGACGCCGAGTTGGACGAAACGGAAACCGTGCCTGAAGACGACAGGACGGTCACGCAGGAAGATGCAAATTCAGAGGAAGCTGCGCCAAAGGAACAATCCTCGGAGGAAGCCCGGCCAGTCGATGGTACACACGAGGAGCCTGGCGAGGCGAGACGAGAGCTTTCGGAAGAGAAGACCGGGCCAGATGCCGAGAAGCCCACTGAAACCAAGTCGGCACCGACCGGTGAAGACGCCACTCGGGACGCGGCTGAAACCCGGAACAAGGACCTGAAGAAGGAAGCGGAAACGGCGTGAGGCCGGCAAAGCGCACATTGCCGGCCCAACTTTCGGAACCGGCTAAGCGCTATCATCTCACGTGGTGTCATCCCCTGCGGAATGTTCAGACTTGAGAGATGGTTTACGCCTGTTCGGGGACATGGTTTACACCTTTATCTAGTTCTCAGGTCTGAACACGGAAGCGGGGATGACAGTTTTGGGGAAGCGGCTTTCCAACCGAGTTGTTGGACGCGGATCGATCAAACGCCCTCACCGTCGTCCTTGCAGGGCCTGACCCACTGGTGTCCGGTCAGGCAGGAGCCGCTGCGCGCAAACAGGCTTCGCCGCTTGTTCCCCTCTCCCTTTGGAGGGCAGGGCAATCGCATTTGGCAGAGCATGGCCCCCTCTCCCTGTGGGAGAGGGTTGGGGTGAGGGAACAAACGCCTGAGACCTGCAGAAAAGTCTGCCCCCTCACCCGGACCTTCGGTCCGACCTCTCCCCGTGGGAGAGGTAAATTTGGCGACTGCGGACAGGACGTTAGTCAAATGCGATTGCCCTGCCCTGGAGGGGGATGTTCGGGAACCGGACAGAGGGGGGGCGCAGCGGTTCCTCGAATTCGGAAAAGGCCCTGTATGCTGAGAGATTGCCCCCCCCCTGTCTCCTGTCGGAGACATCTCCCCCTCCAGGGGGGCGACTGGAACAAGCGGCGAAATCTGTTTGCGCGCAGCGGCTCCTGCCCGACCGGACAGCAGTGGGCCTGACCCGGCAATCCATACCGTTGCGATTCAACAGGTGACGGTATTCGCTTGGCACTGAAACGGCATGGATGCCATGGTCGGGCCAGGGCATAACGAACAGGTGGGCGTGAATGCCCCCTACCCCGCCTTCTGGATTTCCACCGAATGCGGATAGGGAATGGAAATGCCGCCGGCGTCGAACGCTTCCTTGACCGCCTTCAGCATGTGGAATTTCAGTTCCCAGTAGTCGCCGGCATCGCACCAGAGGCGCACGCCGAGGTCGACGGAACTGTCGCCCAGGTTGGTGAGCCGCACCCAGGGTTCCGGGTCCTTGTGGACACGTGCGTCCGCATTGGCGACATCGAGGATGATCTGGACCGCCTTGTCGATGTCGTCGCCATAGTCGATGCCGAAGGTCAGATCGAGGCGGCGGGTCGAATGGGCGGAGAAATTGGTCACCACGGTGCCCCAGGCCTTGCCGTTTGGCATGATGATCTGGACGTTGTCCGGGGTCACAAGCTCCGTCACGAAGATGTTGAGGTCCTTGACCGTTCCGGAAGTCCCGCCGATGTCGACAAACTGTCCGACCTTGTAGGGCCGGAAGATGATCAGCATCACACCCGCGGCCAGGTCACTGAGCGTTCCCTGGAGGGCAAGGCCGATGGCAAGCGTGCCGGCGCCGAGCACGGCGACCAGGCTGGTGGCCTGAATGCCGAAGAGCTGCAGGATCGCGATCACCGTGATCAGCAGGATCAGCCAGCGTACGATCGAGGACGCAAAGCCGCCGATCGTGTCGTCGATGCGCGGGTGGCTGACAATCCGCTTCTTTGCAAGAGCGGCGAGAAATCCGGCCAGGAACCAGCCGATGATCAGTACAACTAGGGCTTTCACCGCGTTGATCACCAGTGGCATCCAGACGCTGACCTGGTCCATTGCGCTATCCATGAAATCTTCTCCGTCCTGAAAAAACGAATTCAATACGTAGAAGTTCTAACAGTGGATCGATTTGCTGGCCAGCACCGCGCTCCGTCAAATTCGGCTGGCATCTTCGGCACCGGACAGACCGCCCCGGCGCCGTCACGGGCGTCAGGCCGGGCTCTCACGCCATTCCTCCAGAAACGCCACCATTTCCGGATTGCCGCAGCCGGCGATATAGCGTGGCTCGAGCACGCTCCCCGCTTCCAGAAGCAACCGCGCGCAGGAAACGTGATCCGCGTCCGGCCGGTGCGGCGCGAACTCGGAGCCATGGACCACCGTGTCGAGGGCGTCGCCGCCATAGCGGTTCCTGCGCGCCAGATCCGGACGAAAAGACAGGAAGAACGCCAATTCCGGCGCAAGGCCGTTCCAGCCGGCCAGATGCAGCGGCGGCAGGCCCATATAGTCGGTCTGGTCGGGATCCAGTCCCGCCGCGATCAGCGCCTTCAGGTGCCTAAGCCGTCCGGGTTGTCCCGCGAGCTCGGTGAGAAGGCTCCGGTCCTCCTCGCTGAGTGTGGCGAGGTCCAGTTTTCCGGGCTCTGGTGCTCCGTCCGCACAAGCGGCCAGTACACTCTCGTTGGCGGACAAGGGGCCTGCATGACCCTGCCTCTCCAGATATTGCGCCGCCGCCCGGTTGCCGTGGATACGGGCCAGAGCATAGGCCGTGTGCCCGCTCCAGACAGCGTCCGCGTCCGCGCCGAATTCCAGGAGCAAGGCCATGACCTCTGGCGACCGGCCGCGCCGCACCGCCTGGTGCAGGGAGGGGATTGTGTTCATCGGCAGGCCGCTCGGGTGGTCCGGCTCGGTGACGTTCGGATCGGCCCCTGCCTCCAGAAGCAGCCGGACCTTGCGGATGTCGTCGAAATCGAGCGCGCGCGGCAGGGCGTTGGTTCCGTTCGGGCGGGCACCGTGCTTCAGAAGCAGCTCCAGCGCGTGCGCCTGGCCAAGCTCCGTCGCGTGATAGAGGCTCTCGTTGTCATTCGGATCGGCGCCCTTTTCCAGGAACCAGCGGCCGAGTTCGAAATTGTCGGCGTGACACAGCGCGCCATAGAGCGCGGAGAGCGTGTGATCCGCGCCAGGCTCCGGTGGATAGCCGTCATTCACATCCGCGCCGTTCGCGACAAGCATCTCGGCGATCGCCAGCATGTCCGCCCGCTTTTCCGGACTGCGGTGGATTTCCCTGGAAAAGGCCAGATGCAGAAGAGGACTGCGCGGACCGACCTTGCGCGTGCCAGCAGCCGGGTCGGCGGCAAGGGCCGCATGTACCGCCGCCGGATCGATCAGGGCGACTTGCAGACCGAGATTGTCGTCTTTCAGCGACGGGTCATCCGCCAGGAGCCTGTCCGTGATCCAGTGCTGTCCATGATAGAGCGCGATCTTCAATCGCTCGGCTCTCTCGGCCCGGGTCATGGCCAAGGATTCATGCGCAAATTTCAGCTTCGGCCAGCTGTCGTGGCCGGCTTCGCGGGCAATCACATGCAGGAAATCGGCATGTCTCAGACCCTTCGCCGGATCGACATGGGCGGCAACGCGCGCAATCGCGTCCGCGTCCCCCTTCAAATGGGCCTTGCGCAGGCGGCGGGCGGATTTCTTGTAAGCCTCAAGGGAAGATGCAGGTCCGTCGGACATGGCTTTTCTCCTGTTTGAAAAGCCCGGGTGATCCGCTTGTGTCGGGCGCAGGTGAAAAACCGGCAAGTATCGTCGGGTGTCAGGGTGCTTTCGCTTTCCGCGGATCCGGCTGCCGCCCTCGTCGGCACCGGAATCCTGCAGGAACGGGCAAGGCATTGCAAGCCCGTTCCGGTGTCCACCCTCTCTGCTCAGCCTTTTGCGGGGCCGAGGTCGCAAGGCGCCTCGCTGTCGTCCGGCACGAAGAAATCCGGGGCCAGCGCAAGGCTCGGGTCGACACGGTACTTGTCGAAGTCGGTGACACCGCGGCTTGCCAGGAACGTGTCGTCGATAAGGAACTGGCCGGTGAACTCCTTCGACGGCGAGGTGAAGATCTCGTAGGCGGCATCGGCCAGGATGGCCGGCGTCCGGCTCTGCTGCATCATCTTGTCGCCGCCAATGATGTTCTTGATCGCCGCCGTCGCGATCGTGGTGCGCGGCCAAAGTGCGTTGACCGCGATGCCCTTGGAGCGCAGCTCGCCGGCCAGGCCCAGCACCACAAGGCTCATGCCGTATTTGGCGATCGAATAGGGCGTGAACGGAGCGAACCACTTTTCCTGCATGTCGAGCGGCGGCGACAGCATCATGATATGCGGGTTGTCCGCGTTCTTGAGATGCTCGATCGCGTGTTTGGAACAGGCCAGAGTTCCGCGTGTGTTGATCTGGTGCATCAGGTCGAAACGCTTCATGTCGGTCTGCTGCAGGGGCGTGAGCTGGATGGCGCTGGCATTGTTCACCAGAATGTCGAGCCCGCCGAAATGGGCCGCCGTCTTGTCGATGGCTTCCTTGACGGCTTCATCGTCACGAACGTCGAGCACCACCGGCAAAGCCTTGCCGCCCGCTGCTTCAATCTCTTCTGCGGCGGTAAAGATCGTGCCTTCGAGCTTCGGGTGGGGCTCGGCGGTTTTCGCCGCGACAGCGATGTTGGCGCCGTCACGCGCCGCGCGCAGTGCGATTTCCTTGCCGATTCCGCGTGAGGCGCCGGTGATGAAAAGTGTCTTCCCCTTCAGGGACATGGTCGTTCCTCCATATGTCGCTTTGTGCGACGACCTTACGGTCTCCAATGTTGTCATCCCGGCCAAGCGAAGCGACGAGCCGGGACCCAGGATTCCGGGACCGTTGTTTTCCTCACCGAAGATGAAGTTTCCTGGGTCCCCGCTTCCGCGGGGATGACATTTCATTTTATGGCTCAGGCCTTCTTCTTCATCATAAAGGCCTGGAAGGCGGCGATGGTTTCCGGAGCGCTCAGACGGCTGGCGAAGATCCTGATCTCCTCCTCCACGCGATCCGACAGCACTGAAATGTCGCCGCGCAGCAGTTTTCTCGAGAGCGCCATGGCTTCAGGCGGCTTCGAGGCAATCTCCTTCGCGCATGCCAAAGCCGCCGCATCGACATCTCCCTCGACCACTTCGTTGACGAGGCCGCAGGCGGCCGCCTTCTCCGCGGAGAAACCCTTGCCGAGGCACAGCAGCTCGAACGCCCGGGCATGGCCCATCAGCTGCGGACCGAGCAGGCTGGACCCGGCCTCCGGCACCAGGCCGAGATCGACGAAAGGCGAGCGGATCAGGGAGCGCGGGCTGGCAAAGACCATGTCGCAATGCATCAGCAACGTTGTGCCGACACCGATGGCGATGCCGTCGACGGATGCGACCAGCGGCTTCTCGTTGCGGACCAGCGCCCGCAGGAAGTGCACGACCGGCGTTTCGTCGAGGCCGGCCTTGCCGGCATGTTGCAGGAAGTCGCCGATGTCGTTGCCGGCGGTAAAGACCTCCGGCTGGCCACAGATCAGCTGGCAGCGGATGCCGTCATCGCCGTTGCCGGTCTCGAGCGCTTCGGCAAGGGCGTTGTACATGTCCCCCGTCAGGGCATTCTTCTTCTCCGGCCGGTCCAGACGCAGGACCCGGACGCCGTCTTCAATCGATTTCTGTATCATCAGGTGCTCCAGGGCCGGTTCAGGAGGCCAGCGTTTCCGGATCGAAGGTCTGTATCGCCTCCGCCGACAGAAGGATGTCGGACTTCAGGCCGGCTGTTTCTCCCAACGTGGTTTCGCAGTAACCGCGCGCCAGCAGCGTGCGTTCTGCCAACCGCTGCGCCTGTTCCCCGGCGGAGCGCAGGGCGCCCTTGGCCAGAAGCGCGCCGCCAAGCGCCAGTCCGGCCAGCCGCAGGTAGGGTGTTGCACCCGAGAGTGCGTCGGCAACCCGGCCATCGGCCTGCGCCGCCAGCATGTAGTCGGTCGCCTCGGCCAAATCCTGAAGGCTTGCCGCGAGCCGCTCCGCCGTCGCGCCGAATTCCGGCCGGTTGGACGCGGCAACCTCGTCCGCAATGGCGGTCAGTTCCGCTATGAAACCCTTGACATGTGCGCCGCCGGACAGCGGCAGCTTGCGCGTCACCAGGTCGATCGACTGGATGCCGTTGGTGCCTTCGTAAATCGGGGCGATGCGGGCATCCCGCAGGTGCTGCGCGGCACCTGTTTCCTCGATAAAACCCATGCCGCCGTGGATCTGGACACCGAGCGAGGCGACCTCGACACCGAAATCGGTCGACAACGCCTTGGCAATCGGCGTCAGCAGGCTGGCGCGTTCGCTCCAGAAGGTCCTGCCGTCGGCATCTCCGGCGGCATTCGCCATGTCGATGGCATGGGCACAGGCGTAGCAGATCGCCCGGGCAACCTGGGTCCTCGACTTCATGCCAAGCAGCATGCGTTTGATGTCCGGATGGCGCGCGATCGGGCTCATGCCGTCCTCGCCCGTATCCCCCGGCGCCCGGCCCTGCTTGCGTTCGATCGCATAGGCTAGAGCGTGCTGGTAGGCGCGCTCGGCAACCCCCAGCCCCTGGATGCCGACCGCGAGGCGGGCGTTGTTCATCATGGTGAACATGCAGGCGAGGCCCCGGTTCTCCTCACCGATCAGCCAGCCTTTCGCGCCGCCTTCGTCGCCATAGACCATGGTGCAGGTCGGCGAACCGTGAATACCCATCTTGTGCTCGACCCCGGCCACCTTGACGTCGTTGCGTTCGCCGAGCGTGCCGTCGTCATTGACCAGGAATTTCGGCACCAGAAACAGGGAAATGCCCTTGGTGCCGGGAGGCGCGTCCGGCAGGCGCGCCAGCACCATATGGATGATGTTGTCGGTCAGGTCGTGGTCGCCATAGGTGATGAAGATCTTCTGGCCGAAGATGCGGTAGGTGCCGTCGTCGTTGCGTTCCGCCTTGGCCTTCAGGGCGTTGAGGTCCGACCCGGCCTGCGGCTCGGTCAGGTTCATGGTGCCCATCCACTCGCCGGAAACCAGTTTTTCCAGGTACCTGGCCTTCAGGTCCTCGGAAGCATGTTTTTCCATGGCCTCGACGGCGCCGATGGTCAGGGTCGGTCCGATGGCGAAAGCCATGGACCCGGAGTTCCACATCTCCAGCGCCGCCGCGGACAGCATCTGCGGCAGCCCCTGGCCTCCGGATTCCGGATCGGCGGTCAGTCCGTTCCAGCCGCCCTCGATCCAGGCATGATAGGCCTCGCGCCAGCCCGGAGGCGTCGACACATTGCCGTTTTCCAACGGCGTGCCATGCCGGTCGGCAACAGCGTTGAGCGGCGCGATCTCCTCGGCCGAGAACCGGCCGGCCTCGGTGAGAATGGCATCGACAAGATCGTCACTCAATTCCGCATAACGGGCACTTTCCCGAAGATCTCCCAGTCCGCAGACTTGTTTCAGCGTAAAGGCGATCTCATCGACAGGGGCGCGATACATTCAGGTCCTCCCAAACCGGCCGGGGCGGGTTCGCACCGACGCATGACTGTTTTTTGGCTGTTCCGAGCTTGACGGATGCGAGGCTTCTCCGCAAAAGGCGCTATCGGCAGCGATTTGAGTGGACAATAGACCAGTTGACGTTAACGTCAACCCGTATCGCAGCGGCAGGTCATCGTCTTTTTGGTCAATTCGCAGGAACCCAACGGGCGAGACACGCGACATGCAGCGCTGGACACTCGACATCCACAGCCCCGGCTGGCAGACCGCTCCTGAAGCGGATGACGTCTGCAAGGCACTTCTGGCCGGCGACCTTGTCGCGGTGCCGACCGAGACGGTCTACGGTCTTGCCGCCGACGCCACCAACGGCGCCGCCTGCGCGAAAATATTCGAGGCCAAGGGCCGACCCCAGTTCAATCCCCTGATCTCCCATGTGGCCTCCCTCGACGCTGCCCTGGATCACGGCATCTTCAACAAGCAGGCTCTTGCGCTTGCCGAGGCCTTCTGGCCGGGTCCGCTGACCCTGGTCGTTCCGAAACGCGAGACCTCGCAGATCTCAGACCTGGCAACCGCGGGTCTGGACACGGTTGCCCTGCGTGTGCCCGACGGACCGGTGATGCGCTTTCTGTCGGAAAAAACCGGACGTCCGCTGGCAGCGCCCAGCGCCAACAGGTCCGGCAGGATCAGCCCGACCCGGGCCGAAGACGTGGTTGCCGATCTTGAAGACGCCCTGAGCTTCGTGATCGACGCCGGACCTTGCGCGGTTGGCATCGAGTCGACGATTGTCGGCCTGGCCGACGGCACACCACGGCTGCTTCGACCCGGTGGCATTGCCCGGGAAGACGTCGAGACCGTTCTGGGAATGGCCCTTGCGGGCGCCAGCCCGGCCATGCGGCCGGACGCACCGGCAGCGCCCGGCATGCTGTCGTCGCACTATGCTCCCGACGCCCGCATGATCCTCAACGCACGGGAAGCCGCACCCGAGGACGCCCTGCTCTCCTTTGGCCCCGACCCCTTGCCGGGGGCAACTCAAGCGCACGCGGAATTCAATCTGAGCCCCAGCGGTGACCCTCGTGAAGCCGCCGCCAACCTGTTCCGCGCCATGAGAATTCTCGATTCCAGCGGCGCGAAGACGATCCGGGTTCAATTTATCCCCAACTTTGGCCTCGGCGAAGCCATCAACGACCGGTTGCGCCGCGCCGCGGCCCCGCGTGACTAAAGATACGCGCCCGGTAGAAACCAGATGCCTGCGGCGGATTGGCCCGCTCCTTCTGGCACATTCTTCATCACGGATTCAAAAAGCCTGAAATATCAGCAGTTCGTGCGGCAATCCTGATTCAGAAGTTGAACCGCGATCACCTGAAGTTAATCAGCACAAGCTCCAAGCTTCCGTTTTAACGGACAACTACTGCAAGCTCGAGCAACCTGATTTAGGTTAAGCAATTCATACAATAGAAGCCTACAAATCTGCACCTGCCTCAAACTTATCAACACCATAACCCAAATGGATTACGGTAAAAAGCTCGCATTCCCTTACTGGAATCACGTAGTTTAAGAATCAGATTTGAGATGCAGCGGACCTCCCCTCGGGCATTGCGGTGCTCGCACCTCTGAAAGGGCCGGCTTACACATAGCCGGCCTATTTTTTTGCGATACGGTCAAAAAAAAAGCGGAACGCCCCTTCCCCCTCCCCAAGGTCCAATTCCGATAGTCCATCGACACTTGCGGCAGAACTCTATGGCTACCGGGCCTGAAACATTTCTGCTTCCTGCACCTGTCTTCGTCCGAAACATCCAACGGTGGCCGGCGGCGAGCGGTTCGCCATCGTGACGCGCGGAACTGGCGGCGGTGAAGCCCGCGACACTCCGGACAACACTGTTCCACTTTCATGGAACCGGTGTTTTCGCCGTTTCTGAACAAGCCTGCGGCTCAAACCAGGTCTTCGCGAAACGCATTTACTTTCCGACAATTGACAGTCTCCATTGCAAGCGATCTGATAACCGGCAAAGACAACCTGAACAATCGACCTTCCGGAAACGCCTCCTTGTCCACATTGATCCTGCACCATCCGTCTTATCTCGACCACCTGACACCGGTGGGACATCCCGAACGTCCGGACCGGATCCGGGCCATCGACCGGATTCTGGAACACGAGAAATTCCAGTCCGTGGAGCGGGATATGGCACCGATGGGCGCCGTGGAGGACATCGCGCGCGCGCATCCGATGAGCTATGTCGATCAGATACACCGGCTTGCTCCGGAGGAAGGCACGGCGCGGGTCGACGCGGACACCACCATGTCTCCCGGCACCTGGGAAGCCGCGTTGCGCGGTGTCGGCGGTGCCTGCCGGGCCGTCGACGAGGTTCTGACGAACAGGGTCAGCAATGCCTTTTCCGCGTCCAGGCCTCCCGGACACCACGCGGAAAAGACCCGGGCGATGGGCTTCTGCTTTTTCAACAACGCCGCTGTGGCCGCACGTTACGCTCAAGCCAAATATGGGCTCGACAGGGTTGCGATCGTCGATTTCGACGTTCATCACGGCAACGGCACGCAGGACATCTTCTGGGACGACGCCTCGATGATGTACTGTTCCACGCACCAGATGCCGCTCTATCCGGGCTCGGGCGCCGCTTCCGAAACCGGTGAAGCCAACACGATTGTCAATGTTCCGCTGCCGCCGGGCGAGGACGGCACCGGCTTCAAGGAAGCCTTCGAGGTGGTGATCCTGCCGCGCCTCGAGCACTTCGCGCCGGAACTGGTCATCATTTCAGCGGGCTTTGATGCGCATGCACGCGACCCTCTCGGCGGGCTCAACCTGGTGGAAGCGGATTTCGCCTGGGCGACGCGGGCGCTGATGGATGTTGCCGACAAGCATGGCGACGGGCACCTGATTTCCGTTCTTGAAGGTGGATACGATCTGGAAGGTCTGGCCCGCTCGACCGCCGCGCACGTGATGACACTGATGACCGGCTGAGCTCCGGCAGATGCGTCCCAGGACGATCCTTGGCTCCGTCACGGCGCTCCTGCGTCAAAACCACGGGGATGACCTGCCCGAATTTCATTCGGTCCCTTGACCTTCGCCGCCCGGACCGCAAGTTTGCCTCGAGACTGACGAAACGCCGAAACACTGGATCGCCCATGACCGACGCAGCGAACGACATTTCCGGCCTCTCCTTTGAGGACGCCCTCAAGCAGCTTGAGACCATTGTGCGCGAGCTGGAGCAGGGCAACGTCCCGTTGGAGCGCAGTATCGACATGTATGAGCGCGGGGACGCGCTGCGCAAACATTGCGATACGCTTTTGAAATCCGCCGAAGCCAAGGTGGAGAAGATCCAGCTCGGACAGAATGGCGAAGCCGGCGGCACCGAAGCCCTCGACCCCCAGTAGACTGATTTCCGGCGGACTGTACCGCCCCTTTCCTGCGATTGCCCGCCAGACCGGCACAGCCGCCACGCGGGTCCCGTCCGGCCGGCCCGGCTCAGGTTCAGACATGTCCGCGGCACGCAGGCCGGACGCGGTCCGGCAACAAGAGAACGGCCGGCCGCACTGTCCGCAGCCCTGCGTGCGCCGGTTGAATTGCGCCGGTCTTCCTACTTCCAAAAGAGGCCGACAAGCTAAACTTTATTGCATGCATTGCCATGAAGGCGCCAAATTGCTAATTGTATAGAAAATAAACAGAGGCTTTTATGTAATAGTTAGTAGATCATGCAAGACTGGCCAGCACTCAACGAAACAGATCGCATAAATCTACTTATGCGAGTTCTTGAGTGCTCGACACAATCCGACGGATGGCCTCAAGTCCTCGATTTCATCGATGAAACACTCGGGTGCACATCCTTCCTGTCGGAATTCGACGAAAACGGCACGCCCCAGCCCCGGTTCGGCGGCACGCCCCCGGCCGAGACACTTGGGCAGGTCCTGCAGCGGATTGAAACCGAAGGCGGACGCACCGCACTCCAGTTTCTGCTGTCCGAAGCAGCGCTGTTTTATCCCTATTGCAAAACAACACTCGCCCGTAACGCGCCGGCCAGCGACCCGTCGAAGGACCATGCGCCAGATACAGTCGCGTCGCAGACCCCATCGCAGATGGAGGCTGCCGACGGATCCAGTGCCGAAGACAAGCTGCACATGGCGCCCGGGCTGGTTTCGCCGATCTGGCGCAGCGGACGATCCACCATCCTGTTCAGCTGTTTCTTTTCCTCGCATGATCTGGACGCTATCGACACCGACACTGCCAGCGAGACGTTTCGCACGATCGTCAAGATGCTCGAACCGGGACTGAACATCCACTTCGAGATGGAAAAGAAGCGCCTGGACAACGAACACCAGCGCCTGCTCCTGTCGTCCGCTGAAGGTCCGGCACTGCTCGTCAACGCAGATCGGGACATTCTTGCCTGGACACCATCCGCGCTGGAAGCCCTGGCTCGAGCGGACATCGCGTCCCAGGCGCGGCAAACACTCCTTGTTAAAAACAAGCAGCTGGACGCCGCGCTGCTGGAGCTGGCAGTCGCAACACGCCAGCATCCCGACAGGCAGTCCGGCATTGCCGGACCGCCCCCACAACGCTCCGTCTTCATCGCGGATCCGGAAGGCTTCCTGAAGCGGGTGACCATCAGCACCGTAATTCCGGCGCACCCGGCTCATAACCAGTCAGCAATGTTCGTTGTCAGGCTGGTGGAGACGCGGGAATTGTCCGGCGAAATCGAGAAATGCCTGCAGGACCATTTCGATCTCTCGCAGTCCGAGGCCCATCTGGCCCGGCATCTGACCGTGACCGGCTCGATGAACGCCACGGCCGATGACCTTGCCATCACCCGGAACACGGCAAAGACCCACCTGCGGCGCATCTATGAAAAGACCGGGGTGAACACACAACTCCAGCTGGCAATGCTCGTCCACAGGCTTGCGCAACTGTTCTGACATTTATCAGCGCGCCCTTTTCAAAGCTCCAAAAGGCTCGCAAGACAGGTTGTTTGCATCCGGCGCGGCTGCCTCACCGTGAACGAAAAATGGGGCCGCGAATTGCGACCCCAAGTTGATCACTGTGCACGTGGCCCCATCGACCACCCCTTTCCCTTAGGATAGATCCGCCCCCAAATCATCACCCAAAAGGGTGACTGAGAGCATTTTCATGGAAAGTTGCACATATTTTGCGATTCCAACTTTTAATTTAGTCGGACAAATTCAACGAAGGCTCGTACTCCTGACAATGACGGCCAATTTGGCACATTCCACTCGGCGAATTTGCGCCCTATATCCGGTTGGTGTATGCCTGCCCGCCTGTTTTCCAATCGTGGAGCGATCTCCAGCGTGACTTCCAAGCCTGAAACGCCTCTTCTCGACAAGGTCCATTCACCTGCGGACCTGCGTCGGCTTGAAGAATCCGACCTGCAACAGCTTGCTGAAGAATTGCGCTCGGAAACCATCGACGCCGTGTCGATCACGGGTGGCCACCTGGGAGCCGGGCTCGGCGTCGTCGAACTGACCGTCGCAATGCATTACGTGTTCAACACGCCCGAGGACAAGATCATCTGGGATGTCGGGCATCAATGCTACCCGCACAAGATCCTGACCGAGCGCCGCGACCGGATCCGCACCCTGCGCCAGGGAAACGGCTTGTCCGGCTTCACAAAACGGGCGGAAAGCGCGTATGACCCCTTTGGCGCGGCCCATTCGTCCACGTCGATTTCCGCCGGCCTCGGCATGGCCGCGGCGCGGGATCTGAAGGGCGGCGACAACAATGTCATCGCTGTTATCGGTGACGGCGCCATGTCCGCCGGCATGGCCTACGAAGCCATGAACAACGCCGGCCATCTCGGCTCCCGGCTGATCGTCATTCTCAATGACAACGACATGTCGATCGCCCCGCCTGTCGGCGCCATGTCGGCCTACCTG
Organism: Roseibium sp. Sym1; assembly: GCF_027359675.1. Classification (NCBI taxonomy): domain Bacteria; kingdom Pseudomonadati; phylum Pseudomonadota; class Alphaproteobacteria; order Hyphomicrobiales; family Stappiaceae; genus Roseibium; species Roseibium sp. Sym1. The sequence goes on from NZ_CP114786.1 coordinate 6,673,289, forward strand.
GCCAAACTCGTTTCCGGCCCGACCTACCAGACGCTGCGTGACGCGGCGAAGAACCTTGCCAAGAACCTGCCCAAGCAGATGTTCGAAAAGGCCGCCCGCGCCGAGGAATATGCGCGCGGTTTCTGGACCGGCGGCACGCTGTTCGAAGAGCTCGGGTTCTACTATGTGGGCCCGGTGGACGGGCACAACCTGGAGCACCTCCTACCCATCCTCAAGAATGTGCGGGACACCCATCACGGTCCGGTCCTCATTCATGCCGTGACCCAGAAGGGCAAGGGCTACGGTCCGGCGGAAGGTGCGAAGGACAAGTATCACGGCGTCGCCAAATTCGACGTTGTCACCGGCAAACAGTCGAAGCCGAAGGCGAATGCGCCCAGCTATACCAACGTGTTCGCGACCTCACTCATCAAGGAAGCGGAGACCGACGACAAGGTGGTCGCGATCACGGCGGCCATGCCGGACGGCACCGGGCTCGACCTGTTCGGCGAAGCCTATCCGGAGCGCACATTTGATGTAGGCATTGCCGAACAGCACGCCGTGACCTTCGCCGCGGGACTTGCCACGGAAGGCTACAAGCCCTTCGCGGCGATCTATTCCACGTTCCTGCAGCGCGCCTACGACCAGGTGATCCATGACGTCGCGATCCAGGGGCTGCCTGTCCGCTTCCCGATCGACCGGGCCGGTCTCGTCGGTGCTGACGGTCCGACCCATGCGGGCGCCTTCGACACCGCCTTTCTCACCTGCCTGCCAGGTTTCGTGGTCATGGCTGCGGCCGACGAGGTCGAGCTGCGCCACATGGTGGCCACGGCGGTCGCCTATGACGAGGGGCCGATCTCCTTCCGCTATCCGCGCGGCGAAGGCGTCGGCCTCGACCTGCCGGAACGCGGCAGCGTGCTGGAAATCGGCAAGGGCCTGATCCGCCGCGAGGGCACCAAGGTGGCGCTGCTCAGTTTCGGCGGACGCATGAGCGAATGCCTGAAGGCTGCAGAGGAGCTGGATGCGGCGGGCCTGTCGACGACCGTTGCCGATGCCCGTTTCGCGAAACCGCTCGACATGGACATGATCCGGCGGCTTGCCCGCGAACACGAGGTACTGGTAACGATCGAGGAAGGGTCCGCGGGCGGTTTCGGCAGCCATGTGCTGACGCGTCTGGCGGAAGAAGGCCTGCTCGACAACGGCCTGAAAGTGCGCACGCTCGCCCTGCCGGATGCATATCTCGACCAGGACAAGCCGGATGCCATGTACGCCAGGGCCGGTCTCAATTGCGACGGCATCCTGAAGACCGTGTTCACCGCGCTCGGCACGGCAACGCTGAGCGCGCCGCGGCGCGCCTGAGCGTGTTTCGCCACTTCCGCGACAAACGCTCCCCGCACCTGGCTTGGGGAGCGGGTTCGATTGATCATTGACACGGGCATAAAGACCTGAAAAGGCTGGATTTCAGCGACATTTGCGTCGGCAGCTGCCGGCGCGTTCGAATACGTGCCCGCGCAGGATGTCGGCAGGTCACTTCAGGCTTGCCGCGCACCTAATCAGGATGCCGCCATGGCTCAGACGCTCCTTTCCGTGTCCGCCCTCCTGTTGTCCGTTGCCCTGTTCATTTTCGGGCACGGCCTGCAGACGACCCTTTTGCCGCTGGCCGCGGACCGTTTCTATTTCACCGACCTCGAAATCGGTGCGATGTCGTCGGCCTATTTCGTAGGCATGGTTCTGGGCTGTCTCGGCGCTCCCCTGATCATCATGCGCGCCGGTCATATCCGTGCCTTCGCGGCGCTCGTGTCCCTGATGTCCGCATCGGCGATCATGCATCCGGTGATCGTCGATCCCTATGCCTGGTTCCTGATCCGCATGATCTCCGGTTTCTGCCTGGCGGGCTTCTACATGATCGTGGAGAGCTGGCTGAACGAAACGGCGACTAACGAAAACCGCGGCACGATCATGTCCTTCTACATCGTGATCCTGTTCGCGGCGCTGATGATGGGGCAGATCTCGATCGCGACGATGAGCATCTCCTCGTTCGTGCCCTTCGTGATCGCCTCGGTCACCGTCAGCATTGCGATCATCCCCATTTCGCTGACGACCTCGACGCAGCCGGCACCGATCACGCTTGTGCGGTTCCGCCCCAGACAACTTTACAGGAACTCTCCGGCCGCCTTTGTCGGCGTTGTCTTTGTCGGCGCGACCCAGGGCGCGCTCCTGACCCTGTCGCCGCTCTATGGCTCCCAGATCGGCCTGAGCACGAACCAGTCCGCGTTCTACGCCGCTGCGATCATCGGTGGCGGGATGCTGGCACAATGGCCGGTCGGACGCCTGTCGGACCGGATCGACCGCCGTCTCGTGCTGGTCGGACTTGGCATTGCCACCATCGCCGCCTCGCTCGCGATCGCGTTTTTCTCGCCGAATGAGTTCCTGGTTGCCATTGTCTCGGCAGTGCTGCTCGGCATGTTTACACAGCCGCTCTACGCGATTTCGGTTGCCCATGCCTTCGACCATGCGCCGTCGGAAGCCTTTGTCGAGACCTCTTCCGGCATGTTGCTGTCCTTTGGCATCGGCTCGATCGTCGGACCTCTTGCGGCGTCCCTGATCATGAGACAGATCGGTCCTTCCGGTCTGTTTGTCATGTTGATCGTGGCCAATATCGCCATGGTGGCCTTCATCCTGACCCGGATCTATGCGCGCCAGGCCCTTACCGCCGAAGAGAAGACGGACTTCGAATACACCTCCACGGCCCAGGTCGGTTCGGTCATTTCGCCGGAACCCCTGGATGCGGAAGCGGAAGAATATGTCATCCCGCCGGAAGAATTCCCGGCCTATGAGGACGACATCTACAATTTCGAGCATGCCGAAGAAGACACACCCAAGACCGACGAAGACGAGACCGGTGAGACCGCGGCCACACAAGACGATGCGACCGACGCCGAGGCATCCGACAAACGAAGTTGAGAGCGCCTGCACTGCGCCGTTTCGCCGCTCGACTTCCCGCCCGATCCGGACTATAGCCGCTGCATGACGCCGCGCATCACACACATGCAGTTGCTCAGGCAGGAACGCAGCCCCCTGGTGGCGCTGGCAGGCCTTGCCTTCGTGATGCGCCTGTGCCTGCTGGTGCTTGCCAGCGCGCTGTCGCCCCAGACCGCTGCGTCCGCCGGCCTCACCAGCCTGTGCCAGCCCTCGGCGCTGGAACAAGGCGTTCCGGCGTCCCACGATCCGCTCGCCTGCCAGTGCGGCCCGATCTGCGCCCATGGCTGTGCGCTTGGCCCCTGCCTTGCCGCAGACCCATCCGCGGAAGGCCGAACTCCGGCGTCGCAGTCCGTTGCCGCCGCGGTTCCGCAGGGTTCCCCTGTTCAAAGAGGGCTCGACCGCACCAGAGCCATTCGTGCGCCACCGCTTTCCTGATCTGAGACATCACCCCTTCAGAAATCAGGACAAAATCAAATGAACATCATCAAATCCGTTGCCCTCGCAACGGCGCTCACGCTCGTTTCCCTCTCCGCGCTTGCCAAGGACTACAAGGCCGGCGACCTGACCCTCATGCAGGCCTGGACCCGAGCCACACCGCCCAAGGCCAAGGCCGGCGGCGGCTTCGTCCAGATCGTCAACGGCGGGGCGGAGGACGATCGCCTCGTTGCAGCCAGTTCCGATGTCGCGGCCAAGGTCGAACTCCATGAAATGTCCGTCACCGACGGCGTCATGAAGATGCGCGAAATGGAAGACGGCATTGCCATTCCGGCCGGAGAGACCGTTGCGCTGAAACCCGGAGGTCTCCACATCATGTTCATGGGGCTGAAACAGTCTTTCGAGGAGGGGTCTACCGTGCCGGTGATCCTGACCTTCGAAAAGGCCGGTGAGGTTGCCGTGGACCTGCCTGTCGCCAGGATGGGCGCCAAGAGCCCTGCCGGCGGCGACATGGATCACGGCAAGATGAACCACAGCAGCAACTGATCGGACAAAGAAGAGGACGACCACCATGTCTGGTTTGAAACTCTTCCGGTACGTGGCCTGGGCGGCGGTTGCCGCCCTCGCCGTCGTGTCCGGATGGCTGGTCTACCAGCAGACCGCGGGCAACGGGAATTCCGGTGCCCTGATCGAACCGTTGGCCTCGATCGGCGGCCCGTTCGAGCTCGTCAGCGGCACGGGGGAAACGGTGACCGACAAGACGTTCGCCGGCAAACCGCTGGTGATCTTCTTCGGTTTCACCTTCTGCCCGGATGTCTGTCCGACGACCCTGTCGGAACTGCAAGGCTGGATGGAGCAGCTTGGGCCGGATGCCGGGAAACTGAACTATGCGTTCGTGACCGTCGATCCCGAGCGGGACACGCCCGACGTCATGCGAGACTATGTCTGGGCCTTCGACAAGCGCATCGTGCCGCTGACGGGCTCGCGCGAGCAGATCGACGCCATGCTGAAGGCCTACCGTGTCTACGCCAAGAAGGTCCCCCTTGACGATGGCGACTATACGATGGACCATTCCGCAGCGGTTTTCCTGATGAATGCGGACAACAAGTTCGTCGGCACGATCGCCTTCAACGAGGACACGGAAAACGCCATGCGGAAGCTGCGCCGGCTGGTCGACAGCGCGCCGGCGTCTTCCTGACGGTCCGATCCAGGGAGCACCCCGGCCAAGATGGGCAAGACGCTTTACATAGGCCTGACGGCCGGCGCGACGGGTCTCCTCGCGCTGGCGCTGTTGCTGTGGCTTTACGCCGGCGAACAGGTCTATGTCGACCGGCTGATTTCCGCCATCGCCGGCTGTTTCTGACGACCGCAAGACATGTCCAGACAGCGCCTAGACCAGCACCTTGTCGATGCCGGGTTTTTCCCCAGCCGGGCCCGGGCCCGGGACGCGGTGCTGCGCGGAACGGTGACCGTCGACGGAACCGTCGTTACCAAGCCGGCCCAAAAGACTGCCGCGAGCGCCGTCATTGCCGTCGAGGACCCGGCAGCGGCATATGTGTCCCGGGCCGCGCTCAAGCTCATTGAAGGTCTCGAGCGTTTCGGGGTCGATCCGGCGGGCCGGATCTGCCTGGACATCGGCGCCTCCACCGGCGGCTTCACCCAGGTGCTGCTGGAACGCGGAGCTGCCCGTGTCCACGCCATCGATGTCGGCCACGAGCAGTTGCACGACAGCCTGCGCGGTGATCCACGCGTGATGGTGCGCGAAGGCCTCAATGCCCGAGACCTGATGCTCGAAGACCTTGACGGCGACCATCCGCAGGTGCTGGTTTCCGATGTCAGTTTCATCTCCCTGAAACTGGCCCTGCCGCCGGCGCTGGAACTCGCCGCGCCGGGCGCGGAAGGCCTTTTTCTGGTCAAACCCCAGTTCGAAGCCGGCAGGGCGCGTATCGGGAAAGGTGGCCTGGTGGACCCGGCGGTCGCTCAGGATGTCGCGGCGGAGCTGCAGGACTGGCTCGGCTCGGTACCGGGCTGGCAGGCCGGTGAACTGATCCCCTCTCCCGTGAAGGGGGGTGACGGCAATGCCGAATGGCTGCTTCATGGGCAAAAGGCGGGCTGACAAGCCCGTCTCCTGAAGTTCTTGCGGTTCCCTTCCCCGATTTGCTTGCCCAGCGGCGCGGTTGGCGCTATCGCTCCCCCATGAGTGAGAGAGAGCTTGAAGTTACCGAACTCGGACATCGCGGTGACGGTATCGCCCCGACCGAGACCGGCCCTGTGTTTGTCGCAGGCGCCCTGCCCGGCGAAACCGTTCATGCCGACGTGGTGGATGGACGTGCGAGGAAGCCGGTCATCAAGACCCGGTCCCCGGACCGGATCGAGCCGATCTGCCGGCATTTCAAAACCTGCGGCGGTTGCTCGGTCCAGCATCTGGCCGAACGTCCCTATCTGGACTGGAAGCGCGGACTTGTCGTCAAGGCGCTCGCCGATCGGGGCATCGAAACGGAGGTGGCCGGGACGATCGCCGCGACGGCCGGGGGACGCCGCCGGGCCGTTCTGACGGCAACCCGCGCCGGACGTCACACGCTGCTTGGGTACCACGAGAAGGCCAGCCACCGGCTGGTCGACATCTCGGAATGCCCGGTGCTCGACCCGGTCATCGTCGCGGCGCTGCCCGGACTGAAAACCCTGGCCGCGCAGGTCATGCCGAAAAAGGGTGACCTGCGCCTGACCGTGCTCGCCACCACCGCCGGGCTCGATGTGGCCATCGACAAGGCCGACAAGAATTACGACCACAAGATCCCGGCACTCTCCCAGAAAGTCGTCGAACTGGACCTTGCCCGCCTGTCGGTCAATGGCGAGGTGATCCTGGAAGTGCGCCCGCCGCTGCTCGACATGGGCGGTGTCGGCATCGTCGCTGCACCCGGCGGGTTCACCCAGGCGACCATTGCCGCAGAACATGCGCTCTCGGACCTCGTCCTGCGCGGTGTCGGCAAGGCGAAAAACGTTGCGGACCTGTTTTCCGGTGTCGGCACCTTTGCCCTTCGTGTCGCCCGGAATGCCAACGTGCATGCCGTCGAGGGCGACGCGGCCGCGCTTGCCGCCTTCGACAAGGCGCTGCGCAAACCGCAGGGCCTGAAGAAAGTCACCTTCGAGCGGCGCGACCTGTCCCGGCGGCCGCTTGTCCGCGACGAGCTTGAACCGTTCGACACCGTGGTGTTCGACCCGCCGCGCGCCGGCGCCCAGGCCCAGGCGGAACAGCTGGCGATCTCCACGGTCAAGACAATCGTCGCCGTTTCCTGCAATCCGGCGACGCTGGCCCGGGACCTCAGGATCCTGATCGACGGCGGCTACACGCTGCAAAGCGTCACACCGGTGGACCAGTTCCACTATTCGCCCCATATTGAAGCGGTGGCGGTACTGACAAGGGAGTGAGCCATGAGCGCGGTGGAAGAGGACGTCGGACCCTCAAGGGAACGCAGCCTGGCGCCATTTTTCACCCTCGCCCGCAGGACACGCTATGCGCTTCACCAGGGCAGCCGCGTGGCGCTCTATACGCTGCATTCCGAAGCCGTGCGCCGCATGAACCGGGAGCTGCAGAAAGATCTTCCGGAGATCCCGAAAGTCGTGCCGGACGGGCCGGTGCCCAGCCAGCGGCGCATGCTTGCCGATATCGTCAAGCTGTTCGCCGCCGACCTGACCGCCGTCGAGGACGGGCTTTACCCGATGCCCTCGGACGGGACCATGACGCCGGGCGAGTTGCTCGCCACCAGCCGGGCCTTCTTCAGGGATGCGCCGGAGGTGACACGGCGCCGCGCCACCGGTGCGCACCAGGAAGTCAACGAAGGCACCAGCGGCTTTACCGCCGCCCTGCCGCGCTACTATCGCCAGAATTTCCATTTCCAGACCGACGGCTGGCTGTCGGAAGGCAGCGCCAGGCTCTACGACTTCCAGGTGGATGTGCTGTTTTCCGGAGCGACCGCCGCCATGCGCCGGCGGGCGCTGGTGCCGTTCGCGAAGATCCTGCGCCGGAAGGACCAGCGCAAGGTTGCCTATGCGGACCTTGCCTGCGGAACGGGCGGTTTGCTGCGCCCGGCGCTCGCCGCCTTCCCGCGCCTGACCGGAACCGGCATCGATCTCTCCGAGCCCTATCTCAACGTCGCCCGCGACCGGCTGAAGTCCCGCCGCGCCCGTTTTGTCACGGCCATGGCCGAACAGCTTCCCTTTGCCGACAATTCGCTCGACGTGGTCTCCTGCGTCTTCCTGTTTCACGAGCTGCCGCCCAAGATACGGCGCCAGGTGTTCGGTGAAGTCGCCCGGGTGCTCAAACCCGGCGGCTCCTTCCTGTTTGTCGACAGCCTGCAGACCGGAGACGTGCCGGATTATGACGGTCTCTTGTCGGTCTTCCCGCAGCTGTTCCACGAGCCGTATTATACGAGCTATCTCACGGAAGACTTCAGCCGAATGGCCGCCAGCAACGGTCTTGAAGAGCGCTGGTGGACCTCCGCCTTCGTCTCGCGCGTCGCGGAATATGTCAAAAGCGACTAATCTTTCAGTATCACTGAATTTTTGCTCCTCCTTCTCTTGAGGCTGAAGGAGATTGGGCGTATATGCTCGGCCATGAGACTGGATCAATGGCTTTTGCAGACCGGGGAAAACCGCAGCGCCTTCGCGCGCCGCGCAAACCTGTCGCCTGCCTCTGTCACCGCCCTTTGCAATGACCCCAATGTCTGGGTCTCGCGGGACATGGCCCGCAAGATCGCCATTGCCACCAATGGCGAAGTCACCCCCAACGATTTTCTCGGACTAGCCACAACCAAGGAGCATCCCGTGTCCCAGGCCCGTGTCGCAGAAGCAATCCGCGCATTCGAACGCGGTGAAATGGTTGTCGTGACCGACGATGACGACCGCGAGAACGAAGGCGACCTGATCGTTGCCGCTTCCAAGGTCGTGCCCGAACAGATGGCCTTCATGGTCCGCCACACATCCGGCATCATCTGTGCGCCGATGACGGTCGCGCATGCACGGCGGCTCCGGCTCGATCCGATGGTCGCCGAGAACGACGCGCCGCTCGCAACCGCCTTCACCATCTCCGTCGACTACCGGCAGGGCCTGACCACGGGGATCTCTGCCGAGGAACGCTGCTCGACCGTGCGCGCGCTCGCCAACCCGAATGTCGGCGCCGACGACTTCGTCCGCCCGGGCCACATCTTTCCGCTGGTCGCCAAGGAAGGCGGCGTCATGATCCGCTCCGGCCACACGGAAGCCGCCGTCGACCTCTGCCGCCTTGCCGGCCTGGAACAGGTCGGCGTGATCAGCGAGCTGGTCAACGACGACGGCACTGTCAAGCGCGGCCAGCAGGTTGCCGAATTCGCCGCGGAACACGACCTGAAAATGGTCTCGGTCTCCGACCTGATCGCCTGGCGCCAGCGCACCGAGCGCATGGTCGAGCGGGTCAACGAGCAGCCCGTGGACACGGTGTTCGGCCCGGCCTACGCCATGACCTATTCCACCCCCTATGACCCGATGCACCATGTGGCCATCGTCTATGGAGACATTCTCGACGGCCGCAGCGTGCCTGTCCGCCTGCAGCTGGAATCGGTTCTCGACGATGTCTTCGGCGACGCCCAGCCGCTCGACCAGATCATGAAGCATTTCGCCGATCGCGGCCGGGGCGTGATCGTCTATCTGCGCGAGGGCTCCGTGGGGGTCGCCCGGCAATCCAGGCGTGCGAGATCGGATTTTGAAGCCGCCGATACCGAAGAGCACAGCTCCGCGCAAGCCAGACAGGAACAATGGCGTGAAGTGGGGCTCGGCGCACAGATCCTGAAGGACCTGGGTGTCAGTTCCATTCGCCTGCTGGCATCGCGTGAACGCCATTACGTGGGGCTGGAAGGGTTCGACATAAAGATTGACGAAACCGAGATCCTCGACACCTAGGGGATCCTTCACGAGGTGATCCTTCATGGCAGCCAAGACAGAGGCAGTTTCAAAAGAGGAGACCACACGGCCGGATCCCGTGGCCTTCACCGTCGGCTTCAACCGGGGCCAGAGCGAGGGGCTCGTTTACGGAAGCCTTCTGCTCGGCATCCTGTTTGTGGCGATCGGTCTCGTCGGCGAGCTTCCCCTGCTTGCCGTCGCCGGGCTGGCGCCGCTCGGCATCGCCTACCGGCACTACCCGATGGTCGAAAAGGGCAGGCCCCAGCTCGGCGCCAGCGAGGACGGTCTTTACGTGGAGCGCATCGGGTTCATTGACTGGGCCGCGATCCGGATGACGGATGTCAAGCGGACCTCTGTACGCAACATGGAGCTTGTCCGGCTCGACGTTCTCCTGACACGTTCCCTGGACGACGCCGTTGCAAAGGCGCAGACCTTCCCTGTGTGGAAGACGTTGATGATGCGCAACTGGAAACGCACCCCGCGCGAACACGGGCGGGAGCTGATCGCCATCAACCTGCACACGCTCGCCGCCGACCCGGAGGAAATCCTCAGCCGCATCCGGGCGTTCAAGTTCGTTTGAGGTGCAGCTCCTCTCGACACAAGATGATGTGTCATCGCGGTATGACGCGAAAGCGGCAAGACCGGGCCCCGGAAGGAACACCTTCCCATCGTCGTCATCCCAGGCTTGACCCACTGCTGCCCGGTTTAACTCGGTCCATGTTCAACAGGTCATTGATTCATTGTCGATATTTCCGCTTTTTCCGATCCGGGACACGTAGCGTCTTGCCGCTTGCGCCCCTCTCCCCCCTGGAGGGGGAGATGTCCGGGAACCGGACAGAGGGGGGCGCAGCGGTTCCGCGAATTCGAAAAAGGCCTTGTTTGCCGAGAGGTTGAGCCCCCCCTCTGTCTCCTATCGGAGACATCTCCCCCTCCGGGGGGGGAGACTGGAACAAGCGGCATAGCCTGATTGTGGTCAGAGGTTCCTGCTTAACCGGACAGCAGTGGGCTTGACCATGGGATCCATGCCGTTCCGTATCCAGTTGCAAGGCCTCTGGACTGTGCGAGGTCACGGCATGGATTGCCGGATCAAGTCCGGCAATGACGAACAAGGATGTGTTTGCGGCGCCCCCTTGGGATTTGCGAACGCCTACATCAGATGTTCCTTGAAGAACTCCACCGTGCGCTCTTCGGCAAGCTTGGCGGCCGCCTCGTCGTAACGCGGCGTGGTGTCGTTGTGGAAGCCGTGGTTCACGCCCGGATACATGTGGGCGACGTAGTCCTTGCCATTGGCTTTCAGCGCTTCTTCATAGGCCGGCCAGCCGGCGTTGATGCGCTCGTCCAGCTCGGCATATTGCAGCATGAGCGGCGCCTGGATCTTCGGCACGTCGGCGGCGTCCGCCTGGCGGCCATAGAAGGGCACACCCGCCGCCAGTTCCGGATAGGCGACCGCGATGGCGTTGACGACACCGCCGCCGTAGCAGAAACCGACCGCGCCGACCTTGCCGGTGCTGCCTTCGTGATTGAGCAGAAACTCGAAGCCTGCGAAGAAATCGTTGAGCAGCTTTTCCCGGTCGACCGTGCGCTGCAGTTCGCGGCCCTCGTCATCCGTGCCCGGATAGCCGCCGACAGAGGTCAGACCGTCCGGTGCGAGCGCCATGAACCCTGCCTTGCCGAGGCGGCGGGCGACATCCTCGATATACGGGTTGAGGCCGCGGTTCTCGTGAACCACCAGCACCGAAGCCAGCTTGCCCGTCGCGCCGGTGGGCCTGACCAGGTAAGCGTTGACCTCGCCATGGCCGTTCGGGGACGGATAGGTGATGCGCTCGGTGACGATGTCTGCATCGTCCGGAGCAACCTGCTGGGCAAGCGCGTAGTCGGGCGACAGCTGGTCCAGCAGCATGGCCGCCGTCACACCTGCGACAGTGAACCTGGCGGCGCCGTTCAGGAACTCGCGCTTGGTGATCTTGCCATGTGCGTAATAGTCATAAAGATCGAGCAATTCCTGCGGAAAGTCTTTTGCCGTCATGCGGCGCACCGGTGTCATCTCGTTCATGTCATCACTCCCTGATAGGCACGCAGACGTGCTGCAATCGAAACTAGGATCATGACGAGCAAGGTCCATGGGCAAAGGACCTCGGAAATTGTAACAAGATGTGTCGCCGGCCCCCTTTCCGCCGGCCCGGTGTCAGCCGACCTGGCCGCGATGGCGCAGGAAGTGGTCCGCGAGCACGCAGGCCATCATGGCCTCGCCCACCGGCACCGCGCGAATGCCGACACAGGGGTCGTGCCGCCCCTTGGTCATGACATCGACCTCTTCGCCCTGACGGGTAATCGACTTGCGTTCCGTCAGGATCGAGGACGTCGGCTTGACCGCGAAGCGGGCCACCAGCGGATCGCCGTTGGAAATGCCTCCGAGAACGCCGCCCGCATGGTTGGTCAGGAACACCGGCTGGCCGACATCGTCGATGCGGATCTCATCGGCATTGTCTTCGCCGGTGAGGCTGGCTGCCTCGAACCCGTTGCCGATCTCCACGCCCTTGACCGCGTTGATCGACATCATCGCCGCCGAAATGTCCGTGTCGAGCTTGCCATAGATAGGGGCGCCCCAGCCTGCCGGAACACCTTCGGCGACAACCTCGACAACGGCCCCGACGGAAGAGCCCGCCTTGCGCACGCCGTCGAGATAATCCGCCCAGAAGGCTGCGGCCTCGGCATCGGGCGAGAAAAACGGGTTGTTGTCGACTTCCGCCCAGTCCCAGTTCTCACGGGCGATCTTGTGCGGACCGACCTGAACGAGCGCCGCACGGATGGTCACACCCTGCAGGACCCTGCGTGCCACGGCCCCGGCAGCCACGCGCATGGCGGTTTCACGCGCGGATGAGCGTCCGCCACCGCGATAGTCGCGAATGCCGTATTTGGCATTGTAGGTGAAATCCGCATGGCCCGGGCGGAACCGGTCCTTGATGTCCGAATAGTCCTTCGAGCGCTGGTCGGTGTTCTCCACCATCAGGGAAATGGGCGTGCCGGTGGTCTTTTGCACGCCGTCGTCATCGACCATGACGCCGGACAGGATCTTCACCTGATCGGGCTCGCGCCGTTGCGTGGTGTATTTGGACTGTCCCGGCCGGCGCTTGTCCATGAACCCCTGGATATCGGCTTCGGTCAACGGGATCAGCGGCGGACATCCGTCGACCACGCAACCGATGGCCGGTCCGTGGCTTTCCCCCCAGGTCGTAACCTTGAACAGATGACCAAAACTGTTATGCGACATGAACGGCTTCCACGGCTTGAACGGGGACTGACAGGAGCCGAGCGATACGCCATTGGGCCCGCAAGCTCAAGTCCGGAAGCTACTGCAGGAGGCAGATTCGACACTACAGCGAACGGCCTCCGGCTTGTCTTGGAGCCGCGAAAGAAAAACCCGCGCAAGTTCTTCACCAGCTCGTGAACTTGTTCAATTTTCGGCATATTTTTAAATTTGCCCTTCATTAGGGACAGAATACCACTCCAAATTTGCCAATCCTTAAACCTCTATCATTACTACAAACGTCAGGCGGGGTAATCGAAGAGGCTTGTAAGTGCGTATTCGCGGTTGGCTGACAGGACTGATCGTCTTTCTATTGGTGCCCAGCCTCCTGTTCGCCTCGTTGTGGTTCTACAACAAATTCGAGGACGTCAACGCGATCGACCGCAGCCTCACGGGCCTGCAGTTGATCCAGTCGCTGGGTCCGCTTGTCCAGGAAAAGGCCGTCTCGGGAGAACTGGTACAGGACACCGAAAAGCTTCGCGAAGAGCTTGTCGGTTTCGGCGGAGCCACGCAGGCTGAAAGGCTGACCAGCCGTTTCGACATCTTTCTCAACGAACCGGATGTCAAGACCTCGCTCGGCTATGCCCAGGAACTCAGCACCATGATATCCCGGCTCGCGCAGCTGGACATGTCGGTCTCGTATGAGAGTTCCACGCTCCCGCATCTCGTCAATTCGATGCTGTTTTCGGTCATCATCGAATCCTCGAAAATGGTCGACAACGCGCGCAAGCTCGTCAAAAGACCGACCATCAACGTCTGGGAAAAAATGCTGATCCCGGTCCAGGGCGGCAAATTCAAGGTCTCGGCGGACGGCGCCGCCCTCAGAACGGCCGAACATCTCGACAACCTGACGGGCCAGGGCGCCGCGAGCCTCCAGAGCAAGGCGCAGGCTTTCCGGAAGGCGAATTTCATCTTCCAGTCGCATGGCAGCAAACTGCTTTCCTCGACCATCCTGGCCAAAACCGGCGAGGACGTGAACGCGGCACCGGTGATCGAAGCCCATCCGGCTCTGGTGAACGCCACGTTCGTTCTGTGGCAGGCCAGCCTCGACTACCTGAACGGAGACCTTCAGCTTCAACGCAGGAAAACGCTCCTGGACGTGATGTTTGCCGGTCTCTTCGGCGGTCTGGTCATCGTTGCCGCCTTCGCGATCGCGATTGCCCTGAGCCGTGCACTCGCAACGCGCACGCAGCAGGAGATTGAAGACCTCGGCTTCCATGACCCGCTGACCGGCTTGCCCAACCGCCGTGCGCTCTTGAACACGATACGCGCGCTCCCGGAGCCCTCGCCCGATACAAAAACGGGATTGATGGTCATCGACCTGCGGCATTTCAAGAAGATCAATGACACCTACGGCGACAGCAGCGGCGATTCGCTTCTGCGGACCGTCGCGCAGCAATTGACCTTTCTGGCCGAGCCGGACGACTTTCTCAGCCGCACGGGTGGAACCGAATTCACGCTCTTGCGGACCGGTCTGCGGAAAACCGAACAGTTCCAGCAGTTTGCCGACAAGCTCATTCATGAGCTCGGCAAGGAGCGGATTATCGACGGCCAGAAGACGACCGTTGACTGCAATGCCGGTCTCCTTGTCTCGAAGACCGGCGTGCGGGCAACGGATCAGATCCTCACGGATGTCGCCCTCGCGCTGCGGTCCGCCAAGCAGAAAGGCCCCGGGCATCACGACCTGTTCAATTCGGAGATGCGCGCAACGTTCGAGGCGCATGGTGAAATCGCCAAGGAACTGCTGAGGGCCCTTCAGGACGGGGACATTGTTGCCTGGTACCAGCCTCAGGTGGACATCCATACGGGTGAAGTGGTTGGCGCCGAAGCCCTGGTGCGCTGGATCGACAATGACAAGGTCCACTATCCGGGCAGTTTCCTGCCTGCCGCCGTCGAGGCGGGCTACATGGAACTGATCGAGTCGACCGTGCGCAAGCAGGCGCTGACCTTCGCGGCGGGGCTGAGAGGAAAGAGCCGGCAGCCGATCCATCTTGGCCTCAACGTCTCGGCCAGCCTGCTGACCAGCGCGGCGGCCGTTGATGCTCTTCATCAGCAAGTCAAGGCAATGGGCCTTCAGCCCTCGCAGGTCAGCCTCGAAATCCTGGAAGCGGTCATGATCGACGAGATCACGGCCGCCCCGATCAAGGAAAACATCACCCGCCTGTCGGAGCTCGGATTCTTCATCGAACTCGACGACTTCGGCACCGGCCATTCCAGCATTTCAAGCCTGCGGGACCTGAAGGTGGACCGGGTGAAAATCGACCGCAGTTTCATTTCCGGCGTCGACTCGAACCCGGATCTTCAGAAATTCACCAGCGCCCTCATCAATCTCGCCAAGAGCCTTGACATCAGCGTGCTCGCCGAAGGGGTCGAAACCGAGGGTGAGCGGAACTGGCTCGCGCGCAACGGCTGCGACGTGATCCAGGGTTTCCTGATCTCGAAAGCGGTCCCCCAAGACCAGCTTGCCGCCCAGGTCCTGAACCAGGATTTCGCACTTCCCAGGGTCGCCGCCGGCCGGCCTCGTGCGATCATCGCTCAGGCGTGACCGGAGGCGGCGTTCTCCAGAGACGCCCGCCTTTCCTTGAATTCCGCCGCTGCCATCGACAATCCACCGTCGGCACCATCGACGAAGTGAATGTGACGGCTGTTGCCGATGTCCTCGACGAAACAGGTCATCAGCGCGGTTTCCGACACATGCATGCCAAAGACCAGCTCTCCCGCCGCGTAGGCGGCCTCCAGATGGGTTTTCACCGCCGAGAGTTGTTCCGGTGTCAGATCCAGGACCAATTGCAGGCTGTCGCCTATCTTGCGGTGATCGGTGTTGAGACTGAGTTCCTCGAAATACCGTTTCGGATCGAAGGGACCGATGCGCCAGCCGGTGCTGTTGGCAACCACGAAGACCACGCACTCGATGACCGATTTGGCCCAGCCGCGCAGCCGATTGTGGGCAGCGCCCAGAAGCACCTCGTAGCGCAAGCCGCTCGGCGGAAACCTGAATTGCAGACGGCTCTTGTCCGCCAGCCGAGACCGCTTGTCGTCGGCAAGCGGATTGTAGCCGAGCCTCGAAGCGATGTCGTCCATCACCGCAGGCAGGGTCTTGCGGCCGGCGGGCTTGAGGATCAGGGACACGATGTGGCCTTCGCGCGCCGGAAGGGGTTCCCAGCGGCAGGACAGCCCCTCAAGCGGCGGCAATTCGGGGTCTCCCACGGACACGGCGAAAGCAGCGGCTTCCTTCGGATCCTTCAGGATCCTGTCGGCGATTGCCAATCCGTCCCCAAGGATCATCGCCAGGTGATTGCCTGGACTGAGCTGATACTTGCGCAAGCGCACGTCGCCACCCTGTTCACGCAGGTACGACACTGGGATGGCCGCCGCCCGCAGTTCCAGTTCCATGACCTGGCGCGACAGGTCGACGACGCCGGCAAGAGCATCGCAGGCTGCCTGCACATCCTGGGCAGGCACCACCAGCATGGCACCGTCACCGCCGAAGACAAAAGGCGCCCGGTCGCGGCCGACCCGGTTCAGAACCGCGGCGATCACCGAGGCCCCGACCATGTTGACCTCCTTGTAGCGGCCTTCGGCAACGGCATCGGTGGAGCGGACAATATCGGCGGCAAGAACGACCCAGTCGTCCGGTACGGGACGGTATTCGTCCAGGACGCCGACCATGCTGAAATCGGAAAAGCTGGGCAGTTCGCTGTAAAAATCGTCCGCTGACACGGGTCTCGTCCTAACTGTTTGGCGGTCTACGCCTGAGCAACGGCCGCCGATCAGCATCGTCGCCGGCGATCGCGTCAACTCTTTGTGTAGCAGTGGCGGCTCACCGCGGGAAATGCAGAACCGCGACAACGACATGGTTCATGCTGCCACGGACGATGGCGGTCATGTGCTCAAGGCGTGCCAGCACTTCGGAATCGTCGTCCCGGATCTCGTCCAGGTAGCCCACCCATTGCTCCATGAAATCCTCGTTCGAGGTCTTCGGCAACTTGATTCCGCCTGCCGTGTAGCTCAACAGGCGTTCGGCGAGGGTCTTGTTCACGAGCATGTACTGGCCCCGCCCCTGTCTGTGCGGCACGCCCGTGCCGTTGCCGAAAGCCTGGGACGACGCCATGAATCCCGTGCATCGACGCAGATTTGTCGGCGACGCCAGATACTCTCCAACCATCGGAGCGTTCAGATGGAATTCGATGATATCCGCGGGATATTGCGACCGCACGGAGGCGTTTGGATTTCCGGTCGGCGTCACGCGCTGATGAATGCCGCGTCCGGTGACCTGCTGAAAGACTTCTCCGGGCGGGCGCCGCACACTGCTGTCGACAAACCCGCTCTCGTGCAGGGAATAAAGGACGGAATCGCTACCGGACATATGAATACCGGGGGCTCCGCACAGGCAGATTCCAGGAATGACTGACATTGGACGTCTCCGGGTCGTGGTTTGACGGACCCCACCGCCCACCGGACCGCCCCCGGGCGCCCGGCATGCCTATCAAGGGTAGCAGCTTGCGCCCGCGCCACTGTGACGTGGCGCACACAAAGGAAGATTGTCAGACGACCGTGAACTGCCCGTCGCGCCAGACGAAGACCTTGTCCTGGGGAACGTCGAGCCTGGGCACGGAGACCTTGTCACGCCCTTCCAGAAGGCCGCGAAGCACCCGGAAGACACCGCCGTGAGAGACAACGACCGAAGGCCGGTCGACGGTTTTCAACCAGACGCCGATCCGTTCCGCCAGCATTTCATAACTTTCGCCACCGGGCGGGACGAAGGCCCACTTGTCGGCGCGGCGCTGCAGGATGCGTTCCTGCTCGTCGTCCGCCAGTTCCTCCAGCGTGAACCCTTCCCAGTCTCCGAAGGTGATTTCCTTTAGCTGGTCCTCGAGCCGGTATCCCGCGCGATCAAGCCCCATCGCAGCGCGCAGCAATTCCATCGTCGACCGGGTTCGCCCGAGCGGAGAAGACACGAAGTCGAGCGTTGATGGGTCGATGGCCAGTTGCTCCAGATAGGCCCTCAGGCGTGCACCATTGGCTGACGCCTGCCCCTCCCCGGTCGCATTGAGCGGAATGTCCCGCTGCCCCTGCATGCGGCCTTCGAAGTTCCAGTCGGTTTCGCCGTGCCGGATGAAGATCAGCAGCTCGGGATCGTGAAGCTTTGGCAACAGGGCCGGATCCGCCATGTTCTGCAATCTTGTCATTGAATTCCTGAAAAACACAAAACTCCGGAGCCGAGGCAACCGGAGATCGTTCAGTACGAAAACGGCCGGTCAGGGACCGGCCGCAGAATTCGTCAGTCCTTGACGACCGAAATGTCCGGTGCGTCGACCGCCTTCATGCCGACAATGTTGTAGCCGCAGTCGACATGCTGGATCTCGCCGGTCACGCCGCGGCCAAGGTCGGACAGCAGGAACATGGCGCTGTCGCCAACTTCCTCGATCGTCACGGTCCTGCGCAGCGGCGAATTGTACTCGTTCCACTTCAGGATATAGCGGAAATCGCCAATGCCGGACGCGGCCAGCGTCTTGATCGGGCCGGCGGACACCGCGTTGACGCGGATATTCTTCGGCCCCAGATCCATCGCGAGATACTTCACGCTGGTTTCCAGGGCGGCCTTGGCGACACCCATGACATTGTAGTGCGGCATGACCTTCTCGGCGCCGTAATAGGTCAGCGTGAGAATGGAACCACCGTCGCTCATCAGCTTTTCGGCACGCTGCGTCACGGCAACAAGGGAGTAGCAGGAGATGTCCATCGTCCGGGCGAAATTGTCGGAGCTCGTTTCGACGAAGCGGCCCGTCAACTCGGACTTGTCGGAAAAGGCAACGGCATGGACGAGGAAGTCGATCTTGCCCCATTTGTCTTCCAGCGCCTTGAACACCGCGTCGATGGACGCGCCATCGGTCACGTCGCAATGTCCGGCGACGAAAGCGCCAAGCTGATCGGCCAGAGGTTCGACGCGTTTTTTCAGGGCATCTCCCTGATAGGTGAGCGCCAGTTCGGCTCCTGCGTCGGCCAGTGCTTTGGCAATACCCCAGGCAATCGATTTGTTGTTTGCCACGCCCATGATCAGGCCACGTTTGCCGTTCATCAGTCCGCGCGTTTCCGCCATCGTCATCTCCGAAAAGGATTCCACTACCGCCCGAGCGGGCTGGCTTCCTATGGCACAAGGGGGGTGTTCCTTCAAGTGACACGGCGACGGAATGAACCGTCGACGCGGCCGGATCGAGCCACTATGTTGACGCCCGATTTTCACTGTCAAACCTCACGAGGTCCCCGCTCATGGAGCGCTCTGTCCACGCCGACCGTTTCTCCGAGTTGATCGGCGAAGCCAATGTTCTGACCACCCCTGATGACCAGGCTCCCTACCTGACCGAGTGGCGCGATCTGTACCAGGGCGTCACGCCGATGGTGTTGCGCCCCGGCAGCACGGAAGAGGTCAGCGCGGTCATGACCTATGCCTATGAACACGGCCTGAAGATCGTGCCACAGGGTGGCAACACCGGTCTCGTCGGCGGACAAATTCCGCAGGAAACCGGGGATGAAATCGTGTTGACGCTGTCCCGCCTCAACAAGATCCGGGCCGTGGATCCCGTTGGCTTCACCCTCACGGCGGAAGCCGGCGTGGTGCTGGAGACGCTTCATGTCGAGGCCGAAAAGGTCGACCGCATGTTCCCGCTTTCGCTCGGCGCCCAGGGCTCCTGCCAAATCGGCGGCAACATCTCCACCAATGCGGGCGGCACTGCCGTGCTGGCCTATGGCAACACCCGGGACCTGGTTCTGGGGCTGGAAGTGGTGCTCCCGACAGGCGAGATCTGGAACGGTCTGAGAACCCTTCGCAAGGACAATACCGGTTATGATTTGAAACAATTATTTATCGGCGGAGAGGGCACCCTGGGGATCATTACAGCCGCCTCGCTGAAACTCTTCCCAAAGCCGAAGAAGCTGGAGGCGGCCTTTGTCGGCCTGCCGAATCCGCAGGCGGCGCTGAAGCTTTTCACCATGGCCAAGGCGCAGGCCGGGCCGGTTCTGACCGGCTTCGAAATCATGCCCAGGGTCGGCGTCGAGTTCTGCCTGAAACACCTGGAGGGCGCACGCGATCCGCTGGAAGCTCCGCATCCCTGGTATGTCCTGATGGAACTGTCGAGCGGTTCGGAAGCCTTTCCCGTCCGCGATCTCCTGGAAGGGATCCTCGGAGAAGCTTTCGAGGCCGAGCTGGTGGAAGATGCCGCCTTCGCGCAGAACCTCGGCCAGGTCCAGGATTTCTGGCACATCCGCCACGGCATGTCGGAAGTGCAGAAACCGGAAGGCGGCTCGATCAAGCACGATGTCTCCGTGCCCGTCGCCTCGATCCCGGATTTTCTCGACAAGGCGATGGCCGCGGTCGAGGCGTTCGTTCCCGGTTGCCGGCCCGTGCCGTTCGGCCATATCGGAGACGGCAACATCCATTTCAATGTCAGCCAGCCGGTCGGCGCCGACAAGGAAGCCTATCTCGCCAAGTGGGACGAGATGAATGCCATCGTCCACGGCATCGTCCAGGACTTCGGCGGCAGCATTTCGGCCGAACACGGCATCGGCCGTCTCAAGCGGGACCTGCTCAGGGACGTGAAATCGGACATCGAGCTGGACCTGATGCAACGCATCAAGACCGCGTTCGATCCCAAGGGGCTGCTGAACCCCGGCCGTGTGCTGTAGGCAGCTCGCAAACACTGGTTTCCAGGTTGAATGCCGGCCCATGGTGGCCGGCATTTTCATTCGGCGCCGGCAAAGGCGCGCAAGGCGATGTTTCCCGTTTACTGTCCTCTACTTCGGGCAGACCGGATTTTCCTGCCTTGAAACAGCCGCCCCTGCCGACCGAGGCGGCACCATGGAAATCAAGTGTCCAATGTCACGGGATGCGCCAAAAACCGACTGCCTGGGGATAAGATCAGAGCTTGAAATCCTCCAGGCCAACGGGTCCTCCATTCGTGGCCAGTCGCAGGTCCTTGATCTGTCGGATGTTTACCGGAACGTCGCGCGGCCTGCCCTGCCTTCGGTCGGTCAGGACACGCCGGACGGACCGGCGGATTTATCCCCATTTTCCATGACATGAAACGGGACCCGGTCCCTTTCGCTCGCCCCGGCGACGAAAATCCGGGTCGAGGTTGCATCCGGGCACGCTTTCACACCTGCCACATTTACCAAGACAATCTTGGAACTAAAATTCATTCCCTTGTTTGAATTGACTATTTTTGCATCCGCCTTTTGAAAACTCGCAGAAAAAATCCCTGAAAGTTAAATTTTTCCTAAAATCGTCTTCATGCCAACAGGAAGTGTTGTAACAGCGAAAGGAGAACAACTCTGTCAGGACTTGCGGCATATCCTGACAAGGACGGACACCAAGATTCCCTGAGTAATTTTTACATCTTCAGGGACCGTCATCTAGAAAAATTACAATACGAAACGTCTATGACCTCATAAAAATAAGCTATTTGAAAACATGGTAAGTAAATGGTTAATGATGTTTCATAGGCGTTAACAAGCCAACTGGTCAGAAGACCCAAAAGGGCCACAGACCTGAAAAAGAAACGGGCAGCGAAGGCGGAACATCGCGGCCCATAGACAGTGCACAGGGGGGGAGAGGTTCGGATCGATCCCTCCAATGGAGGCCACA